>JBGSQK010000018.1:0-146617 GCA_041738135.1 Alphaproteobacteria bacterium
TGAAACCCTTGCTGTTGTTGGTGGGCACTACTGGATTCGAACCAGTGACCCTCTGATTAAAAGTCAGATGCTCTACCGACTGAGCTAAGTGCCCCGACAACGAATGTTAAAATATGCTGAGAAATCCAATTGGTCAATAACAATATTTCAGTTACAGTGTCTTCTTTTAAGAAAGTGAGTGGAAAAATGGAAAAATTTGATGTTACCAAAGAGTTTAGCGGTATGAGGCTAGATCGTTTTTTAAGACATTTTATAAACGGATTGCCTCAAAGTATGATCCAAAAATGGTCAAGAAAGGGGCTTATCAAGATTAATCAAAAAAAATGTAAAGCTGATGATCGTGTCAATGAGGGTGATCAAGTAACTTCACCATCATTTAAAGTGGATGAATTGTTTGTCCCGAAAAAAAAGATTCTAGTAACTCCGCATTTGATAAAAGATTTCAAATCTTGGATCATTCATGAAAATGAAGATTTTTTAGTTATCAACAAACCAGCTGGTCTGGCTGTTCAAGGTGGTACAAACCTAAAAATGCACCTGGACCTCATCCTTGAAGCTTTAGCTGCTCAGGAGGGTCTTCATCTGCGTCTGGTCCATCGCCTTGATAAGGAAACCAGTGGGTTATTGATCCTAGCAAAAAGCAGGATTGCAGCAGAACGGCTTACTGAGCAATTTCAAAATAGAGAAATTCAAAAATATTATGTGGCTCTGGTCGTGGGAAGACCACATCTTGCTTCAGGCGAAATTGATATTCCCTTGAGCAAAGGTATGACCCCCACCGGAGAAAGGGTTATTACAGATACAGAAGATGCCAGGGAAGCCCTAACATATTTCAAGGTTTTGCAAACACTGGATGAACTAACGTTGATGTTACTTGAGCCTAAAACGGGCCGGACACATCAACTAAGAGCTCACTGTCAGTATGGTTTAGGCACACCTATCCTTGGTGACGGTAAATATGGTGGTAAGGGCGCTCTACCTTTTGGACGTGAAGATAATCTCTTTTTGCACTCCTCTAAAATTGTCATCCCGATGGAAAATGGTGAATTTCTTGAGTTATCAACAAAACTACCTCAACACTTTTTTAAATACGTTAAGGATTTAGCTGTGAATATTTAACTCTTTTTTAAATCGGACATGCGAAGTTAATGTATCGATAAAATAAAAAAGGAACAAAAAAGTGTCGAAACCTGAGTGGGGTACTAAAAGAACTTGTCAATCTTGCGATACGTTTTTTTATGATCTGAAAAAAGATCCAATAACATGCCCGAAATGTCTAACTGTTTATGACGAAAAAACTTTGTTGAGTAAACGGAATGTTCCTATGGAAATTGAAAGTGATATAGAAAATGAGGCATCCATTGAGGATGCCCAAGAAGAAGAGGATGAATTTTTTCTAGATAAACCCTCTGATTTATTGGAATCACTAGAAGATTTAGACGAGGAATTCCATCCCCAACAAGCCATACAAATCTGAATCTTAGGAACCCACTTCCATGTAAGTGGGTTCCTTCTTTCTCTACAAAATCTCAATAGCAACAGCCACGGACTCACCACCGCCTATACAAATGGCTGCGATTCCTTTCTTTCCGCCTATTCTTCTTAAGGCATGCGTCAAAGTTACTAAAATCCTGGCTCCACTGCCACCTATGGGATGTCCCAAGGCACATGCGCCACCATGAATGTTAACCTTTGCGTGATCAAGCTTTAAATCTTTCATTGCAGCCAAGGTTACAACTGCAAAAGCTTCGTTAATTTCAAACAGATCAACATCTTCCTTTTTCCAACCGGTTTTCTGGAACAAAAGCTCAATAGCTTTTACGGGTGCCAATGTAAACCATTCAGGCTCACGGGAATAAGAGGATTGTGCCACAACTTTCGCAAGGGGTGATATTCCCAATTCTAAAGCCTTCGAGGCTTTCATTAATAACAAGGAAGACGCTCCATCCGTTAAAGGACTTGAGCTGGCAGGAGTTACAGTTCCTCCCTCACGGAAAGAAGGCTTCAACAAAGGTACCTTTTCAAAATCAAGTTTATCCAATTGCTCATCTTTTGTCTGAAGGATTTCTTTATTTTTTTCTTTCAAAGTGATCGGAGCAATTTCATTAGAAAACCAACCATTCTCAGTTGCCTTAATTGCGCGTCGTCCCGATTCAATTGCAAAATCATCTTGTTCTTTTCGCGAAAATTTGTATTTTTCTGCTGTGTCTTCAGCAAAAGAACCCATTGCGCGCTTTTGATATGGATCTTCCAAACCATCTAGCAACGTATGGTCAAATATCACATCATGACCGTAGCGGTACCCTCCTCTCGCTTTGGCTAGCAAATAAGGCCCCATTGTCATGTTTTCCATGCCACCGGCCACAACTATTTGAGAATGACCGAGATTTATCTGGTCACAAGCTAACATCACTGACTTCAAACCAGATCCACAAACCTTATTAATGGTGGAGCAATGAACGGATACGGGAAGACCAGCCTTTATATTTGCTTGCCTCGCGGGAGCCTGTCCTAGGCCTGCAGACAAAACACATCCCATTATGGTTTCATCAATAAGCTCCGGTTTCAACTTAACCTCGTTAAGGGTGGCCTTAATAACAGCTGCCCCTAAATCTGTGGCGCTAAAGTTTTTATAAACACCTTGAAAAGCACCCATTGGCGTGCGCTTTGCAGCTACAATTACAACTGAATCTTGGCTCATGAATTCTCCTGTTAAATTTTTATCTCATATAAGATTAATTCCATTTGAGCATATTTGTAAGACATATTTTACGACTATTTTTTAAAGTGAAAATAAGCTGCAGAGAAAATTCAAAGGCCCCTCTTTGCCTATACGTTGGAGCAAATAAGTGAGTATTTGAAAGAAAAAATGCCAACTTAGTATGGTCTTTTGCACATGGACGGCCAATGGTCTAACCATTTTTTCTTTCAAATACTCACTAATCTCAGTCCGCGTGAGGTTTGAGAAATAGTTTTATGACATAATTAATGATTTCAATGACATAGCAAACACAGACACCTGCTTTAAATTTGTTCACGCCTGCCATGTGGATAACTCTTCTTAAGAGATGTATAACTGGCATGTTTAGATGCCTCACATTTTTTCGAAAATTTTATCCAGATAAACATAACCTCTTATCCACAGACCTTAAAGTGTGGATAATTCCTTAATGAAAAAAATTATTCGATCATCATAATGTAGTTATCAACAACCACGTATCACTCAAGAACCGCTATTTTACTAGAGTTTTAGCCATAAATCCCTTAAATAGCTGATTTATCTACACCTGTGGATAAAATTGTTATTATTTTAATGGACTTGATTGCCACCTGTGAATTGGCTATATCAACAGGTACTACTACTATAACTAACCTTTTATATATATATTATATTAGATATAGAGCTCGGGAAAAATGTCTGATCAGCGCATCTTAAAAGTCTTAAAGGGTACTCATCTTAAAAGACCACCCTGTTGGTTTATGAGGCAAGCTGGCAGGTATCTTCCTGAGTATAAGCAAACCAGGAGTAAGTTTAGCCATTTTAAAACGTTTCTGTTTTCCACACCAGATATCGTAGAGGTTACGTTGCAACCTTTAAGACGATTTGATCTGGATGCTGCGATCATATTTTCTGATATTTTGGTTGTTCCTATGATTTTAGGTGTAGAAGTGGATGTGGTTGAGAATCTGGGACCACAATTAACAATGATCAATGATCCAGATGACTTATCAAACTTAAAAGCAGACGGAAACTTTTCTAAATGCCTTCCCATTTATGAAGCTATTTCTGAAGTACGATCAAAACTTGATAAAAACAAATCACTGATTGGTTTTGCCGGCGGCCCATGGACAGTGGCATCATATATGATCGAGGGAAAAACCAGCAAGACCTTTGCTAAAACAAAGCTTTTTGGATACAAATGGCCACAAGCCTTTAAGCAACTTCTCTATCTAATCAGTAATATTTCAGCCAGACATCTGATTAATCAGATTGAGGCAGGCGCTAATGTTATTAAAATATTTGATAGCTGGGCAGGGGCAGTTCCCTATAACAGGATCAATGAATGGATCATAGAACCTCACCAAAGACTCGTGGAACAGGTTAAAGCTGCATATCCTCATATACCCATCATAAGCTTTAATAAGGGTCAGGAGAGGGCTTATAATGAGTATTTAGCAAAAGTCCCCGTAAACGGAGTCGCGCTAGGTCCCAACACCAATTTCAAGATGGCTGTAGAAAATCTCCAAAAATTTGTAGCAGTTCAAGGCGCCATGGATCCACAATTATTGGTACTGGGAGGTCAAGTTATGATAGAAGATATTGAAAGACATATTTATCTAGCGGGCGAAAGACCTTACATATTTAATTTGGGTCACGGAATTGTTCCTGAAACCCCCTTGGAAAACGTTCAGCTAGTTCTTGATACATTGGATAGGATTTGTAAATGAAAGCGGTTGTTATCTTTAATTTAGGTGGACCTGATAATCTCAAGAATGTCAGACCATTCCTTTTTAACCTATTTTACGACAAAGCAATTCTGAATTTAATAAATCCATTCAGATATTTGCTTGCTAAACTTGTGAGTACTAGAAGAAATTCAACAGCCCAAGATATTTATAAGCATTTAGGCGGCAGATCTCCCATTTTAGAGGAGACTCAAAAACAAGCAGATGCTCTTCAAAAATCATTAGGGGAAGATTATAAAGTTTTCGTATGCATGCGTTATTGGTTCCCCTTAATTGATTCCGTCATAAAGCAAGTTATGGATTCTAATCCAGAAGAAATAATTTTACTCCCTTTGTACCCCCAGTATTCTCTTGCCACAACGGGATCGTTTTTTGATGCTTGGGATAAGGCTATGAAGGAAACCGGTTGTTTAATCCCTTTAAGAAAAATTTGTTGTTATCCGAGTAATTCCCTGTTTAATAAATCATATATGGCTATCATATCTCAGGAGATAAAGAATCAGAACATTCCTCAAAATGCTCGATATTTATTTTCTGCGCATGGCTTGCCAAAGAAAAATATTGCTCAAGGGGATCCATATGAAGAGCACGTACATTTTTCAGTTAATGAAGTTACAAAAGGACTTCCTTTAATTAGAGACTATGTGATCTGCTATCAAAGCAAGGTAGGGCCTTTGGAATGGTTGGGGCCTTCAACTGAAGATGAAATCTTAAGAGCAGCAAATGATAAAGTCCCCATCGTTATTGTTCCCATAAGCTTTGTTTCTGAAAATTCAGAAACCCTATATGAACTGGATTATTTATACCACACTTACGCAAATTCTTTAGGGCTAACACAGTATTATCGCATACCCACTGTGCAAGCCAACACATTGTTTATTGAGGCATTAGCTTCTCTAGTACAAAATGAACATCAACAACCTTGTTTAGCAATAAGATGCCAACTATCATGTAATTCATTGAGAGCAGCATAATGGAAATGTTTGATCTTTCAGCTTATTATCTATGGATAAAGTCTTTCCATATTATTAGCGTCATTAGTTGGATGGCTGCCATGTTTTATCTACCCCGCTTGTTTGTCTATCACTCGCAATCGCAACCAGGATCAGATATGTCCAATCAGCTTTTGGTAATGGAAGAACGTCTCATAAGAATTATTATGAACCCTGCCATGATCATGACTTACTTATTCGGTATAATCTTGATTTTGACCCCTGGCATTGTAAGTTGGACGGAAGGTTGGCTGCATGTAAAACTCTTACTGGTTTTGCTGCTCTCAGCCATTCATGGGCTGAACATAAAATGGTACAAAGGCTTTAAATGCGAAGAAAGAAATATAAGCCATGTGTATTTTCGTGTTGCAAATGAGATTCCAGTTGTTATAATGGTGGTGATTGTCATTATGGTTGTTGTAAAACCTTTTTAGAGCAGCCATTCACAAAAACAGTCATTTCCCTCAACATTTCCAATCGGTAAAGCATGTCATGAATATTCGAGATTTAAAAAAGAAAGCACCGGCCGAACTTTTACGTATGGCCGAAGAATTAGAAATTGAAAACGCCAGCACACTTCGGACCCAGGATATTATTTATGGTATCCTGAGAAAGTCCGCTGAGCAAGATGTGGCGATTTTCGGACAAGGTATTTTAGAAATACTACAAGATGGTTTTGGTTTCCTAAGATCACCTGAAGCAAACTATCTTCCTGGCCCTGATGATATATATGTATCGCCTAGTCAAATCAGACGTTTTGGTTTAAGAACTGGCGATACGGTTGAAGGCCAGATTCGTTCGCCAAAAGAAGGTGAAAGATACTTCGCTCTTCTTAAAGTGAACACCATTAACTTTGAAGCGCCTGAAAATGTCAAAAACAGAATTAACTTTGACAATCTGACACCACTTTATCCCGATGAACGTCTTCATCTGGAATCAAAAGCCCCTACAGACAAAGATTTAACTCGTCGTGTTATTGACATAATTGCACCTTTAGGTAAGGGTCAGCGCGCACTAATCACAGCGCCACCTAGAACCGGTAAGACTGTCATGCTGCAAAATATTGCCCATGCCATCACGGATAATCATCCTGAGGTGTTTCTTATCGTTCTGCTCATCGACGAGCGTCCTGAGGAAGTTACGGACATGCAGCGTTCTGTTAAAGGTGAAGTAGTGAGTTCAACTTTCGATGAGCCCGCAAACAGACATATTCAAGTTGCTGAAATGGTTATCGAAAAAGCTAAGAGACTTGTGGAATACAAGCGAGATGTGGTTATTCTTCTCGATTCCATAACCAGGCTTGCTCGTGCCTATAACACAGTTATCCCGTCATCTGGCAAGGTTTTAACTGGTGGTGTGGATGCCAACGCCCTTCAAAGGCCTAAACGTTTCTTTGGCGCGGCAAGAAATATTGAGGAAGGTGGGTCTCTAACCATTATTGCGACAGCATTGGTGGATACTGGTTCCCGTATGGACGAAGTTATCTTTGAAGAATTTAAAGGTACTGGCAACAGCGAAATTATTTTGGATAGAAAACTTTCTGACAAACGTGTATTCCCATCTATCGATATCACTAAGTCAGGAACCCGTAAGGAAGACCTCCTATTGGATAAAAACGAATTGGCCAAAACATGGGTGTTGCGTCGTATTCTTGACCCCATGGGACCAAATGATGGCATGGAGTTCCTCGTTGAAAAGCTTCGGACTACAAAGAGTAACGAAGAGTTTTACTTCTCAATGAACACGTAAAGTGTTTCACGTGAAACAATATGACTGAATCAGAAAAGATTGCCGCTTATTGCGAACTGTTAATTAAATGGAACGCAAAAATCAATCTCATCGGACGTGCCACCGTGACAGATATCATGGAAAGGCACGTCCATGATTGTTTACAATTATCCGAGTATTTACCTGATAAAGAAGCCAAAATAGTAGATTTAGGAACGGGCGCGGGGTTGCCCGGTATTTTATTGGCCATAAAAGGCTATAAAAACATTACACTTATCGAGTCAGATCAGAAAAAATGTGTATTTTTAAGGGAAGCCCGTCGAGCTCTAAATCTGGAATGTGAAATTCTTGAAGCAAGAATTGAAGATATTGATAATCGTAAATTTGATATTATTGTGAGTCGAGCCATGGCATCATTTATGGACCTACTGAATCTAAGCGAACCGCTTTTATTTAAGGATAGTAAGTGTTTATTCATGAAGGGGCAGTCATACCAGGATGAAATTGATCAAGTAAGCAAATCTTGGAATTATGTTATTAAGATAAATTCTAGTAAAACAGGTTGCGGCGGCGTCATTTTAGAGGTACAAAATATAAGTAGAATATGAAAATGAGAGAACAGGATCTTGCGCCCAACCATAATCGCGATCGCTAATCAAAAAGGCGGTGTTGGCAAAACCACTACAGCCGTAAATGTGGCGACGACGCTTGCTGCTGTCAGAAAAAAGACGTTGCTTATCGATTTTGACCCACAGGGTAATGCCACCACAGGATTAGGATACAGGATTAGCCATAATCAGCCAGGTATTTATCAAGTTTTATCTGGAGATGTACACATTTCACAGGCTATCTTGGAAACGAACATACCTAAATTAGATATTATCCAATCGTCCATGGACTTATCCGCGGCTGAAATTGAATTGGTGAATCAGGATAAGAGAGAATTTATTCTTAAATCTTGTTTTTCCAATCTCATAGGTCAGTATGAATATATAATAATCGATTGCCCACCAGCTTTAGGATTGCTTACCATAAATGCTTTCGTCGCGGCAGATAAAGTTTTAATCCCTCTGCAATGCGAATATTTTGCTTTGGAAGGCTTGAGTTCCCTCATTAAAACAGTAAGGCGCATCAAAAATGCATTGAACCCATCTCTTGATATATTAGGTATACTTCTCACAATGCACGACAAACGAAGTGCTCTTTGTCAAATGATTGAAGACGATGTGCGTAAAACATTAGGATCTATGGTTTTTAATACGGTTATCCCAAGGAATGTTAAGGTAAGCGAAGCACCCTCACATGGCAAACCAGTTCTATTATATGATATAGCTTGTAGTGGTTCTCAAGCGTATGTTCGAGTAACATCTGAAATCTTAAAAAGGATACAAAATAATTATGACCATATCAGCAAAGAAAAATCCGCTCGGTAGAGGGTTATCGGCTTTATTGGGACCAGATATCGAAGGTGATTCCAGTGATAAGCTTATGTACGTGGAATCAAATTCTATAACCATTTCCAAATATCAAACTCGAACTGATTTCAATGAAAAAGAACTAGCTGAACTAGCCGCTTCCATAAAGGAAGTAGGCATTTTACAACCTTTGGTTGTAAGGCGCAGCGATTTTGATTCTTTTGAATTGATCGCTGGTGAACGGCGCTTGAGAGCCTCAATCCTTGCTGGTTTAACCGAGGTGCCTGTTCTCATAAAAGATTTTGATGATAAAACAGCTTTTGAAGCAACCCTAATTGAGAACATCCAACGCAGTGATTTGTCACCCATTGAAGAAGCCATAGGCTATCAACAATTTATAGAGGAATTTGGCTATACTCAAGAGAAGTTAAGCGACTTTGTGGGTAAAAGTCGCAGTCACATAGCCAACACGTTGCGACTGTTAAATCTATCAGATAAAATTAAACAATACGTACATGAAGGTCTCATATCCCCAGGACATGCAAGGGCTTTATTGACGGCTGATAATGCCGAAAATCTGGTAGAACAGATTATTGCTAAGAAACTGAATGTGAGACAAGCAGAAGCTCTATCTAGTAAAAAAGCTTCAACGCCTAGAGTTCAAAGAACAGTTGGCGCAGGTCAGGATGAAGACATATTTTCACTGCAAGAGCAAATGTCCACGATTTTAAAGGCCGATGTGGTTATCAAAATTAATGGCCATAAGGGGCAAATACAAATCGAGTTTTCTTCCCTAGAGCAATTGGATGAGTTGATTACTAAGTTATCAAGGGTATCTGATATGGGAATAGGGCAAAATTGAAGATGAGAGTGTCTTTGACGCAATTTGCTATGATAAGAGGCTCTGCCTTGCACACGGGCTATTTAAGTGAAGAGATCTTTATTGGCAGCTAAAGTTTAAGAATATAGCTATCTCTTGACGAATCGGCAAACCATACTTATATTAATACTAAGCCCTGATGACAGGGCTTTGTAACTAAAAGGCGAACTGACTCTAAATGTCAACATACGAGAACTTTAACATCGTAATTATCTCCCTCATTATTATCGGCTAAGGCCGATACATACACTCACAACCATATACCAACTCTGACTTTTAAAATTCTCACCAAAATGAGGTTAATTATGTTTGACTCAAAATATAAATACATGTCCTATGTGATGTGGCTATTTCCTGTCTTATTCTTCGCGTATCAATTCATCTTAAGGCTGTGGCCGGGGTTAATGATGAATCAAATGATGGAGCAATTTTCCATTGATGCCAGCCATTTTGGCATGTTGGCGGCATTTTACTATTATGGTTATGCGGCAATGCAGATTCCTGTAGCCATACTGCTAGACCGTTATGGCGTAAGAATCATACTATTTGTTTTTGCCATGACCTGCGGTGTTGCTACTCTGATGTTCATCTATACAGAAAGCTTCTGGCTTGCGGTTGTCAGCCGATTTTTGATCGGTGCTGGTTCAGCGGTTGGATTCCTTAGTGTTTCCAAGGTAGTTTCACAATGGTTTCCCAAAGATCAATATGCCCGCATGATCAGTTTTTCCTTCACCGTAGGACTTATGGGAGCAGTGTACGGGGGCAAGCCAGTCAACATGCTGATTGAGGCCTACAGTTGGCAATATGTAGCACTGACCCTGGCTGTAATTTCTATGATTCTTGGTCTAGGCACCCTACTAATGCTTCGCACACCTAATACCGTTGTTAATATCAAGCAATCCTTTCGATGGAACTGCCTAACAGAACTGCTCACCACACCCGTTATTTGGATGCTTGCCTTGGCAAATTTGCTTATGGTAGGTGCTTTGGAAGGTTTTGCTGATGTCTGGGGTGTTCAGTACCTAATGACAGCCTATGACATTGCGAAGGGAGATGCGGCTGGACTGGTATCATTCGTGTTCATAGGCATGCTGTTCGGAGGGCCATTGCTGGCAGCTATGGCCAAGCGTGTTGGTGACTATTCGGTACTGTCTATGGCAGGAATACTAATAGCTCTGGCGTTCTCGATCCTATTCTTGAATACGATTTATAATTGGTGGCTATTGGCAACCCTTTTCTTCTCAGTGGGCATGCTGTGCTGTTATCAGGTTATAGTGTTTGCAGCCGGTTCCAATCTGGTCGCTCCTCAAAATCTAGGAGTAACAGTTGCGTTCTTGAATTGTATCAACATGCTTGGAGGCTCGTTCTTCCATACCTCTATAGGTAAGATCATGGATTTGTATTGGACAGGAACCTTAGACGCTGAGAACCTGAGGGTATATGATCTTCACACCTACCAATATGCCTTAAGCATCATACCCATCTGTGCCATAATGGGCTCGACCATGATTTATGTGGTGGCGGCTAAGGTGAAGCGTCGTGCCATAGTTAACGCATAAGTAATCTCCGCAAATGGCATTGAAGCGTTGTTAGCGGAGACAATTTACCCCATAGAAGCACGCCTATAAGCCAATGCCTCAGCCACATGCGGATAACAAACAGTTTCACTACCTTCCAGATCGGCAAGTGTGCGAGCTAATTTAAGGACACGGTGGTAACCGCGTGCGGATAGTTTAAAACGTTCACAGGCCTTACCAAGTAACTCTCTCCCTTGCGGATCCGGTGCTGCCACCTCCTCCAGTATTTTACCGTCGGCCTCAGCATTCGTTCGAATCAGTTTATCTTTGGCGTATATGGCATAGCGATTGATCTGCCGTTCCCGTGCGCGAGCAACCCGCGCGGCCACATCGATAGAGGTTTCCCGAGGTTGTGGCAGGCCTAAGTCCATGGCGGTAACCGCGGGTACATCAATTTGAATATCAATACGATCCAGCAATGGTCCTGAAATCTTCGATTGATAATCAGCCCCACATCGAGGGGCTCTGGAACAGGCTCGGCTTACATCATCCATATGTCCACATCGACAGGGGTTCATAGCTGCTATAAGCTGTACTCGAGCTGGATAAACCACATGGGCATTGGCGCGAGCCACGACGGCCCGTCCTGATTCTAATGGCTGTCTCAAAGCTTCCAAAGTTGGGCGAGCAAATTCTGGTAGTTCATCTAAAAAAAGCACCCCTAAATGCGCTAGTGATACTTCTCCAGGTTGCACCCTTATACCGCCCCCTACTAAAGCCGCTAACGTGGCAGAATGATGAGGGTCCCGGAATGGACGATCTTTTAATAGCTTACCTTCCTTAAGTTGGCCAGCGATGCTGTGGATCATCGTTACCTCTAATGCTTCAGAAGGGCTTAATGGTGGCAGTATCCCTGGCAAGCGAGAGGCCAACATAGATTTCCCTGCGCCTGGAGGCCCACACATAAGCATATTGTGTCCGCCTGCCGCTGCCACCTCCAAAGCCCGTTTAGCCATCTCCTGGCCCTTTATATCAACGAGGTCTGGTTTATGGGTCGACGAGATTTCAAGACTTGGTGTCGGTGGAGATAAAACTTGTGATCCTTTAAAGTGATTGATAATGGATATGAGATTGGGCGCCGCCAGAACTTCTGCCCCATCGGCCCATGCAGCCTCTCCACCCGATGCTTCAGGGCAGATCAGACCATGCCCGCGGGCGAGCGCATCAATTGCCGCTGGCAAGGCGCCAGATACAGCCGTCATAGTACCGTCTAAGGCCAACTCGCCAAGAGCTGTATAGCCCCGAAGCTGGTCTTCAGGCAAAACCCCAAGTTTCACGAGAAGTGCAAGGGCTATGGGAAGGTCATAATGGCTTCCCTCTTTTTGTATGTCTGCTGGCGACAAGTTAACCGTTATATGTTGAGGAGGTAAGGCTAAACCCATGGCATGCAGGGCTGCCGCCACTCTTTCGCGGGATTCTCCTACCGCTTTGTCCGCAAGGCCTACCACGACAAATTTAGGTAATCCCGGGGCAAAATGAACTTGAACATCAATGGGTTGGACGTCGATTCCCTGAAACGCCACTGTAGTAATATTGGCTACCATTTTGACTCTTATTCCTTATTATTTTTTCAGCCTTGTCCCAAAATATTTCTTCCCCATTGATGCCGTTTAATTCCTTAAATGGAACAAGCCCAGTGGGAGAAGTCACATTAATTTCAATCAGATACTCACCTATTACATCAATTCCAACAAAAAATAAACCCAGTTCCCGCAAACGCGGACCGATTGTTTTACATATTTCCATATCACGGGCAGAAAGCTCGCACCGTTCAGCCGTGCCACCCATTAATTGGTTGCTGCGTACCTCGCCCTTTAGTGGAACTCTTCTATAACCACCCAAAAGTTCTCCGTCTATAAGTACCAATCTTTTGTCACCGGTTAAGACTTCCTTCAAGAATGGCTGTACGATGAAAGGCAATCCCGGGTAACTTCGTGTTAGCAGTTGATATAAGGATTTCAATTGCCCTTCTTTGGAGCGCACATGAAAAACACTATTTCCCCCGAAATCGAACAAAGGTTTGATGATAACTTCTTCGTGATGATGACAAAAAGCTTCTACTTCAGACCAATTCTGTGAAATAAGGGTCGGTGGAATCAGATCCTGAAACTCCAGTGGTAGAAGTTTTTCCACTGCATTTCTGACTCCTGTAGGATTATTAAGTACAAGAGTTTTATGAGAAATCTGCTCCAGCATGTAGGTGCTAGAAATATAAGGCATATCAAAAGGAGGATCCTGTCTTAACAAAATCACATCCAGCGAGCTCAAATCTAACTTATGTTCCTCGCCCTCATCGACGATGAATCCATTCAAATCATGTTGCAGGGATAGCTTCCTAGCTTTAGCCACCACTTTACCTGTCAAATACGATAGATCTTGTGGATGATAATAGCTCACAGAGTAACCCCTCTTTTGGGCTTCATAGGACAAAAGTAAACTCGTATCCCGTTTTAGATTAAGTTTAACGATTGGGTCAATTTGCAGAGCTATTTTCAAGTTCATCACATGGCCTTTGGTGCTGGAAATCCGCCGCTGTTGTAGGAATCAGTAGAAATTGGCTGAACACTTATGGGCTCACCCTCCTGCACTGAAGAGGAATTATCCGCATTGTAAGACATGGTGGTTTGGCCTGCTGATCCATCCTTCATCCTTACGTGGCTGACCACATTCTTAACCCCATCAATTTTCCTAGCCATCTGAATAACATTATCCAATTCTTTTTGATTTTGAGCTATACCAATAAGATATACAATTCCGCCAACGGTTTTAACGTTGTAATTGATAGAACTTATGTCCTGATTGAATAGCATCTCAGTTGTAAGCTTAGTGGTTATCCATGAATCCTTCGCATATAAATTTACATCGCTATTACCCAAACGAGTTTCATCTATAACCTCTTTAACACCTCGAGCTTCCCATGCTAAACGCACAGCATCAATTTGTCTTAACGGAGTGTCCATAATTCCAGTCAGCAGCACACGACCCTGGCGCACTTGCAAGCCAACCAACTCAGATATTTTGGGGTCATAATCAAGCCAAAGCGCATTAATTGATGTGCGGATTTCCGTATCCGATAAGACTTCTCCAATTTTACGCTCTTCCGCAAGCGTGGTACCTAAGGAAGCCGTACCACCGACGATGGCCGCTGGTATACACCCTTGAAGTAAGGGCAACGTTGAAACAATCATTACTATACTTAATTTATTATTCATATCCATATCCTCATTTGTCAGTTCGCCACGCATCTTTAAGATGATGGGGCATCCCCCATGGCACCACTACCATGACATCAAATCGTAATTGATTAAATGTTTTTTTTCTAGTTCTTGATAGGAAAATTTGTGCCGCATGCTGAATGCGTAATTTTTGCTTGGGCGAGATGCATTCTAAGCCCGTTCTCAGGTCTGGACGAGCCTTAACTTCTATAAAGAAAATCCCGCCTGATTTAGAAGCAATGATATCAATTTCCCCTACTTTTGTCTTATAACGCCTTGCAAGGATGCGGTAACCTTTAAAACGTAAAAACCAAATGCAGACCGTTTCGGCAAACATACCTAAACGCCAGGATTTTTGTTTATTCTTCATCTTCGTTTCTACGCAATTCAATGGCCCTGTCATATAGAATTTTCTTCGACATGCCTGTCAAATGAGAGACTAATGAACTGGCCTCTTTGGTTGAGATGACCTGTAGTAAACATGACAGTGCCTGATCCATATGAGGATTC
The DNA here is from genome assembly GCA_041738135.1 of Alphaproteobacteria bacterium. Taxonomy (GTDB): domain Bacteria; phylum Pseudomonadota; class Alphaproteobacteria; order JAGOMX01; family JAGOMX01; genus JAGOMX01. The sequence continues at coordinate 14,785 of JBGSQK010000018.1, forward strand.
AATGTTTCTTGCTTTTCCTCAGCTCCTTTTATGAGCAAGACAATCTCACCCTTTAAAACGCCCTCAGATTGGTAATATTGTAGGAGCTCGTCAGCTGTTCCCCGCCTAATATTTTCAAAAGTTTTGGTTAGCTCCCGTGCGATACAGACCAACCTATTACCCAAGGAAGATTTGATAATTTCCAATGTGCTTAATAACCTATTGGGCGTTTCAAAATAGATGAGGGTATGTCCAAAGTTTTTCATTTCTTCAAGGCAACGCCTTCTATCCGTTTCCTTTGCGGGCAGAAATCCACCAAAGTAGAAATGGTCTGATGGCATGCCTGAAGCAGATAAAGCCGCAATGGGTGCTGACGGGCCGGGAATAGTTATTACCTTGATTTCAAGATCGTGACATTGCGACACTAGTTTGTATCCGGGGTCAGAGATAAGCGGGGTGCCTGCATCACTTATAAGGGCAATAGACGATCCATTCTGCAGTTTTTCCAAAAGGACGGGCCTCATCTTTTCGGCATTGTGCTCGTGATAAGAAGAAAGCGGTGTGGAAATACTGTAATGCGAGAGAAGTACGGACGACTGCCTTTTATCTTCACAATAAATTATGTCCACCGTTTTTAGTGTTTCTATGGCTCGAATAGTGATATCTTGTAAATTGCCGATGGGGGTGGCTACAATATACAACCCAGAAGGCAATTTACTTTTATCTGATAAATCTGTATTTCTATACATAGTGCTACGCTACATGGAGGCTTTCGTGAAGTTATTAACGACGAGATCAATTCTCTTTTCAACCCTTATCCTGATATTAACAGGATGTCAATCCGGACGTGACGGACCAACGCAAATAGGTGTGGGAGAACCCTCTGGAGGGCCGATCGTTTCTAAGCACTTACCCGCTCAAGCATCACAAGAATTCCTCCCTGGAAGCCAGGTGCCGACCACTAAGGTAGCAATATTGTTGCCATTAACAGGGCAACAGGCTCATTTAGGAAACGCTATGTTGAATGCGGCGCAAATGAGCCTTTTCGAGAATGCGCCAGACCACGTGGAGCTTATATCTGAAGATACGCAAGGCAATCCTGAAGGCGCTGCGCGAGCCGCCGATAAGGTTATTCGTGAGGGTGCAAAAATAATCGTTGGCCCCCTATTTTCCAATGAAGCTATTGCTGTAGCCAGAGTTGCTTCTATGCATCAAGTCCCTGTCCTAACGTTTTCAAACAATCAATCCGTTGCCAATCAAAACGTTTATGCGTTGGGGTATATGCCGGAACAGCAAATGAAAAGATTGTTTACGGTCGCACAAAGCAAAGGTATCAACCAGATCAGCCTCTTGGCTCCTAACAATGAATCGGGTAAGGCAATCGGCATGCAAGCTGAAAATGCGGCTAGATCTGCGGGAGTTCAGTTAAGAACTTTGGGCGCTTACAAACCCGGTGCCATGGATTTAAAGCAACAAGCAACTGAGTTAAAGCAATCGGGAAGCCAAGCCGTGCTTATACCAGAAGGTGGACAACAGTTGCGCATTATCGTTGCTTCTTTACTGGCCAATGAGGTAGACGCTAGTAAGGTTAAGTTTTTGGGAACGGGCCAATGGGATAGTCCTGACGTTTACAATGACAAAAGCCTAAACGGCAGTTGGTTTTCTGCCTCCCCCATTTCTTTGAGACAACAATTTATAAAAAAGTATACTTCCAGCTATGGTCAACAACCCCCTCGGCTGGCAACGTTGGCCTATGATGCCATATCTATGATTTCCCTAATTGCCAGAACCAAAGGATCCCAACAAGGCTTCTTTAGCCAAGACTTAACTCAACCAAGAGGTTTTCAGGGTATAGATGGAATATTCAGACTTTACCCCGATGGCACAGTGCAAAGAGGTCTTGCTGTCTATGAAATATCAGATGTTTCTGGCCTGACAGTTGTGAGCCCAGCGCCGGAAGCTTTTTAGATCAGTTTTGCACTAAGGATAAGGGTCTTCAAAACTCTCATCGTATTTTGAAGATTATTGCTGCGGGACTGTATTTTCTTTAGCCGCAGCCCCTATGGCTGCGCCTCCATTTGCCCCAAAGAATTTTGTTTTAGCTGTTATGCCTTCCTTAGCTTTTTTTGCTGCAGTTTCTTCGTACTTTTTATTCAGCATCTCTCGAAGTTCATTGCAACTATTTTTGCAAGCAGTCTTTAACGTGTCTTTACATTCAACCAAAGCGGCATTTCGTGCATTTACGGTTTCAGTATCCTTATAGAGCTCAGGAAACTGAGTTTCGCAAGCCTGTGTAATTTTGACTTCCTCATCAGGAGTATCACAGTTGGTCAGACATTGAGTGACGACTGAGTCGGATTGTGCCGCAACCTCATAACTAATAATGACAGTGGCAGTCAAAACTAAAAGATGTTGAAAGTATTTGCTCATTTTTCTTCCCTAACTAACCCCTTCTGGGGAGTAATCTACAGTTGTAAATAAATTTTACTTATTAAAGGTTACCAATGAATTAAGAATCTAGATTTATATGAACCCGCGTTTGTTATGTTCTTACCAATAATTCTTTCTGCAATTTTGAGAGTTTTTTGATTCTAATCTCAGCACGCAGAGCATCTTGTTTACAATCAAATTTGGCATTATAGACAAGCTCCATTGGCTGTTTACCCCTAAGGTATTTGGCGCACTTAGGTCCTTGTTCTTGATGCTCGCAAAATCGTCTGATCAAGTCCAGGGTAATACCCGTATAGAGGGATCCATCATTACAACGGATCATATAAAGATACCATGTTTGAGGGGCTGAGTTAGTCATGGATATACACTAACATTCCTGCTGTGAAAATTGGTCTACTTTTGTAACTCAGATATAGCTGCCGTCACCAATTTCTCAGCCTCATCGATATTATCAGGAAGTACCCCACCGGCTTGAGCCATGTCAGGTCTGCCACCACCACCTTTACCGCCCAGGGCTTCGGCAGCTATTTTTACCAGATCAACGGCGTTGATTAGGCTCGATTTATCTTGAGTCACGCTGATCACTACCGAGACTTTACCATCTATGACGGATGTTAGCATAATGACACCGGAGCCAATCTGCTTTTTAAGTTGATCTGCAATGGGTTTAAGATCGTTGGCTGGAACGTCCTCTAGTGCGCGATGCAAGAACTTAACACCACCGAATTCCTGAACAGAAAGCTCTTCCGATCCTTTTGCGCCAGAGGCCATTTTTTGTTGAAGCGTTTTGATATCTTTTTCAAGCTTCTTTTTGTCCTGAATTAGGGTATCGATTTTCTCAGCCAGATGCTCAGGAGAACTTTTTAAGAGCTCTGCGCCGGTGGTTAGTTGTTGTTCTCTGGTTTGTATATACTCAATAGCTGCATGGCCTGTAAGTGCTTCTATACGGCGAATGCCTGAAGCAATACCAGTATCGGACAAGATCTTAAACAATCCGATGTCACCTGTCCGTGTTACATGGGTGCCGCCACAAAGCTCTAGAGAATATTCTTTTTCCGGATTGAGGGCTTTTTCAAAAGGTCCTCCCATGGATACGACGCGAACTTCGCCTTCGTATTTCTCACCAAAAAGAGCCATGGCGCCCGTTTGCTGCGCTATCTCCGACGTCATCAGACGTGTACGAACATCTGTATTAAGTCTTACTCGTGCATTGACTTCATCTTCGATGCTTTTAATCTGCTCTGAGGTCAACGGCGAGTTGTGACTATAGTCAAAACGCAAACGATCGGGAGCCACAAGCGAACCTTTTTGCACAATATGTGTGCCCACTTGATGCCGCAAAGTCGCATGCAATAGGTGCGTGGCAGAGTGATTGGCGCGCAACTGATTGCGTCTAGCTTCGTCAGCTTGCATATTAACGGTATCACCCAATGATAGTGTGCCGTCAATAACCTCACCCACATGGACAATCAAGTTTTTAACCTTGTGCAGGGTATCAGATACCGAGAAAGTCATTTTATCGGTAGATAAAAGCCCCGTGTCACCCATTTGTCCGCCCGATTCGGCATAGAATGGAGTTTGATTGGTAAGGATGGCCACTTTTTCGCCCTTAGAGGCTGATTGAACGGCTTTACCGTCCTTTACTATGGCGAGGATGCTTCCTTCCGCATGTGTGCTGGAATAGCCCAAGAATTCGGTGGAGCCATGAAGGTCCATGAGTTCAAACCAAACTGTCTCTTGCTTGGAGTCACCGGAGCCTGACCATGATGCTCTAGCGTCAGCTTTTTGTTTATCCATAGCTTTTTGGAAACCTGCTGTGTCAACAGTACGTCCTTCAGCTTTGAGCACATCTTCTGTCAGATCCAGTGGAAAACCGAAAGTGTCGTAGAGTTTGAAGGCTATTTCGCCTGGCAAGGATTGGCTATCGGCAAGCTTTGCGGTTTCATCATTTAGTAACCTTAAGCCCCTGTCCAAGGTTTGCTTGAATCGGGTTTCTTCTATGTCGAGGACTTCTGTTAGAAGTGATTCTTGTTGAGCAAGCTCAGGAAATGCCGCACCCATTTCTTTAACCAGGGCTGGGACCAGCTTATACATTAAGGGAGTTTCACATCCCAGAATATGTGCATGCCGCATGCCGCGGCGCATGATACGCCTTAACACATAGCCGCGCCCCTCGTTGGAAGGCATAACGCCATCAGCTATGAGGAAACAGGACGAGCGCATGTGATCGGCAATAACCCGGTGCGAAACAATTTCTTCAGGCGTACGTGCTTCCCGGCCGATGGCGTTTTGTGATGCATGAATTAGGTTGCGGAACAGATCAATGTCATAATTATTGTGAACCCCTTGCATCACAGCAGCCACGCGTTCAAGCCCACTGCCCGTATCAATGGAGGGCTTGGGCAATGCAATCATCTTGGCGCCGGCTTCCGGGATTTCATACTGCATGAAAACCAGGTTCCACAACTCCACAAAACGATCACCGTCTTCATCGGGGCTGCCTGGAGGACCTCCTGGAATGTGACTGCCGTGGTCATAAAATATTTCGGAGCAAGGGCCGCAAGGGCCAGTCTCGCCCATGGACCAGAAATTGTCTGTGGTGGCTATGCGGATAATTCGATCGTCGGAAATGCCGGCAATTTTACGCCATAAGCCCGCGGCCTCTTCATCTTCTGAATAAACGGTAACCAATAGCTTTTCTTTAGGAATCATAAATTCTTTGGTAAAAAGCGTCCACGCCAGTTCAATGGCCACATCCTTAAAATAGTCGCCAAAAGAAAAATTGCCGAGCATTTCAAAGAACGTATGGTGCCGGGCCGTATGACCCACATTTTCCAGGTCATTGTGCTTGCCACCAGCGCGCACACATTTCTGGCTAGAGGCGGCTTTTTTATAATCGCGCGTTTCAAGACCCGTAAAGACGTTCTTGAATTGAACCATACCTGCGGCTGTGAACATGAGCGTGGGGTCATTTTGAGGGACCAATGAAGACGAAGGCACGACCTTATGGTCGTGCCTTGCAAAATAGTCTAGGAAATGTGTTCTTAATTCTGACGTGGTTTCCATTCAAGCTTACCTTATGCAGCAACATCCTCGCTCGGAGATTCCACATCATCGCCAATCATCATGTCACGTGCGACATTGCTAGATTGAGAACGAATTGCTGCTTCAATTTCATCAGCAATTGCAGGATTTTCCTTCAAGAATGTTCGGGTGTTTTCTTTACCCTGACCAATCCTTTGATTGCCATAAGAATACCAAGAACCAGCCTTTTCAACAACACCTGCTTTTACGCCCAGATCAATAATTTCACCGGTCTTGGAAATGCCTTCGCCGTACATAATGTCGAACTCAACAACCTTGAATGGAGGGGCCATTTTGTTCTTAACCACTTTGACGCGCGTTTGGTTACCGACGATTTCTTCACGATCTTTCAGCGCACCAATGCGGCGGATGTCCAGACGAATGGAGGCATAAAACTTCAATGCATTACCGCCTGTGGTTGTTTCAGGGTTACCAAACATAACGCCAATCTTCTGGCGAATCTGGTTAATGAAAACAACCGTACATTTTGTTTTGGAAATGGATCCGGTTAGTTTGCGCAAAGCCTGACTCATCAGGCGTGCTTGCAAACCCATGTGCGAGTCGCCCATGTCGCCTTCCAGCTCAGCCTTTGGCACAAGCGCAGCTACGCTGTCGATCACCAGAATATCAACACCACCGGAGCGAACCAAAGTATCTGCGATTTCAAGAGCTTGTTCACCTGTATCCGGTTGAGCAATGATGAGCTCATCAATGTTAACACCCAATTTACGTGCATAGATAGGATCAAGCGCGTGTTCAGCGTCAACGAAAGCGGCAACTCCGCCGGCTTTTTGTGCTTCGGCAATCATGTGAAGCGTCAGGGTTGTTTTACCAGAACTTTCAGGACCATAAACTTCTATGATACGACCCTTTGGCACACCGCCAATACCCAAAGCGATATCCAAACTGATGGATCCTGTTGAAATGGTATCTTCTTCAACGATTTCCCTTTGGCCCAGTTTCATTACCGAACCTTTACCAAACGAGCGTTCGATTTGACTTAATGCGGCTTCTAAAGCTTTTTGTTTATCCATTTAAATCCCCTAATTTAGACTCATAGATTGTTATTTCACACTGCGTAATGTAATGCAATGGATTGATTAAAAAAGAATAAAACTTCCCTATCAATGCCTTTAGTCTTTCACAGCCTTTTTAGCCGGCAATTTTTTTTCAGAAGACTGCTTTTTAACCGGTGTAATCTTTGCTTCCTTGGCTGCAACCTTAGGCTTCTTTTCAGCCTTTTTCACTTTCGTCACAGGCTTTGTTTTTTTCTTAGGCAAATTAGATGATACTTCTTTTTCAGGTATTTTCATCTCTTCAGGCTTGGTTTCAGGTTCGTCATAATTTACGGGATGAATATCTTTTATGGCGATATGTTCATCGGGCTCAGCGATAGGCAAAGGCTGAATGATAACGTGCGAATCCTTAGAAATAGCATCAACGGACGAGGAAATCTCCGGCTGTGGATTTGTTTGCGCAGCCGCACCCGTGTTTTCAGCCACCAGATTCGATGCAAAAGAATGTCCTGTCATAACGCTGGCCGCTTTTTGTTCAGGCGTAAGGTGTTGCGAGCTTGCCAGTTTATGCAGGAATGCCAGATTGGTTCGCACCTGACTTTGGTCTAGATCCTGCGAGAAGTATTTGACAGCTTGATCCAAGTCACCCGATAGACCATAAGCGATAGCTAAGTTTTGTCTGTCTCTTGAAGTTGAATCACCTCCTTCAACAACAGGTGTTAGTACATTGATGGCTTCCTGAGTCTTATTGGAGAGAGCCAAAGATAAACCCAAATTTGACTTTAACATGTTATTAGCTGGTGTAAGTGCGAGGGCGGTATTGTACCATTTCTGCGCTTCATTATGTTGCCCCATCAAATCATAACAAACGCCCATACCATTCATGGCAGCGACGTCCTTAGGGTCACCCTCATAAGCCTTTTGGTACGCATCCACACATTTCTTTGGTTTGAAACTAGCCGTATGAATACTACCCAACTCTTTATACCACTGGGTATTCTTCATATCGATGGGAACGCCATTAAGCGTTTGTATGGCGGCATCAAAACGGCCTGTTTTTCTTAGGCAGTAACTGAGTCCTATGTAGGCGCTCGTCATGGTGGGGTCTAATTGTATGGCTTGGTCGTAGGACTTTATCGCCATCTCATAGTTTCCGGCATTACGCATGGATTCTGCGATGCGTAACATGGCGTTAGGATTATGAGCAGCGCTCAGCTTATCGCTGTCAGCGTATGCTTCTGCCATATCTTCTTTATGAGAAGAACAAGCTGATAATAAAGCCGGTATCAATAAAAGAATTGTTTTTTTCATGATGTTAGTCCTCCCTGTAAGGTTATTTTCTGAATTTAGACCATAATTAAAGAATGAACGCAAGCGAATCTATTGCTTGTAAGGATGCTTAGGGGTGAGTTAGAGTTATTGTAAAATGGATAGAACCAAATGCTACTTATGGAAATCTTTTTAATACCCCTTTGCTTATATGCAGCCATCAATGACTTTCTTTTTTATAGGATACCAAATTGGTTGGTACTCTTAATAATTGGTGGTTACCTATTGAAATCAATCGTATTTATACTTATGGGGTCTCCCGTCAGCATCCTGATAGAGCCTAGTATAGGATTTGCCCTGGTTTTGATTTTTGGATTCGTACTATTCTCATTTCGTGTATTAGGTGCAGGGGATGCAAAATTAATGGCCGCTTGTTCCTTGTGGATGTCAGAAATAAATACCTTTCAATTCATAGCTTTAGTAACTATATCGGGAGGAGTGCTTGCTTTAATATATCTATTTCATAAAAACCCACTTGCATTTATTAGAGAATTGATGTTATCTAAAATTGTAGTTAAATTTGGGTTAACTACGGGAAATATAGTAAACAAAAAAAATATGGTGCCCTATGCAGTTGCTATTTTTGCAGGTGTGGTATGGGTGGCTTTAATAAATGGATGAAGCAAATGAAAGCTCGCGATCTCTTTATAATTACGTTGGCACTGGTGGTGTCTGTTGCTGTCGCTGTCGGTACTAGGTACATACTACGTGGCGGATCAGAAACAACTGCTAATGTGACTAAAATTATGGTTGCATCCAGTGATCTTAATGTTGGAACGCGTTTAGACAAAAGCAGCTTTCGTTGGCAAGAATGGCCTACTTCTACTTTACAGGCTTCATACATTACCGAGAATAATAAACAATTGGCGGAAGAAATGGTGGGCTCAATGATAAAGCAGCACGTCACATCCGGCGAGCCTATTTTAAAAGCAAATGTGGCAGGTGATAAGGGCTATCTTTCGGCTATGATAGGAGACAATCAAAGAGCCTTTACAATCCCGCTCGATAATCGATCAAATGTGAGCGGAAAGGTTCTTCCTGAGGACTATGTGGATGTTATCGTCGCAAGTAAAGATAAAAGTTCTCAAGGGTACATAGCCAACACAGTTGTTCGCAAAGTTAAAGTTCTTGAAATAAATGGAAATCTCGATCCTAACGAAGCAGAAGATACAGCAAAGCCTAAGGCTCAGAGCATAACTTTGCAAGTTTCGCCAAAGCAAGCTGAATTGTTAGCTGCGGCACTGCGGGAGGGAAGTCCAGTCATCAGTCTTCACAGTATGACTTCTGATGAGAATGGTGCTCCTGAACAGGAAGAAAAAGAAAAGCCAGTAGAAGATGTTATTACAATGGTTCGTGGTAGTGATGTACAAAAAGTTCAAATGAAAAATTAATAAAAACAGAAAGCTAATTGGGGGCAATATGGTGAGCTATTCAGCCGCAAGAAAGATGAAATCCTTCAAAATGAAGGTGGGCTTGTTATCCTTAGGGATGATCTTAGGTCTTACGTATGATGCATTTACGCAAGCGGATACGTCTACCACTGGAGAGAAAGCAGTTGTAACGCCAGCGCCGGTTGCAGGAGCAACAGCGTCAACGTCGACAACGACAACAGCGCCCACGGCGACAACAGCGCCAGCGGCGACATCAACAACGACCACCACTACAGTGCCAGCAGCAACTGTTGCCACAAAAGCACCTACAGCAGCAGCCTCTCCGGCAGCAGCTAAATCTGCGCCCCCCGAAAGCGCAGATAAGAAATCAGGGGCGCCGGCTAAGACTGCGAGTTCTGATGTGCCATCTAAATTTGTTAAACGTCATCTAACAATTGAGAGGCATACCGCTGAACTTGTTAAATTAGATAAGGGTATTACAGAAATATTCGTTTCTAATCCTGACGTGGCAGATGTATCTATTAACAGTCCTGGCGTTGCTTATGTATATGGTAAGAAGCCAGGCATTACATCAATTTATGCGAACAGCAAAGACGGAAAAAATACGCTGAACTTGGATGTGCAGGTTACATACAACGTTGGTTCATTGAAGAATGCGATCAATAAATCATATCCTAATGAAGATATAACTGTAGTGTCTACACCTACCGGTATTATTCTGGAAGGTGCCGTAACAGGTACCAGAGTCTCCAAGGATATCGTAAATATGGCGACCAGGTATCTTGGTGAGAATGACACTGTTGTAAACAACATGGAAATTTCTTCACCAACCCAAGTTTATATTCAAGTTAAGGTTGCCGAAGTGAACCGGACGGTTTTAAAGCAGCTCGATATAAGCTTGGGTGTGAAGGCAAAGGTTGGAACAGTTACTTTTGGACTTCTAACGGGAGCACGTGATACGTTAAATAACTTCGCTCCTGCAGTTGCTGGTGGTTTAGATCGTATTGGAAACTTTGGCAGAGCAGCAGGCCCACCACCATTGAACACATTTGGTATAAGAGGTGTGGATGGCAGCCATTTTAGTATCATTGGCTTGCTAGACGCTTTAAACCAAGAAGGATTGGCGACGGTTCTTGCTGAACCAAACCTGATGGCTCTTTCTGGTGAAACAGCTAAAGTTCTGCTTGGTGGTGAGTTTCCTTTTCCTGTTCCACAACAGCAGAACGTTACCATTGAGTTCAAACAGTTTGGTATCAGCCTAGACTTTACGCCTACTATTTTATCTGGGAATCAGATTAATCTGCGGGTAAGACCAGAAGTCAGTGAGCTAGATTTTGTACAATCACTTAGAACATCGCTACCTAATGGCGAGTCAGCTGTGGTTCCATCTCTTAAAGTAAGAAGAGCTGAAACTTCAGTTGAAATGGGAAGTGGCGAAAGTATGGCCATTGCTGGTTTGCTAGCAAGAACCACACAGGCCACTATTAACGATTTCCCTGGTCTAGCTGATATCCCAGTTTTGGGTGCTTTATTCCGCTCCACTAAATTCCAACGGAATGAAACAGAACTGGTTATTATCGTAACACCATTCTTGGTAAGCCCTGTTAAAAAACGTGATTTGGCATCACCTCTTGACGATTTGCGTCCAGCAACTCATTTGGGCATGATCCTAGGGCAACGTTTGAATCGAGTTATCACCAAGCCTAGAGAATGTCAGCAATTTGTAATGACCCAAAATATAGCTGCAACTGGTGACATGGGTTCAGCAAATGCGACTGTATTTGAGCAGCCTCTAGCCAGCAGTGGAGAGTCGCTAATACCTACAAACGACCAAGCAAGCAGTGCAGATAATATGACTTCTAATAGACCTGAAGATTTGGGTCAAAATTTAGAAGCCAATCTTGTCGGCGATGCTGGTTTCTACACAGAATAAGGGGATGATCATGAAAACATTAAAACAACTATCCATAATTCTTGCGATTCCCGTAGTTCTAGCGGGATGTAACGGGCTTGAAAGCGATTTTAGGACCAACCAAGCCCGTCCTTGGATGCCTTGGTTTCCCAAAGCTGAAACAAGTACTCAGCAGGAAGATTTTCACTACAAGGATGGTCAGATTCATTTGACTAGGTCTCAAGGTGATCAATTGACTCGTTTGGTGCGGTCAACTGATGGTGGCGCTACAATTACCGCAAGGATCATGACCCATGATGTGGCTTCACATAATCGCAAAAGCCCATTAAAAGACCGAGTCGAATGCCTTATAAAGCGTCTGCGACATAATGGTGTTCCGCTTCAATCGATTGCGGTGGTATCTCAAGATTCACCCACAGCTGGTGCGGGTCATACCCTTACCGTCGCTGTTGATCAGACGAAGTTGATCCCCATCGTGTGTGACGGTTGGAACTATAACGTGGGACGTAATGTCTGGCCCGAAGGAGAGCCAGATTTTGGTTGTTCAAATGCATATAACCTATCAAGAATGATCGATAATCCACGTGACATCGTAGAAGGTCGTGAGCTTGCCGAAAGTGATGCTGCTCGTGCCGATCTATATACACAGTTCTATCGTGAAGGTAAACTAGTACCACTCCTAAAGGGTGAAAAGATAATCGGCGGTAAATAAGTCGACTTATAAAACAAAAAGGGGCCGTCCTTCTGGACGGCCCCTTTTACTTTGTTCCAAGTTATAAATAAATGGTAACCACTCACCAAAGCCTCGTCATCTAGAGCGCGCCTCCGCAAGCGGAGGAAGCGAAGGGGTCCAGCGGATGTGCGCGAGCGCATACGGGCTCCGTATTAAAGTACGATCGAGCTCGCATGCGTTTACACTTTTGTTCTGGATTCCACGCAGTAACGCTACGCTTATGATGCTCTGGGACGGGAGTTGGTGAGTGCTTACTAAAATGTCGATTTATAGGGAAGCGGTAAACTATCACCTCTTCTCAGCAAAAAAATCCTTAAGCATCATCGAGCATTCTTGCTCCTGGAACCCACTAAACACATCCGGCTTATGGTTACAAGTTGATTGCTCAAAAATCTGAGGCCCATGGTCAACGCCTCCACCTTTGGTGTCAAAGGCCCCATAATATAACCGACGAATTCTCGCAAAACATATGGCTTGCGCACACATAGGGCAAGGCTCCAAAGTTACGTAAAGATCGCAATCAATCAATCTTGCGGAACCCAATCTTTGTGCCGCCTGTCTTAAAACCAACATTTCCGCATGGGCTGTTGGATCATTGCTTTGAACAGTTTCATTGCCAGCTGCACCTATCACCTTATTCTCAAATACAACCACTGCCCCAATGGGAACGTCTCCCTTGCTTTTGGCAAGCAAAGCTTGCTCAATGGCTTTATCCATAAACATCAGATAGCACCTTTCACAACTCGGGCAAAAGTCAGCACATCCACATTCCGAGCGCCAGCTTTTTTCAGTATACGACAGCATTCCTCAACGGTCGCTCCAGTGGTAAATACGTCATCAATTAACAACACATTCTTTCCTTTGATAGAGTCTGTATATTTAGAATTCACTTCTATGGCCGACTTTACATTTTTAAGACGATCTTTGTAAGTTTTTTTCCCCTGGGAAGGCGTATACCTTGAGCGCACCAGAATTTCGTTAAGACGATGTTTCCCTGTTATATGAGTAATCTGATTACACAATATGGCTGCCTGATTATACTGCCGCCATATAAGACGTAAACGATGTAAGGGGACAGGAATGATGACATCAGCTCGTTCAATCATTTCATTACCCGCATTGACCATCCAGCGGGATAGCAGTTTTGCTAGCTGCAACATATCTCCATGCTTAAAACACAAAACAAGATGACGGCTCACATCATTATAAACCACCGCACTTCGCATGCGGTCATATGTCGGTGGCTTATCAAGGCAAGGAGCACAAGAAAGTTCACCCTCAATTCCATAATCAAAAGGATAACCGCAACACACACATAATGGATTCGAGATAAACGTAAGCCCCTGCCAACAAACCGCACACACATTGTGCGGATCAGTGGTGCGCTCATAGCACAGCAAACATCTTGGCGGTAGCAAGAAATTAACAGAAGTCTGTAAAATTAGTTTGAGAAGTGATAACATGCGGCAATAATAATAACTCGTGGAGAAAAAAACAATGGTCAAAACACGTATGGAATCAGACACCATGGGCGAGGTTGCAGTTGAGGCAAACCGCTATTGGGGCGCTCAAACGCAAAGATCCATCGAAAACTTTCCCATTGGCACCGAGAAAATGCCCAAAGCCTTAATTCGTGCTTTTGGCCAGCAAAAATATGCGGCAGCCGCTGCAAACCTGAACTTAGATGATCTAGATCAATCCATCGGCACGGCCATTAAGCAAGCGGCACAAGAGGTAATCGATGGCAAGCTGGATGACCATTTTCCCCTCGTCATTTGGCAGACCGGATCAGGCACACAAACGAACATGAATGCCAACGAGGTGATCTCCAATAGAGCCATCGAAATTTTGGGTGGCGTCATAGGTTCAAAAAACCCCGTTCACCCCAATGACCATGTAAATCGAGGACAATCATCCAACGACAGCTTTCCCACCGTGATGCACATTGCAGCGGCAGAGCAGGTTCATACACATCTGATACCCGCTTTAGAAAAGCTGCACATGGCATTGTGGAAAAAAGAAAAGGAATTTTCGTCCATTGTTAAAATAGGACGCACACACCTGCAAGATGCAACCCCACTTACATTGGGCCAAGAATTTTCAGGCTATGCCACACAAGTGAAATATTGTGTTGAGCAACTGCAAAAAACACTGCCGCGTTTATACAGACTTGCACAGGGCGGTACAGCTGTGGGGACGGGCCTGAATACCAAGCCCGATTTCGATAAGAAGTTTGCCATCGAAGTTTCGGCATTGACCGGCCTGCCGTTTGTGGCTGCGGACAACAAGTTTGAAGTTCTGGCCGCCCATAACGCCATGGTCGAGCTTTCAGGAGCCTTGAATACGTGCGCTGTGGCATTAATGAAGATTGCCAATGACATTCGCCTGCTAGGATCAGGACCTCGTTGCGGCCTGGGCGAGCTGGAGCTGCCCGCTAATGAACCTGGCTCTTCCATTATGCCAGGAAAAGTCAATCCCACCCAGGTGGAGTCCCTTACTATGATTTGCGCGCAAGTGATGGGAAACAACGTAACCGTCTCCATTGCCGATTCCCACAGCCATCTGGAACTGAACGTTTTTAAACCGGTTATCATCTTTAACGTTCTGCAATCCATCCAATTGCTAGCCGATGGCTGCAATAGCTTCAGAACTCGCTGCATTGACGGTGTAAAAGCCAATGAGAACAAAATACGTCAGTCTTTATATGACTCCCTCATGCTGGTGACCGCTTTGAATCCCCATATCGGTTACGACAATGCCGCAAAGATTGCTAAAAAGGCTTACAACGACGGATCCAGCCTCCGTGTGGCAGCCCGGGAACTGGATCTAGTAACTGAGGATGACTTTGATCGTTGGGTAAAACCGGAGGACATGGTTCACCCAGGCTGATTTCTGCTTGTATGAACGTAACTTAAATTGGAGAACAAGATGATAAAAATAACATTTTTACTTACTCTGATGCTAACCGCTCATATGGCGTATGCTGAGGACACCAATCTAGAATTCAATGACAGTGATACAAAAAGCGGCAGGCTGCGAATAGCATTACAACAAGCCGAAGAAGAAGAGCGGCTAGAAAGAGAAGGGGCATATGGCAACTGGGGCTCCGTCCATTTGCAGCCAAATGCAAATGAGGCTGTGGTTATGGCAGCTCCGCCTTTATCGTTCTTTCAAAGAATACGCAAAGGTTTAACCAAGCTACGTGGTAATTGAAATGAGGGGCTTCAACGAGCCCCTCAATTGTTAACCTAAAGTCCGCCACAATTCGCTGACAATGATCCCACCGAAGAAGACCAGGCTCATCATCGCCATTACTTTTTCAACCAACCTTATTGGCGTACGTCGTTTGCCGTATTCTGTGGATAGAACCATAGCGGTAGGTAATATGCCCAAGATGGCAGCAACGAAGATACCGGCAAAGCTCAAGATTGATGAAATCCCAGAAGGGTAAAGGTTGATGATCACCACAGGTGTCACAAATCCTAAAACGATTGCTAACATGGATTTTTTTGTTGGGTTAGCGATAGGCAATGAGTCTTTCAGATAGCTGAAGAGACAATGCCCCACGCCCAAGAATGAAGTCAGTACCGCTGTCAGCATAATTCCAAATCCATATGTCTTAAAAGATGGATCTTTAACCAAACTCGTCAGTGTATTAATAACTTCCGTGCCCCTATCCTGACTGAGAGCTATCTTGGCAAGTCCATTGCCATCAGCTCCGATAACCCCAAAGGCAATCAATTCCCAAGCGAGGTATGCCAGCAGAATAACAATGCTGCCGGTCAGCAAAGCAGCATACAGTTTTTTCTTATCATTGTTCAGATACCCTACCAGCGAAGGCAAAACAATTGAGAAGCCGAAAGTTGTGAGCAACATACTGAAAGTAGCTGGAATCTCTGTTAAATTATAGGTTTCTAAATTGATCTCTTGTACTTCAGGAACACTGATCACGATAATCATCACCAGGAAGAAAAGCTTAGCCGCCGTGATGAACTGATTAATATTGACCAGATTGCCAAGGCCACTATAGATAACGCTGGCAATCACAAAGGTAAAGCCCACCTGAGCTGCTTGCGCAGAAATCTCAAAATCTGCGTAGCGGCCAAGTAATTCCATAACCCAGGCCGATCCCACCGTAATATACATGGAAACCAATGCCATCAGCAGAGCCAAGTAGCAAAACTCCACAATAGCATTGGCCCATTTGCCTAACAATTGCGTGGTCATCGTGGATAAATCCACATCACCTTCAAAACAAAGTCTTGCCTTGATCATGTTAAAAGCCGCCACTGTCATAAACAGCCAGGTGATCGTTAAACCCAAAACTGAGCCCCAAAATCCACAAGAAACCGTGGATATAGGTAGCGCCAAGATGCCAGCACCAATGGCAGTGCCAACAATTAAAAAAATACTTTGTAGCAGTCTGATCGACATAATATACCTCGTAAAAAAATGAATTCAGTGCCACCCCTTTGGGTGACTTCTATAAATGTTCAATGATGTGTGGGAATAGGAATATGTATGCGCTGCTAGCGCGCAAAATTAAATGAGGATGTAAAAAGCTTCAACGTAATGTCCATGTTTTAAATATAAGAATCATTCTGACTTGCGTCAAGTAATATCTGAGCAAGTTTTTTTTCAGTCTGTGTTATCAGGCATCTAACCGATAGCGGGCAATGAACAACTCACGATAGCAAGAAAATTTAATTGTCAATATTAACGAAAAATTAACCTTTTTGCTAGAGGATAGAAATAGAGACTAATGATGGAAGTTAAGATTAATATTATTTGATAGAAGGTTTGGTCAACAGTTTGGTCTATAGGGAGAAGTAAAATGAATATCTTTGAATTATATGTTAAGGGTTTACTGAACGGTAGCGATGATAGTGATCTGATAGCAATACTCATTGCAAAAAATGCAGAGATTTCTTCCGGCGATGGAGATGATTCTATTTATATAGGCTATGCCGTCAACTCGACTATTAATTCAGGGGCAGGAAAGGACTCGATTCTGGTTGCATCGAGCTCGGGCTCCACTCTTATCGGAGGCTTGGGCGATGACTGTATGATAAGTGTCTTAGGATCGGCCAAAATGTATGGTGATCAAGGCGATAGTGTAAGCCAAGTGCCCATTTTTCTTTTCTTTAACCCCTCTAGCTTTACAACTCAGAATGTCGTCTTTACTATTCCTGCCACTGGGTTCGGAAATGATACCATGTATGGCGGCACTGGGGACGACTTAATGTGTGGTGACTCAGGTAGCATTGAAAATCAGGTTATTTTTCAAACAGCAAGTACTGGTGCTGGTCAGCAACAAACTATGCAATTCGAATTAACCGGTGCGCAGCTGGTTTTTGGTAACGATGTCATATATGGGGGTGGCGGCAATGATAGGATCAATGGTGATGCGGATCTTACCCAAGGGTTCGTTCTGGCTCCTGGAACGACCCCGGGAGCTACAGCCATTGCTAATGGAGTAAATGCCCAAGCCACCGCTACATTCATAACCAATAACAACGCATTTATATTTGGGCATGATCATATTAACGCTGGAGATGGTAATGACATTGTAAATGGTGACGTAAGTGTTGTGGCAAATGAAGCTGCATTCGGAGTTGCAACCGCAAAGAATGGTGGGCAAGCAACAAGTAACTTCTCTACCACCAATGAATTTATAATATATGGGCATGATCATATATCTGGCGGAAAAGGGAATGACATCGTTTTTGGTGATGGCCGGGACAATTCCCATAATGCAGTGGGTGGCAGTGCATATGCTGATGGCGCCGGAAGTGTAGCCAAAGTGCTAGACTGGGTAGGATTTAATCTATTACCAGGACTAGAGTCTCATTTACCACTAATCACCACGTTGGGCAATGATGTCATATCAGGCGATGCTGGCAATGACACGATTTATGGCGATACCAAATCCTATTTTAACGAAGCCATTGGAGGAACTGCTACTGCTCTCAACGGGGGTACTGCCTTATCCGTTTATGTGGTTGACGGCACTATCGTTACTTACGGGAAAGATCAATTATCTGGAGGCGATGGAAACGACAAAATTGTGGGCGATACTTTATCCACGGAACTTGTGCTTACCCAAGGAACAGCTGTGGGAGTCGGTGCAACAGTGGTTACATCTATCATTAACTTCACTCAAAGTATGGGGGATGACAATATCTTCGGTGGGGGTGGTAATGATTTGATTCTCGGGGACTGCCTAGATTATACTTTGTTGGATACCACGCTATCGGTGTCTACGGTCGGTGGACACTTACGTGTAGCGGATCATTTCAACAACTCAATTACTTTTGGAAATGATCTGATGTCGGGAGGATCGGGTTGCGATAATTTTATTACCTCCGTCGCTCTATCAACCAATAACAAGCTTATTGCCCAAGGGTTTGATAAGATCACAGACTTCAACGTTGCCAGTGACATATTAACCTTTGTTGGCACTACTATGGCTATTTTGACAGCTCACACCCAATTCGTGTATAGCGGAAATGATACCGTGATTAAGTTTGATGGAGGAGTCGGAGGATCGATTACACTTCAAAACGTAAATGTTTCATGCTTGGGCGACCTTAATATAACAACGCTCGCTGATTCTTCAACCCTATCCGGACAATTTACTGGTTAAGATTTTACGCACATACTAAGCTGAGATGAAGCTCATATTCATCTCAGCTTTCTATAAACCGCCAAACCTAATACATAGCATTGGCACATTGGTGTCACCGCTAGCCATGATCCCCCTTAAATCAGCCTTTTTTGGATTGAACAAAAACAAGACAAATATAGCCGTGATTTTTAACTGTATTATCACGTCCCCCGTTAATTTCTCTTTACTATTTCAATGATGGTAGGTATTTTGAATTGCTATTAAATGAAGAGGAATTTTGCAATGGACAATCGAGTAGATGAGCTTCTCCATGATGTTGAGGAACAACTGAAGTGGGAGCGCTTTGAGAAAATTTGGAAAGACTATGGTGTTTTCTTTATTGCCGGCATCTTGGCAATCATATTAGGCGTTGCCGGTTATGTATACTGGGATTACGCCAGTCTTAAAAACCAGGAAGAGCTGTCCGAAAAATATACGTCAGCAATTACGTTGCTTGGTAAAGACCAACAAACGGAAGCTTTAGAAAAGCTCAAGGTTCTATCTGAGGATAGCAGTAGCTATGGCATGATGGCTCGCTTTGTAAGCGCATCCGTTTTGGTTGATAATCCACAAACCCGCCCACAGGCTGTGGCAATCTACCGCGACATCATTGCCAACAAGTCTATTGATCGTAAATACCGCAATCTGGCAATTGTTTTCTTGGTAATGGCGGAAATGGATTCTGGCGATACCAAGGAATTGGCTAAGTTGTTGCAAGAAACATCCACTGGCATCAATATGTGGCCAGACACCACAGCTGAACTGACAGCATTAGTTGCACTCAAAAATGGTGAAATCGAACAAGCAAGATCCATATTTGAGGAACTGAAAAAGAGTGAACATGCTACACAAGGTGTTCAGCTGCGCGCAAAAGCTATGCTGCAAACACTACCGCCAACAAAATAAGAGGATTACTATGAAGCGTTATATGGTTCTGATGTTGCTTCCTTTTCTGGTTACGGGCTGTGACAAGCTAGAGGAAATGGGGATTGCTAAATCTAAAAAAGAAATCCCTGTTAAAGGCAAGCGCGAAACTGTTTTATTGACAGATGATGTGGCAATCCTTAAACCAGACAAGGACGCTGGGCCTGTAGTATTGCCTGCAGCAGAACAAATCAAAGAGTGGCACCAAGCCGGACATAATGCATCCCATGCTATGCCGCACGCGCAGGCTGCGGCTGAGCTGAACCTTTTGTGGGAATCAAAACTGGGCATAAAATCAGCGTCGAATCAAAGATTGCTTTGTGAACCAATCGTTGCTGAAAATCTGATTATATTTTACACACCAGACAGCTATGTAAGAGCGTACGATGTGGATACGGGTAAGTTCAATTGGGCTATATTCATCAAGCCGGAAAAGAAGCAAGACGCAATTCTCGGCGGCGGCGTTGCATACAATGATGGTAAATTATTTGTGACCACACCTTTTGCTGAATTGTTTGCGCTGGACATCAAAGCAGGCAAGCCTCTGTGGATGGCCAAAACCAATAGCCCCTTAAGAAGTGCGCCTACAGTAGCAGGCGGAAGAGTATACGTGGTGTCTCTTAACAACGAAATGCACGCCTATGCGGAAGATACAGGGCAATTACTGTGGACCCACGCTGGTTTAAGTGAATCTGCGGGTCTTCTTGGTGGATGTACGCCTTCCGTTCATCAAAACGTTGTGGTTGCGCCTTATTCTTCTGGCGAAGTTTTTGCACTTCAAGCTGAAAATGGTTTGCAGTTGTGGACCGATAGCTTGGCGTCAGCTCACCGAACAGATTCTTTTGCCGGCATGCCTCATATTCGTGCTAAACCTGTCATTAAGGATGGCATTGCCTATGTGGTCAGCCAAGCAGGACGCTCTTCTGCCTATGACTTACGAACCGGTGATGTGCTATGGCAGCATGAATTCGGGGGAGCACAAACGCCAATGGTGGTGGGTGACTCATTGTTTATGCTGACCAACGAAAACCAGATCGTTTGTTTAGACGCGAAAAAAGGCTTGATTCGCTGGGCAAAAGAATTACCCACGTGGCAAGACGAAGCGAAGAATAAAGGACGCATTGTTTGGAACGGTCCCGTACTTGCTGGATCAAGGCTATACCTAGTTGCATCCTATGGAACCTTATTAGCGCTGGACGCAACCACAGGCGAAAAAACAGCTGAGCATAGAATTCCGGGCAAATATCTGTTGGCGCCGGTAGTGGCAGATGGAGTTGTCTACGTAATAAATGAGGCTGGGACTTTCAGTGCATTTAAATAAGACTACTAGCGTTATCAACTAGTACATGCAATCCCCGGCTCAGGGCAGGGGAGAGACGGCGTGGTTTAGGGTTTGGAGTTATGATTTATGAGTAAGAAAGTTGCAATTATCGGCCGCCCCAATGTGGGCAAATCCACATTGTTCAACCGCCTCGTGGGTAAACGTTTAGCGCTGGTCCATGACTTACCGGGTGTGACCCGCGATCGGCGTGAGCACCCAGCAAAGCTAGGCGACTTGCGTTTCAATATAGTGGATACGGCCGGCCTTGATGAAGGTGAAGAAGATGAGCTATCCCTTGCCATCCATGTGCAAACCAAGCGCGCCTTGGATGATTGTGATATCCTAATCTTTGTCATTGATGCCATTGCAGGCGTTACACCATTGGATGAGCACTATGCCCATATGGTCCGCCGCATGCGTAAACCCGTCATCCTGCTACTTAATAAGGCAGAGCGCGGCCAAATTCATAACGTCATAGGCGAAGCAGCAGGCTTGGGTCTGGGTGAAGCCATCGCTATTTCCGCCGAACACGGTGAAGGACTGGCAGATCTGTATCAAGCATTGCAACCTTTACTTGGTGACGAAGCCATTGATGACGGCATTGAAAAAGTTTTTGAAGACGAACGCGCCCCGTTACAACTGGCCATTGTTGGCCGCCCCAATGTGGGAAAATCCACACTGATCAACAAACTCATCAAAGAAGACAGACTGCTCACAGCAGATATGCCCGGCGTAACCCGGGATTCTATTACAGTTGATTGGGAATACAACGGTCGAAAAATGAAGTTGGTTGATACGGCAGGTATCCGCAGGCGCAGTAAAATTGAATCCCAGCTGGAAAAGCTATCCGTACAGGATGCCTTGCATTCCGTAGATTTTGCGCACGTGGTTGTATTGGTACTGGATCACGAAACCCCCATGTCCAAACAAGACGCCATTATCGCCAACAAAGTGATTGATGAAGGACGCGTCCTGCTCATCGCCATCAACAAATGGGATCTGGTGCCAGATAAGGAAGAATATTTAAAAGAAGTGCAATACAAGCTATCGCACATTCTGCCCCAAATAAAAGGGGTGCCATGCATCCCCATTTCGGCCAAAATGGGTAAAAACTTACCCAAACTGTTGGACGAAGTATTTAATATGTACGACATCTGGAACCAACGTATTCCCACAGCCAAACTCAACAAATGGCTCGAAGAAACCATTGCCTTCCACCCGCCACCTGTTTCAGGCCGCAGTCGTATCAAGTTCAAATACATGACCCAAATTAAAACCCGCCCCCCCACATTCGTCCTGTTCGTGAGTAAACCCACAGAGGTACCCGACAGCTATATGCGCTACCTGCAAAATGTGTTACGAGCAGATTTCGGTTTACCTGGTGTGCCGTTAAGAATTCAAGTGAAAGCTCAGGACAATCCTTACGTGGATTAGGCTGTTCTTATATGCTCATAGGGTCTTAGATTGTATTCGTTTCCATTGACATTGACGCAAGTTAATTGGCTTCTACAAAAGCTTGTGACAGATCACAAACTAGGTGTTGAATTGATCAGTCTGAGGTGTTAAACTACAAAAATTGTCGATAAATTGACCTTGCGTGACAAAAGATGTCGCCTCCAAACTAGTTTTATGTGGTTAAGGAACAAAAAATGATCTCGAATTCATTCCCGGAGGTTTTTCTGTCGAGCAAAGATGTCGCAAGTAAGATAGCTCGTGAACTCAAGAAGGGCAACGTTAGAAAGATTGGTCCTCGTTTATATACAACGAATCTAAAGGATTCTCCTGAATATATTATTAAGAAAAATTTATGGGCGATTGTTTCACTGTATTTTCCAGATGGGCTCATAGCTGACCGTACGGCCCTGGAGAATGCGCCCGGCAGAGATGGATCTGTATTCTTAATCTCTAAAAGAGAACGAGTCGTTGAGCTTCCTGGCTATACCCTTAAACCAAGAAGCGGAGCATCTGCCCTGGATAGTGATTACCCTTTTATCGGGAATCTTAAAATCAGTTCTCAAGCGCGGGCCATCTTGGAAAATATGCGCATGTCGCGAGAGCATACAGGAAAAGTCTCAAGGACGCTCTCTCAAAAAGAAATTGAAGAAAGACTTGAGGGTATATTGGTTGGAGGTAGCGAAAAGGCGCTAAATAAACTAAGGGAAGAAGCTAGACCACTATCTGTAAGCCTTCATTTAGAGAACGAATTCCGTAAGCTTGAATTGCTCATAGGTGCGCTTTTGGGAACAAAAGATGCAGAGCTAGAGTCTGATGCCGCCATTGCTCGCACACAAGGACAGCCTTATGATCCCAGAAGAGTAGATCTTTTTCAGGTTCTTTATGCGGATTTAAAAAAAATGACCCCGCAGAATAGGTTACGTTTGAACCCATCTGATCAGGCAATAACAAATCTTGCATTTTATGAGGCATATTTCTCGAACTTCATTGAAGGTACGGAATTTGAGGTAACAGAGGCTAGTGACATCATTTTTAATGGCCGCATATTTGCGGAAAGACCTGAGGATGCTCATGACATTTTAGGCACCTATCAGATCGTTTCGTCAATGAAAAAAATGTCAAAGTCTTACGCGCACTTTGATGAGTTTATACACCTTCTTAAAGTTAGGCATTCACAGGTCATGTCAAGCAGACTAGACAAAAAACCAGGAGAATTTAAGGATAAAATTAATAGGGCAGGAGCCACGACTTTTGTTGATCCGAATCTGGTTACTGGTACCCTTCTAAAAGGCTTTGAACTGATGAGAAGCCTCGAGGCTCCCTTTCAAAGGGCAGTCTTTGCAATGTTTATTATAGGAGAAGTTCATCCATTTCTGGACGGAAACGGCCGGTTATCCAGGATCATGATGAACTGCGAGTTGGTAAAGGGTAATGAATATCCGATCATCATTCCTATCATATATCGCAACAATTATTTGTCTGCATTAAAGGCCTTGAGCCATAATTCTCTCTGCGAACCCCTCATAAGGACAATGGATTTCGCTCAGAAGTACGTTTCCTCAATTGACTGGTCTGATTTTGAAATCGCTACTGCTCAATTGACAAGGACAAACGCATTTGTTGATCCTCATACGGCAGATATGGAAGGAATCCGTTTACGCATAGAATAGAAGGGCTTGGGCTAGTTTTAATGATGAACTCCCCATTCATTTCCGCAAACATAAAAATAATGGAGTGGGTTAATCTAAACCTTGAGATTTTGTCTATTTTAGGGATCCTCAAAACCGATACCCATACCTCAAACCTAAGTCCGTAAGGCCTGGGTTATACTTAGCCAAAGACGCATTAGACGTATGATCCAGGTAAATGGAAATTGAATGCTGCGCTGCCACTTGAACGCCTAAACTGATACTCTCATGAAACATAACTTTAGCACCGATGGCTTTTTTACGTGAGCTAGCGGTATTTGTTCGGCCCGTGTTATATTCACCGCCAAAACCGCCCTCTAAAAACAGGTATTGCAGGAAATCATACCGCCATGTGAGGCCTGCGTAGAATTGATTTGTTCCGCCTTCGGTGTTGATACTGAATCCCAAATGTGGCCGGGGGGAGTAGAGAAACAGAAAAACTTCGTTTTTAGGGCTTGCCCATAACAGCTCCGCATTGACGTCATATCCTTTTTCGTCCCGCCTGCAAAGGTCGAATCCTTTGATGTCGTGTTTCAGATACCCGAGTCTAATTTCTTCAGGTACAAAACTGGCCTGTAGGCCACCGATTGTGAAAAAGCTAAGCAGAGCAAGGATACGGATCATTTTTCTTCTTATTCTAAAAATCCCTCATGGACTGTTGCACAGCTTGCCCCAGAATGCACGAAATTTTTTTATGTGTGTAAAACAACCTTTTGTCAAAAACATCTCATTTTTGCACGTATGATATCTTGACCAAATCGTCTAGAATTTATACTCTGGAGAAACGGGTGGGTGACGCTCCGATAATGTGTCACTAGGAATTGTAAAGTCTTCATTGTGTTTATGTGCAGACTGTGTGATTCTGGGTCAATTCCCAATAAAAACAACATATTAAATATATGCCGGAAGACGTGGCTGCGACAAGTGTCGTTAGTCAATAGGGGATTCTCCCCTCAAAATTTGTGCAACAAGAGTCCAGGAATCTGGATGGAGACGGAAGACAGATGTTAAATACGGTGCAACTACAAGGCGGCTCTCCAGTGACGACTAATCGTAGTCGTGACGAACTTATCACGGCGTATGGTAAGGCAACCCTTGAAGATCGATATCTGATGCCCGGCGAGTCTTATCAAGACCTCTTCGCTCGCGTTGCCAGTTATTATGGCGACAACACGGCGCATGCACAGCGTATTTATGATTATATGAGCCAGTTATGGTTCATGCCGGCCACACCTATTCTCACCAATGGCGGCACTAGCCGTGGTCTGCCCATCTCATGCTTCCTCAACGAGGCACAAGACAGCTTAGAAGGCATCGTGAACATTTGGACAGAAAACGTTTGGCTAGCAGCCAGAGGTGGCGGTATTGGCAGTTATTGGGGCAATTTGCGTTCCATCGGTGAAAAGATTTCGGCCAACGGCAAGACCAGCGGCGTGATTCCATTCATTCGCGTGATGGATACGTTGACGTTGGCCATCAGCCAGGGATCTTTGCGTCGTGGCAATGCGGCTGTTTACCTGCCCATCTCACATCCTGAAATTGAAGAATTTATCGAGCTACGCAGGCCAACGGGCGGCGATCCCAACCGTAAGACTCCTAACTTACACCACGGGGTGTTGGTCTCGGACGCCTTTATGCGGGCGGTGGAAAATAACGAAGAGTGGGCGCTGACCAGTCCTAAGGACAATGTGGTCATACGTACCGTATCGGCTCGTGCCTTGTGGATAAGGCTTTTAACTGCTCGTGTGGAAACCGGTGAGCCTTACATCATCTTCATAGATCATGTGAACAGAGCCATTCCGGAGCACCATAAGCTTGCAGGTCTACCTGTGAAAATGTCGAACCTGTGCAGCGAAATCACCCTTCCCACCGGCATCGACCATTTAGGTAAGATGCGCACAGCCGTTTGTTGTTTGTCGTCCGTAAACCTAGAGTACTATCACCAGTGGAAGGGCAACACGGAGTTCCTGGAAGACATCATGCGCTTCCTCGATAACGTTTTGGAAGATTTCATCAACAAGGCGCCAGACTCTATGGCCAACGCCAAGTATTCCGCCATGCGTGAGCGCAGCGTGGGCTTGGGTGTGATGGGTTTCCATTCGTTCTTACAGGCAAGCAATATTCCTTTTGAGTCCGTCATGGCCAAGGTTTGGAACAAGCAGATGTTCCAGCACATTCAAAAAGGTGTGGATGCGGCGTCAAAGGTTCTTGCCAAAGAACGCGGATCTTGTCCGGATGCGGCTGATTTTGGCTTTGAAGAGCGTTTTTCCAATAAGACGGCCATTGCGCCAACCGCATCCATCTCGACTCTTTGTGGCGGAGCATCGCCAGGCATTGAGCCCATTGCGGCCAACAGCTACACGCATAAGACCTTGTCCGGCTCGTTCAACGTGAGAAACAAACATCTGGAAGCCACCCTAGAGAAATATGGTCGTAACGATGAAGATTCATGGTCTTCCGTGACGGTTAACAATGGCTCCGTTCAGCATTTGGACTTTTTGAGTGATGATGAAAAGGACATCTTTAAGACAGCCCTTGAGATTGATCAGCGCTGGGTGGTAGAGCATGCGGCCGACAGGACGCCTTATATCAGTCAAGCACAGTCGCTGAACGTCTTTATCCCATCGGACATTCACAAGCGAGACTTGCATCAAATCCATTTCCAAGCTTGGAAAAAGGGTGTAAAGAGCATGTACTACTTGCGATCAAAATCAGTGCAGCGCGCTGAAATCGTTGCAAGTCAAAGCAGAAGCATGGGTAAGACCGAAGAGGAAGTTCCGAAGAGCAATACAGATGTGACTTTTGTACCCATGGCATCTAGCCAAACAGATTATGAGGAGTGTCTAGCATGTCAATAAATACAAAAAAACTAACGCTTTTGGATGAACATCACGTATACAAACCATTCCGCTATCCCTGGTGTTATGATGCTTGGCTGACACAGCAACAGATCCATTGGCTACCCGAAGAAGTACCTTTGGCCGATGACGTGCAATGCTGGCATAACAAGCTGTCGCCTTCTGAGCGCAACTTGCTAACACAAATCTTCAGGTTCTTTACCCAAGCAGATATTGAGGTGAACAACTGTTACATGAAGCATTACTCCCGTGTTTTCAAGCCAACAGAAGTGCAGATGATGCTGGCAGCCTTTTCCAATATGGAAACCATCCATATTGCGGCGTACTCGCATCTTTTGGACACCATCGGCATGCCCGAGGCTGAATACACAGCCTTCCTTCGTTATAAGGAAATGAAGGATAAGTACGACTACATGCAGCAATTCGGCACAGAAACCAAAGCCGATATCGCCAAAACTCTGGCGGTTTTCGGAGCTTTCACCGAAGGCTTGCAACTGTTCGCCAGCTTTGCGATTTTGATGAACTTCCCGCGCTTTAACAAAATGAAGGGCATGGGACAGATTGTGTCCTGGTCGGTCCGCGACGAGACATTGCATATGCAATCGATCATTAAGCTGTTCCACACGTTCTTAAGCGAGAATCCCGGCATTCGAACCAAAGAATTTGAAAACGAGCTCTATGCGGCTTGTAACACCATTATTGAACACGAAGATGCCTTCATCGATCTGGCCTTTGAAATGGGACCCATTGAAGGCCTCACATCAGAAGAAGTAAAGAAGTACATCCGTTACATCGCCGACAGACGTTTAACTCAACTGGAACTACAACCCATTTATCATACCCATAAAAATCCACTACCATGGCTGGATGCTATTTTAAACGGTGTAGAGCACACAAACTTCTTCGAAAACCGGGCAACCGAATATTCCAAAGCCGCCACCCGCGGTACATGGGAAGAGGCGTTTGAGGAGTAGGGTACTACTATTTACATCGTGTAACTGATACTACAACACCCCCGTTTCTTCCCGGCCTTGAGCCGGGATCCAGCGCAACAAGTGCTGCGCAGCAGTTCCGAGTAGAATATAAAGAGTCGCTACCGCTCCACTTATTGTGCTGGACCCCGGCTCAAGGCCGGGGAGGCACGTTGTGTTGATGGTGCGAGTTAATACTAAGAATTAACAACATCCCATTCCACAGCTTTTCGTAACAGATCATGCGCATATTTTTGAACCTCTCGGTCGTCCTCGAGAAGCTCGATGTTCAACTCCATGCTGCGAACAATCGGATCTTTTAGCTCTGCGATATCAACCTCACTGAGTAGTGATTTGCCCTTAATCTGGGTTTCATAGAACAGATAAAAACAGCCATAAAAAATGAGATGGCATCGTTTGAATAAAGCGAGCTTATGGATCTCATCTTCTGTAGGCTGTCTTTTAAAATAGCTAGATAGAAAAGTCCTTTCCTGTGACTCATCCATTTCATATGTCATGATAGGGCAAGCTAAATCATAAAAGGGATCACTTTGACCAGCTGCCTCCCAATCAATTATTCTGATGCCTTCTCTAGTAAAAAGTATGTTGTTAGGATTGAGATCATTATGACAAGGCTTAAGTATGGAAAGATCTCTCATTTCATGTTCTATTTTATGAAAGACCTTGATGGCTTGCCCTACAATTGAGGGCCTGTGGACTTTAAGATTTTGAATCACACCCATTGTTATATCTAAAATGGAATGCGTTCGGTTAAAGACGGGACCTTCATGAATCTTGCGTATGGATTCAGCCAATAATTTTAGGTTTTCATAAGAAAGGGGAACAAGCTCAGAAAGTAGTGGCGAATCCAGGTAATCTGTAACTATTATCCCATCATCATAATTCTCATAAAGAATTTTGGGTGCAATATCCCTTTGCGCAGCGATGTTCATAGCCAAACGCTCATCTTGACGTTCTTTCAAATCACAGACATGTCTGAATTTAAAAACATAAGATTTCTCTTTAACCGTTACTTTATAGACTTTTATTGAAGTAAGTCCGGCATACAATGTTTCCATATAATCAGCTTGATCCACACCAAAATGTGTAATCAATAAGGAATTGATAAGATTTATATGCTCGTTTAACACAATGAACCCTCACCGCATTATCATTAATAGAAACAAAAGTTAAACTATTGTCATATCATATGATCTCACAAAAAGATTAATTTATATTTGATGATTTGTTGATAAGAATTTATTTCTAAGTTCAAAACTTCTCATCACAAAATACACCAGACTGTAGTATAGTGGAGATAGAACATTCTGTAGGCCATAGGTTTATTGTTATAGGAAAACATAGATGGACGTAAAAGACAGCAACGGTACGATCTTACAAGACGGAGACTCGGTCTCGTTAATTAAAGACCTCAAAGTCAAAGGCTCCTCAATCACCCTGAAACGAGGCACTGTTATCAAGGGCATTCGTCTAACAGACGATGAAGAAGAAGTAGAGTGCCGTCAGGGAAAATCGACCATCGTGCTGAAAACGTGTTTTCTGAAAAAGGCATAGGAACGGATAAAGGGAGATAAGATGATGCTAGTTGTGAAAGATTTGTCCATGCTCGAGACCATGGTGGGTACCCATGCTGGCTACAGTTCGTATAAGGTGATTGAACAGTCTGCAGTTGATCTTTTTGCTGACGCCACTGGTGATCATCAATGGATCCACGTGGATCCAGTCAAAGCCGCATCAGGTCCTTTTGGCGTGACGATCGCTCACGGATACTTAACCTTGTCACTTATCCCCATTCTCATGCAAGAAATTATCAAGTTCGAAAACGTATCCATGGGATTAAATTATGGTTGCAATAAAGTGCGCTTTATCTCCCCTGTCCCCGTGGGCTCCCTCATCCGCCTCAGCGTAACCATAGCCCAAGTAGAAAAAATTGAAGGAGGGGTTCAATTAACAACCGATGCAACCATAGAATTAAAAGACGCCCCCAAACCAGCCTGCGTCGCTCAAATTATGAGCCGGCTTTATAAATAAATGCCTATAAGATAGGCCATCTGCTCTCAGACTAGTGTTTACTCATACTCTTTCCTGATATTACGGACTCTAGCCAGATATTCATTGAGCAATTCTCGCATACATACTTCATGACCAAATCCAGGAATTCCTGACGCGAGAATGGTATGGTAATATTGATTCATATACACGAGAATTCTTCCATTGCCGTAGTAGCAACCCTTTTCGAAAACCTGGCATGATTCACCCGTCTGTACATTCAAGATCAAAGCCCTGGGTCGCTCCATCAGTTTGGTTGAACTTTTGTAACTTTTCTGAAATTCAGCCAAGAATTCCTCATGCCCCTTTTCTTGAAGCAGAAGCTTAAGACGCTTCACGTCTGACGAATTCAGGCCTTGCGCTTCATATGGATAGCATTGAAGAGTCTCGCTACCGGGCCTATCCTTAAATATGCCAAGTATGGGGGACACATAGGACGATTCAACCGTAAATCCGCCGGTAACAAGAGTGTTATAGACATCCGCAAGCAAAACACTTGGTATAGCACAAACAAGGCTAACTTTGCATTCAGCGCGTATTTTCAGAGGAAAATTAGAAATGAATCGAGAGAATTTTTGTGTATCAAAAGACTTAAAATTCACATGCATGAGACCGACTCTTCTACCAAGCAGAACGATGCGCACACCAACACACTCAACGATACTATCTGTTGCTAAAAACGGTGTGTCGGCAAAGTTCTTGCTATCCAATAGTTTATACTCGCCCACGTCCACTTCGTGGAATCGTTTTTTAATTCCATTCGGCGTAAATGAAAGCAAACTGGTGGGGTCAATAATTGTATGCTTTGTTTACGGGAGCTGAAGGGCAGAGCGTAAGGCAGCAGGAATTCGTTTCTGGTATTCCTCATTACTCAAAAGTTCAACACCCTGATTAGTACCTTTTTTGAGCTCCTTGATAAACAGCCCATCATCGGACGCATGGGACTTAGTAGGCGCCATAAAAACGACCAAGGATAAAAGTAGAATAACATTTCTCATAAACAAACCTTTCGCTATTAACATGAATGTATTTATAGCATTTGATAAATCTAGTCAATAAATTTAGGAATTAATTCATATTTATGGGCTCTTTGTAATAAGAAGCATACTGACCAAGCGACATAATAAATAAATTTACTATTTACTCCTTGACAACCCACATACCCATGCCTATATGTCATATGTAAGCAATGTTTAATTTAATATATTTTAGGAGATAACGATGATTAAGAAGACCACTTTAGTACTAACACTATTAGCAGGCACAACAAGCTTGGCGAATGCCAGTGATGATGCAGCTTATGCTGAATCTTTAGGTACAGCTATGACTCAAATGCAATGCTCTAAATGTAATTCTGTTTATACATCAGAAAAGGAATTTGAGGGTAATGTTTATCGCATGTCTCATAGCTGTGTGAGCAAGTTTGATCTGAGGAAAATGGAAGTTCAAGAGAAAGAAGATCAGATGAAAGCAGGACCTTTGTTTGATGATAAAATAGATCTTGCAAAATACTTTAAACAGTTAGAGGCAAGTGCTTCTCGTTACGAATATGTGCTTCCATGTCTTAAGTTTACACCAATATTTGATTTAAGCATTCGTAAACATATTAGCGAAAAATTACTTAAAGATACTAACGCCGCACTTGTACTTTCAGTACCACCTATGCCTGTGCGAGAGTTTAAGCTTAATGTAGCTCCTCACCTAGATGATGTCATTGAAGAGGTAAACCAAGATAATACAGGTAAGTAAAAATTGCCGCTAAAAGAAACGAAGGGATGTGTTTCCACATCCCTTTTTTTTACCTGCAATCCTTACAGCCCAAAGAACCCAGCAATACCGCTGCGAATTTTCTGAAAACCAGCGACGAAGGATTCCTTAGCCTTATTAGCCATTTGAGGAACTGCTTCTTTCACATAATTGATAGCAGAATTAACTTTGCTACGAATTTGTGCGCGGATACCTTGATCGTTAGCAGGTTGCTCTGTCTGCTTTTTAATAGTCAGCTGGCTAGCTATACTTGTTTTCACGCTAGTTACAGATTCCTTAATAACCTTTTTGGCTGGGTTAAGTGCGTTATCTTTAATGTATCGAGCCGCGCCAAACACAGCTTTACCAACAGTGGTTTGGCTGATTTGGGTTCGAATGCCCACTGGTTGCTCGGACATAGCATTGCGTTGGATCACAGCATTACCCGCCGCTCCATTTTTGAAT
This sequence comes from Alphaproteobacteria bacterium, assembly GCA_041738135.1. Lineage (GTDB taxonomy): Bacteria > Pseudomonadota > Alphaproteobacteria > JAGOMX01 > JAGOMX01 > JAGOMX01. Next base: position 46,845 of record JBGSQK010000018.1, read on the forward strand.
ACGGAGAGCGAATGGTCTGCAGCCTTATTCCACCAGGAACCGCCTTGAACCATAATTTTCATTCCCGCATGCTTAAAGCCAAGAACACCCAATAAAATTCTATGGACGATGTCGCCTTCAGAATGGAATATGGCAATATTTTCTTCGCCAAGAATATTGTTGACCAGTTCAGCAAAATTTTTACTGCCAACCCGCGGTGAGTTGAATGAAGCCACTTTGCATTCAATGTTATAGCCCATGGAGTAGGCATATTGCTTCAAGTGTAAGGCTGTGAGTTGCGCCAGACCGCCGCCTAAGCTATGACCGCAAACTGTAACTTGCGTCACACCTTCTTTCAGTGAAGCTAAAAACGGAGCAGTCAGTTCTTCCATATATGACTTAAATACTTTGTTGATGCCAGCATGTACACCCGCGCCCGAGAACCTGGATTTTTCACCCCAGCCATTGAGCACATGCAAATCAGTCACCAAGTCTGCTACCACATCAGTACCACGCAGTGCGACCATTAGTTTGTGGTCCTTTTTAGCCAACAAACCAATTTCCGTCTCTTTTTCCGCCCCTAAAGGCAATATGCTGTGTCCGGTGGTGCCGTTAAAGCTCTTAAAGCCTTTCCAGCCATTGGATTGCAGGTGTGTCAGTAAATTACTATATTGGGTTTTTTCATCCGCGTTAAATTTAGATTTAAACTGTTTATACGCCAGATCTGCAAACAGAACGGCTTCATCCGCTTCTTCGGGTAGAAAATTAACCCTCTTCCCTGGCACAGAACTCTTAATGTTCTGATCCATGCTTACTTTGTTCGAGAGATGCTTTTGCTCGGAAGAAAGGCGAGACGCCACGCTTGAACGATCAAGCGAACGCTGAACTTCATCCAAAGTGGTTACGTCACCAGCATAAACCCCTGAAAGGGAAGATGTTGCCAAAGCCGTGGAAACTAATAATGTATAAACTAACTTCTTCATTTTAATAACTATTTCTCTGTAATATTTCATGTCATGGGCGTGAATCCACCTATGAGCATGTTATTTATACATTTTTTATTAAAATGAGCACAATGCTAAATCAGCATAGCTGTTATGCGATAATGTGATTCAGGGTGGGGTTATGTTGATTTCTTGGGAACCAAAAAACTCTGTCCAAAATCGGGGGCCACAAAAGCATGTGTAGGAATTCCATGTTTGGTTTTTGCTACCTCCAGATCAATGGCAGGCTGCTCATAGGGCTCGTCACTCATCTGGAATGTTTGAAAGTGAATACCATAACTTTGCCGGGATTTAAGATCCAAGTGTGCCTTCACCGCATCCTCAGGATTAAAGTGCACATGCTGCATAAACCAACGAGGCTCATAGGAGCCAATAGGCAACATAGCCAGATCCATGGCGCCGAAACGTTCCTGTATTTCCTTAAAGTGTGGACCGTAACCCGTATCGCCGGCAAAAAACACTTTGGCATCTTCAACGTGGACGATAAAGCTACCCCATAAGGTCATGTTGCGATCGTTAATCCACCGCCCAGAAAAATGTTGAGCTGGAACCAAGGAGAATTTAGCATGTCCTAAATCTATGGTTTGCCACCAGTCCAAAGTCTGCACCTTCTCAGTTATGCCAAAAGACCTAAAATGATCATCATTACCCAACCCCGCTAGAAACAGAGGATCATGATCTCTTTTCAGCTTCAGAAGAGTCTCCTTATCCATATGGTCATAGTGATCATGAGATATGATAACCACATCAATCTTTGGCAACTTCTCATAAGCAATCCCCGCCTCATGCACCCGCGTAGGCCCTGCCCAGATCACGGGGCTAGCTCGATTATTGTACTGGGGATCAGTCAAAATATTAAGCTCGCCCGTTTGTATCAGACTACTGGCATGATTCACAAACGTCACCACCATATGCTCATCCGTAGGCAATGGAATAGGGTGGTTAGCAGCCGGAATAATCTCCTTAGGCCAGACAGAATGATCACCCGTCAACCGCCAACGAATAACACTCCATAAGGTAGTAGTCGAAGTTTTCACAGGATTCATAAACTTGATACCATCAAAATTATGACTAACCGGCCCCTGATGACGCGGGCGCTTTTTATATTGCGAAGCAATAAGGCCTATAAATGATATGAACAATATTGTAATAAGCATAAGCTCGCCTATAATTTATTCTAACAGTATAAGTATATTACATTTTCTATGCTCCAGCCATGATTAATTTATAAAAAGCGTAAATATAGCTGTGCTAAGCAGTCATTAACATCAATACTAATAGTCATTTTGATGTAGACAAAGCCATCTTAACAATTTCTATGCAACGCCCCATCTTGATCCACGCAAACGTAAGGCAGTCCCAACTCATTGAGCCATTCCAGCGCTTCGCTTGGCGTTTTTAGGGACGCTATGGTGGCAGCGCTTCCCGCCACCAGGCAATGATCTCCCATTATGGATACCGAGGGAAACGCATCCATCACTGGCCATCCGGTTTTGGGATTAAGGATATGACTATAGCGCTTGCCATCTACTGTGATACAGCGTTCATAATTTCCACTGGTTACAATGGCTCCTGAATGAAGGTAGGCCACCGCGATGTCTTCAGACGGATTGACTGGGTTTCGAATTGCCATACTCCAGGGCGTGCCATCCGCATGCGGACCAAGTAGTCTTATGTCGCCGCTCAGATTAATGAATCCATGATTTATCCCATGCTTGTAGCAAATTCCTGCCGCCACATCCGCTGCATATTCTTTGACAACACCGCCAAAATCAAGAACCATGCCCGGCACAGTCAATTGCAAATGAGGTCTATTCCACACAACCTTATCCCAACCTACTGCAGCCATAAGGGGATTAATTTCGTCTTGTGTGGGAAGCCTTGGTTGAGCCGCTTGATAATTCCATGCTTTGCGCAGCGTTCCGGCTGTGATGTCAAATAAACCGCCGCTGTGCAAGTAGCATTGTTGGGCATAGTCAAGCAAACCGGCTGTTTCTGGATCCACTGCAATGCCTTGAAATGATCCCGCTGTGCTGTTCATTTGTGCCGTAAAACTGTCATTGGAGTAGTTGGTATAATAATGATCCAATCGGCGAAGCTCTTGAAGCAACGCAAGTTTTACTTGGGTAAATTCTTTTTTGTGGTCACAATATAACTTTATGTTGCTGGGGCACCCCATAACCTTAAAGTCGTATGAAAATAATTTTTTATTTTTATTGATCATGGAAGCAGGATAAATCAGAAGGGATTGGATTAAAAGAGATTTATTTAACGTTAGTTTGAATTTTAGTATTCTTGTTTACAAAGGTTAATAATTTCTATATTTTTGATAAAAATACATAAAGCAAAAAAAAGTCATAATTAAAGGGAAGGCACTATACTCATGCCATTGAAATTCATACGTCTATCTCGTGGTTTTTTCGTCGGCTCGACGTTGATCTCACTCTTGGGGGCGAGTCCCCTATCAGCAGAAGCTTATGCCCCAGGCACATTTACTTTTAAGCCGTTCAACGTGAATTTAGGAAATTATGCCCTGGGCTTTAGGCAGCCAGATAGCAAAATCATTACAGCTGGAATTGATCCTTTGACTCAAACATCCATACCGGTCAACCTGAAAGAAAACGTTTATCGATCCCCTGTAAATTTTGGCTTTGCTGAATCTGATCGCAATGGTTATGGCTATGGTGTTGAGGCGGGTTATGTTATAGGTTGGGATACGGAAATATACGGCCGTATCGGTATGAACCGTCAACGTGGCACAGGTAAATTTCTAGTAGGCGATTACAGCTTCAGATTCCAACATCGAGATAATTATGGCTTTGCATTAGGAGCTCGCCATTACCTAGATTTTCAAAGCTCATGGAAACCGTTTTTTGGTGCAAACATGGGCTTAACAAAACAAGGCTCAGCAAATGCAAAGATATATGGTCATCATCCTTTCAATGGCTTCTATGCTGATAAAGATCAGTTTATTGGGAAATATAGATTAGCCAAAAGCTCTACTCTAATTAATTTTGAAATAAGCGCTGGAACTGATTACGCATTTACTAAGCGTTTAGCCTTAAGCTTAAGCATAGGCCTGCGGTATGCGCAACGTGGTGGCGGCTCAACAGTTCAAATCCCAGCATTTACACCTACGAATCCGTTTCCATTTCCATTGCCTGCCAGATCTGTGACATATGCTGACAATAAACAACACTGGTATGTGCCCATAACGGCTTCATTAAAGTTTATGCTGTAAATCGTGAATAATAACAAAAAAAGGCGAGCTGACTGATGGCTTCTATATTATCTAAAACAATGCTAACATCCTTAACGACAGCGGCCCTTGCAATTCCTGGGATTGCTCAAGCTGAATCCAACCAAGTTGGATCCCAATTACAACAAAAGTATCTTCACAATCTGAACGGTGGCGTTCCACAAACACCTGTGTCCGCAGCAGAAAGCACCGCGCCGTGGTATTCAGGCATAAAGAATGATATTAAATACACACGATATGCTGAAGATGGTAGGCGCATGGACATCGATGTGTGGCAAGCCCTTTTGTTAGTGCCCGTGAAAGATTTCGAATTCCAACTGGAAGTACAAAAAGACTCCATGAGTGGAGCAAGCGTACCCTCTGTGGTGCCACAATTTTTTCCAGAGCTCTTTACGCCCGACCCGACCCGTTTAATCGATGGAAGATCTGGCGCCACGATTCAAGACGAGCTAAGTACAATTAGTTTTTCTACAAACTATAAGGCCACAGATGCCGTATATGGATTTAATCTCTATTACGCGACTGAAAATGACACAGTCGTTCCCGGAATCAGCTTTAATGGGCTGTGGAACTTTAATAAGAATAATACCGTACTCCAAGCAAGCGGAGGTGTGGCCCAAGAAACAATTAAACCTACACAGAGTGGTGCAGTTTTGCAGAACACAGCTGCAGGTTATTTAGGACGCAAGAATGGCTCTAAAACCAATCAGAAATACTATTTAAGTCTTCTGCAGAATCTATCGAAATATAATTATGTGCAAATAAGCACGGAGTTCCAATATTACAATTTAAAGAGGGATGATCAATACAGAGCTGTTATTTTTAACGGCAATCCAGCTTCTGTGTCGTCCCGGTCGCAGTTCGTCTATTTTCCTTCAGGTGCAACACCCAATCCTGGTCTTTTTGTAGATGGCGTGGGTGGAGCACGACAAAAGAAGCCAGGGACTAGAGCCGTCTTCTTACCAATGTTAAGATTTGTACAATTCATCCCCTGGACAGAAGGATCTGCTCACCTTGACTACAGATATGCAGCAGATAGCTGGAGTATGAATTCTCATATGGTGGAATTTACTTATTACCAGCCTATTTTATCTGGCTGGACTCTTGCTCCAAAAATTCGTTATTATACGCAAACAGCGGCAAAATTTTATGGTCCAACGTTTAATGCGCCGGGTGCAGGTCCTTCACCATTCCCGACCCGTACGCTGAAAGGCAAGCATTACGCTAGTGATTATAGACTTTCCTCTTACGGAACTCTCAATTATGAGTTAAAAGCGAGCTATAAAACGGACTCCATTTTCGGATTTGGTTTGACGGCTGGATACTATAAGAGAAAGGCCGGTTACGGTGCAGGGTCAAAAGATCCCATTGCGTTCCCAGAAATGAGAAAAGGTGTGGGAGCTAAGTACTTTTCAGCAGAATTAAATCTGAAACTTTAAATTATAGGGTTAGCTGTAGCTAAATGAGAGGTCGCATGAAACTAAAAATTATATTTCTAGCATTTATAGGAATGTTTTCATTCACGAAGGATGCTACCTGGGCTACGCCCAATAGCTACCTCATGACGCCCCTTGTGCCCTTTAATTTGAGCACTCAGGCCCCCATAACATTGGGGAATTATGCTGGAAAGGTCCTGTTAGTTGATTTCTGGGCAACTTGGTGCCTTCCTTGCAGAGTATCTTTTCCTTTTTATGAAGGATTACAGAAGAAATACGGTGCCCAAGGACTGCAGATAATAGGGGTGAATAACGAAGACGATATGGCCGCAGTTAAGAAGTTTTACACCAATTTTGGAATCACTTTTTTGATTGTGAAAGACACCGATAACAAATTGGGAAAGATAATGAATCCTGAAAAGATGCCAACATCATACATAATTGATCGTAAAGGAAATATAGCTTTCGTACATCCTGGATTCTTTTCAGGTGATGATGTTCTAATTGAAAACAAAGTTAAAGAGATACTGGCTAAGTAAGCCGATAAATTCATAGATAGGAGTAAGTAAATGCAATTATCAAAGTTTATTATCATCGGTTTAACAACCGTTGCGTTAAATGGCTGTGTTAATGTGGAGCCAACAGAGCGAAACTTCTTGGCTAAAGACCATATGAAACTCGACCCAAATTATTTAGATGCCAAATTCGACAGGCATATGTATTTTGCACGCGAAGGTCTGCATGGTGGCTATGGCGCCGATGCTTCAGGTTGTGGTTGTAACTAATAGGGTTCCCGCCTAAAATATTACAAATTAAAGAAATTAATAATACCGCCCCCATCCCCGGACTAACACCGCATAGGAGAGAGGGGGCTCGGTTATATCCTTAACCTAATGGCGTTAGGCAGATAAACGCGTTATGAGGTTATTATTCTCAGGCAACAAAATAGTAGACGTTTCCGTCATGTATGGACCTGCCGTGAGTGGCAAGAAAAAGCTTCTTGACACTCACGGCAGGTCCATACATGACGGGCATGGGGAAATGTGTACTATTTGGCTTCCGGAGTAATATCTTTAAAATACTGATGTATATAACCAGAACAATAGCTATCAAAACAGCATCATTTTTCAGTTGTAGTAAGAGCCTTCTTGACCCCCTCAACAGTCAAAACCTCCGAAAGTGTTACTCCATCTGGGTGCTTTGGACTGAATACCACATAGAACGGCACACCATACTTTCCAAATCGACGCAAGAAGGCAGTGATATTCTTATCGCCATTGGTCCAATCTGCAACCATAGCTACAGTGTTATCTCGCTTTAAAAGCTCTTCAACTTCTTGTGTTTTCAGGACAAACAATTCATTTGCTTTACAAGTTAGACACCAGTCTGCCGTCACATCAACAAACACTGTTTTACTTTCATTCACGAATCCAGCAATTTTTTCTTCGTCAAACTTGACCCAGGATGTTCCGGATAGATCCTTTTCATATGCGGTTGTCCCATAATAGTAAGGCACAGCAAACGAAACACCGGAAAGGAATAAAATAAGTGCCCAAGTTACAGCCGAGCCAATAACACTTCTATATTTTAGGTAAAGAGCAATCCCCATCGCTCCAAATATGAACACAAGGGTATAGGCTGCAGCCGTCCCATTGGTAGCGCTTAAAGTCCATAATAGCCAAGCCAGTGTTGCAAACAATAAGATGGACAAGGACTTCTTGAATTGGTCCATCCATTTTCCAGGTTTTGGTAATTTTTTGATCGAACCAGGAAATATGCCTATCAACATAAAAGGCAGGGCCAGACCCAGACCCATGAATGTAAATATCTCAAAGATCTCAACGCCACTTCTGGAAAGAGCATAACTTAGAGCTGTTCCCAAGAATGGTGCGGTGCAAGGTGTGGCCAATAACGTCACAAATGCGCCAGAAAAAAAGTGAGCCATTACGGATTCTTTTGACTCAATTTTTGTTAATTTAGTTGCCACATTTGATGACAATAGTATTTCAAACCAACCTAACAAATTGTAGGCGAAAAGTGTTATGACGATCATAATCGCTACCAAGAATAAAGGTTCTTGGAACTGAACGCCCCACCCAACAGCATATCCCAGCTGTTTAAATACAATTGAGAGCGCGGCTAACAGCCAAAATGCACTTAAAATACCCATTACGGTTAATAAGAAATTTCGTCGCACATGAGCCTTTGTGGCCCCCCCATGATGGAATATTGAATATATTTTTATTAATATAACTGGCAGAACACAAGGCATGAAGTTCAATATAAAGCCACCAATAAATGCAAAAGCGAGAATTAGCAATAACCCTGTAAGGCCAGTGTCTGATGCCTGCACGACCCTAATGGATTCTATGGCTTTGTCTTTTTCTTTCAAAGTGAAAGTCATATTTCGACCCGTCATTACTACTGATGGGGGTTTCATTTTTAATTCATTGTCGTGCATATTGGTTGTAAATGTAGCTATCGTATTATCTTTTGAGAGGGTCACTTCAGGAATTTCCAAATACATGTCTTCATTTGGCTCTATAAACAATGAGACGCGAGACCTAAACCCTTCAGGGTTATGTGCAACTACTGTTAGCCTGTGAGATTCAATGGGTGAAGTATCTAGTTCCACCCTTTCAATGGTCATTCCAGAGCCATTATCGGGGTGAGGTACACGCTCTAGATATGATTTTATTAAATCAAAGTCATGACTTTTTACAACCGTTACATTACCAAAGAAATCCTTCGGCGATAGCTTAAGGGAAAGTTCAACCTTGCGCTGTAAACAATTTCCTGGATCGCAGATGAGGTAATCAAGTTTCAAATTAACTATGGCTTCCTTGCCAGGTTCTATAAGTGCGATTGTAAGTGGTAAGACCACTTTTTTTTCATATCCATATGCTTTAAGATTAAGAATAACAAATTGATCGGGCACAGGCCAATTTATGCTAACGGACTTGACGTTCACGGAACCCGACGAATCAATTTTAATGGGATATCCAGTCAGCCCAGAGGTTCGCCAATATGTTTTCCAGTGTCCATTAAATAAAAAATCAAGACCCAATACCACAGAACCCAAGGAACCAGTTGCTTCATACCCTGAACGCAAAGTGATAGAGTGCTCCGCATCCTTATAGCTATCAGCTGCGAAAATAGGCGCAGTTAGGAATACAAATAAGTATGAAAACAACCTTGCGCGCATATTAGGCCTCTTAATCTAGAGAAACTATATATTAATTCTACTCGGGTCAATCAATATAAGCAATAATAACTGTATAACTACTATTTGTTACCTTAGAAGCAAATTATAGAATTAATAACTATTGAGCTAAAGTCTGAATTTAATGGTGCATCACATACAAAATATGGCTTAATATCTAGGTCTTAAGAACCCCTCAAGCAACCTTACACAAAGAAAACACCGGTTTCCATAATTGGGTTGTATCCAAGGGATAACCATTTTTGATTTTTAGTTCGATGCTGTTTAAGCGGGTCATCAGGGTGACCATGTCTTTTTCGGACCAGCGGGATAGGTGCCTGATAAATTCGTCTTGTTCCTTAAAGAAAATGGGAGGGCGCATGGATTGCATGGCTTGGGCTGCGGGTGTGCCGCTGGCGACGAGTGCTTTAAGGCTCATCAGTTTGGAAAAATGTTGATTCAGCGACCTGATAATGTTCATTTCTTCGGCGCCCAGCATTTTGGCTTCGTGATAGGTCCTAAGGACTTGCGGCAGCAATCTGTCGCCGAGCTTGCTGACGAAGGGTTTCACGTTGGCTTCCCGGAAATCAGACATGCACGCCTCAAAATCGGTAAAACTAATTTCTGCACCTGCCTCCACGTAGAATGGCAGCTTTTGCAAGGCGGGTAGCACGGCTTCTATGTTGTCTTCCATTTGCTGGATGGCATAAATCTGCGACTCTTTGCTTAAGGCAAGCCCCAGCTCTTGGATCATCTCATTCAGGAAAACCTGCTTATCGCGCGCATTGCTTAAATAGCACGTCACAAATGCCGCATTTTTAGATTTTTCATGCAGCATCTTCAGTTTTTTGATGGATGAACCAATCATCGCTGGGATAATCAGCTGTACGCCCGCGGTGGGTGATTCCAGATGCGATTCAATGGTGCTTGCTGACTTGTCGGTGGCATCCTCGATGATAACGATTTTATGGCTAGATGCTTTGGAAAACAAATCGCCCTGATTATGGAGTAAGGAGGGATCACTCAGAAAGCCAGATTGATCAACCCACTGGGTTTGGGCATTCCTTGCTTTTGCCAGTTGCCCCACCAGGCTGCTCACTTTGTGAGCAAGATACGCCTCGTGCGTTCCATAAAGAAATACACTGGCCGCGTTACTACTTATAAGGGACGAAAAATCAACCTTCATGGGGGGCTTTGTCTTTACTCATAATAAAGCCGGAAACACGCAACGTAATGTCATCAGCCAGCGCTTTTAGAGCCATTTCCCGTGATGAATCTGCAGCAACAGTTGCTGAGTATGCCGCTTTTTTAGCACGAGGTCCCAGCGAAAATGAAGCAACCTGCACCAGAGAATCCGTATACTCCACTTTACTGGTAGCCAAGTTTTCTAGATTTATGGATGCATTAATGGTTATTTCCTCATGACGAGGCGTTTCATCGCGGCGGTAAGCCAACTTTCTAGTGGTTTCTACTAATGTGACGCGCAACAGATATTTGTTGGACACGCTATTTTCGGCGGTCATGGAATCAAGCAAGTAATTCCGCAAGATTTGCCCTGAACGATCTGCAATCACATCCACCTTAACCTGCTCTAATTTCGGGCTGGTGGAGCCATCCGAGACCGGAGCATACATAGGTTGAAAACCGCACCCTGCTAGTGCAACAGCAAACAGCAGGCTATATAACGATGTTAACGATTTTATTGGGGACAACGATAATTTTCCTTACTTGTTTATCTTCCATAATACGTTGAACATTGGGTAATGCCAAAGCAATTTTCTTAATAACCTCAGGGTCCTCGTCCAGCGCTACTTCCAAAGAACCGCGCAGTTTGCCGTTCACTTGAACAACCATTTCAATGGTATCATCTTTTAAATAAGCTGAATCAGCCTTAGGCCAGGGCTCATGCACCAATAGGTCCTTCATGCCCATCTCATGCCACAATTCTTCTGTAATATGCGGGATAATGGGGTTTAAGAGTTGCACGAATGTTTGCAAGCTCGTCTTCAAAACGGGCGCACTGAGATTTTTATAATGCTTTTCGAATTCATTATGAAATTCACGCATACGGGCCACATACTTATTGAAATGAAACTTTTCCAGATCAACCGTGCCGGAACTGACGGTTTTGTGCAATAATTTCAGGATCGCTTGATCTTTATCACCTGAGCCTTGTGCTGATTTATTACAGTAATGTTCAGCTTCCACCACAAATTTCCAGATACGATTGAGATATTTCCACACACCCTGAATGCCCATATCGGTCCACTCCAAATCCCTATCAGGTGGGCTGTCGGACATCATGAATAAGCGTGTAGCATCGGCGCCATAGGACTGCATCATCTCATCAGAATCGATAACATTTTTCTTGGACTTGCTCATCTTTTCCGAGCGACCCACCACAACCGGCGAATTGTCGCTAGATTTAACAAATGCACAGTCCACCTTTTTAATCTCATCGGGGCTAATCCATTGGCCCTTACTGTCCTTATAGGTTTCATGACAAACCATGCCTTGAGTCATAAGTTGCTTAAAGGGTTCATCAAAGTTTAGATAGCCACATTTCCGCAAAGCGCGGGTAAAAAAGCGTGAATAGAGTAAATGCATCACCGCATGCTCAATACCGCCAATGTACTGATCCACAGGCATCCAGTACTGCACCGCTTCCTTTTCAAAAGGCTTGTCCGAATGGGGGGAGCAAAACCTCAAGAAATACCATGAGGATTCAAAAAATGTATCTAGGGTATCGGTGACACGCTCAGCCTTGCCGTCACATTTGGGGCAGTTCACATGCTTCCAAGTGGGATGATGATCCAGTGGGTTTCCAGGTTTGTCAAAGGTTACATCTTCTGGCAAGACCACTGGCAAATCTTCTTCAGGAACGGGAACAACGCCACAATCTGCACATCGAATGATGGGAATAGGGCAGCCCCAATAACGTTGACGTGATACGCCCCAGTCACGCAAACGATAAGTAATCGCTTTGCGGCCACAACCTTTTTCTTCCAACACTTTGTTCATAGCTTGTTTGGCTTGTTCAACCGATAAACCGTTAAGAAAATCAGAATTAACCAAGAGTCCATCGCCTGTAAATGCTTGGGAGCTGACATCAATAACTTCCCCTTCAGGTTGAATCACTTGCTTGATAGGCAGTTTATATTTGGTGGCAAATTCATGGTCACGTTCATCATGAGCAGGACAGCCAAAAATGGCGCCTGTGCCATAATCCATCAATACAAAATTAGCAATATAAATAGGCAATTGCCAATTGGCATCAAGCGGATGCTGGACCTTAAGTCCCGTATCCACACCTCGTTTTTCTGCTTTTTCAATATCCTCAAGACTTGTGCCCAAGGAATTGCACTCTTTAATAAACGAAGCGATACTAGGGTTTGTTTTTGCTAGTTCTTCAGCTATAGGATGATTTGGTGAAATGGCACAGAATGAGGCGCCAAATAAAGTATCAGGCCGGGTGGTAAAGATTTCCAGTGACTCACTGCGACCCACCACTGGAAAATGCACATAAGCACCTTCTGACCGACCGATCCAGTTTTGTTGCATGGTCACAACACGCTCGGGCCAGCCTTTTAAGGTATCCAGAGAATCTAGTAGGTCTTGCGCAAAATCCGTTATCTTCAAAAACCATTGGGACAGACGCCTACGCTCCACAGGAGCTCCTGAACGCCAGCCCTTACCATCCACCACTTGCTCGTTGGCCAGTACCGTATTTTCCACAGGATCCCAGTTGACCAAGCTCTCTTTTTCGTAAACCAAATCATTGGCGAAGAAATCAAGAAACAGCTTCTGCTCGTGACGATAATAATTCACATCGCAGGAGGCAAATTCACGGCTCCAGTCATAAGCAAAACCCACAGGCTTCAGCTGTTTGCGCATACTAGCGATGTTCTCGTAAGTCCATTTGCCTGGATGCAAGTTATTTTGAATAGCCGCATTTTCTGCGGGCAAACCAAAAGCATCCCAACCCATAGGATGCAGAACGTTATAACCTTGCGCCAATTTAAAACGAGCGATCACATCGCCTAAAGTATAGTTACGAATATGCCCCATATGGATGCGCCCAGAAGGATAGGGAAACATCTCAAGCACATAATACTTTGGCTTGTCAGAAGAATCTTTCGCTAGGAAACATTCTCTTTTTTCCCATTCCGCTTGCCACTTAGGTTCCGTTTGGCGAAAGTTATAGCGCTCTGTAATGGTCATGCTCTTCTTGCTTTCTTAGTTCTTGCTATTTACCTTCAGCTCACGAGCTCGGGATAAAATAGCCTCTTCAAACTCGTTGACTGTTTTAGGATCTACCTTTTGGTCAGACCAAGTCTTCTTTGCTTCATTATAAACTTGCTTATGTATGGCCACCCGTATGCCATTGGCGCGAAGCTGTCTGTCTAAAATAAACACGTCCACTTTCAAACGCTCATTCTTCGCAGAAGCTGGCGTATACCATTCCGTCAGAATCACGCCGCCAAAAGGATCCACCGTCCGCAAAGGCATAAATGAAACCGTATCCAGTGAAGCTCTCCACAAGAACTCATTCACAGTAATGCCAGCAGCTTCTGCCGTTTTATTACCATTACCGCCAAAAACAAGAATTTCATCACCAAACAGGTTGCCAAGCGACTTACGACGCTGCGCCTTGTCATCCAAAACATCCGAATCATCAGACGTCAAAGACCCTGACTCACATCCCATCAAAGGCATGGTCAGCAATATCATACTCAAGTAACGTTTACGCATATTCACCTCATGTATTACCACATGATACTCTTACCACATTTTCATAGAATTTCCAGAAGGGAAATTTCACTTGGGATAGCAGGCGAGCAAATGGTGTGGGTGCCGCACTGAGCTATGCATTGGAAGTAGGATAAACAGTTGGTTTCACTCCCGTCTTTAAGGATGATAATTCTGTGTCCATTTGTAAACGAATGTCATTGACTTGCCTTACTACCCCGAGTTAGCCATCAATTAGGTTACCAATTGTGATTGAGTTTCCACTGAATAGTGTCACTATTTCAACGGACTCATGATTTCATGACGCCTTTCCATTCTCACAAAAGCATACGTCCAAAACCCGCGAAATCTGTTTATGCGTTAACTTGTTGTTAACTAAATATTAACTATTTATTAACCTTTTGTTAATAAATAGAGTCAGTGATCTTCACAATCAGTCAATTTAAATAACCATTAAATCACCGAAAGCAAACAAGAAAATACGAATACTCAACTTTCATATACAAAATGATTGATCTTAATAAAGATTAATATACTATTAACCTTATGGAAGCAGTCAATTGCAACTGAGAGGTCTAAGTATAAATGCTTAATATTAAGCATAGCCGTCTTATTCCATCATATTATGTGAGCATAAGTAACACACTCTCACTGAGCCAGGTTATCTCTGATACTCATGGTCGTTTATTGAAATTATAAAAATAGTTCTTGCTGTAGAATATTTGACATTTATTAAACTCAGGTAATAAATGTCGTTAAAACTATAAGTAATGAATAGAAATAATAAACAATAAACGGGAGAGCGAGCATGTCGAAGCAGCTAAAACTACTAAAATACCTCACATTTATGTCAAGTTTAACTCTAATTCCATATAATGCTAATGCAAGCTATAACCCCTACGATGAGGCCAACTGGGGCTCCATTGAATCGTCCGGGTCTAAAGCAGACAGATCCAGCATCTGGGAATACCTAGTTAAGGGAGCAGCAGACAGCAAAAATAACAAAAAAGAAATAGAGGAAGAAGATGATAGCTTCAGTCTCAGCTTAGGTTTTGGCAATGACAGATATGCAGCAGCTTCCGATGTAGAGGAAGCCAACACCAACGCTCCAGATAGGAATGATAAAAAGAACAAAACATCCAAAGCTAAAGCTAGAGAAGTTGTCGAATTAGAAGAGATCAGTGATTCCGATGAAATCGTGATGCCGAAAGCCAAAAAGAAGGCTGTCAAGAAACCTAAATTGGCAGAACTTATGATCGAACCACTGACAGAAGAAGATTCGGACCTTCAAGGTGACGATTTTATCAATGATAATAAACCTGCAAAAGCTAAAAAAGCCAAGTCATCAGTGAAAGCCCCTGCGAAATCTCCAGCAAAAACAACAGCGAAGATCACTAAGAAAAGATCCTCGCTCAAAAGACCAGCTGAAGCCATGGAAGTGGTGGAAGATTCAAGTCGCAAAATGAGCCCTGAGATGATCCTGAAATTGGTCAAGATGACCAAGGATTTCAAGGGTAAAAAGGTTGCGTTCATAGACTTTGAAACCACCTCATTCTCCGCCCGTATAGGTGGTCGTGCTCTCTCCTTAGGCATCGTTATGATCGACAATGGCATGGAAACACTTCGCTGGGAAGCAGTGTTCAACCCTGATAAAGACAGTAACGTTGGGGCTTTCAAAGCTCATGGCATCAGCAGAAGCGTGACAAGAACCATGCCACATTTCCAAGACGTGGCCGATGAGCTCTTCTCAATTCTAAAAGAAGCAGATGCCATAGTGGCCCATAACGCCAAATTCGATTGGCGCTATATGAAAGCTGAATATGAGCGTTCCCAAATCATCAACATCCTTAAGAAAAGGGATTGCGCGAAACTACTAGGCAAGAATGCCCCCATAAGTCCTGTCAATAAGGAATTCCTTAAGGCACAGCTATCTTGGATCAATGAAACACCTCATATCCAAGACAAAAGAATGTACATGTTCCAAAGCCGCTTAACCACAGCTCTTTGGCTCTACATGTATGAGCGCGAAGTGCTCCTTAAAGGCGATTTGTTTGACGAAAAATCAGGTCGTTTTGGGGTGCCTTTCCTGCCCACACCAAAGACCGAAGGCGCGCCAAATGTAAAGGGTTATGCCAAGTTAGTAAACTCTGCTCTGCTCGCCATATACAAGAAAATGGAAGTGCTAAAAGGTCGTACGAAGCAGGAAAAAGAGCGCATCCAGTGGAAGAAGTTCGAGAGTATTGATATTTCAGAAAATGACAACTTTACACCACTAGAAATAAGGCGTAAAGCCATGCTGGACAGGCAAATCAGAGCAGTCTCTGTGATCAAAAAGTTCACTTTCCTCGAGCTCGAATGGTACAAAATCTATGACTGGAAACGCGTAGGTAATGAAAGCTCGGTCTTCTACAATAAAGGCGAACGTGAGCTTCTAGGTCAAATCACAGGTTACCTCAACCTGGCTCACGATATGGTTGAGAGCGGCCTGTTCTCGGTTTCTGAAACACCTAAATTCCTTGATTATGAAGCCACCTGGGTAGATTCCCTAGCTTTGGGCAAGTCTACTCTAAAATCCGGACAAGATATATCGTCTTTCAAGCTCGATTCCTTGTGCGATTACTTCGGCGTCAACAGGGATAGCCGCAAGCTCAATCATGGTGCATTAATTGACTCTGTTCTCCTGGCAAAAGTCTATGCCAAGCTGGTGGGTTCGGAGCTTGTTGAGGTTGCTGCAAACGATAACAAGCCTGCAAAAAAGCGTGCTGTGGTTAAACCAGCCAAATACGAAGAAGACGAAATGGTTATGTCATCAGAGCATGCCAATGATGATGTGCCTGTCGAAGACGATCTAATTGGTGGGTTTTTCTAAGAACTAAACTATCCGACAACAGCGCCCAATGCTGTTGTCGGACTTCACAAACAACCAAAAAGGAGAGGTACCATGACACACGCAAAAAGCCCTTCTCTGCTATATTTAGTAGCACTCACATTAACACTGACTTCACAAAGCACAGCCAGCACCTTTAATTGGGGCTTCGAAGAAGATGATGTGCTTACCCCAAAGCAAATCAAAAAACCAGCTGCGACCAAAAGGAAAAGGGACGCTCATGTTCAATGGGATCTAGAAGAAGTAGAGGAAGATGATGTCGCCAAAGCTATACCCCATAAGAAAAAAAACAAGGCCTCTATCGTTGCAGCCAGTCAAGGCGGTTGGCTTGGAATAAGTGATGAAACCAAAAATCCAAAAGCAAAAAAACCCTCAAAAACGAAGGCTAAAAGACCCGTTGTATCAGATGATGAGGTAGATGACGGACCTATTGCTGCGAGAAAGAAATCGAGAAAATCCAAATCCTGGTACAAAGCAGGCGACTACGCGACTCTAAATAAAGGCACTGACCTGACGGGTCCCGATTTCTTAGGTGAAATTAGCCAACTGGATCTAGATGACATCGAAGAGATCCTTACATCGGTTAAAGGGGTGGAACTCGATGACGAAGCTCGTGAAATCTTAGGTCTTATAACGCTTAAGAAGAAGATGGAATTGGCAGCCATGGAACGCCAATTGGAAAAGGATGATTCAGAAGACTTAGAAGAAAACCTAGTCTCCATCGAGGATCTTGTTAGTGGCTCTCGTAAGAAAGATAAAGGCGAGTTGGGGGTTTGGGAAGCACAAATAGAACATCTCAAATCCGTTCCAAAGGTTTATGCATATGCAAAAGAGCTTGCAAAAGACGTAGAATTATTAGGTGCGGGATCTGAAGCTGGAGCTATTAAGAAGTCACAACTAAAACTTATCATAGGCCTGCCTTGGGATAAAACCTCTGAGATCAAGATAGACATTCAAAAAGGAAAAAAAATTCTCGATGACAGCCATTTTGGTATGGAAAAGATCAAAGAGCGCATACTAGAGTATTTGGCCGTACAAAAACGTGATCCTGATGCTAAGGGTAACATCCTATGCTTTGTTGGCCCCCCAGGTGTGGGTAAAACGACCCTTTGTGAAGCCATTGCTGAAGCTACTGGCCGCAAATTCGTAAGCGTCGCTCTAGGCGGCGTGCATGATGAGCCGCTCATACGCGGACATGCGCCTGCTTATATAGGTGCTGGACCTGGTCAAATAGCAAAGAAATTAAAGCTAGCAGGGGTTAACAATCCTTTGATGCTATTGGACGAGATCGATAAGTTGGGAGAGGGCGGTTCTAATGGAAACCCTGCTTACGCCTTGCTTGAAGTGTTAGATCCGGCTCAAAACAAAGAGTTTGAAGACCATTTCATCGATGACTTGCCCCTAGATTTATCTAAAATCATGTTTGTCACGACGGCTAATACGGAAGAGAAGATCTACGAGCCTTTAAGGGACAGGTTGGAAATCATTCATTTGTCTAGTTATACCAACATAGAAAAGCTGCAGATAGCACTTAAATATCTGGTGCCTAAGATGAAAAAGGAGAATAAAATAAACAATGGAGAATTGCATATTCGTACAGCAACTATAGCGCGGCTAATCGAGCAATATACACAAGAAGCAGGTGTTCGTAGCCTATCTAAACTGATTGCTAAGCTCTGCCGAAAAGTAGTCAAACAGAATACGGATCTGGGTAAAATTGAACGGGTTATTATGGAACCTAACATGCTCGAAAAGTACCTAGGACCGCCAAAACATCTGAAGGAAAAGCCTCTAGAAAGAGATATGGTTGGTCACTGCATGGGTCTTTATTATACTACTATGGGCGGCGGTATTTTGCCCATCGAAGTGGCCATAAGTGAAGGTGATGGCAAGATCTTGCGAACAGGTGCTTTGGGCGAAGTGATGAAGGAATCCGTCGATGCAGCTTGGTCGGTGGCAAGAACTCTTGTTGGTAAATACAACGTAACAGAGGCCTCCATTAAGGACAAGAACGTCCATGTGCACTTCTACGAAGCTTCTACTCCAAAAGATGGCCCATCAGCTGGTGCAGCCATCACAACAACCATGGTATCTGCCTTAGGTAAAATGGCTATACGCAAAGATGTCTGTATGACGGGTGAAATCACTTTGGGAGGCACGGTACAAGCTATCGGCGGTCTTAAGGATAAGCTCATTGGCGCGCATCGTGTAGGCATGAAGATTGCCATGATACCAAAGGACAATATACCCGATCTACAGGATGTTCCTGAAGTGGTGAAGAAGGGGTTGAAAATCATACCTGTAAGTCACATCTCTGAAGTATTAGACATTGCCTTGGTTAAATGATTCGTAACGGAAGAGCCTTGAATTTCAAGGCTCTTCCATCTACTATCTTAGTAATCATTTAGGGAGATCAATATGTTTAAACCAAGTACTTTCATGCGTCACACCTTAATTATCCCCTTTATCCTATTAACGAATGCCCACGCAAGCGAAATGAGTGATCCATCAATGGCCGTAGAATCCGAGTTAAAGAAACAAAAAGTGCAAGTACCTCAAGCGGAAGCTAGACCTACGTCTAGGTCTTTTCACAACGGTGCGTTTACTTTGACAGATGATTTTTCTTGGTTGCGAGATCCCACTTGGAAGCAGGCCAAGGATGGAATTCAAGATTCTCAAATCATGGATTATATTAAGCAAGAAGAAGCATATACGGATGAATTTCTAGCACCATTAAAGCCGACCATTGATGAGTATGTTAAACTTAGATTGGCTATGATCGCTGAGGCAGAGAATTCCTATCCAGCCTTGGATCATGAATACTATTATTTCTCGCGCACCAGTAATAAGACTCAATATCCGGTATATTTCAGGTTTAAAAAAGCTCAAACGCCGGAAGATGCAGTGGCATATTTTGATGGAAACAAGGAAGCCGAAGGGCATAAATTCTTTAGTTTATCCTCTTTGGATGTCAGTCCTAACGGTCAGCTTTTGGCTTATGCTACGGATACGGCTGGCAATGAAAAATATACGGTCCGAATACGTAATCTGATAACTGGTGCTGAATTGTCAGATACTCTATCAGAGATTAACGGCTCTGTTACTTGGACAGCTGATAACAATGGTTTTTACTATGTGCGTAGAAACGAAAATGACCGTCCGCAATTTATCTATTATCATGTGCTGGGAACAGATCAAGAAACCGATCAACTGCTTTATACGGAACAAGACGAAACTGCATATATGGGAATAGGGTCTTCATCAGATGAGCAATATCTGTTTATAGTATCTTCCACTTCCGATGAGACAGGATTACAAGCCATAAAGTTGGGCCCTGTGGTGGATCATAGCATCTACAATCTGGTGGACAGAAAGCCAAATCGTAAAGTGGATATTGAGCATAAGGATGGTTACTTTTATATGCTGACCAATGATAGGGGGGATAACTTCCGCCTTGTGAAAACGGCTGTGGGACAGGTTCAGAATGATCATGCTTGGCAAGAGATCTTGCCGGTAGATAAGAACCGTTATCTGACAGATATTAAGGTGGCTGCCAAGGGCATTGCCGTTGCATCCAGGAATGGGGGCTTGACCGAGATCGGTGTTTTGGACGAGCAAAACCGAACCCTGCATTTGATTCCCATGCCAGAAAAAGCCTATGATGCGACTTTGAAGGGCATGGATTATGAGGCGGATTATCTGCGGTTTTCCTATTCTTCCCTATCGAAGCCACCTTCTACTATTGAGGCGAGTTTTGACACTCTTCAAACTTTTGTGCGTAAGGTAAGGGAGCTGCCTTGCGGTCATAATCCGGACAATTATGTGACGGACCGACTTTTTATCGATGCTAGGGATGGGGTGAAGGTGCCTGTGTCCTTAGTTTATAAGAAGGACAGGTATGTGCAGGATGGTACGAAACCCTTGTTCTTATATGGCTATGGTTCTTATGGCATAAATATTGACCCTGAATTTTTGGACTGGATTCTGCCCCTTTTGGATAAAGGTTTTGTCTATGCCATAGCCAATGTGCGGGGCGGATCTGAGATGGGATATGGATGGTATTTAGACGGTAAGATGGAAAAAAAGGACAACACCTTTAACGACTTTATCGACGTGGCACAAGGCTTGATTCAGCAGAAATATACCTCGAAAGGTAATATCACTGCCTTTGGAGGTAGTGCTGGGGGTCTTCTTATGGGGGCTGTTGCCAATAAGGCTCCTGAGCTCTTTAAAAGCATGGTATCTATGGTTCCCTTTGTAGATTTGATCAACACCATGTTAGACGGCAGTTTGCCTTTAACACCTGGCGAATATCAGGAGTGGGGCAATCCTGAAAGTGATCCTGAGGTTTATGCTCGATTGCTTAGTTATTCACCTTATGACAACCTGAGCGCTGGTATAAACTATCCCGCTATGTATGTCACGGGTGGTATCTATGACTTCCGTGTCACCTATTGGGAAATGCTGAAATATGTGGCCAAGTTGCGGCATGTATCACCGGAAACCCCTGTATGGCTGAGGATGAAAACAGCAGGTCATGGCGGCGGCACGGCTCTTGAAGATAAATTGCGTGAACGAGGTGAGGTTTACGCATTTGCGCTGAAAATGCATGGTTTGCTTTAAATAATAGGGGCCACCTGTCTAGTAAATAGATAGGTGGTCTCTTTATAGCGCACGTGAACGTGCTACACCAATGCGAACATAGGTGAGCCTGTGCTGCTGTATCAGAATATGCAGTATGTGTTTATGGCTGTTCCTCGAGATAGTCCAGTAGATTTTCATCGCCGTGGGGTAGTCTTTTATCAATAAAGTTTATCATCTAATAACATTCGTACTCCATTTATCACTTGATTGGGCTACCTTGCCCGCTCTTCCTTTATAAGGTGGTGGAAGCTTTGATTTTCATCTTGGCTTCCACCGGTTGGATTTTTTAGGTTGTTTTTGGCTTATAGGGATACCTTCCTCGTCACCTTTTTGCATTAACCGTACGGTAGATATGGTACATTACACACCACATCTCTTACTTGCTCACCGCGCCGCTCATTTCCAGACTTGTTTGGGTTACGCGGGGGCCCAAACGCCGGATGCCTTTCGTTTTTGTGTACACGAGGGGAAGAGTTCCATCTCTTACCCTTAAGCATAATATAGTAATAATAGTTATTTTTGTCAAGAAAAAATTCGTAATTGTCAAAAAAAGTTATTCATACATATTCTATTTTGCATCAACTTTATATAATTCTAGCAAAACCGTTGCTGCGTAAGGCATTCATGGTTCATATCGATTGCAGGTTGGTCTGTGTTTTCTTTAGTAAAGTAGCTGAAAATGCCCCTGTTCTCTAAAACCATAAAGAAAATTTCTCGTTCTGATTCAATGGTGTGGGTGCGAAATTCTGATTAATTTAATGAAATGTAAAGGAAACAGTGTTACTATGAAATTATGCGACTTTAGTTATTAAGTCTATAATTCATAGGAAAAGTGCATGTTTTTATTTGTACGGTTAATCATAATCACCATCCGAGCCTTGTGGGCTGGTAGAAATCATGACCCTCATATGCCCATTTCACAAACATTCCATGTACTGCTCACGGATATTGATTCGAACATACATTTATCCAATTCCCGTTATCCAGTTTTTATTGATTTGGTGAGGATTAAGTTTTTGATTCGCACCGGTTTGCTAAAGGAAGCGAGGGAATTGGGCGCCATGCCCGTGGTGGGAGCTATTTATACTCGATTTCGCAGGGAGTTAAAGCCGTTTGTTAAGTTTACTGTTAAGGTTGAACTGGTTTATGTGAGCCCTCGGTGGTTTTATCTAGATTATAAGTTTATTAGAGATGGCTTCGTTCACTGCCATTCCATGGAAAAATGGGGCGTGAGCAAGCGAGGAGTGGGCATGGTGGCGCCTCACAAATTACTGAAGCAAGGCCCCGGCCTCGTGGATTTTCCTAAGCCGCCCCTCCATGTTGCTAAGATTATGGATGCGGAAGATGAAATGCGTGTGGTTGTGCGTAAGGAGAGTTGAGTGTATGGGGAAAGACTATTGAAGAGTGTAGCTGATGATGGTTATTTTCAATTAATTTATATGTAAGACATAATAATATACAGATGCTTGTCAAACATTTATCTTGGCGCAATTTAGTGTGGCAATTTCTTTTTAAGAAATCTTGTATAGAATATCTATTTAGCTTATCATAAATTATCAAGTCAATCTCGTTCTGGGAAGAAGATAATCATGTGGAAATCATATAATTTACGTCTTTTGCTGATCCTTTATGTAGGTATTTTCCCATGTTATCTAGAGGCAAGTAATCCTGTAGCAGTCAATGAAATTGAACGACTAGGCCACCATTATAGCCGGGTGGAAAGCTATTATGCTGTTCGCGAAATGGTTGATTTACTGCTGAGTACGGGGGTGCCAGCTGAGGACATTTTGGTCTTGAGTGATTGGGACAATGTGGTTAACGGCCCTGGGGCTTGGGAACAGAAAAACTATGATGGAAATTATGCTTTGCCCGAAACCAAGCGAATGCTTCTTGAACATGAGGTAGACCATCAGCTGCGCGATTCACATGTGCTTGATACGCAAAACTATATAATTGAAAAGTTGGTTACGCTTTTGATCGTAACCGCCCGCCCGCCGGTGGTTGATTCCCATTTACCCGAGATGGCTGGAATTCCTCATTTGATGGACATCAGATTCGCTCATGATAAGGATGTGGTTCACCATGAGGAAATTTCAGCGAAAATCAAGCACACGCTAAATCAGACCGACAACGATGTGATCATGCAAAAAGCCAAGCATAAGGTAAGTGTTATGCGTGAAAAATCAGGGGTTAACTTAAGTGCTCAGAATGGTTTGGATAAGAGTTTTGTTCATCAGGTGGGCGATTTTAAAATCGTGCATCACGATGGGTTTAGCTTTGTAGGCCACGAAAAAGGACCGAGTACGCTGGCTCTGAAAGAGCTGCTGAATCTTCACGGGAAGAAGCATACGATCATCATTGATGACAGCCCTAGGGCCCTGAATTCTTATATAAGTGTGCTTGAGCAGCTTTCGGGGAAAGTCTATTTCTTGCATTATCCTATTCCTGGTCGATGAATCTGGTCTGATCAAATACGCTTGGACGTTTTTTCTTGCCCATCTCTTCTAAATTGATTATGGTCCTCCAAACTTTAATTAGAGGAGATATCATGAGATATTCTTGGTTTATAATTTGTCTATTCGCTTTGAGCAATTCTTACGCTAGTGATGATACCAACTTTGATGGTTTGACTTGGAAAGCTATTGCTATGCAGTCTATCGCCTGCCTTGAGGGAGATTCTGATGCTACTGAGGACACCAAGATAATAGAACCAGGTACCCATAAAAATATCCCGATACTTACCTTAACAGCCATGGAAAATGATTTGTTAGAACAGCGCAAACCCTCTTTTCTCTTTTTTCAAACCAGTGACAACGCCTATAAGCTGTGTGACTCTGATGGTGGTGCCACTTTATGTTTATTGTATGCCATTTGCATGACTGATATGCGCTGCATGATGAGATCTAACGCGGACCAAATGGCTCGCAATGCATGGTCATATAAATCGAAGAATCTTGTGCGAAACTTTAAAAACTTAAAATTTCTCATCCGGCATTCTATCAATCGTATAGTAAGCACCTATGCCGCGGAAGATTCATTTAGAATTAATACCACAGGGCTACAAAATTTTCTTAAGGCCATGAATCAAAGCTATATCACGTACGGTATAATGTATAAGTTTATAGGAAAGTGGTTTGTGGATAATTATGACAGACTGCCTCATTATCGAATTGAAGTGACTGCTTTTGCTACAGGACTTACGAAAGCAGTTAACGGTATACGTTATTGCGAGTCTCCGAAAGATCCAAACTGGACACCTTTGGCAAATACTTTTCGCTTTTTGTGCCGCATGCAACAATTTGAACAGGATTTACCACACAACAGAGGTGTATATGAGCTCGAGGTCAAAGATATGGATACGATCTTAAAATTATATGAGATAGAGCGATCTTTTGATCAAGGTTTGTTCAGTGATTATACAGCTATAAAAACGGTTTCGAAGGGTCCAAGGGGCGAAATTATCGAGACCACAACTTGGGTTCCGACGAAAGAAAATCCTCAAGTTGCCATTGGCAAACATGCAAAGAGTGCAACAAATAACAGGTCGAAAAAGAAAAGTGTTTAAGTTTGCCTAATTGTTGCCAGTTGTATCTGAGGCCCTTTCAAGTTAATATGCACCCATATGAACTTTAAGAAGGATCTATTATGGCGGTGCGACGTAAACCCCATGAAAATCAAGATATTCTGCCAGAAAACGTTCGTCTCTTTATGAGGCGTAGGGGTGAAGAATTATTTGGTATTCTGTTATTTTTAATAAGTCTGTTTGTGTTGTTGTCTTTGGGCTCCTATGATGTGGCGGATCCTTCGATCAATACGGCGGTGGATGGTCATACGCAAAATCTTGGAGGCCCCAAGGGTGCATATTTTGCGGATTTCATGATGCAAACCTTCGGCTGGTCTAGCTTTATGATCCCCATCAGCATTTTGACGTGGAGTTTCTTAAAGCTTTTTCACATTCCCCTTAATCGAATGTTATTGAAGGTATCGTTGTTGCCTTTACTGATGATCAGCCTTTCTATTGGTTTTGACTTGATCATCTCGTCAGATCCTAATGTGACCACAAAGTTGGGTGGCGCTATCGGCGTTATAATTACCAGGAATTTAATGAATTTGCTGAGTTTCTTAAGCAAACCCGTGGCTTGGCTTTGCGTGTGTGGGGTCAGTCTGACACTGTCTGCGGGGCTGTTTGCTTATATTTCGGGAATCCGGGGTAGGCAGTGGTTTAATATCTTTGATGTATTAGGTAGTATAGCCAGCTTTACTATTTATTATGCGGGCAGACTGCTTTCGTTCTTACTCAACCGTAAGGTGGAAAAAAAGCCGGTTGTCAAAAAGACTAAAGTATCGGATGAACCGCAGCTACGAACGAGGGTTGCGGGTGAGCACCCGGCTTTGCAAACGCCAAAACTCAATCTGGTGCCTGACCTACATGTGGATAGAGGCATCGAGGTGGAGGAAGCGACTTATGAGCAGTTTGATGAGGAAGAGGAAGAAACTGCATTGGCTCTAGAGTCCAGCGGTAATTATCAGTTGCCTCAGCTAGATCTGCTTGCGGATATTGAAGATACGTCCGGCATGTTGGTGAGCGAGAAGGAATTGCAAGCCAATGCCATGCGCTTGAAAGAGGTTTTAGAGGACTTTGGGGTGCAAGGCGAGATCAGCAAGATCAGGCCTGGCCCCGTGGTTACCTTGTACGAGTTGGTTCCTGCACCTGGTATTAAGTCGTCCCGTGTGATCGGTCTTGCGGACGACATAGCCCGTTCCATGAGTGCCATATCCGCCCGTGTAGCAGTAATCCCTGGGCGCAATGCTATTGGTATTGAACTTCCCAATGAGATTAGGCAAACCGTGCATTTAAGGGAGCTGCTGGCATCTCCGGCTTATGAGAAAACGGGTGGGGCTTTGCCTTTGGCTTTGGGTAAGGATATTTCTGGCGGGCCTATAATTGCTGACCTTACTCGCATGCCTCATTTGTTGGTGGCGGGTACAACCGGCTCGGGTAAATCTGTGGGTATTAACAGCATGATCCTGTCGTTGCTTTATCGTTTGCCGCCGGATCGTTGTAAACTCATAATGATTGACCCAAAGATGCTGGAACTTTCCGTTTATGATGGTATTCCACATCTACTGACCCCGGTTGTGACGGATCCGAAGAAAGCGGTGGTGGCATTAAAGTGGACTGTGCGTGAGATGGAGAACAGGTATAGGGCCATGTCCAAGCTGGGCGTTCGCAATATCCTTGGCTATAACATGCGCATTGCTGAAGCTAAATCTACCGGTGAAATTCTGGCACGGAAAGTTCAGACAGGCTTTGAGCCTGAAACGGGTAGACCTATTTATGAGTCGCAAACCTTGGAGTTGGAGCCCTTGCCCTACATCGTCGTGGTGGTTGATGAAATGGCTGACTTGATGTTGGTAGCAGGTAAAGATATTGAAGCAGCTGTGCAAAGGCTGGCACAAATGGCTCGTGCGGCGGGTATTCATATTATCATGGCGACCCAAAGACCTTCTGTGGATGTGATCACGGGTACTATTAAGGCTAACTTTCCTACGCGTATTAGCTTTCAGGTGACCTCGAAGATCGACAGCCGTACCATTTTGGGCGAGCAGGGTGGTGAGCAGTTATTGGGCATGGGCGATATGCTTTATATGGCAGCCGGTGGCCGTATTACCCGTGTTCATGGACCCTTTGTGAGCGATCAGGAAGTGGAAAAAATCGTACAATACTTGAAAACTCAAGGGTACCCTGATTATCTGGAAGATATTACCACTGATAGTGAAGACAGCAGTTCTGGATCTGCAATGGGAGATGATGGTGGTGATGAGCTCTATCAGCAAGCGGTAGCGCTTGTTATGAGAGAGGGCAAGGTATCCACCAGTTTTATCCAACGACATTTGCAGATCGGTTACAACCGTGCTGCGAGAATAGTTGAAACTATGGAAGAACAAGGTATTATAAGTGAAGCCTCACGTACCGGTAAACGTGAGATATTGGTTGCATCTGGAGGACATTGATGATGAGTAAATTGATTTTAAGACTTTTTCTATGGGTATTGTGTGCGGTGCCTCTTAACGCTGAAGCTCCGAATCCTGTTTTGGTGAAGCAAATTGAGACTTATTTAGATGGACTTAAGACCTATCAAGCGGATTTGCAACAGCAGAACCCTGATCAAAGTGTTGCTAAGGGAAAGTTCTTTCTCAACAGGCCCCATAAATTTCGCGTGCAATACTCGGAACCCAAAGAACAGATCGTGGTCTCTGATGGAAAGTTTTTTATTGAATACGATCCTAAAGAAGATGTGCCGAATTTTATCTCCCTAGAATCAACGCCGGCCAGCTTGTTTTTAAGAGAGAAACTGAGGTTATCAGGTGATGTGTCCGTGAAAAGTTTGCACATCGACAATGGCGTCGTCTATGCGGTTCTTTATAAAACGCAAGAACCTGATGTGGGAAGCCTCACTATGGTCTTCAGGGAAAAGCCTATGCAACTCATAGGTTGGATGGTTGAGGATGGCCAAGGAAACATAACAAAAGTTTCTTTGCGCAATGTCATCGAAAATAAGCCCATAAAAGACAGTCTTTTCGAGACATCACGCATTAGTCGTTAAGCGGCTGCTTTCAGTACACCCACAGGGTCTTGGAAGAACCCCTGAATGGTTGCGCGGACTTTATTGCCGGCAGCAGGATCGACTTTTTTAATGCAATGGAGGACGCCTGAAGTGAGAAGTACCATGCGATTGGGCTTTGGCATGATGTACTGACCGTGCCCTGTTTCTAGCAGTACATCCTTTTCAAACTGATTATCCAAATGCGAGCCCAGGAATTTTACGTTGCCTTCATACAAAGTTGATTTTGGCATAGTATGATTTCTAGTTGATGCTGGCGCCACTAAAAATTCGCCACCCCATTGAGGATCCCATTCTGGGTGAGCATAGTAGACATAAGCTCCTGTGGCATTGTTTTCATTGTCCCGGTGCCAAGATAAACCGTTACCGGCTGAATAAATGTAAGCTCGGGCAAAGAAATAAGCCCAGTTCTCGCCAAATTTCCCGATGAGGTTTTCGTAATCGCCTACGGTATCTTTAAGCTTCTGAATTACAAGATCCACAGCTCGCCCCGTGGGAAAGCATGGAAATTTAGTATTTGCGTCATATGAATCCGACAAATAAGGTGGACCCCACATCGGGCTACCATCAGACAAACGAAACGCCTTGACCCATTTTTTTTGATGGACCATTTCAAAATGCTCATCTTGGATATAATTCCAGACAAACGCGGCTTCCTCTTTTGATAGAAAGTCGTCGATAATGGCGAATGTATCTGTTACGTAAACTGTCATGGGATCCTCCTAATTACTAAATTACCAAGGCTTATACCAATCGTCTTCTTCTTTAACACTGTCTAGTACGTTCAATGTGTATTGATTTAGTAGGTTAGTCATAGTCTATACTCCTTTTCAATTTGGTTTAATATTTTACCTAATTGGTACTATTTTGGGAATGATTTTACCACCTGTCAAGCTTCGGAGCCGCATAAGGACTCGTTAAAAGCCGGATAGGATGGTCAACTCTTTCCCCTGAAAAGCGAAGTAATACCTTCACTTCAATGACTCTCTAGCATACTGCAAACTTGAAATCAAAGATTTTTAACGGCATGGCATCAAATTTTTTTCAAGCCGTGTAATTTTGCCATTGTCGAAATTTCTTACTCATTTAGTAATACTCAGATTCCTATCAACAACAAAGTCGCAAAGCTATATGCTATCTGTACTCACATAGTTGTTGACATTTATCTAGAGTGTTTATATAAAGGGATGGTAATCTGATTTGTAGTTTTAATAAAAGAGGTAATGTAATGATGTTTAATGCCTATAAAAAAATAGCTTTAGTAAATGTTTTGGCCGTAACCTTGTGTGTTCCCGGTTTCTCTACTAACAATGCTCAGCTGGATGATTTAACTGTTGTGAGGACCAACCATCCTACCAATGGGTCGGTTCGGCACAATGTTTTCATGCGATCAGAGGTGGGTAACCCACGGGATGGAACGTCTGCGGTATATGCTGAATTGCAAAATCCCAACATGCCTTACTTTGCACCTTATCATCCCACAGGTGGTGCCAGAATTAATAACGGTGTCATAAGTTTTCCTTTAGTTATGCGTTTGCCAGGACAACATTTTGGCGGTAATTTGATACCCGCGCTGCAGGCTCAGTTAAATCAAGAAGGTATAACAGCAAACAATTTTTATGTAGGTATAGTGGCACAAAATATGCCGTTTTCAGCTCAGACTCAGCTGTGTTTGAGACCGCATACTTACATATACCCGAATGCGCCTGCACAGCAGGCTGGATATGACCAACAGCAAAATATTCAGGTTGCATTATTTGGAATGAACGGCGACGATGGACATTTTTTGGGTCAGCTAAATAATGAGCAATTACTCCAAGAAAATGTACATTTGCATCAACAAGACAATATAACAGTTCTATCGCCAAACAATATGCAGATTATTGGTCCCAATTTTCAAAATCCACAGCGTTTTTTCAGCTATGTGAGTTTTAATGAAAACGGCCACAGGGCAGCTATTATTTGCTATCACCTGCTTATGACAGACCTTCAATGTCAGTCCCTGCAAGCTGCTTTGATGGGAAGAACGCTGCAGAACTTAGGTCAGCGAGCTAATTTGGCTGAATTGTTGAGAGTCACGCCAAGGAACCCAAATTTTAATGGATTTAATGGTCTTCAGCGCGCTTTAGGATTATTTAGAGAACCACGGGCATTTGAGCCTGTGCAAGTGGTCGCGCCTGCAGTGCCCTTGCAGTTCGGATTTGGTGCAAGGCTCAATCCAGCAGCTGTTCCTGCTTTTCGTAATGCCAGGCCATTAACTGGCTACGTTCCCACCAGTACGCAAACTAATACTGTAGAATCTTTGTTAAATACTATTATTAGCAATACTCCTGCGGAACAAAGACCCATAGTTGTTGAGGCATTGGGAAATATGGGGCACCTTCCCTTGGAAACATTGGTGTTTCTGCAGGAAATGCTTCAGTTCTCTCCGAATGATGATCTGAGGCTGGATATAATGTTTGGAGTTCTTCAGAATGTATTCGCACAACCTTGGCAAGAGTCTGCTGAACCCGCGAGGATTGAGGTGCTACCCGCTAGAGTTCAACCTGCCCCTGCACGGAGCAGAAATCGCCACCCAGCAGCAGTGAGAGCAAGGCCAACCCCTGCTAGACAATTGCCTGTTACCAACGCTCGGCTGTTTACACCAGATGAACGTGCCAGTTTTATTGCAAACTCGCGTAACGATGAAAATTTGGAAATTGGTATGAGAAGGGGCCCCAATGGCCTATATGTCGATGCTATTGTTGAAAGTCTAAGGATCTTAAATACAAGGCGAGTTCTTAATGAGACTCAAATTGCTGGCGCTTATAATCAGGTAGTGGCTGTTATTGGACAATTCCAACGAAATGCCGCTAGAAACGCTTTTTTTCAGAGAAGAGATGTGCATACCCATCCTATTGCCCAGCTATATCTTCGTGACGAAAGAGCAAATGCATTATTAGCTCTCGACGGTCGTACAGATTACTGCTTTTTTCATAACCCATTTCGTGGTAACGCTGAATCTGAACTATGTCTAGCTCTGGTCTGGAATGAAATCAATGCATATGTACACACTGCCGATAACACTAGAACTGAGATTGAGAGAGAGCAGATGAGAGAGAGCCTGGTCGTAGCACTGGGACAATGTATTATGAATGATGGACATAGAGTGTGTAATTGGGGTAAAGCGCAACGTATCTTTAGGGTCTTGCAAGGTCGAGTTCCCGGTATTGTCATCGATGACGTGGTTCCAACAGTTGAAGAGTTCAGACTTAACTTCAACAATGAACTTGAAAGAAGATTAGAGGCTACCACGAATGTACCTACAGATGTAGCTGCTAGAAACGGAAGACTACTAGATTTATTGGTTACGGCAGAAAGGCCGCGGGGCATGACTCTCAACGAGTTAGAACAGCATATAACCCGGATTCGCAACGATTTCGCTCAAGCGGTGAATAGTCAATATCCAGCAAACGATCCCAGGATAATCCAGCTTATTCGAGGAATGGATGAACGATTCGCACTCTGGAGAAGTTATCCTCAAGAGAAATAGAAATAAATTTCAATCTAAAGCAAACCCTTTAAGACACTGCCGTCTTAAAGGGTTGTTTTTTCAACTATAGTCTCGTATTTCTGTAAGAACTTTTCCCACGCCACTTTAAATGCCTGTAACTGTATATCCGCCTCATTTACGGCTGACACTAGGTCTAGTTCTGAGATCTGTCCTGTGGTAGAGCCATGTGCTGCTTTTTCGAAGTTTTGCAACGCGGATACTTTTTCCGATACTGAATCTTTCAAAAATTCGCCAAAAGATTTACCTGTGTTTTGTTCTGCACCCAGGGATGTTACATTTTCCATGGGATTCGGCAGTGCTGCTTTGTAAGCTGCGATGGGACTGATTGTCATTTTCTATTTACCTCATTAGATCGATTTGCATGCGACGCATACTGGTGCCTTCGGCGTATGCCTTTAGCAATGCTTTTTGCGTGTTTTTTGCGGTTATCATATCAACGGTCTCGATGACCCGGTTTACGTTTGGTTTTTTAACCAAGCCTTTTTCATCTGCGGCAGGATGGCTGGGGTCGTAATCCTGTAAAAATTCGCTTTTGTCATGAATCACGCTTTTGACCTGAACTGTCTGAGTCCCTACTTTTGGATCATTCTTTTGTTCGAAAACCACTTGCTTTCTTCTATAGGGATCACCACCAGGGGTTTTTGCCGTAGAATCAGAATTGGTCAGGTTTTCCGATATGATCTTAAAGCGGAAATTCTGATTTTTAATGCCTTGCAGTGCCATAGATTGAGCTTCAATTAAACTATTTGAAGTCTTCATTTGTCCGGACGCACCTGATGAAATTGAATTTATTGCCATGTTTGCCTACCTTATCCTTTCGCGCCTAAAATAGTCCGCATCATACTTAAACCCTTTTGATAGACGCGTGTGGCCTTTTGATATTCGGTTGTTAAATGGTTGACCTTACTCATTTCATCCTCGCGATCGATGGTATTACCTGAAAGCGTTCCATGGTCTGACTGACTTTTTTGCACAGCAAAACCTGTGGAGCCGGAGAGCTTAGGCGAAATGTGTGAAACGTTCGTCATAGCAAGTCTAGCAGATGAAGCTTTGTTGACTTGTTCCGCGAAAGGCTTTAACTCTCTGGCTTGCGCATTAGGAATATCTAGTCGGCTCAAGTTATCTGTATGAACAGCTAGACCTTTCTGTAAATAATTCATATACTGTAATAACCCTCCTAGAGGGCCGGTTACGTTTGGCATGGCTTTACACCTTTTTTATTATTCTTTAGTAGTTTTGCTTGAATTGTATTAAGCGAAAGTTAAAATTTTGCGGCATTTGAAAAGAAAATTGTAAATAACTGAAATGCTTTATTTATCTCGAAGGGTGGGCGACTCAATCGTCATCAACGACCAGATTACAATCACGGTTACCGAAGTTCGGGGGAAAACCGTTAAGCTGGGTTTTGACTCGCCGCAGGGTACTCGTGTCCTGCGAAAAGAAATCTATGATAAGATAAATGCCGAAAACCAAGCGGCTGCCAATGCTATTAATCTCATTAAAAAGGTGATCCCATGAAAAAAGAATTCATGATTAATATAGGCGAGATAACAGAACGCATACGAAACCTTCGAGAGAAACTGCCTGAAGTCAGCGCAGAAGACCTCTCGGGTTTGAATGAGAAGCTGGCGGAACTTGATCTCAGTGAGGCGAGCCAAGCAGAAGTTTCTTCACTGCAAGACGCTTTTGGCCAGCTAGCCGATGAAGTGAATCAAACCATGCACCGTCTTGATCAGCATTGTGATGAGCTGAAAGAGAATGTGGATGATTTGCAAAACCACAGCACGGGTATGAAAGCCTATGCTATCGCACAAAACTCCAGATAGGGTGAACCCATGGAACATTTAACTAATGTGGATATTTACTTAAGATTCTTTGTGGCCTTTGGCCTCATCATCATGCTGATCGGCATGGCAGCCTGGCTTGCCAGGTTTTTGGGATTCAGCACACCCATGAGAATGCGGGGGCAAAAACAAAGACGTCTCAGCGTCGTGGATGCTATAGCGCTGGATACTAAACGTCGGCTCATTCTCATTAGTCGGGATGATGTGGAACATCTTATATGTGTGGGCGGGACGACTGATTTTATAGTGGAGCATAATGTCAAAACGGCCATACCTGCTATCAATCAAGAAATTATCAGCCAGATATCTGATCAAAACACTGAGAAAAAGGCATCCCATGAGGCTTAAGTTTGCCCTTTTATGTTTAGTCCTTTTGATCATTCCTAGCGATGTCTATGCGCAAACCCTATCTATGGATTTAGGTAAAGGTGGATCTTTAACCGGCAAGATCGTTCAACTGGTGGCATTGGTGACGGTTTTAAGCTTGGCGCCATCCATCTTGATGATGGTCACCTCTTTTACGCGTATTGTGGTGGTGCTCTCATTCTTAAGAAGTGCTCTTGGTTTACAGCAAACCCCTCCCAATCCAATTCTTATAAGCTTAGCAATGTTTTTGACGCTGTTTATAATGACGCCTACTTTTGAGGAGATTTATCAAGAAGGTATTGAGCCCTTGATGAATGAACAAATAACAGAAATGGATGCCTTTGAAAAATCCATTGGCCCGGTGCGAAAGTTCATGCTCAAACATGTGCGCGAAAAGGATCTGGATCTGTTCATGAACATGGCCAAAATTGGAAAAATAGATTCTGTTGAAGAGACGCCTATGCGTGCGTTGATCCCAGCTTTTATGATCTCGGAACTGCGTCGCGCTTTTGAGATTGGTTTTTTATTGTTTATACCGTTTTTGGTGATCGACATGTTAGTGGCGTCGGTCCTCATGTCCATGGGTATGATGATGGTGCCGCCGGTTATGATCTCGCTGCCTTTCAAGCTAATTTTCTTTGTACTGGTGGATGGATGGCATTTGATTGCTGGCAGCCTAGTGCAGGGATTCGGGACGGGGTAAAACCCCTACCACCAACGAGAAACCAGATCCGGCCCGCCGTTGCTGTGCACTTCTAAGGCGGGCAACACATCCTCGATTTTTTCGATAATGGTGTAGAATTTTTTGTGCTCGGGCCTGACGAATTTTTCAGCAATCATATGGTCGACAAATGTGTCGAATAGAGATGACCAGTACTTGTTGATGTCCACGAAAACCACTGGTTTTGTATGCAGACGTAATTGACGCCATGTGAGGATTTCAAAGATCTCGTCCAGAGTGCCGAAACCTCCTGGCAGGATTGCAAAGGCGTCAGAATGCTCGAACATTAATCTTTTGCGCTCGTGCATGGAGTCCACCACAAACAGCTCGCTTATGCCCGTGTGGCCTTTTTCGAATTCATTGAGGTATTGGGTGATAAAACCAGTAACTTTACCACCGTTTTCCATAACGCTGTTGGCGATGATGCCCATGAGGCCTACTTGACCTCCGCCATAAATAAGGCGCACATCATTGTTAATAAACTGCTTGCCCAGGTCAGCTGCGGCTGTTTTATATACATCCGAAACGGTACTTGAAGAGCCACAGTAAACGCAAACTGATTTGATTTTTTCCAAGTCGCACCTTTTTTTCTTATCTAATTTCAGTTTAGCCTAAATCATATAAAAATTGGTTAATTTCTGCTAGGGTTTTGAAATTCTCTCCAATTATATGTGGGATCGACCTGTGGTAGTTATTGGTACAAATCAACAATACACCTTTTGAAGGAAGAAGTAGAATGACCAAAGTTATTTTATACATAGCCACCAGTGCGGATGGTTTTATAGCCACCAAGGATGGAGGCGTAGATTGGCTGCCGCACCCTGATACGGTTGAGGATACCGATGAGTTCGGATACCAATCACTGATGGAGCGCACATCCGTTATTATCATGGGTAGCAAGAGCTACCAACAAATCTTAGGTTTTGGCGACTGGGCTTGGCCTGATAAGTTAACATATGTGTTCACGTCGCAGGATTTAAGTTCAGAACGCGAAGATATAATTTTTGTCAGGGACAACGTGACTGATTTCATGAAGCAGTTTGCGGAGTCAGACCAAAACATTTGGCTCCTTGGGGGCGCGGAACTCATTGGGTCATTTGCAGATAAAAAGCTTATTGATGAATGTATTATAACCGTTGTTCCTACCAGTTTAGGTGAGGGGATCAAATTACATTTGCCTTATGAGGATTTTACGCTGAGGGATGAGAAAGTTTGTGGGGGTGGGATGGTGCAGAGGTGTTATGGGAAGGTGGTGGGGTGAGGTTGTGATTTGGTTGTATGTGGCTTGTAAGCTATATTGGAACAAACAAACCACATCGCCTTTTTCTTGCCGACTCATGCGTATTTAGAAGAAAAAAATGATGAGGGTTTTCCATCATCGATTAGTGCAACTCACTCGTTAGCCATATGGCTCATATTTTTGGAATAGCTCGGGATGAAAAAGAGATTTAAGCACTTTTCTGCGCTCATCAAATTCGTCGTAGTTGTCTATGACGTCAGAAAGGTTTGCTGTAACGTTAAAGACGTATCCGTCACCTAGTTTCTGAATATTGAAGCCATTTTTTTGTAACAGAGGCACGTCAATTTCTTTCACATATTCTTCCCCAAAATAATTAGCCCAGCCTAGGTTGGGGACGCCTTTTTTTAGATGGATACCGGGAGTGCCTCTTAAAAAACAACTTATAGCGCTACCAGCCCCAGCGGGCACAATTTCATTTTCGGTAAATACATGCGCATATCCATAATATGCATTAGATATAATTATCAATTCAGAAAACAATGTGTGCCAGTTGATTTTTCTATTCCAATTATATTCAAAATCGATACAGCCAACTTTTATTATATCTTTTGAATGATGCCATGTACCTGAAATTTGGTGACGTCTACGTGCTAAGAATCTTTCATCCTCCCAATAGACTAAGGCTTCATCGGTGGTATTTATGCTCTTATTTATCGGTTCATAATAATTTGCATATTCAGGAGCTAGCGACGGGTATTTGTCATAAAATAATTTCAAGATATTTTTTCCCATAGGTACTTTCGTCAATTCTGAGCGAGTAACCATGGATAACAAGATATATTTTCTTTTCATCATTTTCTCACAACCTTATTACCATCTAATATGCGCTCAATCATTTTTTCCGTAGAAGGATTAAACTCAAATATTTTCCCTCCCGATTTATAAATAGATTCGCCGAGCTGTTTAGCCATATGGCTCATATTTTTGGAATAGCTCGGGACGAAAAAGAGATTTAAGTACTTTTCTGCGCTCATTAAATTCGTCGTAACTGTTAATGACGTCAGAAAGGTTTGCTGTAACGTTAAAGACGTATCCGTCACCTAGTTTCTGAATATTGAAGCCATTTTTTTGTAACAGAGGCACGTCAATTTCTTTCACATATTCTTCCCCAAAATAATTTGCCCAGCCTAGGTTGGGGATGCCTTTTTCTAAGCTATGCCCAGGCGTTCCATGCAGAAAACTACTTATAGCGCTTCCAGCAGCGGATGGTACAATTTCTCTATCTGTAAATACATGAATATATCCAAAAAAAGCCTTGCTAGCGCTAATCAATTCATTAAATAATTTATGCCAGTTTACGTTATTATTCCAATTATAATTAAATCGCAACCCACCGATATGCTTTATGTCTTTATTGATCCACCATGACCCAACAATAGAAGTTTTCCTGCGACATAAAAAGATAGGGAAATTTTCCCATACCCAGAATTCTAGTGCTTCATCGATAGTTTTAATAGGATTGTTGACCGGTTCATGAAAATTGGCAAATTGCGGTGCAAGTGTAGGATATTGTTCATAGAACAACGATAGTATTTTTTTACCGAACAAATCTCTTTTCATTTGCTGATGCGTGACTAAAGAGATCAGGACGTATTTTTTGTGCATTATTTCCTCACCACTTTATTGCCATCTAATAGGCATTGAACCATTTTTTCTGTAGAAGGATTAAACTCAAATATTTTCCCTCCCGATTTATAAATAGATTCGCCGAGCTGTTTAGCCATATGGCTCATATTTTTGGAATAGCTCGGGACGAAAAAGCGATTTAAGTGCTTTTCTACGCTCATCAAATTCGTCGTAATTGTTAATAACGTCAGAAAGGTTTTCTGTAACGTTAAAGACGTATCCATCACCTAGTTTCTGAATATTGAAGCCATTTTTTTGTAACAGTGGCACATCAATTTC
The DNA here is from genome assembly GCA_041738135.1 of Alphaproteobacteria bacterium. GTDB lineage: Bacteria > Pseudomonadota > Alphaproteobacteria > JAGOMX01 > JAGOMX01 > JAGOMX01. Next base: position 84,320 of record JBGSQK010000018.1, read on the forward strand.
TTTCACATATTCTTCCCCAAAATAATTAGCCCAGCCTAGGTTGGGGATGCCTTTTTTTAGATGAAATCCAGCTACACCATGTAGAAATCCAAATATTGCGCTTCCTACTGCTGACGGCTCAATTTCTTTTCCGGAAAACACATGAACATAGCCGAAGTATGCTTTTGTGATAACGGCTAGCTGTTGAAATAATTCAAACCAGTTGGTATGACTATTCCAGTTGTATTCAAAGCTTAAGCAGCCAGCTTGGCTTATATCCTTAGAATGATGCCATGCCCCCCTAATCTTATCCCGTCTGCGACCAAGAAACATCTCACCTTCCCAAAAAGAAAGTGCTTCTTCAACGTTGCTAATCGGTTTGTTTATGGGTTCATAAAAATTAGCATATTGTGGTGCCAACAAAGGATATTTATCATAAAAAAATGACAAAAGATCTTTCCCCATATGTTCTTTTAAAAGTTTCTCATGCGTAACCAAAGAAATCAAAATATATTTCTTACGCATTACTTCCTCACTACTTTATTACCATCAACTATGCACTGAACCATTTTTTCTGTAGAAGGATTAAACTCAAAGATTTTCCCCCCCGATTTATAAATAGAGTCGCCGAGCTGTTTAGATATTTTTTGCGTATTAGGACTAATAATCAAATTAAAACTAGTTCCCTCATTTTGTGCAAGTGTAGCCTGAGCTCGCATTTGCTTTGTGAAAGTTATATATCGTACATTCTTTATATCAGTTACACCTGCCGTAACCAATGATAAATCGGGTTTTGTTCTTACAAGAATGTTGCCTGCCAATTTGACGTTATAAACTACATGGTTTTCCAGTTGCCTCAGGTATTGATGCACCCTTTCTTGAAATGCCCGACCCGCATCATAATTTATCCGAACCTGGGGTCTTATGACTGTTAGGCTTTCCATGTGGTTGACTAAGGCCGTATCTAACAATGGGATAGCTCTTGTTTCTAATGCTACAGCTCGGGAAAGAGCTGCCCCTCTGCTTACCGGTTGCAAAGCATTGCCCAAATATGAGAGACCTCTTGCAGCTGTATTACGCAATAAACCCAAGCCGCTGGCTGCGGTGCTTACCACGTCGATGGTTGTGGTTGGCATTAGATACGATAAGAACGTTGCCTCGCCACCTGATGTGTGGATGCTAAAGTTTGGCAATCCTGCTCGCCGGTTCTTAAGGCGTGCCTGGTCAATGACCCCTTGTGTAGCGGCCACTCCATCTCTGAACCTGACCAAGGCATCTATTTCTGGATTGATAGCATTCCAAAGCATTCTTGTTTCTTCAGGGTATTGCAGGGCCAGATCTACGGGAATTCCCAGTGCGGCTAATAGGACTGCTCTGGGTAAGTAATTGATCGCCTCTAGAGCTTGAGGATTCTCTAAGAATTCACCAATGCGCTGCATAGTTTCCGAGTCGGTTATCTCTTGCACTGTTTCTGAATCGAAAATATTATTGAATGCAGCTATTAAAGCATGCGGCACAAAATTGTGCTGGATGGCGCTGGTTGCGCTGTCCAGAGCGATTTCAGGGTTCTGTTGTAGGAGGATTGCTGTGGATGTGGTTAGCAGGCGTGAGATGTCTGCTACCAGTTGAATTCGATCTTGGACGGCTATTTCTAACGCTTGGCCGTTGAGAAGGGTGCCGTTTTCTGCGCTTCTTCGTTGAAGTTGCTGCGGTAGCTGACTTGCGTCTGGAATCATGGCTTCCACGAGCATGTGGCCAAAGGCAGCAGCGCCGCCTGCGGTCAGCATGGCTTGCATGTCGCCGTTGGTTAGAATGCCAGCTCTGGCCATGCCTGCAACGAAGTGACCGACTTTGTGAGGAGCATAGCCTAGTGCCTGGCGACTATCTCCCAGCTGATTGCATAGAGTACCATGCACGGTATCAGCTGCAAAATTCAAGGCACCCGATTGCAATGCATCACCAAGCCGCTGGCCCCCTATGGTTGCATTTGCCACAGTAGAAGCAAAAGCCCTAACTCCGTTCACCTGCGCCAGCTGAGCAAACCCCTTTGGCTCAGCAGGAAGAGTGACGTTGGCCCCAACGACTTTAAGTACACCAGCAGTAACAGCACTGACACCTATGGATCTTAGACTCTCTTTGGTGCACATACCCATCATGGTTTTTTTAATGTTGCCGCCGTTCATGATCATGCCGCTGAAGACTTGTCCTTGAAGGCCTGAAAGAACAGCCAGGGCCATGGTTTCTACCACTGCTTCCATGGTGAGCATTCCAGCTGCAGCTGCTGGGGCTCCGGCGCCTGCGGTGCATATGGTGAGCACGATTGCGGCCACCATTGCTAGGGCTTTTTTAGTGTCGTACTTGGTTTTCTTTTTGATTTCTTCCCAGTGTTCTGGTTCGATGACGTGTTGCTGGAAGACTTTGGCGATTTCCATTTCTTCCACGGTGAGGTCGGTATTTGTTAAGTCGATTGTATTGGGGCCGTCTTCATTTAGGGTGCTGATCCATTTCTTGGCCACGATGGAAGAGTTTGCAAATACCTCTTGGCCGTACTTACGGATGATGGTTTTGGTTTTAAAGGCCCCGATTTTTGTGGTGGTACTGTTGCAGAATTCAACTGCTTTGGCCGGTTCTAGTATGAAAGACTTGGTGTTGTCGGTTAACAGGTCTGTTACGAGTTTAAGTCCCTGTCCGTGGACGGAGTCATTATCAAATTTCACATGGCGTGCTTTTACCGTTGGTTGGTGGACGCCAATAACATTTTGAGTTTCGTAAGATATCATTTTCTTTTTGCGGTTGACGGTTCCGGCAGCGTTTACCGTGTCAAAAGCTGTGTCTGCTTCTACACGACCGCCTTCAAAAGTGATGTCTTCATCTGACCTGAGAGTCATGCCAATCAATTGGTGGGATTCTTCTGCATATTGGGTCAGACCTTGTGCAAAGTAAACTTCGCGATCGGTGTGGGTAACCGTTTGCTTTTGATAGGAGTGACTCTTGCCATTGCTTTCCTCCGTGGTTACGTTTCCGGTAATTTCCTCAACCACACGTTTGCCCTCTATCCTGCCTTTACCTTTGCTATGAATGTCGGAGTCTTGAATGGTTACCGGACCTTGAGGCGCAGAGAGCAAGGCAGTGCTTTCTGGATTGTCGCTTTCTAAGAGGGTTGCTTTTCTGCCGTTTTGCGATGTAAGAGTGACGCCTTCTTCTTCTGATTTAAAGACTGCTGAGTCGTCGTAAACTAGATGGGTATTGTTGACAGTGTTTTGGCCTTTGGTGGTAATGGAAACGTTGGCATCAATGTCTCCGCGTATTTGTTTTGTCTCTTTAGGAAAGAATAGATGTGCTTGTCCCATGGCGTAATATAGGAGTATTTCCGGGGAGCTATTGAGCTCTTGGAGAGTCATGTTTCTGCCGCCAAGACGTCGGGAGGCGCTGTAGATCTGGTCCAGCAAACTATCGCCTGACAGTCCGTTATGGAACAAGAGACCGGTGTTTTCCGCTATGGCCGATTGCATTATTAAATCGAGGGGGAGGCTTGGAAGCAGCCTGGTATCTGGTCTAACATTGCCTAAGAAGGGGGCGTCGGTCAGTTGGAACGTCCGTGTTCCTGGCATGGTCATGCCTGAAGCTTGCTGTATTTGTTGCAACGCCTGAGTTATGGGCAGTTGATTCAGGTTTACGGTCATTGAAACCGTTGTGGGTCGTCTGTCTGATCCGTGTATGTCGGATATGTTGGCATTAATGGTCATTTGCCTGGCGCTGAGATCGAAAAGTCCGACCACTTGACTGGTGTTGATGGTTACCGTGTTCCCTAGTCGGAACGTTACGGGCACGGTATTGCCTGTCCATGGCAGGAGTGGGGTTCGTTGGTAGTGATGGCTTGCTACGCTGTCAGGTACGCCTGTGTCAGCTGGAAAGTTTGGGTATAGAGAAGTTTCCGCTACGGTTAACAGTCCGCCTACGCGCATTGGGGGTAAAAGGGGGTTCAGGTGTTGTTTTTTGACATTAAGATTATTAAGGCAACCCTTTAACAAAACAGCTAAAAGCAAATGGGAGCTCATACTCCATTCTTGAACAATGTTCTCCGGAGAATCAAAATTTTGATAACTACTAATTTCCTCAGCTCTTGCAAAAAATCGACCTAAAACGTGATGGTGTATTGAAGTGGTTCTTCCCAAAGGTATGGGTGTCACGATAACACCCGGCCCCATATTTGTTTGGTACGCCACGTCGTTGATCATTAACTTCTGAGCATGGACCGTTGTGCCTACAAAATGAGCCAAGGATGTTAGCAGGCGAATTTCATCGCCATGTTCAAGTCTTGTGGGGGAGGAGACTAAATAATCAAATGTTTCATCACCACGAATAGCTTGCCCTATGCCTTCAAAATCAAAAATAGTTTTAGGGGCTTTGATTTCGAGAGCTCCGTTACCATAGAACTCAGTGGTGATTAAGCGTAAGGGGGTTTCAGATTCGACCCTAGTTTTTTTGTGACTGAAAAGACGCGCGTAATCTAAGTTGACCTGCTGTGCTTTCACGGTTATGACGCCACCAGATTGCAGAAACGCCCCATTGGTTGCCCGATATTTATCGTCACCTATGGGAATGAAATAGTCTGTGACCGACTGTGCTCCGCCCCAAGGCCCAAGGAATTTTCCTTCTTCGGGATCCATAAGAACGAAATGACCTACATCCACTTGCCCAACTGCAGTAAGCGTTAAATGGCCTGTGGCGCCCAGCTTAGCATAGCGTCCATGCACATTAAGACCATGCACATGTAACATATCCCTTAAGGTGGTGATTTGACCGAAATTGTTGTCATCCACACCCAACACTACTTCACCAGTGGACGTGAGCTCCAAGGCTTGAGTGATGAATTTACTAACGAGTTTGAAACTTCCAAGTGTAAGCTTCAAGTGTTGCAATTTATCAAGATTAATATCGGTTTTTTGCCAGATAGATCCTGTTTCCATCCATGTTACGCCACCGCAGCTGACTTGCTGTAATTCTTTGAGGGTTCTGTTGTAAGATGCTACAGATTTTCCCCCGGGCAAAGGACGTGTAGGCATGGGCAGGTCAAGATCGCCCTGAACTTCAAGTTTTCCAATGGGGGCTGACACTTCTAACTTAAGCTTTCCAGTGGAGCTTATGCCCACAGTGTTTACAAATGTGCCAGGCTCTCTGGTGCCAGTAACAACCTGTATATGAGCATTGTTTAATCGTAGTAATTTGTTCACCGTCAATGATTTAGTTTTCAGAGTCAGATTCGCCAATTGACGCAGGTCATATTCGGCTGCCTGCGTCGTTCCATTCACCACATCACTGACCACTTCAGCTGTGCCCGAGCATGTGGTTTGAACTAATGTCCGCAAATCAAGAGCATGGGCTTGATAAGCAATGTCACGGCCTGAAATACTTTTGTTGGCGCTGAGTAAGCACATGTCAGGATGAGCGATGCGTAGGTTTTGTCCGTCCACCTGCAAAAGACCCTTTGCTTTGAAACGTGAAATGTTTGATGCAAATTCATTCAGCGTTATTTGCTGAGCATCCAAAAGCAAATCGGTAGCTGAGTCTATTTGGGCAAAGGGCGCGTTTATGGTCTGGGCTGTTATTTTTGCATGCCCCTTGGTGGTTAATATTTGCGCGAGGTGCGTAGCGTCGCTGCCTAAGGTCAACAATCCCGCCACGTCTAATGTGAGGGCGCCGGTTTTTAAGTTTGAAGTGAGGTTTAAAGGTTGGGCCGCTTTTAACATAAGGTGTTCAATGTGGCTTAGATCCAATTGGCCGCTAAGATTGCTTTCTATCAATCTAACGATCAATTGGCCTAAAAAGGGCAGCCCCACCAGGCCACTGAGTAGGCTAGTAACGATTTCAAATTCACCTTCGTTGTTTACAAGCGATGTGGCGCTGCCTTCCATACCACCGAGCGCTATAATTTTAGCGAATTTCTTGTTTAGAATCTTTGTGGCCTGAAGAACCAGCTGGTTTAGCTTTATTTGACCTTCATTGATGATTTCTACAAAAGACGTTTTCAGCCTATTTAATATGCTGATATCGCCTTTATTGTTCATGGTCATTTTGTTTGATTCGTCACGATCTTCGACGCTCAGGCTTTTGACGTTGAATACACTGTCTTCGTGCAAATCTATAATTTTTGTGGAAGGCGCAACGATCAGGTCTTCGCCTTCAACCATGTGGTGATTTAATAAGGAAGACACTCCCAGATATTTAAGAGATACTATTTTGCCATGATTGGTCACTTTACCAGCACCAGTAAGAGCCTCTGCTTTGAGGTCACCCTTGTTCTCTAAGGCGGCGCCGATTCTTAGACCCTTTACAGTCATTTTACCTAAATTCAGGCAATTATGCACATGCAGCTCTGTTTCCGTCAAAACGGTGCCGAAGTTTACCAGTTCTTGGAACTTACCTATTATCTGCTCGGAACGTAAGGTTCTATCCTTATGCACCACCACAGCTTGAACCCCTGAAAGGTCCAGAATTTTTGTGTCTATGTCATCGGTAAACACAACTCTTGTAGAGTTGGGAGCAATGATGGTTAAACAGTCAACTTTGACCTTTGGTAAAATTAGAGGCTGTACTGAATCGCTTTTTACAACGATGTTTTGAAATTTATGATGAATATCTGGGCAGCTGAGATTTATTAAAACACCAGGATTTGCAAGGCGTATATGTTCTATCACCCCTGGATCCTCATCATAATTAAATGATAAAGTAGCCCCTGGTAGTGCCCTGATTTTTAGGGGTTCTTCTTCTTCTGTTTCCGTTTGACTGGCAACGGCTATGCCGGAAAAGACGCTGGTGTGCATATAAGAAACCAGCACAATCCACGCCATGGATTTTTTGAAAATTGAATTATCCGGGGAAGATAAATAACTATAGAACCCCTTTTTGCCACGTAACATCATATCTGCTCTCCCATGTTCCAAATGTATAATTGCTCTCCCAGATAACAATAAATAACATAGGCTTAATCACAGAAAAAAAGAACATTTATGGGCAATTAAACTAACGTGGGTAGTCTTTAGCATCCTAATAAATGACCTGTCAATTGATTTCTGATTTATTTCAATACCATATGTAAGAAGGACTGCGCATCAAAATGAGTTAGATGTGATTGATTTAAAAACCTATGAGAAATTGATCGCATTTGAGTATTTAGAAGAAAAATAGCCGATTTTGGATGGGGCGGCCCTTAGTTTTCTAAGGGCCTATGTATGGATCTCATTTAAAGAATCATTATGACTATCATTATGGCTGAAATGCTATAGAACATAATTTGTTTGAGAATCTTAAATTTTCTCGTGGCGATGCTCATGACTGTCAACCCTATGATTCCTGGATAGGATATTTCTAGGGCTGGGGCTAGGAATGCGGCTATGCCTTTAAAATCAAGTAGTGAGACTACAAATGATAGGGCTGTTGTTGCCAATAAAGTTAGCGGAAACCGTTTTTCTGACAGACCTATGGTTGAGCAAATATAGCGCGCATAGATATTGTTTAATGCCACTGCTGTTGTCAGGCATGACAGCAGCATGGCAATGCCTATAAACATGGTCGCGTTATCACCCATGATGTTTTCTGCTATGGTAGGAAGCATCAGTTCGGGATCCACATTCTCAAGTAAATGGGAATAGTGGGCGCCCAAAAATACAAGGCCTAGATAAACCATTCCCAATATGGTTGCTCCGAGAATGCTGGGTTTGATGGTATAAAGCAGTGCTTGACGAGTGGTTGCTGCCTTTGGGATCGTATGCTGGATCTGGGCAAAAATTAAGGCCGCAAAGAAAAATGCCGCGAATAAATCCATGGTTTGAGATCCCGTGAGAAAGCCATTAATAAAGGCGGCACTAGCATTAGGTTCAGTGATCGTTTCGGGTGCGTATGCGAAGCCTATTATGATCAATGCCAGCAGGGTAGTCAAAAGAATGGGGCTCATCCACTTGCCGAGGATGTTAACCATGAACTGGTCTTTGAGGCATAGAAAGTAAGTCATTACGCTAAATCCTATGCTAAATAGCATGAGCGATATTTCGGGGTATAGGTAAGACATTCCCCCATGAGCTACTGTGATGCAGCGGGGCACGACTCCGAAAGATCCTAGCAATGAAAGGGTAAACAGGGGCAGGGCGATTCTAGCGAAGGCGCCTGCTTCCGAGAAAAATGAGTCATAACTGCCTTTGTGCAGCTTGATAACGAATAGGCCTAAAAAGGGTAGCATGATGCCGGTTATGAGGAGACCTGCAAATCCCACAAGCCAGCTGCTGCCAGATGTGCTGCCGATTTGCAAGGGGAACACTAAATTGCCTGAGCCAAAAAACATGGCAAACAGGGCAAAGCCGTAAGTAAATATATATGTATGTTGTCGCATGAGTATCTCCACTCTGAGAGTTAAATTAATTGCATAAATTTTGGGTGAGGAGAGAGTTATATGGCCGCGGGGGCCACAACGACGACGACAACTGAGACGATTTGAGTTAAGGCAACAGCAGGGTGAGCTCTTCTAGATGGATCTAAAAGAGGGGAAATAAAATACAATTTCCTCGTCTCTGTGCGTTTCATATTAGCTTTGTTTGCTCAAACTCATACTAGAAATATTATCAGCTCTAGTGGATGATTTGCAAGGAAGAAGGTTGTTCGTATTTTAATTGTGAATTGCTTCGGCTGATAAACCTGTGTATGATCCCATACAAATAGATCAATTTAGAAGGAGTTATTGACATGATTGACGAAGCTTTTGCGCAAGCTGCTGGTGCAGCACCTGCCGGATTTGACTTTATGGGATTGGCCCCACTTGTGGTTATTTTTGTGGCGTTCTATTTCTTTTTGATACGTCCTCAACAAAAGAAAGCGCAGCAACAGCGTGAAATGCTATCAGCCATTGTAAAGGGCGATCGTGTGGTGACTGTGGGTGGCATTCTTGGTAAGGTTCATTCAATTGAGAATGAAATGGAAGTGGTTATTGAGGTTGAAGATGGTGTCCGTCTTCGCTTGTTGAAGTCTGCTATCGTTGAAAAAGTCCCTTCCATGGCAGCCATGAAGGCTCAGGCCAGTGCAGATGGCGAGGCCGCTGTAAAAACCAAGCCACGCAGGCTTGCAAACCCAAAAAAGACTTCTAAGGACAAGACCGTCAACTAAACAGGTGTGCTATGCAATTTTCTAAGTGGAAAGCCTTTTTAATTCTGGGAATATGTTTTCTCGGCATTATATTCGCCAGCCCGAACGTGCTTACTCCAGCGCAGCGGGCTTACTTACCTGAATGGATGAAACCCGTGAATTTGGGCTTGGACCTGCAAGGTGGTTCGCAGCTGTTGCTGGAAGTGGATGTGCAGGCGGGGCTGAAGGATCAGCTGAGTGCATTGGTTGATTCTGTCCGCAGTACCCTAAGGACAGAAAAAATTGGTTATACGGATTTGAATGCGAAGGCGACTTCAGTCACTTTTACAATTCGCGACCCTAGCCAGATCCAAGAAGCTAGAAAAGTGCTAGCCAAAGAAATATCCGATGCGGATGTGGAGATTAATGCGGATGGCACAGGTCGCCTTGAATTTACTAAGGCAGCTATCAATGAGCGTACCCGCAGCATGCTTACCCAATCTATCGAGATGGTGCATCGCCGCATCGATGAGTTTGGCACGGCAGAAGCCAACGTGCAACAACAGGGTGATTCAAACATTCTCGTGCAATTGCCGGGCGTGAGCGATCCTGCTCGTGTGCGGGAATTGCTTGGTCGTACCGCGAAGATGACGTTCCGTCTGGTGCATCCTGAATCTTATGCTTTGCTCGCTCAAGGAAAGATTCCTCCAGGTTATGAAAAACTCGCTGGTAATTCCAAAAGCGAGTCTTACATCATCAGCAAACAAATCATGATGGGCGGTGAAAATCTTACCAACGCGAGTCCTGGCTTTGACCAATATGGACGTCCGTCGGTGAACTTTAAATTTGACTCCTCTGGCGCCCGAAAGTTTGGAGATATAACTCGTAAGAATATTGGCCGTCAACTGGCAATCGTTCTTGATGCCCAAGTCATTAGTGCGCCAACTATTAACTCGCAGATAAATGGCAGCGGTGAAATCACAGGTCAATTTGATGTCAAAGAAACCACCGACCTTTCCATTTTGATGCGTGCCGGTGCGCTTCCTGCGCCTCTGCATGTGATTGAAGAGCGAACCGTGGGCCCAGATTTGGGGGCAGATTCTATCGAAGCCGGTAAGAATGCAACGGTCTTAGCTGTTATATTTGTCGCGATCTTCATGATTCTGGTCTATTCGTTCTTCGGCGTTATGGCTGACATTGCAGTGATATTTAACATTATCTTGTTGATTGCCCTGATGTCCATAATCCAGGCAACTCTGACACTGCCAGGTATCGCTGGTATTGCTCTGACCATTGGTATGGCCGTGGATGCCAACGTTCTTATTTATGAACGTATCAAGGAGGAGCTGCGCAATGGACATAAACCAGCGTCCGCTATTGAGGCGGGTTATACCCGTGCTATGGCGACCATTGTGGACTCGAACTTGACCACATTAATCGGAAGCGTTCTGCTTTATATCTTTGGGACAGGTGTTGTGCGTGGATTTGCTGTGACTCTTTCCATAGGTATTCTCGTGTCCATGTTTACCGCCATTACGCTGACGCGTTTGATTGCGGTTTATTGGATGCGCTGGCGCAAACCAAAAACATTACCGATTTAATTCAGGAGTAAAACATGGCTTTGTTAACACCAGTTCCTTACAATACGAAGATAGATTTCGTCAGACAACGATTTATAAGTATGGGAGTGTCTGCGGTTATTTCATTGGCTTCTATCGTTGGCCTTTTTACAATTGGGCTAAATTACGGCGTTGACTTTAAGGGTGGCTATCTGCTTGAAATCCGCACTGAGCAACCTGCCAACCTTGATGAGCTGCGCACCAAGTTGGATTCTTTGGGCTTTGGTGAAGTGAAACTTCAAGAAGCTGGCAGCCCCAACGACATCATGATACGTGTTGAGAAAAAAGAAACCGAAGGCGGTCAACAGAACGAAACCGTTCAGAAGATTAAAACGGCTTTGGGAGAAAACGTTGAGTATCGCCGAGTGGAAACGGTTGGTGCTAAGGTCAGCGAAAGTCTAAAGAGAAACGGCATCTATGCCGTGGTTTTTGCTTTGCTAGCCATGTTAGTGTACATCTGGTTCCGTTATGAATGGCAATACGGACTTAGCGGTATTTTGGCGCTAGTGCATGACTGTATTACCGTGCTTGGATTCTATGTGTTTACGGGTATGGAGTTTAACGAAACAGCCATTATTGCCATTTTAACCACGGCTGGTTATTCCATTAACGACACCGTTGTTATTTATGACCGTATAAGAGAAAATGTTCGTAAGTATAAGAAAATGAGTATGATGGAGTTGATCAACCAGAGCGTCAACGATACACTTTCCCGGACTGTGTTGACGTCCTCCACCACATTAATAGCCCTCACCGCGCTATATTTTTTTGGCGGCAGGGTAATCGAGTTGTTCACGCTCCCCATGATCGTTGGTATCGCTGTTGGTACCTATTCATCTATTTTTGTGTCATCGGTCTTGTTGATCTACTTCACTCCACCTAGAGGTGAGGAAGCGGCACACGTTGAAGTAATGACGAAGGGATAGTTGATCCGACTGATACCTGTGCCATCCCCGCGGAGGCGGGGATCTAGCGCAAATGCGCGACAAAGCCGCTTCTATATGACTATTCTGAATCGCTTCGCTCTACTTCTTTTGCTGGATAGCCGTCTTCGCGGGTATGACACAGATGGGATGCGTTAATGAACTAAACCGCAATCTTTGTTGTATAGCTCACCCGGTTAAGAGCAAAACTGCTTCTAAATACACGCAAATTAGGATCTGTTGAGAGTACACGGCGTACAAAGTCGTTGTACTCTTCAACGTTAGATACCATGATCACTAGAAAATAATCGTAATCACCCGAAACAAAGTAACACTGCATAACTTCAGGGTGTTGTGTGATTTTTCGTTCAAAGCTTTCAAGCATATCGTTGCGTTGACGCTCTAACGAGACATTCAAAAAAACGATAAAATTCTTACCCACCTTTTCAGGGCTCACCAGCGACACATCCTGTAGAATTACACCTTTCTCACGGAGCAATCTGACACGCCGCAAACAAGGGGGAGGGGACAAACCTACCCGTTCTGCAAGTTCCAGATTCGTGATTTGGTTGTTTTCCTGCAATATGTTGAGAATCTTGCGATCTATTTGATCAAGCTCAACATGATGGGGTGCCTGCGACTTATAGTTTACATCATTATTCATTAGCTAATCTTTCCAAATATTTCAAATTGTATAAGAATATGTAACACATATTGAAACAAATGGGCATACATTAAAAATTTCTTTTTTGAAGTTCTGTGTAAAAATCTACCCATTAAGACATCAATTATGGAGACCTAAAAATGATAAGAGCACTTACTATGTTTATCTTGATTTCACTAGCACCGACTGTATCTCATGCTACGCAGGACCCTGATCTTGAATTTGGGATAGAACGAAAGTTTGAAAGCTCAGTCATCATCGTTTCACCAGAAGCAAAGAAGAAAGCAAAACTTATCTATGTAAGGCGGACAATGCCATTCATACTCAGCGGAACTGCTGCTATAACTGAATTGGTTTTAAGGGTTAACAGAAGCGCAAACCCCGATGCCATCGTAGCAGCAACTGTTCTTTGGTTGGCGGCAAATCTATCTGGTCTGTTGAATTTATACCTGGATTTTAGGACCCAGTGAGTCTTTTGCCAAGATCAACCGTATCATAATCTGCAAGGGGTTCAGGATACGGAAATTCCATTTCAACATATCCCAAACGCTTATAAAAAGGTACGGCGTTAGGATCGGAATGAAGATGAAAAAAACGGCACCCTCTCTGGGCGAGCCATCTTTCGATCTGCGAAAGAAACCATGTGCCAGATCCGTGTCGTTGATAAGGGCCGTCAATGGCAAAAGGTCTCAGCAGGGCTATGTTACTGTCTACAAGTAATTGAATATGGGCTGCACCCACAATCTTGGTTCCAACGCTCATGACGAAATGATAGTTATTCTCAGCGGTTATGGACGGATGATGAGGGTCATATACAATCCCTATGCCATCAAAGATCTGTTCTTTGCGGATGCGATGATAAGCTTCCCATTCAGCAGGCGTGAGGGCTTGTACGATGAGTTTGCCCTCAAAGCCCGTTTTATCCAAGATTCCTTTTACAAAAGAATCTTTGCTAAGGGTATAGGTTGTCCGATCATCTTTGAATGTAGCTGCAAGCTTCATTTTAAGTGTCTCATAAGCCTTTAAATCCCCTGGATGGTTTATGAGATGCTGCCTAAACAAAAGGTGTTTATCGATTTCAGCATGCCCCTCTTCCCACATATGAACATGAAACTTTTCATAGGGGCCAATTTTCTGGAAGAATCTCCTGAACATCATGCCCAGCTCGCCCCTTGGTCTGTAGCCCATATCCATTAAGCTGATTTCATCAACAACTGTAATGTCCTTGACTACAGGTATCAAATCTATAATTGGCTTTGCTGCCAAACCAGGTATGGACGTGCTACCTATGTGCAAGACATCAACGCAGTTGTCGCCCAAAGCTTGTTTGATTTTTTCTGCTTCGGTCTTAAAAAGCTCATGCCATTGTGGATTATGGGGTACTACTTCTACACTCTTACTATTCACGTTATATTCCTTGGTTACGTTTCCTCTGTCGATCCTCAGGCAAGAATCCACCAATTTGGGCGTTCCATAATGTTTCATACAAGCCTTTTTTGGCAAGCAGTTCTTCATGATTACCATCTTCGACGATTTTGCCCTTATCGAACACTAGTATTCGGTCCATATGCAGAAGCGTCGAAAGTCTGTGGGCAATGACTAGGGTCGTTTTGTCTTGCATCAAATCCCAAAGGCTGTCTTGGATTAAGCGCTCGGTTATGGTATCCAGTTGGCTTGTGGCTTCATCAAGCATTAAGATGGGTGCATTCTTTAGGATAGCACGGGCGACTGATATTCTCTGGCGTTGACCGCCGGAAAGTTTCACTCCGCGTTCGCCCACAAAGTTATCATACTTTCCTTGCAGAGCTTGGATGAACTCGTGAGCGTGGGCGCGCTTAGAGGCATCTATAACTTCCTTGTCGGAAGCATCGGCACGACCATATCTGATGTTATCCATTAGTGTACGGTTAAACAAAGACGGATCTTGTGGGATCATGCCAATATTCTGCCTAAGGCTATCTTGTGTCACATGACTGATATCCTGGCCATCGATTAAGATATGTCCGGAAGTTACATCGTATAGCCTGAGAATAAGATTTACGAATGTGGTCTTACCACTTCCCGAATAGCCAACCAGGCCTACTTTTTGACCTGGCGCAATGGTTATGGTTTTGTTTTCAAACAACGGAACAGCGCCTTTATAATGGAATTTCACGCGTTCAAATCTGATTTCGCCTTTAGTGACCACGAGTTCTTTTGCGTCGGGCGAGTCAACAATTTCTATAGGTGCCGTTGTGGTACGCAAAGCTTGCGTCGCTTTACCCATCATTTGTGAGAAGTCGGAGAAGTCTTTAGTGAGCTGCCAAAGAAAATCGGCAATGGCAATATTAATACCTAAGATCAGGGCGAAATCTCCCACTGATATAAGCCCTTCTTGCCTTCCTTTGATCAGGAAATAAATGGTAAAACCTAAGTAGATGACGAATGAATAGCCATAAATAAAAAATACCCAGAAGTATGCCCATTGCAGTTTTTGTTCCGCTTGTACCGCGGATTCAAAAACGTTGTTGAGCACTGTACGTTCTTCCCTTTTTCTTGCAAACAAACGCACAGATAAAATATTTGATAGCACATCCACCATTTTCCCAGTGATGGAAGAACCTATTTCTGACCAATGATCAGACAACCGAGTAAGCCTAGGTGCAAAAGCGATTGAAATAATTATAAACAAAGATGACCAGATAAACATTGAAATTGCAAAAATGCTATTTACCTGCCAAAGCGTGAATATGGCTACGGCAAGGGCAAGAAAATGGCTCAGGAAGCTATCAATCACGAGATGCAGTATTTCTGGTATACTGTATGTCAAGTCATTTATCTTATTAGCAAGTCCTCCAGAGAAGCTGTTTTGATAAAAAGTATGACTTTGATCAATGAGCTTGCCAAAATTTGTGTGTGCTATCCTTTGTCGCAAGCGAGGAATCATTCTGATTTCCACGAAATAGCCATAGAGCCGATAGACGCTCGATACGGCAAAAGACATGAAGAAATAGGCTCCAGCAGGAAAAAGAAGCAATGCGAAAATGTTATCCTGAGAGGCTTCGGTAACGCGATCTAGTATAATTTTTAATAGGTAAGGTCTGACCGATAAATCAATAGCCCATACAACGGCAACCAAGATCATAACAAAAATGGGGCCTGGATACGGCCGAATCATTTTTAGGGTAAAACTTGCAACATCTTTTGCCGATATATTATTCATATTTAGCGGGCCCTATGGGCGCTCCATTCTTTTTGATTTCTGGCTCTTATTCTTAAAATAGCCACTTTCATTTATGAATTTAATACTTAGAGCCGAAATCCACAAGAAAAATCAATAAAAACAGGAAATGAGTGAGGAAAGTTGGCTTTGGAATAATATTAATACAAAAAAACGCTGCTCTCACTTTTGTGAGGCAGCGCTATTGTCTTATAAGAAAGTTACGGTGTTACGACCTTAGATGAAAGTATCATAATCATCTGGCGGCCTTCGAGTTTTGGTCGCATGTCTACTTTAGCTTCTTCGACTAGATCGTCAACGATGCGGTTGAGTAACTTCATGCCCAACTCTTGGTGCGCCATTTCGCGTCCGCGATAGCGTAAGGTAATTTTGACCTTGTCGCCGTCTTCCAGGAATTTCTTCATGGAGCGCATCTTCACATCATAGTCATGATCATCAATCATGGGTCGAAGTTTGATTTCTTTGACCTCAATGATTTTTTGTTTTTTACGCATTTCAGCACGTTTCTTTTGTGCTTCGTACTTGTATTTACCATAGTCAGAGATCTTGCAGACAGGCGGATCAGCATTAGGCGAGATTTCGATTAAATCGAGCCCAGCATTGAAAGAACGCTCAAGGGCGTCTTTAATCGCAACAACTCCAACATTTTCACCGGTTTCATCGATGAGCCTAACCTGTTTAACACGGATCTGCTCATTTACGCGTGGACCATCCTGGACAGGAGGCCTTGGTCCTTCATTACTTGGTCTAACTATGGTCGTACTCTCCACTTAGTTTACTGCCTCATTTAGAATACTCTAGATGAGGATTATTAAATATATTTAGCCTGGCATTTTTGCCATATCAACTAGTTTAGCAATTGCGTCGTTAAGCGCAAGAACTTCTTGCGATTCACCACCCAACATTCTTAAGGCCACATTCCGTTCTTCAACTTCACGTTTACCTAAAACAAAGATAGCAGGAACTTTTTGATTGCTCAACTCTCTGATCTTATAACTAATTTTCTCATTTCGTAAATCAGTTTCTGCTTTCAGGCCTGCTTGACGAAGCAATTGTACAATTTCTTGAGCATATTCTTTGCTTTCATCGGTGATTGTAGCAACAACCACTTGTAATGGTGCAAGCCAGAAAGGAAACTTACCTGCATAGTTTTCTATTAATATACCTGTAAATCGTTCAAAGCTACCCAAAACAGCACGGTGGAGCATGACGGGGTTGCGCTTTTCACCATCTTCGCCAATATAAAAGGCTTCAAGACGTTGAGGAAGAACAAAGTCTAGTTGCAAAGTACCGCACTGCCAGCTACGTCCAATAGCGTCGCGCAAATGAAATTCGAGCTTTGGTCCGTAAAAAGCGCCGTCGCCTATATTCATGCTAAAATCTAGGCCACTTGCCTCAGCGGCTGCTTTTAAGGAAGTTTCGGCCTTGTCCCACTGTTCATCTGTTCCTGCACGAACCTCTGGACGATCGGCAAATTTAACGCGGATGTCCTCAAAACCCAGCTCTTTATACATCTCAATGAGTAAGCTGCTAAAGGATTTAGCTTCTTCCAAGATTTGATCTTCTGTACAGAAGATGTGGCCGTCATCTTGCACCATGGCGCGTACACGCATCAGGCCATGCAATGAACCGGAAGATTCATTGCGATGGCAACAACCAAACTCCGCCATGCGCAAAGGTAGGTCGCGGTAGCTCTTGATGCCTTGCTTAAAGATTTGGATGTGACATGGGCAGCTCATGGGCTTGACAGCATATTGACGCTCATCAGCGGTTTCAATAGTGAACATGTTGTCATGGAAGTTTTCCCAGTGACCTGATTTTTCCCACAAGCTTCTGTCGACTACGATAGGTGTGTTTACCTCACCATAGCCATACTTGGTCGTTTTATTGCGAACATAATCTTGTAAATTTCTATAAAGTTGCCATCCCTTTGGATGCCAGAAAATAGAGCCGGGAGCTTCGTCTTGTAAGTGGAATAGATCCATTTCCTTGGCTATTTTTCGGTGGTCACGCTTTTCGGCTTCTTCCAGCTGGAACAAATATAGATCCAATTGTTCCTTGCTCGCCCAAGCCGTGCCATAAACGCGCTGTAGCATTTCGTTATTGGAATCTCCACGCCAGTATGCGCCTGCCAGCTTCATCAACTTAAATGCTGTCCCTAAACGTCCTGTGGTAGGCAAGTGAGGGCCTCGACAAAGGTCGATGAATTTGCCCTGTCTGTATAAGGTAATTGTGTCCGTGCCAGGAATAGATTCGATGATTTGAACTTTGTAATGTTCACCCATTTCGCGGAATAGGTTGATGGCGTCTTCGCGCGTCCATTCTTCCCTAACAATTTCCTCGTCGCGCTCAACGATTTCTCGCATGCGTTTTTCGATTTTCTCGAAATCTTCGGTAGATAAAGGTTCAACAGGAGCAATGTCGTAATAAAAACCGTTTTCAATAGCTGGTCCGATAGTGATTTGAGTATCCGGATAGAGCTCTTTGATAGCTTCTGCAAAGACGTGAGCAGCGTCATGGCGCAGCACTTCTAGGCCGTCATCGGTTGTGCGGGTGATGATTTCCAGCTTGGCATTGGTATTTATAGGGGCTGATAGGTCCTTAAGAACACCGTCCACTCGCACTGCCACTGCATCCTTTGCAAGTTTCTTGCCTATAGATTCAGCAATGGCAAGGCCTGTAACTGCACCTTCATACTCACGTATGGAACCATCTGGTAGAGTAATTGCAACCATCTTTATCTTCTCAATCTTTCCGCTTCGTATCACTTCTATACTTCTTATGGCTGATTTAAGGTTTCGTCAAGCTTAAGGTTCGTAAAGTGCATCTATTTATCAAAAACCTTCATGATGAAAGCATCCAATATCACACCCGATTCAGGCACTGTATCATATCGTTCAGGATGAAATTGAATCAGATACAACTTTCTAGCATGGGAGCAAACCATAGCGTGCTGGGTAATATCACTGCTGGCGTCGGTGTGGAAACCTTCAGGGACTTCCGTAACACAATCGTCATGGTCCATAAGCACATTCATACCCGCCATGCCTTTAGGTGTTAATCCACATTTGCCAGTAAATGTGACAGGAAATATTCCTTTTTCAGATGCGCGGCACTTACCAACCTTACCACCTAACTGTTCGACAATCATCTGGTGACCATAACAGAGGCCTAAAATTGGAATGTTCAAGCTATAGTAAGCTTCTGGTGCACGAGGGCTGTTTTTGTTAAGAACGGAATCTGGACTACCCGTTATAATGAGTGCCTTTGGATTAATTTGCCGAATTTCTTCTGCTGGCACGAAACCTTGTAAAATGGTATAGCTGACGCCATGCTTCTCTAAGCGACGGGCAATATTGGGCGTGGCGTGAGATCCCATATGCAATATAAGCACTTCTGTTCGATGAGCACCCTGTTGCACGCAACCCGGTAAAAGTGTTGCGGCAATGAACACAATCATACATATAGCAAGATTTCGCAGCATTACTTCTTTTCACATTCCAAATTCAAGCAAGTCTAAGATAGATTCTAGACTATTTCTAACTTTGGTCAAAATGATGAATTTGGATAGGACCTATAACCTGAAACTATCAATCTAAATGTTGAACAACGCCACAGATTTCAAAAGGTTCATGCTCGCCTATAACAATTGCTGGGTAATTTACGTTATCTGCCATTAACACAGCCTTGCCCTTATGCATGAAAAACCGCCTGATAACTAAATCGTAATCAATCATAGCCAACACTATGTCACCCTCAACCGCTCCTACGCCCGTGGTGATGGTCAATAAATCATTATCGTTAATTCCAGCATCCAGCATAGCGTCGCCTTGCATTCGCACGTAAAAGCTACTGTTAATAGATTCAATCTCGTTCATTTCATTCTCCAAAAAAGCAATAGGGGTAGTTATAACAAGCGGAGGTTAAGAAGATGTTAAAGGGAAAAAGTTTTTTATAAATTGTTGAGACTAGTAAGTAATACAGTCAACTGTGTCATACCCGCGCAGGCGGGTATCCAGCACAAAAAGTGGAGCGAGGCGACCCAAAATAATCTATATTGCAGCAGCTTCGCCGCCCATTTGCGCTGGATTCCCGCCTTCGCGGGAATGACACGAACGGGTGGCGAATTAATGATTTAACAGACTAGTTTTGTCCGCAATCCGGTGGTATAAATTTACAAACAACTAACGGAGGTTACCAATGGCTATCACTCTTCCCGCTCTTCCTTATGATATGAATGCGCTTGAGCCGCATATTTCTGCACGGACTCTAGAGTTTCATTATGGCAAACATCATCAAGCTTATGTGAACAATCTTAATAAATTTATTGAGGGCACACCACTTGCCGACAAGACTTTAGAGGAAATAATACATGCGTCTGCGAAAAAAGGCGATTTGACACCGATTTTCAATAACTCTGCGCAGGTATGGAATCATACATTTTATTGGAACAGTATGAAGCCTAATGGTGGCGGTGGCCCCAAGGGTCAAGTAAAGGACCTGATTGCGTCGAGTTTTGCTGATATGGCCGCATTTGAAACTGAATTCAAGCAAGCGGCTGTGTCGCAATTTGGCAGCGGTTGGGCTTGGCTTGTGTACGATGGTGGCAAGTTGAAAGTGGTAAAGACGTCCAACGCGGATACGCCTTTGACCACATCTCAGGTACCTTTGCTCACATGCGATGTTTGGGAGCATGCCTATTATTTGGACTACCAAAATCGCCGTCCTGATTACGTGGAGAATTTCTTCTCAGCGCTGGTAAACTGGGATTTTGCGGAAGAGAATTTGGCAAACGCTCTCAGGGCATAATTACCTTGAAAGGGCTTGAGTAAATCAGGCCCTTTCTTTTCTGTTTTCCTGCACGTATACTGACCAAGTACATTCTATAGGCACCCAATGGTAGACTTTTCGGAACAAAGAAAATACATGATTGATGGCAATTTGCGCCCAGGTGGCGTAAGAGATCCCGTTGTCTTAAAAGCAGTTGGTCAAATCCATCGGGAGAATTTTCTGCCTGAAAACTTGAAAGCTTTGGCCTATATTGACGATGATATAAAGCTGGATAAAGAAAATTTCTTAATGCGGCCAAATGATTTGTTGCGAATGATATTAGCTTTACAAATTCAACCATCCCATAAGGTTTTGGATGTGGGTTGTACCACCGGCTACTCGTCGATCATCTTGAGTTTTCTTGCAGGACAAGTGGTGGGGATTGATGAAAAATCAGATTTTCTTTCTCATGCTAGAGAACTTGCAGATCTAGAAGGGATTATGAACACTAAGTTCGTTTCTGGATCAGCTATCTCCGGTTGTCCCAACGATGCTCCCTATGATGCTATCTTGCTTCAAAGAGCCTGTTTGCAACCTGCACAGGCACTTGTTGAACAACTGGCTGAGGGAGGTAGATTGGCATTTATCAAACAAACCAATGAAACGTTTGGACAAGCTTGTTTGCTGGAAAAGCATCATGGACAGCTAAGCCAGCGGGTTTTATTTGAGATGTGTGTGCCATATTTTACCCAAGATAACTCAGGATTTAAACTCTGATGAAATTTGAGATCAGCGTTCAGGAATACAAAAAGTTACGGGACGAAGGAGTTCCTCATATATTACTGGATGTACGTGAAATTTGGGAAATCAAGAAGGCAGAGATAAGTGGGACGAAGCATATCCCTATGCCAGATCTTCTGGATCATGCGGACGAGCTTGAAAAGAACCAGAAAATAATTGTTTATTGCCATCACGGCGTAAGAAGTATGAACGCATGCTTTTTTTTACGTGAATTGGGGTTCGAAGACGTGCTAAGCTTAGCGGGTGGAATTGATGCCTGGTCGCACGAAATTGACCCTAACATTCCAACATATTAACGAACACAAAGGTTTTAGTCATGTATAAGTTAGCGATTTTAACGGTTTTTTTTGCGATTGGGTTGGTTTTTCATGGCGATTCTGCATGGGCTGCGCCTGAAAAATGTAAGGAAAAGGTAAGCCCGTTAAAGGATGCGTTAACCTCTGCTTATATTACAAATAGCGACTTGCAAGCTAAGCTACACGAACAATATGCACTGGATGAGAATGTTAGCCAAGCGGTGTCTAAATTCCGCCCTCAGCTGAGTGCAACTGGCGTAAGTGCTGCAGACAAAAATAAACAAACAGTAAAAGGTAATAGTACACAACTTGATATCCCTCCACCAAACCCCAATACCAATGGATATACAAAGCAAAGAACCAGGACTACTAAGAGTTCAACCGACAATAAGGCTACCCTTACCCTAAACCAAAATATCTATAGGGGCGGCGGAGACCTTGCGAATCTGTATGTTCAAGAAAGTAGTGTTACATCAGGTCAATACGATTTAATGGATACGGAGCAACAAACTCTGCTTAAGGCTACTCAAGCTTATATGGAAGTTATGTTCCAAACGGCTTTGGTAAAGAATAACAAGGCCAACGTCAACTTTTTAAATGAACAGCTTAAATCTGTACAAGCGCAAGTAGAAGTTGGTGAAAAAACCCCGACAGATACCGCTGCCGCTGAATCACAATTAGCAGAAGGTAATGCGGCCCTGGTTAAATCACAAGGTGATTTGGAAACGGCAAAAGCAAATTATTTGAATATTATTGGAGAGCTGCCCTGTTTACTAGAATATCCAGATAATCTTTCTGGCATTCCACGTACATTAGATGAAATAATTGCTATTTCCCTGAAAAATAATCCGAAGATCTTGCAAGCCTTATATAATGCCAAGGCGCAAAACCTTGCTATTGACGTCAATACGGCTAAATTATTACCTTCTGTCGATCTACAGGGAAATGCATCAAGAGACCTTGGTGATTTGCGTCAAAATACTAATCAATCAGGCACTGTGCGACAGAACGCAGGAGGAACTTTCCCATTTTCAAATAGAAATAGAAGCCATAATCATTCATGGACAAACGATGCCGTTGTCCAACTTGAGCTTACAGTTCCCATCTATCAGGGTGGTGCTGAGTACTCCGCCGTTCGCCAGCAAGTTGAAAAAACAGCTGCAGCTAGATACCAGCTAGAACAGGCCCGTAAAACCGTAGAGGCAAATTCCGTTGCCGCATGGGATGCTTTAAATACTGCTCGCGAGCAAATTGTCAGCTTTAAAGCCCAATTGGCTGCGGCAGTTAAGGCTCGTGATGGGGCCCAATTAGAGGCAGATGTGGGTGAGCGTTCTTATGTGGACGTTTTGGCTTTCCAACAAAAAGTTCTTCAAGCGGAAAATAGTTTGGCAAGTGCTAGAAAAGATGAGATTAATGCTCAGTATGCTCTCTACACTGTTTTGGGTAAATTAACAGCAAGAGAGCTACAACTGCCCGTTACTTTGTATGATGTGGAAGGACATTTAGATGATGTTCGCTACAAATTTGCAGGTTTCGGAGATAAACCAACAATATTAGATGGTAATGATGAGTCAAGCACAAGCACACAAGATTGATCCGGCGGTAGAAGAAGTTCTCGCGTCCATTCGCCAAATCATGGCTATTGATTTGGATGAAGAAAGCGATAAAAAAAGGCATGATGTTATTTCTCTGCCTTTGGAAAAGAAAACAACTTCTCGTAAAAGATCTGCAGAAAGTTCTGATATACTGACTTTAACCGAGATGATCACAACGGATGGATCGGTGGTAAGTTTGAGCAAAAGGGAGACCCAAATGGCTGCAAAACCAGATACTGAGCAAGAAAAAGCTGTAGCGGAAGAAAACGTGGCTACTGATTCGTCTGCTAATGATTCAGCAAAACCTCTTGATTTGAACGATTCAGAGTATGCTGATGAGACTTTAGTTGCAGAAGATACCGAGGCGATAATCGTTTCTACCGAGGATATTGAATCGCTCATGTCCCCTGAGGCTGTAGCTCAATCAACGGCCGCTTTTGGTGATCTGAACAAGCTAACCTCAGATATGAAGCAAAACATTCAGGCGGGAACTTTCGGGGATCAAACCGTAGAGCAATTGATGCGCGAAATGCTTCGTCCTTTGCTCAAGGAATGGCTTGATTCACACTTACCTTCACTGGTTAAGTGGTTGGTGGCAGAAAAAATTGAACAAATGATCCGCGAAAAGCACGATGGTTCCAGGAAAACCTCTTAAGCCTATGTGAAAGTGCATCACAACGACACCTTCTGGGCATCGGGAAACTGATTTCTGAAAAATGTGCTCTGACGTTTTATATATTGTCTGGTTGCAATGACAGTAAGTTCGCGTGCCTGGTCTAAACTTATTTCGCCATTGATGTAGGCGCCTAATTCTGCAACGCCTAGGGCGCGCATAACAGGTAGATCCATGTCATAGTTTTTTCTCATCAGCTGATCCACTTCAGCCAAAGCGCCTTTTTCCAACATCATCTCAAACCTATTCCTAGCTCGCTGGTGTAACTGAGCTCTTTGGCGATCTATAACCAACATCTCAACATCAATCCCTGGCTCCACGGGCGGGTATTTCTGCCATTGAATAATGGATTTGCCTGTTGAAGTCACTACCTCATAGGCGCGCACTAAACGCTGAGAGTCAGTAGGTTTTAATACGCCTTCAACGAGAGGATCTATAGCAATCAGCTGATTATAAAATCCATCTACACCCAGTTCTAGAAGTAAGTTTCTTGCCGCAATCCTTATGTCCGGGTCTGTTTCAGGGATTTCAGAGAGCCCCTTTGTTAAGGCCAATAAATACAAACCTGTTCCACCAACCAAAATGGGTTTTAGCCTGTTTTCACGGCACCATTGGATTTCCTTGAGGGCCAGTTCCCTCCATCGTGCTGCCGAGCACATATCGTTGCCAGCTAGCACCCCGTATAATCGGTGCGGTACAACAGCCATATCTAGATGGTCCGGTTGTGCCGTAAGGATGGGCAGTTCCTTGTAAATCTGCATGCTATCCGCATTAATAATTGCACCACCCAACTTTTCTGCCATCTCAAGCGCATAAGCCGTTTTCCCACTGGCAGTGGGTCCGGCGATGATGAGCGGTATTTGTTTTTGCATGTTCTGATTCAAAATATGTTATAACCTTTTCATATGCTCATTAAGTACTAATACATTTATGTCGGAAAAGTACACAAAAAGAAATTCATTCTCATTGAACATCGGCCGAGTGGTTGCTCAGGTGGTCAAACCGGTCATGCGCAAACGTGGCTTTTATGATGTGGATATTATTACTGATTGGGAAAACATCGTCGGTCCCGAATGGGCTAAACAAACCAGCCCCCACAAACTTAATTTTAATGCGCATACCAGGCGTTCAGGTACTTTACATATCCTGGTAACGCCGGGGGCCAGTGTGCTCATTCAGCATATTGAACCCATGATCATTGATCGGGTGAATACCTACTTTGGCTTTGAAGCCATCAATAGACTCAAAATTATCCATGGCCATGTGCCCTTGAGCACACTTCCCAAAAAAGAAAAACCCGAACCAAACTCGCCCTTACCACATATAGAGGGCATCGCAGACCCCGACTTAAAAATTGCACTGCAACGTCTGGGGCAGGGGCTTGCACAAGTTAAATGAAAAACCTAACCGAGTATGATACAGTTATAAAATTAGAGGGACGCATCAAATGATTACTGTAAAAATTTATCGACCAGCTAAAACAGCCATGTCCACGGGACGTGCTAATACACAATATTGGGTATTGGAGTACCTGGAAGAAAAAACCCAATATATTGAACCCGTCATGCAATGGACCGCTTCCACATCCACTAAACCGCAAGTAAGTTTGAATTTTCCCACTAAGGAAGAAGCAATACAGTTTGCATTAAAAAATGAATGGACATATAAAATCATTGAGCCTAAAAATAGAAAAATAATTCCAAAGAGTTATACAGATAACTTTATTAAACAAGTATAAATAATTTCATCGTTAAGTATTGTTTAATGTATTATTAACACCTTGTCTCTACTCTAGTTATGTAGGGTGAATCCTACATTTAGTAATGGAGGCTGAAATGAGTGTTGTTGTTAATACGTTAAAGGCCTGCTTTCCGAGACTTTCTATAAGCATGCCAGCATTAGAAATTCTATTGGTTGAAGATAACCATCAAGAAGCTTTTCTCATACGGAAAACGCTGAATCAGATAGGCAATGTATATTGGGAAGAAAACGAGCAAAATGGCCATCTGGCGGTATCAGAGGCTCGTTTTGATATGATCCTTTTGTCACTGAATCTCAAGCGAGAATGTACTTTAGACTGCTTTCATAGATTTTACGAACAAAGACCAGACATACCTATTGTTATTCTTAACGACAATAATACTAAAATGCTAGCCGAAGCTGCCTTACAGCAGGGGGCACTTGGCAATCTTGATAAGGGCATGATCGACAACAGCGAGTATCTCATCAAGATGATTACGGCGTTCATGATCAAAGCAAAATTCATTAAAAAAGCAGAAGAAATTTCAAGTCTTGCGGCAAAAGAGAAGAAAGGTATTTTAGATTTTTGGGACAAGAATAAGCCCATAAACCATAAACGCTAATTCAATATGACTGGCCATCCTTATGGGCAAATTGCCAAGCTCCTTCCACCATAACTGCCTGGAGATCGTCATCAGGATAGGTGACCTAATCTCTAGGCATTGAGTTTATTCCTATAAGCTACTGTGTGAGCCGTCACAGAAAGGAGGGGTTTTTGTTTGCTTGCAGCCACAGAAAAATACAGGTCCGGATGATACAGCTTCTATTTTAAGTGACTTCATACCTGACCCTTTGTGAGCGCCGTCGCAATAAGGTTGGTTGGCTGAAAGACCGCAGGTACACCAAGAATAGGTTTTACCCTCCTCGATGTCTTGCTTATAAGGTGACGCTTGCGCGCATATAGGTAGATCCATCTTAAATTCCTTTTCTCTTTTCACTTGAAATTGTATACCATGGGCCCCATATATATAAAAGTATGAATAGGGCAGAATCGCAAATTATGACAGACCAAATCGTTGAAATATATACAGATGGTGCATGCACAGGCAATCCAGGACCAGGTGGTTGGGGGGCAATTTTAAAGTATTCTGATTCTCAAAAAGAGATTTCAGGCTATGAGGGTGACACCACCAACAATCGCATGGAAATGATGGCGGCTATCCAGGCTTTGGAAAATCTTTCCCGGCCTGTTTCCGTCAAACTCCATACGGATAGTCGATATTTAAAAGACGGCATTACGCTTTGGGTTCATAAATGGAAAGTATCTGGTTGGGTGACAGCTGACAAAAAGCCTGTTAAGAATAAGGATCTCTGGCAGCGTTTATTGGATATTTCTGAAAAGCATGAAGTGGAATGGGTCTGGGTTAAAGGTCACAATGGCCATGCGTATAATGAGCGAGCAGACTTTTTAGCACGCAATGCCGTTATAGGCGCCATGGTTGAATCAGCGTAAATGCATTTAAAGCTGGTGTTTTTTCGCATATAACACTATACATATTGTGAAACATTATTTTAGTGGTAGATATGACCAAATCAAAAAGCAATAAACAACCTGCAGGCCCAACTCAACGCCAACGTCGGGTAGGTGAAGAAGTGCGTGCATTATTATCCTCCTGTTTGATGAGGGGCGATTTTCACGTACCTGACTTTGATGGCTCTCTTATAACCATCACTGAAGTGCGCATGAGTGTTGATTTGAGACACGCTTTTGCTTTTGTGATGACGCTGGGCGGGGATAATCTGGAAGAAACCATTTCCACATTAAAACAAATTGCACCCCTCTTGCGCAGTCACCTTGCTAAATCACTACGTCTAAGATCTGCTCCCATGCTACATTTCGAGCCAGATAAAACCTTTGATGAAGTGGATCGCCTTGAAAGACTCTTGCGTTTACCGCAGGTAGTGCAAGATTTACAGTCGAAATAATCATCAATGATTCATGGCTGGCTGAACGTTTATAAACCCCATGGCATGAACTCAACCAAGGTTGTGACTTTGGTCAGACGGGCTCTTAATAAGAACAAGATAGGACATGGCGGCACTCTCGACCCCTTAGCCGAAGGCTTGTTGCCATTAGCCTTGGGTGATGCGACTAAAACCGTTGCTTATCTTATGGATAAAATAAAGGTATATGAATTTGAAGTCACTTGGGGCAGCCAGACCACAACAGATGATGTGGAAGGCGAAGTTATTGAAAGTTCTGAAAACAGGCCTTCAAAGGATGAGATTATTGAAGGATTGAAGCATTTTTGTGGGAATATCCAACAAATTCCTCCCAATTATTCAGCTGTTTGGGTAGATGGGCAAAGAGCTTATAAATTAGCTCGCAATAATGAGGTGTTGGACCTCAAGTCCCGAACCGTCCATATAGAAGACATCAAGCTAACAGCCATGCCAAGTATTGACTGCGCTATATTTGAGGTAACTTGCGGCAAGGGCACATATGTACGAAGTCTTGCACGAGATTTGGCTCTATATTTGGGCACCAGGGGCCATATTTCTAGGCTAAAAAGGGTAAAAGTAGGAAAATTTTTACTTCAAGATGCGATTTCCCTGGAAAAAATTCAAGAACTAGGGCATAAAGTGCTAGAAGAAGGTTATGTGTACCCGATTGTAGATGTGCTGGACGACATCCCGGCTGTCTGCGTGAGTGCGGAGCAAGAAGTGCAATTACTGCACGGGCGGACTTTAAGTCTGTCGCCGCAACAAGCTCAAGGTCTCTTGCCAGGTAAAATCTTGTGTATACGAGAAACAGGTAAGGCTTTGGCTATTGGTACATTTGACGAAGGATTTGTACAACCAAATCGAGTGTTCAACAAATAAACATAAGGAGTTATACGATGTCGATTACAGCAGAACGCAAACAAGCAGTTATTCAAGAACATGCTAAGAGCGGCAATGATACAGGTTCACCTGAAGTACAGGTAGCAATTTTAACAGAGCGCATTAAAAATCTAACTGACCACATGATAACTCACAAGAAAGACGTGCACTCACGTCGTGGTTTGATCAAGATGGTTGGCCAGCGCCGTAGCTTGCTAGACTATGTTAAGAAAAAGGATGACGAACGCTACGCCACGCTTATCAAGAAGCTGGGCTTGCGTCGCTAAATTATTAAAGATTAATAGGCCGGGATGTTCCCGGCCTTTCAATATGAAGGTAGATATATGTTTCAAATTCACAAAAAAACAATAGATTGGGGCGGGCGTCCATTGACGCTGGAAACCGGTAAAATTGCACGTCAAGCTGACGGTGCTGTTCTGGCGACTTACGGAGAATCTGTTGTTTTGTGCACAGTAGTTGCCGAAAAAAAGCCAAAAGCAGGCGTTGATTTTTTTCCGCTGACAGTGCTTTATCAAGAAAAAACCTATGCGGCCGGTAAAATACCAGGCGGCTTTTTTAAGCGTGAAGGACGTCCTAATGAGAATGAGACTTTAACGTCCCGCTTAATCGACCGTCCGATCCGTCCACTATTTCCATCTGAGTTCACCAATGAAACCCAAGTAGTTTGTACGGTAATCAGCCATGACTTGGAAAACAATCCAGATATTCTGTCTCTTGTAGGCGCATCTGCAGCTCTTGCAATCTCAGGCATACCCTTCCAAGGGCCTTTGGGCGCAGCACGCGTTGGTTATAAAGACGAACAGTACATACTGAACCCAACTTACGAAGAAGTCCGTGAGTCTAACTTAGACCTAATCGTTTCAGGCACAGCCGAAGGCGTTCTGATGGTTGAATCAGAAGCAAAAGAGCTAAGCGAAGAAGTCATGCTTGGGGCCGTTACTTTCGGTTTCGATCACTTCCAACCAGTTATTAAAGCGATCCTAGAGTTTGCTCAGGAAGTTAATAATCCTAAGCGTGAAATACCTCAGCCGTCGCATCTTAAAGAAGATGTGTATGCAAAGTTGCGTACATCTTTTGATGAAGAGCTACGCCAAGCTTACCAGGTTCTCGATAAGCAACAACGTCGCAATCTCATTGATGATGCTAAGGCAAAAGCAATGACCGCACTAGTATCTGAGGAAGTATCCGATGATTTAGTTGGTTCCTGCTTCAAGCTTCTGGAAAAAGAGATTGTTCGTGGCGATATTTTGAAGACTGGCAAGCGTATTGATGGCCGCGATACAAAAACAGTTCGCCCCATTATATCTGAAGTTGGTGCGTTCCCACGGGTTCACGGAAGTGCAATTTTCACACGCGGCGAAACTCAAGCTTTGGTGTTTACCACACTGGGTACAGCGCAAGACGAGCAAAGATTGGATTCACTGGAAGGTGAAACCACATCACGCTTTATGCTCCACTACAACTTCCCACCTTACTCTGTAGGTGAGACAGGTCGTATGGGTTCACCTGGCCGTCGTGAAATTGGTCATGGTAAACTGGCATGGAGAGCGCTGAATCCTATTATGCCGAGCAAGGAAGAGTTTCCTTATACAATCCGTACGGTTTCAGAAATCACTGAATCCAATGGTTCGTCCTCCATGGCAACAGTTTGTGGTACATCCCTTTCCTTAATGGATGCAGGCGTTCCACTGCCAAGACCTGTTGCAGGTATTGCCATGGGTCTGATTCAGGAAGGCAAAGAGTATGCAGTTCTTTCGGATATCTTAGGTGATGAAGATCACTTGGGCGATATGGACTTCAAGGTTGCCGGTACAGATCAAGGCGTTACAGCCCTGCAAATGGACTTGAAGGTGACTAGCATTACCAGAGAAATCATGGAATTTGCTCTTCACCAAGCCAAAGATGGCCGTCTTCATATTCTTGGCGAAATGCGTAAAGCGTTGAATGCGCCAAGGACAGAAGTCAGTGAAAATGCTCCTCGCATGACAAGCATTTACGTGCCTAAGTCAAAGATTGGTGAAATCATCGGACCAGGTGGTAAAGTGATTCGCGAAATCTGTGAACGGACGGGCGCTAAAATTGACATCGAAGAAGACGGCAAGGTAACAGTTTCCGCCATTAACGAATCCGCTGTGCAAGCGGCCATTCAATCTATCCAGAATATAACGGTCGAGCCAGAAGTGGGCGCCGTATATCTTGGTAAGGTCGTAAAGATCGTTGATTTCGGTGCATTTGTTAGTGTCGTCGGCGATAAACAAGGTCTTGTACACATCAGTGAGTTGTCCCGCGAGAGAGTTGCGAATGTGGAAGCAGTTGTCAAAGAAGGCGACGCTGTGTACGTAAAGATCGTTGGTTTCGAAAAAGGTAAAATGAGACTGAGCATGAAAGCTGTTGACCAAGAAACGGGACAGCCGTTTGAGCAACAACAAAAGTCTCAGGAATCTTGAACTAAAGGGTAGATTGTGAAGCCATTAAAACCTTTGTTAATATCAGGAAAAGAAGTTCTACCTCTCATTGAGGGCGGTAAGGGCATATCTGTTTCCAATGGAGAGAGTTCCGGTGCTTGGGCAGCAGCCGGTGGTGTTGGAACTTTCTCTGCTGTAAACCCTGATGCGCGTGATGAATATGGTAATCTGATACCGGTTGTCTACAATGGCAAAACCCGCAGTGAACGCCATAAGGAACTGGTGGATTATGCGATCAAGGGTGGCATAACTCAAGCTCGCATTGCACACGAAATGTCCAATGGCCAAGGCAGGATCCACATGAATGTTTTGTGGGAAATGGCTGCGGTTGAGGAAATTCTATATGGTGTTCTTGAAGGCGCTAAGGGCTTAATCCACGGTGTGACTTGCGGCGCCGGCATGCCTTATCGCATTGCGCAAATATCTGCAGAACATGGCATTTTCTACTACCCGATCGTTTCATCTTCTCGTGCTTTCAGAGCCCTATGGAAACGTGCTTATCACAAGTTCCCGGAATGGCTTGGTGGTGTTGTTTATGAAGATCCGTGGCTTGCGGGTGGTCACAATGGCATCAGCAATAGTGATGATCCTTTAAAACCTGAGTCACCGTTGCCTCGTGTACAGGCTTTGCGTGAAGTTATGAATTGTTTTGGTTTGCATACAACCCCAATCGTAATGGCTGGAGGTGTATGGGCATTGAATGAATGGGAAGAGTGGATTGATAATCCCTTACTTGGTCCCATAGCATTCCAATTTGGTACCAGGCCTTTGCTGACGCAAGAAAGCCCTATCTCTGATTCTTGGAAGAAAAAGCTCGTCCAGCTGAAAGAAGGCGATATTTATCTAAACAAATTCAGCCCCACTGGTTTTTATTCCTCTGCGGTTAAGAATGATTTCTTGAGAGAGCTTACAGAACGCGGTCATAGGCAAGTTGCTTATCAAACGCATCCGGTTGGAGATCATGACTCAGCTCTTCCCATAGGTCCGCGTCAAAGGCTTGTGTACTTGACAGCCCATGACCTGACCCAAGCACAACAATGGATTGCTAACGGATTTACAGAAGCTTTGCGCACCCCTGATTCAACACTTATTTTTGTAGAGCCAAGCAAGGCTGATGAAATCCATAAGGACCAAATTGATTGTATGGGTTGTTTGAGTCAATGTTTGTTCAGTAACTGGTCGCAAGAAGAATCTGGAACAACTGGTAAAAAGGCTGACCCACGTTCCTTCTGCATACAAAAAACGCTGCAATCGATCAGCCATGGCCAAGGTCTTGATAATCAATTGATGTTCTCAGGACATGCGGCATATCGATTTGGATCAGATCCGTTTTACAAGGATGGTTTTGTACCAACCGTGAAGCAACTGATCGAAAGACTACAAACCGGAGATTAATTTAGAGGAGAAGACAATGTTAACAATCGGCGATCGTTTCCCAAGTTTTACTGCAACAGCAGTGGTATCAACAGATATCAACAATGCGTTTCAAGAAGTGACGAATTTAAGTGCCAAGAGCAAATGGCAGGTTTATTTCTTCTATCCTAAGGACTTTACATTTATCTGTCCGACGGAAATTGCACAATTTAACAGCCTTAATGGCAAGTTCGAAGAGAACAATGCAAAGCTTTATGGCGTAAGCACGGACTCAGATTTCGTGCATTTGGCATGGCGTAGAAGCCATCCTGATTTGATGAGTCTTCACTTCCCACTCATTTCCGACATCCGTCGCGATTTGTCTATTGCGTTGGGCGTTTTGGATCGCAACGCAGGGGTGTGCACTCGTGCCACATTTATCGTGGACCCTGAAGGCGTTATCCGCTATGCAGCTGCCAATGATTTGAGTGTTGGTCGTAATCCTGACGATATTTTGCGCACACTGATCGCACTTCAAACTGGCGAGCTTTGTGCTTGCAACTGGACACCAGGCGACAAATTTGTCAACGTAGCCTAAACTTTCTAATACCTCAGATCATATGTCATCAGGCATATGATCTGAGGGTCTATTTTCCTTAAATTAAATGTCAATTTTAAATGAGGAGTCTTCAAATGCCACACAAATTCTCAATTCTCACAATTCTATTAATCCTTTTTCTTTTTAGCTCTGATTCAAAAGCGGATATCTGGGTGCTTGATATCAACGATACCATCACATTACGAAATGATGTGGATCCGGAAAAGACGGTGCAAGTAGTAAATTATCAATTGGTGGCCCAGAATCTTTTTCTGAATGGACCGGAACGTATTTCCATTGAACAGTACATTAAAAAATCGATTCAAGATAAATCCATGCAACGTCACACCTATGGCAACTTGCCAATGTATGCGAGGTGCTTGCACGCAGACGGGCTTATCTCAGATGAGGTGTTGGCGCAAATTCCTCTTCTTAGCCAAACTTATAAACAAGCACTCGATGTGGCCAATCATGAGGAAAACGGTGGGTTTTTTCCTTCCCTATTTAAATTTATCGATTTCATTTTAGAAGTGGATCATAGCCCTAGTATCAGCATTCAATCTTTCGGGAATGAGATTCCTTTTGCACTTGAAGTTATCGCCAAAAGATATGCCCAAAGACTGAACGTCGTAAAGGAAATAGGCATATTTGATGAACAGCATCACCTGGATTTTGATGGACGCAAACATCGGGGACAACAAGAACTTGTTGGATTGTTGGCTCCAGGCACTGTATTGGGTTGGAAAAATAACTACAAAGCCGGTGGTGGGAAGTACCTATTTTTCTCCGAGGATAATGACAACCCTGTAAGATCACATTACTTCGATGACAATGCTAATCAATTCGTCCGGGCTTATATCAATGGACGACTGCTATCAAAAGAAGAAAGCCGCTCCATGTTTGAGCGCTATATTTATAATGTAGACACGGCATCGGCTCTTACAAACGCCGACTATTTCATCAATAGTTATAAAGAACGACAGGTGCTTTAACGAAAAACGCAAGGGTATATCTCATGAAGTTAACACCTATCTTTAGTTTGGTTCTTTGTCTCATTGCGGGTTTTACGCAGGGGGCCTGTGCGTCCGATGATGAAGGTATTCTAAAGCCTCACAGGTCCCCAATTAAAATTGATGAAAAGTTGAAGCCGGCTGCGTTTTACGATCAACTAAAGCCATATCTTGTTACACACGGTGAGAATAACCCTAAGCTAAAACAACTGGATGTGGATGGTATTGAAAGCCTGAATACTCATCTGGAAAGATTATGGCCATTTCGATTTTGTAGCGGAGTGGACGGCGCGTCTTTGCTGCTCACGGCCAACGAGACAGGACTAAAACTAGATCGAGGGTTCCGCAGTCAGTGGATGGCACTCAGGGTCTGGATGAGGGCACCAGAAAATAAAGGCTTAAGGGAAATTAGACATTTTCTGCCTATGTTTTCATTCATGCTGAGTTGGTTTCCTATGATTTTGACAAACCCCAGTCATGCTCCAGCAGATGCCCTGTCGGTGATCGATTTGAAACATAACCTTGCAGATAGTATGGATATGTGGCGGTGGGCGACAGAAGCCAATTTGAGCACCGAAGTAATGACACATCCGGTGGCTAACGTGTTAAGTCAGGGAACCAGTATTTATCTATTCCTAGCAACTGTCGTGGCAGCAAAAGGACATGCTATGGCAGATAGAGGGAAAACAACTGTGGCTGATATCCATAGACGTATTCAAGAGGAAGACAAGGAATATGCGAGCAACAGTTGGTGGTCTGCAGGCATCTATGGTGGCATGCTTATGGGTACTGCTTATTGGAATTGGTGTACCCTTCTCAGCACATTGACAGGAAATCTACTTAGTATGGGATCAACCAGTTTGTCCCCTAAGGAAATAGCTGAAGAGATTTGGAAAAATAAGACAAACTGCTATATAGAGACGTGGTTCCAGAATTATATTCCATGTGACACGGTCTTGCCTTTGAAATACAAAGCAGACAGTTTGGTCTTTGAATATACAACCTACGTAGCCCAAGCAACGGCTTTCAGCATTTTGCCGTGGATGATTCCTCATTTTCTTAATCTGCTGTGGTTTTTTCTCACTGTGACACGGCTTTAACTCTAAAACAATCTACAGGTGTTACGAAAATGATGGGTAGCCTTTCAAACAAACATATAATTGATGGCTTGAGTGCTCTTTACGGTA
The DNA here is from genome assembly GCA_041738135.1 of Alphaproteobacteria bacterium. Classification (GTDB taxonomy): domain Bacteria; phylum Pseudomonadota; class Alphaproteobacteria; order JAGOMX01; family JAGOMX01; genus JAGOMX01. Next base: position 119,228 of record JBGSQK010000018.1, read on the forward strand.
TTGAAGTTATGGAGCTGACCCTCCTGCCTCTAGGAGCGGATATAAATGCGTCTGTTTATAGAGCCGAGACTATGGAGCAGGTGTCTTATTTCGTAAAGATATCCACTAGCCACAACCTTAATAGCATTGCCATAATGGACTTGTTAGTTAAGGCTGGTATCGATCAAATTATTCCCCCAGTAAGAACCCTTCATGGGCCGCCCACTCTACAACTGGACGATTTTACCGTCATTGTTTATCCATTCATTGCAGGACAGGATGGCTTTAGCCGATCTTTAAGTGACCACCAATGGCTAGCATTAGGCAAAACCTTGAGGAATATACACGGTGTCGATGTGCCCCAGTCGCTGCAGCAGCAGATCCGCAGCGAAACCTACTCCCCCAAGTGGAGGAATACGGTTCGCTCGCTCCTCTCGAATGAGGAAACCAATCATGTGGACGATGAATTCGCAGTGAAGTTGTGGGCTTTTATAAACCAGAATTTAGCGGCAATTAATCGATTGGTAAACAGGGCCGAACAATTAGCCCATGAACTACAGAACGAAACTCTAGAATTTGTTCTTTGTCATTCCGACATTCATGGCGGCAACATATTGATCGATGAAGCAGATAAAGCCTACATTGTGGATTGGGATGATCCCATAATGGCACCAAAGGAACGTGATCTCATGTTTATTGGCGGGGGTGTGGGTAATATCTGGAATAAACCTCATGAAGAAAAGCTCTTCTATGAAGGCTATGGAAAAACTGAAATCAACACGACAGCCCTGGCTTATTACAGAAATGAGCGAATTGTCGAAGACATTGCAGAATATATGAAGGAAGTCCTTTTTACGAACGCTAAGAGCGAGGATAAATTTGTCATGTACAACCACTTCAAGGATATGTTTCAGCCAAGGGGCGTGGTAGAAATAGCGCATGCTTATCAAAACTAGCAAGAAAACTTTGTTCTAGACTAAAAATGCTGGATTGTGCTAACCTGCATTTCACAATTTACTGTATAGGATAACTGTTATGTGGATTTTACTCCACCTCTTGCAAGCCTGGATGATCGGAATTGCCATTGCCGCTCCTGTGGGCCCCATCGGCATGTTATGTATTCGCAAGACTTTAGAAATAGGGTTAGCTGGTGCCGTAGCCATAGGACTGGGCGCTGCTCTTGCAGACAGCGCATATGGCTTGGTTGCTGCTTTGGGCTTGACTGCAGTATCGCATTTTCTGTTAACAAAAGCTGTCTACATAAAGCTAATCGGTGGTATATTCTTGCTGTATTTAGCCTACAAGGAACTAAAGGTTAAGCCAAGCTCTGCTGGAGTGGCGGTTGGTAAAAATAAGAACTTGAGTAGGCTGACAACGGAAGTTTTCTTTTTAACGTTAACCAACCCGGCAACAATTCTAAGCTTTATCGGAATTTTTGCAAGCATTGGTGGTGGCGCAAGCTCTACTATGGAGATGTTTTTGTTGGTTCTCGGGATTTTCCTAGGTTCTATGACCTGGTGGCTATTCTTAGGCACGCTCATCGTCAAAATCAAACATAAGCTACCAGAAAGCTGGATACACCGCATTCGTTACATGTCAGCTCTTATTCTCGGAGGATTTGGTCTATGGGCTGTTGTGAGCGGTTTGTTGTATCTTTAGATTAAATCCAGAATCATCTGAACTCTATCAAGGACCGGTTTAACCGGAACCTTTATGCACTCATAACCAAATTTCGCATATACCTCTTCATGTATTTTTTCAAACTTCAGCGCTTCGTCGAAAGTGATTTTGCGTGCAGCTGTAGGTTCGCAAAATCCTAGATTCTCCACAAAGAAAACTTTGTTTTCGTAAATGCCCTTAGTGCGCTCGATTTCTGCCAATAAAGCAACTGATGGTTCATAGCCTAAATATAACGCCAACGCGAAAGTACATAGGGGTGAGCGATCATAAAACTGAATTGGTGAATTAGACTTTTCCGCTAATTTTTGACGCTGACACTGCAATTTGACAATTTGATCAATGAACGAGGGTTTCACCCAAGGTTCGGCATGCCCTCGAGCTTGCTGGTCAGCAATTACATCTGTCGCCGCTTCATGGACGACGAGATAACCTTTGTCAGCTAGCGCTTTAATTACGGATGTTTTCCCGCAACCTGGCGTGCCTGTTAGTATGTATCTTTTCAATGCAGGATCCTTTTGTTTGTTGAATATCCAATGAGTGTTACGTAAGAAAAAAATTATCAGGGTTGTTTTTGAGATTGGAATGGTATATATTTTGTCGGTTTGGATGATATTGTCCATATCTGATTGATATGTAAAATTATTGTATATCATCTTGCAAGGTTTTTAAAATGTTAAATTCAAGTTATTTAAAATCGTTGGTTGTCGGCTGTCTGCTTTTGATATCCCCATCTATGGCCAGTCAAAATATGAACTTTGACACAAAATTTCTATTTGAGGGCATGGATTACACAAAACTCTATGACCAGGCCAGAGTGTTAACTGATCCAGCATTTGCTCCAGCGCTAGAAAGAGAAGGGTTGTTGACACAGGACAAGCCAAAATCTTTAGCCTCGGTTATGGTTGAAAACAGTGAGGAAGAACGGGTCATAGACATGTCCGTGGCCCTTTTGGAAGAGGTCGACAGTCAAAATAATATTCTAGAGCCGTTATTGGAAAGAGCGCTAACCTCCAATGATTTAGACAGCGCTCTTACAGCAGACTTTCGCAAAAGCAAGAGGCGAGCAATGCTTAAAACCATATTGCGCCCCTTGTTTTTGATGACAGGTGAGCTTGGAGTGTTTGGAGGCGGTATTGCAGCCTTAAATGCTGCGGCTCCTGGAACTATGTCATTTGCCATAGGTATTGCGGGATTTGTTTTACTGGAAGTTTTTTCCCGCAACATGAGTCTTTGTTTCAATACCATCTGGTATTTAGCAATAACGCCAATTGGTGATCCCTTAACGGGTCTTGAGGACATCTATGCTGCCAAGAAAAGGTTTTTCCCCACGCAGCTTCAATTAAAAATAGAACGTGGATTTCAGGATGCCAGGAAAGATGACCATACGGGATCAAAGAAGGACTACTTAGATAAGGTTCTTAAACTACCGGTGAAAAGCAAAAAACCCAAATTTGACAAGCGGGCTTTGCAAAAGGCATGCGCAGGATTGAGGGATAAGGATGGTAACTATATAGCTGAGCTTATCATGGTGGCCATTGTTAACCACATGGCCAGGTATACGGAGAGAGCCGGTCCCAATGCTTCCCCAAATATGATTCTATATTTAAAAGGACCTCCATCTCTGGGTAAAACAAATCTAGTGCAAGCTCTGGCTCGATTGATGGGCCTGTCTCTGATTGCTTTACAAGTTAGTGACGAGCATTTCAAAAGCACAGCCTCCACCCCTGGTTCCTTGTTTCAAGGCATCACGAGCAAAGCTGAACGAAATGCAGTCTTGTACTTTAATGAATTTGATAGAGTTGCTAATGAACAAGGTTCTAAGCATCTGAACACTCTTCTCCCAGTCGTTGACCCGTCTGTACTATACTTGCGAGATGATTTTGTGGGCGAGGATTTCGATATCAGTCACTACTTCCGCATAGCAGATGGAAACGGCGAACTCATTGACAAAGCTCTTTTAGCTCGCTGTCTTGTGATTAATGTAGAGCAAATTGACCCAGAAACGAAATTGGATGGCATCCATAACACTATGCTACCGCTATTAATGCGCAGCGAGGATCAAACATTGAACTTGAGTTCTGCAAGATTATCATCTGCAACAGTTGAATTAATTGAACGAGCCCTCAAAGAAGATACAGGCGTAGGCTTCCGTGAAATACAGAAAACTCTTCAGATTCTCTTGAATAAGGAACGGTTAGGGAAACTGGAGTAGGGAAAGCTTAAGCTCTCTCATAATCTGTGTGAATCGAGTAGTTTTTGTGCGGACCGATTATCTGATAGAAAGTTGAAAAATTTTTCAATGAACAGAAGGTCATGGTCACGAAATATTGGTCGTTTGCACATTGGTGCATGTGGGTCAGTTTTTGAGGCAAAGTGGGTTGGTCGCTCAGGGCAAATTCATGCAATGGGCTGTGATCTTCTTTGAAGATAAGCAGACAATCATCACCTAACATAAAGATTCGGTTTTGATAAAAGCTCTGGGGTTTACCCGCTATTCTATATTGTCCGTTTTCCTTGTATAGAATCGTTTTTCCATCACCCGTTTCAAAATTTGCTGTACCATTCAAACTAATTTGAGGTTGTGAAATTCGCCGACGAAAATTAAATTCCCCTGAGAAAAACAACTGTAATGTCGTAATCAAACGTTTCCTCTTTCACCCTTTAAGACCAATGAATCGATCCAGTAGCTCAACCATTAAATGGTTGATTGATTCATAATCTTGTGCAAACAACTCATCCTTGCTTTGCGTGAATCTTGATTCCTGCAAATCCTCTGGAACGGCCTCGACCATGGTTTTTATACCATCCAGATCAATTTCCAAATGGCATTGGAAACCATACACCATGGGTTTGTAACGAACAATTTGCCGAGGACAACCCTCGCTGTATGCCAGTAACACGGATTCATCAGTCAAGCCAGGCATGTCATTGTGCCAATGGATGACTGGGATTTGTTGCGGCAAACCAACTAGCAGTGGATCTTTAGTGCCCTCATCAGTAAGCGTTAAAGGATACACGCCAACTTCTTTTTCGGGGCTGCGACTTGCAGACGCTCCCAAAGCCTCTCCAATAAGCTGCGCCCCCAAACAAAAACCCAAAACCATTTTATTCTCATTTATGGCTTCTCTAATCAAGGCGATTTCATCGGCCAGATAGGGAAAATCATCTAATTTGGTTGAACTCTGCGGCCCGCCCATTACAATGAGCATATGGAAGTCGTGATCAAGTTTTTCACCCTTATAGGGTTTAGCGATTTGAAAGTTGTAGCCTTTGTTTAGGACCCACGATTCAATCGTACCTGGATTTTCAAAATCCGCATGGGTAATGCATAAAATATTCATATTAACCCCCTTGAATAGATTCAAACATTTCGACCAATTGAAATTTGCATATTATTTCACTTAGCACAATGCTTTTGTTGATTATATTCCCTAAATGGCCTTTGCTTTCCCACATGAATGGATACAAACAAATATCGTAACGTTTATTTTCTGAAGTTTAATATGGTCGACGTTCAACCATGTACGCTACTCTGAAATACACTTTTTTATTGCTTTTCCTGCCGTATATGTTAGATAAATTTAATCATCAATTGTGTTGGGAAATGAGTAATGAAGTTTTTATATAAAAATTTGGAGCCGGTACTTTTTGTTCTTTTAATTGCATCAGCTGGCGCATCTCAGCCGGAATTCAAGTCAGATATCTTTACATACGAAGATCCTATCAATGCTCGAAATCTTCATGTCTCAATGCATGGAGACAATTGGTCTGCTGAAGACGCTAAATCCCATCATCTGCAATTTTACCAGGATCTTTTTGGTAACCCTACGGTTATGGCTAAATTTGGGAGCGGAAAACCGATGGGTTCTGATAGGGTGGCATCATTTTTTAACAGTCATGGGCTGGAGCCTTTTGATAAGGGTAATCCCGACGGGTTGCTGCTTATATCAGATCATCTAGAACAACCATTCATGCACATTTTAGCCGGACGCGGAGATCGGCCAGGCGCTTCAGAGCTGCAGTATGCTATGATGCCAGACCATTGGGGCAAGAGATACGGCGAAAAGGTTGTTGCAACTCTCGTCCAAGAATGGGCACCAGAAGTCTCTAGAATTGGCTGTGGAATAGGTCTAGATGGGGTTGCTCACGCTCACATTATTAAGGTATTCCAATGCTTTGAAGGCAAGCCACTTGATCAGATTTATGCATGTGCCAGCCCTGCAAATCCAGGTTCTGTTAAGATACTTGAGAAAGTTGGATTTAATCCAGCATCATACCATTTAAAATCTACCGCAGTTGCCATCGATTTCGATCAGCGAGAATTTGATTCGTTGCAGGCAATGGATAATGAATTGCTAAAACTGTTTGATCCAACCGGCGATCTAAAGCTTATTCCCAGTCAGCATTATCGGATGATTGATCCTGACGGAAAAGAAAGAACCGTTAGCTTGAGGCCCGAATGGGGACAAATGAGATATCACGTGGAGTATAAAGTCACGCCGAAGTAGTCCATATCATGCCACCAGTGTCCGATCGCGCATTTGATATATGCCTAATGCGAGCACACAGCAGATTAAAACACATGCAGCCAATCCTGTTAATCTTGATTCATCTGCCCACTCCGCGCTGAAGCTGCCCATAAAGGAAAAACTGGTGGTAAAGAGTCCACGTATGGAAGATGCACGAGTTCGAGCTTCCTTAAATATATTGAGGGACGAGCTTACCAAACTGGGAAACAAAAACCCGAAACCCAATAGGAATATGGATAGGGATAGACAGATAGCTAATAGTGACTTGGGAAAAATGAAGACGGTAATCCATAACATAATCCCTGAAAGAATACCTAAGTACAAGCCCGTAAGTATGGTTTTATGAACGCCTACGGATGCAATGAGCTTACTGGCAATATAACTGCCAGCCGCAAACCAGGCGATCAATATACCGATTGCAAGGCCGTAAAACTCGGCTGAAAAGTTAAGCTGGTCTTGCACGTAAAAGGGCAGAAAGGTTAGATAAAACATCTCCGCTAAGCAATATAGAGGAAAAGGTAAAATCAGGACCAGAAACGTCCGGTTCGATAAAATATCTTTGTAGGAGCTGAGAATTTGAAGACTGGAATGGTCTGAACGTTTATCTAACGAAGCAGGTAAGACTAGCCAAATAACAAGGGTGCTAACCGCATATAAAATCATGAGAACGATGAATATAACAGGCCAGCCGAAATAGGTACTTATAATGCCTCCAAAAAAGGGAGCAACGGCAGGAACGCCAGCAAAGATAACACCGAGCATGCCATAAATTTTCATGACCTTATCTTCTGCATAAAGATCTTGAATAACGGCGTAGCCAATAACAGGAGCAACAGCGCCTCCCAACCCTTGCAAAAACCTGCCCAGTATAAGGACTTCAAGAGAAGGACTAAAGACGGTCAACACACTTGCCAATCCCGCAAGACCCATTCCTAGCAACAGGAATTTTTTCTTACCCAACATGTCTGCAAACAACCCGGTTATAACCGTAGATAGAATTGCACCTAAAAGGAAATAGCTCATGGTTCTTTGGACTTCATCACTCGTCTCACCAAAATCGCGAGCAATATCAGGCATGCTTGGGGTATAGATATCCGTGGATAAATAATATGATAAGATAGCAAAACAAATAACGACGGCGTATTTCACATTATTTTCCCGATATATTTTCAATTTCGTAGCAAAAGGGGCGAATCTGCACTCGCCCCTTCAAAAATTGATTCACCTCAAGGAGGTGATCAATAAGTACGGTAAGCTTATTGTGTGTGGCAGCCGTTGCCTTCTTGGTTGTTATCGTCCTCTTCTAGGTCGCCACCGACATGGACAACCCGGACGTGCGCTGCGCCACCGCGGCCGTTCATCATGCTTAACAAGTCCATCATACTTAGACCACCGCGGTCGCGTTTTTGTTCAGCCAGATGTTCTTTGGCACCCACGAAGAAGGTCTTGAGAAGATGCTTATACAGCTTTTCCGACCGCTTTTCGAGAAGTGTCTCAGCCAGACTTGACTTTTTGCTTTTTGCTTCAGCAAGTTCTTCAAGAAAGTGTCTAAAATTCGCACCACCACTTGCATTCGCCTGGGCGGGGTTTACTGGCGTCACTTCTTCCTTTGCCATGCATATGATAAAGGCACCTAGTGCATCTATCAAAGTAGCGAAATCCCTATAATGTGGTTGGATAGCATTTTCCATCGCATCAAAATCAGCAAATATGATTGGAGTGAGTTGAGTCCGATCAGCAACTTTAAAAATAAAGCTGTCAACAATCGTTTTTTTCCATTCTGTCCAGCGGATCACTGTAAAGGTCTCAGCCAGGATTTCCTTAATATTGGTGTGCTTGTTGTTTCCTTCACCTATCATATTATTACTAATGCGCAAGACCTGCTCTGGCGTCAGATTTTTTTGCGTAATCCAATTCATAGCTGGACCTTCAAGGTGTTTACTAATATTAGCGACTGCGACTTGAGTTACCAGAGCATCATTGATGCGGCTAGTAAGCTCGGTCAAATTCTCGCGGGTCATTTTCTGAGCGTCGCCTAGGACGAAATCTTTTTTTATAGCCAGCCGTGATCTATTCAGATGTAACTTCTCCAAGCCAAAATCGATAGAATCCGGCCCTGCTTGAGGTTCATTATTGTTGTTATTCACAGGAGAGCTTCTACCGGATAATATGGGAGATACATCCGTGTATCTTTCTCCCTCATCGTCAGAAGCAACCGAACAGGTGGAGGTCAACACACCACTCAGAATAACAGCTTGAACTAATCTAAGAGGCTTGCCCCTGAGGCTTAACATCCATGTCTCTATCATTCAGAATCACTTTCATTAGAGGTTACAATTAAACTTAAAATGACCACAACAAAACAAGCTGCAATCCTTGAAGGATTTAGCAAATTTAAAGACACATGTCCAGGGAGTAAAGCAATTTAAATTGTTGCATTTCTGTTGGCAGCTCTTTCGACAAATCCCCTGCAGGCGGAGGCTGAGCCTATGCCTGCAGGGGATTCATTTAGACTTTTAAAACAAAGTAAGTCTTACTTATTATCTTGCGCCTTCATAGGAAGCAAGCCCTTATAATAAGCCAAAGCATCCTTGATGTTAGGCAGATTAATACCTGTAAGGCCCAGTTTGAACTCAATGCTATCCACAATGGTACGTGCCTGCCACTTGGCTTCACGTACGGTTACGTAATCTAACAAGACCTGAGCCATGCCACTGGCATCTAATAGAGCACCGTCACCTGCTTGCACCTTGAGTGTGAATTTACCATCAATTTTGGACAACAGGTCTTCTTGAATGATAACTCTCAAGTGCTTATAAAGGCTGTAAAGATTTATGGCGTGCTGTTGGCGCTTAGCCTCGTCAGGCTCTACCCAATTGAGATGCTTAATTTTTTCTAACATGGTCATGTTATCAAAAGCTTCTTCATCACCCACGTCTTCTTGCTTTTCCTTGTCATTTGCAACAGCAATTGGCTCTACTGGTACTGGTGGTTTTTCTTCTGCTGCTGCAACTTTAGCAGCCTCAAAAAAGGGCAAAGCTTCAAGGCCGTATAAAGAATAGGGTTTCTGAATGGCTTTTGAACCCGGTGAGACCGCAGTTAAGTTGCGAGATAAAACCAAGTTATATTTAAAAAAGGCTCTCGCTTCCTTTGCCTTAAAAAAGTCATGGAGGATTTCAAAGCTAGAGATACCTAATCCCGCAACGGGTGTAGCAATCTCAACACCTGTGTTTTGAGAGTTCAAGAGATGAGCATAACAATTCAAAAGCTTAACTGCTGCCATCCTGTCCTCACAGATTTTCAAAGCCATTTGTTGCTTAACTTCGTAAGGAAGAACGTTCCAATCCACAGGATCAGTTTCGGCTATAATCGCTTTCGCCACTTCTCTCCCCTTTACCAGAGCAATTTCTTCCTGACCCGAGTTCATATCTGCTGCAGATACTGATATGGCATCGACCTCCCTAAGCTTTGACAAGAGTTCTTGATTCGAAACTTTATACACTGCAATTGCACAAGTGGCCCTAGATATAAGGGATATTAGGGCAGCACTAGCCGTTTTCAATGAATTTGTTTGTTTGACAAGGAGTGCAGTCTCTTTGTCGTCTTTTATGCAAACTTCAGTGCATAATAGATTCAGCAGCCCAGCTCTCGGAGTCTTAAGATCATTGCCCGGTAGCTGGTATTTCTCTTTAACAGCTGCAACAACAGGGAGCAAATCATACTTCGCACCAGCAGAAAAGCCCTGTGCCTTTTCTTCCATAACGAGCGGTGCCACTGAATCTGAGGGTGGTGCGGGATACAACAACACATCCTGAACCGCAGTTTGATCATCCACCGGCACCATAACATCCGTGGCATATGCACTTGGCACACCGGCCAATGCGACAAGCATCATTCCGAATTTTGAAATTCTTAACATCTATTTGATTCCTATTATTTTAATCAAAAGCTCACCATTGAGCAATTCAGAACATAGCAGTCTAATTTTGCCAGAACAATGGGGAAAAGGATTAGTGTGGAGAAAATATGGGTGGGCTTGCAGAATAATAGAAAATAGCTATCCTGGCAAAATTTCTCAGCCAGAATAGCCGTTAATTCACTCGATCAATCCTTACTAGATTTACTCTTCATCAAATTTACAATTTGATAAAGTGTAAAGCCTGCGAGGCACGAATAGAGAATGATACTGGTTGTATTTTTTTTAAGAAAACTTTCAAGATCAACATCAACACTATTATAAGCTGACTTAGCAGTATCTAAAATTTGTTCAACGGGTTTGATTGTCTTTTTGTCTCTGCTGTGAAGTAAGAGAAAAGAACCAAGAGCCGCCAATATTAAACATACAGCTGCACCACTTTCCAAATAACCAATCGTAGGAATGAGTGCTTGAAATAAGAAGTACAATCCAACGCCCGTGGCTATCAATAACAAACCATACCCAAGAAACCTTTCATTAAAGGAAGTCTTGGGGGCTTCTGGTTTAAGAAACAAATCTATCAGAAGCAAAAGTATGGACATTATTAAGAACGCCTTATGAGAAGCCCAAGAATGAAACCAGCACCAGCAGCAATTGCTATTGCAGCCAGAGGGTTCTCCCTTACCCGCTCTTCAATTTCGGAAGCTTTATCCATTCCGTACTGGACAACCTCGTCTTTAGCATAAATAACGTCCTCTTTAATTTGCTCTAGGCTAATCATATCTGTATAGTCAGCAAAAACATCTTTTAAAGCATCAAATAACTCAATCGAGCGCTCTTTAACTTTTTCAAACCCCTCTACAGCTGTATCTTTTAATTCGTTAAGATGGTCTTCAGCTATTTTATATTTTTCTTCCAGCTCCTTACTTTTTTTAATAAGCGCCTTCTTTTCACTTGCAGTTGAATTCTTCAAAGAAGCTTCAATCTTGGATATCCTATTCTTATATTTTTTTAATACTTCTTCTGATTTTTTTATATATTCATTCTTGCTAGCCATAATTTTTCCATATCCTTTGATTTGAAGAACACATAAATCATATTTGTGGGTTCCATACTAAATATTATTATAGTGGGATGATAACACGAAAATAAATAAAATCAATGGGCTAAATTAATTTATATGATATAAGATTAGGATTATAGCTATTTCTTCTGTCAACTATTAATACAGTTATTAAGTAGATGATAACTGATTGTCTTATGGAAAATACCATAAGACCCCGGCTAAAAATCCTGAAGCAACACTATTGTTATTGTTTATCAAGTTAGCAGCTGAAGTATGGTGTAATGTGGCAACTACTCCTCTGTGTCTTCGTTTGGAAGCTCATTGAGCATACGAAGTTGTGTGGCTTCATCGATGCCTAATTTTGTCATTAACAAACGCATGGATTGTTTTTTTGGTGAATCATCTAGATCTACTGATTGTAGTGCTAGTTTGAATTGTTCCACTGAATTTTCTGCAAATGCTTGGAGGGTTGATTTTACGGCAGAGACCTTAATTTCTTCAGCAGCGCCAAAAATTGATAATCCTTCTCTTGGAAAGGCTAACACGTCTACGGGCATAATTCTTAAGTCCGCAAGACCACAATTGAAGGTGCATTGAGCTAGCTTGTACATGTTGTGTGGCCAAAGCTTGATGAATTCAAGAACAATTTGTCTGGTCAACTTTACATTCTCATCGCCATATTGTTCCATCCGATTCAAACGTTTGCGGATCTTGGATTCGTCCAGTTCATTCTCAATAACCGTCAACGCCATGTTGTTGGCATTTCCGAGTTTAGACTGAGAAAAAAATAGATAAGAATTACAGAAGCTCAGAAATATACCATCAAGGCCTTGGTTGCCTGAATAAATGGAGGGAAGAAAGTGATAGCCATAGCTAAACAAAGTGATTTTTGTTATCCATTCGCCAAAATGACCTTTTCCCGTGCTGCTTAAAGAAGACAAGTAGTGAAGGTTTCGATTGTCATGCCTAAGGAGCATGAATTCAGGATTTTTAGAACGCTTATCAGGCAAACCTTTTATCGTTGCCTTCATTTCCAAAGGCGTTTTTGGCTCAATGTTCCTTGAAACCCAGTAATGTTTATTGAGATGCTCATCATAAGCAGATACACCAAGCCCAATAGGCTGAATACGGGCAACACTAGTGATTATATAACTTTCGTGAGAGATGGGATTTTGAGCTATCTGACCGCCCGCCCTTATGGTAACTAAGCCAGCCTGGTCAAAGTTAATTTGATAATTCATTTCCTTATCTTGTTGGCCACTAAATACGTAAGTGCTGAGAAAACTTTTCAATGGCCGATCGAAAGTAACTAGGGGAAGCGTTTCGTGATGCACAAGGGATTGCCTCTTAGTATCAAAAGCTGATACGCGGATGCAGTCAATACCGGCCGTCGTTTTTGCGAAGTCGATATCTATGGTAAGAGAGCTATGGGAAATGGTAATAGCAAGGACGTTAATTGTTAGAATGGCTAGTATACAGGATTTGATTTTGAGATAATTCATTAGCATTCCTTAGATGTTATATGTAAGAGGCGTCCTTATACGAAATTATGCCGAAAAAGTCTATCCTTAAGTGCATTACTCGCTGAAGCTAAATGAATACGCAATGAATGATGAGCGGGTCGGTATTGCCACCGTTGTGTTCACCCTGTTTCCAGTACTTAAATGGCGTGTTGCCCGCCATCGCCCAGCCGGCATGTTAATGGTTATTGGTCTCTGCCGTACCCCATTTTTCGTAGAATTTTTTATTTCCTTCATCGGCGCCTAGCTCTGATTTGACACAAGAAACGACCTCTTCGGAGGGGCTGTTTAATCAATTTTCTTTGCTTTCCGAGGAAAATAAAAAACTACATGAAGATTTGGATCGGGCTTACCTAATGATCCGCCAACTCAAGCAACAACACTTTGGTCGGAAGTCCGAGATGTTTTTCTCCTTTTATGCTACAAACCAGGTTTTTCTTGGGCTGCTTATAAAGTACCGGCCTCCATGCTTTTAAGGCTAATCTCGGCTTGCGTAAGTACAGCGTTCTGCCTATCCGGTGTGAATTTATCCCAGGTTGAAAATACATATGGCATGCGGTTATTGCCACGAAAATTGGCTTGATGCCGAATGAGAAAATCCCAATAAAGCGCATTGAATGGACAGGCGTTTTCCCCTGTGACCACATCAGGATCATAACGGCATTTGCTGCAATAGTTACTCATACGGTTAATATATTTACCACTTGCGGCATAGGGCTTGCTGGCAACTATGCCATTGTCGCCATAAAGAGCCATGCCAAGGGTGTTGGGCATTTCTACCCATTCATAAGCATCGGAATACACGGCCAAGTACCAGTCCTGTACGTGAATTACATCCAGACCAGCCAATAGGGCAAAGTTTCCCGTAATCATCAGGCGTTGAATATGATGCGAATAAGCATGGTCACGGGTATGAATGACGGCTTGTCTAACGCAAAACATTTTTGTCTCTGCTGTCCAATAAAACTCAGGCAAGGGCCTTTTGGCATTAAGGCTGTTGAGTATTCCGTATTCAGGCATAAAGTGCCAATAAATTCCTCTAACATACTCACGCCAGCCAAGAATTTGTCGAATAAATCCCTCGACCGCGTTCAATGGTGCTAGGCCAGCACGATAAGCAGCCTCAGCCTTCTTACAGATCTCCAGCGGCAATAACAAACCCGCATTCAGGTACGAGGAGAGCAATGAATGATATAAATAAGGCTCACCCGTTACCATAGCATCCTGATAATCTCCGAAATAAGGCAGCAGTTTTTCAATAAAATGGTCTAGTTCCATTAAAGCCTGATTACGATTAATCGCATAATGAAAAGTCTCCAGCGTACCAAAATGATCACCAAAATGCTCTTGCACTAGACGCAAAACTTCATGAGTGGCGTCAGATTTCTTATGAGAAATTCGCGGTGGCGAAGTCATTCCGGCTTTTGGCGGCTTCCTATTTTCTTTATCATAATTCCAGGCGCCGCCGGTAGGATTGCCATCTGGTTCAATCAAAATATTATATTTTTTGCGCATCTCACGATAAAAATATTCCATGCGCAGCTGTTTCTTACCTTTGGCCCAGGATGAAAAATCCTCGTGACTCGCTAGAAACCGATGATCCACAGTTATTTCAATAGGCACAGCTAAGGTTTGTTGCCATGTTTTCATCATCTGTAAAAGACGATATTCTCCAGGTTCCGTCATAACCACTAAAGCCGGATGAAGCTCAGTAACCGCACGTTTTAACTCACCCTCAAGGCTACCGGTGTTTTCCGGATCATCAAGTTTGATATAGCGAACTTGAATACCGCTTTCCTTCAGTTCTTCCGCGAAATGCCGCATGGCGGCGTACAAAAATGCTATTTTTTTCTTGTGATGCCGCACATAAGTTGCTTCACTTAAAACCTCACACAGCAAGACTGTATCCTGGCTAGGATCCAGCCCCTCCAGCGAAGATATGGACCGCGATAGTTGATCCACCATCAGCAGGCGCAGAGTCCCCACTTATTCAGCCTCATGTTTTAATAGGGTAGCTTTTTTCTCATGTTTTGAGATCCGACCCGAGACACGCTTGCGCCATAGGCGAAAACTGCCTGGTTTCAGATTATTGCGCATGATCTTGATAACTTCGGCTTCGCTTAGGCCTTTTTCTGACCTGATTATGTCAAAGGAAATTTCATCGGCCCAGGCCATATCAATAATCGAACTGATGAATTCCGGCGTCAACTTATCTGTCATGATTTAAGTTTCGGTCTTATGTGAGAAAGGCCCCCATCCACGCCAAGCACTTGGCCGGTGATCCAATCATTCGCGGGATCTAGTAAAAACACGATAGCTCGCGCAACATCTTCCGCTTTACCTAGCCGACCAAGAGCATGCATAGATTCTGAGAGTTTCCGCGCGCTATCGCTGCCTGTAATAGCCACTGTCAAAGACGTATCTGTCAGGCCTGGTGCAACCGCATTGACCCGCAGGTTCATAGGTGCATAGCTGGCAGCCGCCGACATGGTAAGGCCTATGATGCCAGCCTTAGCGGCTGCAATAGCTTCGTGATTTGCAAAACCAGCCATCGATGCCGCCGATGACACCAAAACAACCGAGCCACCTGCATTAATATGCTTGCCTGCTGCCCTCACACAAGCAAAAGCAGTCGTCAAAGAGGCATCTATAACGGACTGATATTGTTCTTTGCTGGTTAAATGTGCAGCACGTAAAAGCAAAGAACCACTGCAGTTTACAACACCATCTAAGGGCCCGGCTTTTGCGAACACCTCATCCACAGCCTCAAAATCACTAGCATCAAGAAGTGTGTTAGGCTGAATCTTCTTATGATCTCGAGCTGTGGTATAAACTGAATGTCCTGCACCTTCAAGCAGCCTAACTGTAGCCTGCCCAATGCCACTGCTGGCGGCGATAACTAAAAAATGTGCCATAAAGCCTCAATTAGTAATGATTTGATCTAAATCATAAAGACTTTCTTGAGATATAAAAAGGATTTTTTCGGAAGAAAATAGCGTTTTTCTGGCAACCCTTCAATATCATTTCAATTTGCTCAATGATGACTCACTTAATCCTTTTGATTGATGGTTTTTCTGAGCACAAGCTTAAAAAGTCGCAAATAAACAAAATAGGGCAAAATGGCAAGAATTTTGTAAGGTAAGGTCAGAATTTTAGGGAAATGTATTTCATATCTCGAGGAACTTAGACCTTTAATAATCTTTTTAGCTGCCTGAGCAGGAGTAAGTATCCAGGGCATGGTGAAGTTGTTTTTCTCAGTCAGGCGGGTCTTCACAAAACCTGGGCATATGAGCTGAACTTTAGTCTGTTGTCCCGAAAGTTCAATTCTTAATTCGGTGGTAAAATAGTTCAATGCTGCCTTGCTTATACCATATGGACCTGCACTAGGCAGAGGGCTGTAACCGCTAGGACTTGAAACCATTGCGATTGCTTTTACCTTGTCCCATTTACTCTTAAGCTGATTTACCAGCCTAAATGCGCCAAGAAGATTAATATTTATAGTTCTTTCAGCCATTTCCAGTTCAAAATCTATTATATCGGATGGCTCGTAAACAGCTGCCAAAAAAATGATTTGGTCAACGCTCGGCCACAGGTGAAAAAGTGTCTCAACTGATTTTCCTATACTTTTAGCATCTGTGACGTCGCAAGGTAGGATTATATGACCATCACCTCTTAGACTTCCTAAGGCATTTTTAAGATCAATCTCGTTTCTTCCCGAAAGCGCTACCTCATACCCCAAATTTGCATATTCTTCCGCTAAAGCTAGGCCAATGCCGCTGCTCGAACCAATTAGCCAAATTTTACCTGCACTCATTGTTGTTTCTCACAAAAAATGGTTAATGTTGCGAAAGTAAGTCCAAATTTTTTCATCTTAGAGATATTGATTGCTCTTCTCTCATCGATCAAATATATCCAGTCATCAGCATGAAGCCTGATCTCCCGATTGCCTCGATTGAGCTTAATCGTGTAACGCGTATTAATGGCATTTCCCATCCGGACTCCCTTGGCCTCGCCGACAATATCGTCAGCTGTTCCGGTAAACTTGACATCATCATCAATCCGCCAATCCCAATGTCTTTTAAGAGTACTGCCATCCAAGAATTGAAAATCTTCATCTAGGACCCCCGTATTGTTATCCCAAGAACCTTGGATTGTAACAACGAATCTGCTGGTAACTCTTCCAAAAAAATTGGAAATCAGTCCATATCCGATTACGGTACCAGATAAATAATTTGTAAGATTTAACAACGGCTTTTCATTCTTATATCTTAGTATTTCTTTGTTTTGGTCAGACCAAAAAGCCATGCTCATTTTCCCTATGGTTTAATTGAATTTACGGTCAGTTACAAATCGATAAATATAAAATCCAGCTATAATTTTGATTACACAGGGTAGGAATGCATATAAAAATGCCACGGATGCTTCCATGCTATAGCCATATTCCTGCCAGTATTCAGAACGACCGAAATCTATGGAGAAAAAAGCCAATCCGCCGCCCATGGCAATTGTCATCTTAGTGATCATTGTCCAAATACCAAATGGGCGAGACGTACCTTTTCCTTCTAAAGTGTCAGCAAGCAAGGCCGGTGGTATGCTCAAGTCAGCACCCAATGCAAGCCCCGACAAGATGCAAATAAAGCCAAATTCATAAATATCGCCGCCCCTTAAAAAACCAGCCCAGAAAAAAGCAGCCACGGCAAAAAACATGGACAAAACCCATGTATTTTTCTTGCCGAACTTGGTAGTGATGGCAGGCCATGCTGGCATGCTGATGACGCCGGATATAAAATATAACGCCAGGAAAAGACCGCTATAAGATTCTGAATGGATCACTTCTTCAAGGTAAAAGAGAAAAAATGCGGCCGGGAAACTGGAAGCGGTATTGCTCAGAAAATAGCCCAGACAAAGATTTCTGAATGGTTTGTCTTTTAAGACTTCAGACCAAGCAAAAGTGGGTTCGGACTTTTGCGGATGGCTGGCTATTTCAGCTCGAGTGGTTAGCATGGAAAATATTCCTAAGCTGAATAAAATAATTGAAAAAATAAGACCATAATACATAAAGGCTGCAGGTTGACTAAAATGATTTAATAGCCACGTTATGCATATTGAGGTTATAACCACCCCCATTAAGCCCCACCCCTCACGACTCGCAGTCAGCCGTGTTTGAGCTTCGTAATCCTGTGACATGGCGGGCGCCAACGCATAATAATTTATAAGGATTGCGCTGTAAGAGGTGTAGACTAAAACCATGAAAACAGTGAACCACAAAGATATTGGCATTATGCCCATAGGTGATAGCAAACCCATGGTTGCCATCATGAGTAAGGGAATGACACATAAAATGATGGTCGTGCGCTTTATATTTTTTTGAATCAAACGTTCGGAAACAAAGCCCAGAAATGGATCTTGCACAGCATCAAAAGTGCGCGTTATTAAAATAAGCGCGCCTAGAATGCTTAAGGATAAACCATAGTTGTCCGCATAAAATTTTGGAACAAACACATACAATGGCAGGCTTAAAGTTGCCAGTGAAAATCCGAAACAACCGTAATTTAGAAAGGGCTTTTTGAAAAACCACATATCTTAAGCTTTTACAAAATGAAATTGGCTGACATCAAGCCGTTTGGTTAAAAAACCTGCATAGCAAGAAGCTAAATATAGCCTCCATTTCCTAATAAAGGATTCTGAATAACCCAGCATCAATATTTCTTCTTTTGCAGCATCAAAATTAGCAAGCCAGATTTCTAGCGTTCTTGCATAACTTAAACCAAAGTCATAACAATCATCCACTTCAAGTCCATGCGCTTGCCCCAGCTTTCTCATAACGGTTTTTGTAGGTAGCATTCCCCCAGGAAAGATATATTTCTGAACGAAATCCGTATGTGTCCGGTAATAATCAAACAGATGTTCAGAAATAGAAATTGTTTGAATGATGGCATTTCCTTTGGGCGCAAGATTTCTTGATAATTGTTCGAAATAGCGGCTCCAATATTTTTCGCCCACGGCCTCAAACATTTCTATACTAACGATACCAGAAAATTGACCGCTTACATCTCTGTAATCTTCCAGTTTGATTTGGGCAAGCTGATTGTATCCGGCTTTATCCAAGCGCTTCCTTGCGTATTTTGCTTGCTCATGGGATAGGGTTATACCTTTTATATGGGCCCCCTTACGGGCGGCTTGCTCTAAAAACCCGCCCCAGCCACATCCTATTTCTAAAATGTCCTCACAACCGTCTCCCATCCTAGCGAGAATACGTTGGTATTTTTGCAGCTGAGCCTGCTCCATATTCTCGTCTGCGTTGAACAAGGCGCTGGAATATGTCATGGAAGGGTCTAGCCACAGGGAATAAAAATCATTACCTAAATCATAATGTTCCGATATGTTTTTCAGGCTTCCTTGCTTAGAATTGCGGCGTAGTAAATGCTGCAAAGCATAAAAGAAACGGTATAAACCTTGACCGTAAAAGTCCCTCTTAAAATGATCCATATTTAAATGCAAGCTAGTCATAAATGCTTTAAGATCAGGTGTTGTCCAGTAATCCATCATGTAGGATTCTGCCAAGCCTATATCGCTTTTTGCTGCGACCAGCTCCAGAGCCCTCCAGTCCTTAAGAATGAATTCAGCATGAGGCCCCTGGTTTGGACCACAAAACATGCGTTCGCTTCCATCGGGCAGAAATATTGTTGAAGTTCCATGCGTTATTGATTCAAAAGCATTGAAAAGTTTTGTGAGGATTTTATTTCTCATTCTTTTTTCCTGAAATTGTTGTAAAAACCTCAGTTGGCGGCTTTGGTTTTGGAAAATATTTTAGACCTTTTACCCATAAAATGATAGCCTGATAATGTATCAATAGTGTGGTTTTAAATGTCCAGAGTGGAATTTTTAAAAGCCAAGTAAACAATTTTTTATGCGTTAGAGGGTACAAATTTCCCACCATAGATGTGAGCAGCATAACCTGACCATCCACCAGATAGGTTATCCAGGCGCTGAATTTATGATCATTCCATTTAAAACGGAATTGGTAATGACCTTTAACTTCAAAAAAGGGCGAGACATGCAAGGCCTTCTTCGCATGCAAGACATCCTCTGACGATATGGGCGTTTGATCATCTTTGACGATTATGTAAGTGTGTGGTTCGCCATAGGTATTGTGTACTTCTGCCAAGACAGCCATTAAATTGCTTGATTTATCAAGGACCAGAAAAAAACTGATTGGATTAAACGTATAAAAGAATACGCGTGGAGATGTGATGACGATGATGTCGGCAACATCTGATATATCTAATTCCACATTTTTTATAGCATCCAAAACCCAATCCAAAAGATTTATTGAATTGTAATGCCCCAGATCATTTTCATAAAATGCAAAAAAATTAGGTTTGTTAACAGAAAAGCACCATTTTTTTAACTTGCTCAAGTCATAAAGTGAAAACGCCGTATAGTTTTGCCTGTATAAAAATTTATTTTGTATGGGGTTTAGACGTTTGTGGACGATTTTGGCCTCGAAGATTTTTGGTTCTATTGCCATGGCGCGCTGACTCCAAAGCTATTTGCAACCTTAAGGGCAGACCATAAACCATCTTCATGAAATCCATTCCTCATGTAAGCACCTGCATACCATGTGTTGTTTTTGCCTTGTATGGATTGCAAATACGACTGTGCAATGCAAGCTTTATTGGAAAAGAACGGATGAGAAAATTCAAATTCTTGCCATACTTTGGAAGCCTCTGGTGGCTTATCTGGATTTAGCGTCACCAATACCGGCGTTGCTGTTTCTAGATTTTGCAACCGATTGATCCAATAAGTGATTGATGATTTTTGTTCTTTGCTATCCCCCAAATACACCCAGCTTGCCCAAGCATTTTTTGTTCGGGGCATAAACGCGACATCTGAATGCAAATAGCCTTTATTCTTGATATAAGGGATGGCCTCCAGGGATTGTTTTTCTTCCATTTCGGGGTTTTGTAAAATACTCAGAACCTGATCTGAATGGCATGCAAAAACGACTGCGTCAAATTCTTCTGAATTTTCACTTTTAGTGGTTACAGTAATGTGCTCTTTTTTTCTATATATAGCAGAAACTTCATCATGAACTAGGCTTCCTTTAAATTGAGCTAATAATTTATCAACGTAAGCGCGACTGCTGTTAGAGACCGTATACCATTGTGGTTGATTATACATGGATAGCAGGCCATGGTTATCAAAGAACCTTAAAATAAAAAGTGCTGAAAATTGACCAATATTTCCGGACGCTGTACTCCATATGGCGCCTGCCATAGGGTAGAAGAAATACCTTCTAAAAGCATCACCTAGACCTAACCGATCGAGGAATTGTTCAGCGGTAATCGTTTCATCCAGATCAGCAATATGTTTGCGTGCCGATGACATAAATTTCAGGATGTCATAAGATAATTTTAAAAATCTTGGGTTATATAAATTCGACCGCTGTGCAAAAAAAGAATTTAAATCTGACGAAGCATATTCCATAGCACCTTTATCAAGACTCAAGCCAAATGACATATTAGATTTTTCCGTCTGAACGCCCAAATGCTCGAAAAGCGCAACCAGATTTGGATACGTTCGGTCATTATAGACCAAGAAACCCACATCCACAGGCTTATGAAGATCCGCTAAGGGCAGGGAAAATGACTTACAATGGCCACCAACCTCTTGTTCTTTTTCATAAAGTACAACTTGATGTTGGTATGACAGTAACCAAGCGCAACTAAGCCCACCTATGCCAGAACCTATTACAGCAATTTTCATAACCAGACCATGCATCCCTTTTGATATAACTTATTGTGTTGATATCATATGTAATGAACATTGTAAAATGGTATATAACCAAAAAATTTTAAGTACATTAACAAATATAGTTTAATTATATCCTAATTTATAAACAATAAAATTAGTTTATATAATAAAATTATATTGGCATAACATGCTTCATATGTTAATATAAATTATGTTTAACATTAGTAGGTATGTGCTTATGTTTCGCAAAATGTGGGAATCTTTAATGAATTCTAAGAACAACTCAATTAAAGAACTGCCTAAAGCTGTTCGGCTACAAATAATGATCAGCTTGTCTTTTATGTGGTCTCTAATTTTTGCTTTAAGTCTTGGTATTATAAATTTATTTCCTCAACTAGTTATTGTTCATATTGCATTGTTGGGAATGGGGCTTTTTGGAACTAGTTGGTTATTAAGTATCTTTAATAAGGACAAGAATAAATGAATGATATTTTTGTGGCCCTTTCAGTATTTAGTTTGTTCTTCTTACTGCTATTCTTTATTCTTGTAAAGCCACAAATGGACAGATTAGAAGCTCATAAAATCTTTGTTAAATCATTAAAAGTTGGGGACAGGGTCATTACTGCTGGTGGTTTAGTCGGCAACATCATAGATTTTCCAGATGAAGGATATGTGAATCTGGAAATAGCTAAAGGCTTAATTGTTTTGGTCGCACGAGATCAAATTTACGAAAGCTATACAAATTAGCCTTTAAACCCATTCAATAACTGTTCTCTTACTTCTGGTCTTTCTGTTTGGGGAGAAAGCCATATATTTGAGAAATATTTTGCGAAAGTGGTGTCGTTAATAAGCCCGGTCTTGGTTCCATTATAAAAGAACATCACCCCCGCAGGATCAAAGTAGGCTGTGATTCTATCGCCTGATTTCACGGTTGGGAAGGCCTTGATAAGTTTAGTTCGGTATGATTCAAGTTCTGAGACAGGAGCGCCTAAGCGCATCATTTCCTTGATCGTTTTGTCAACCAGATCGTCCGTTGTAAATTCCATGAGATATAGGATACTTAAAGCATAGGCATGATCTGCACCCCACTTATCCTTATCTGTCCAAAGGGATATCTTGTATACATCCATCAAAAACCAGCTGAGAGTTGATTCTCCATAGGCTCGCTGGCTCTTGAAAAGAGGTTTTAGCTCTTCAGGTTTGTCAGCCGCCATTAATGGCGGACAACTTAACTGCGAAAATGTAAAAATGCTAAAGATCAATAATAAAGTGCTTTTTTTCATCTTTACCAACTCATGACGCTTTTCTGATCACTAAAAACAACTCCCCGACCTTGATACCGAATTTATTCATGGACGTTCGATTGAGTACAGTTTTTTCATCCATGAGGTACATCCAGTCATCCATGGATAGATCTATGGTCGAGTCCCCGTAAGGCACCCTTAAAATGTATTTCATATTTACAGCGTTACCCAACTGCCTGCCTTCGGAGGCGCCCACCACATCGTGAGCGGTTCCGGAAAATTCGAAATCATTTTTTAATGTCAGAAGCCAAGTCCGCTGACTTTTTTCGCCATCCTTAAAGATAAAGTCTTCCTTTAAGGTAATCACATTTCCATTTTGCTCGCCGTGTAGGTCTGCATGAAAATAACGGGTAGGGTTCCCAGAAAAGCCATAGACAATACCCTCAGCCTTGAGCGGGCCTTTAAAGAATTCTGAAAGGCTAAAAGTCGGCTTCATGATCTTGTGGTCTTCAATTCGCTGTTCGGAACAACCAGACATTACCAAACATAGGACCGTAAGGCTTATATACTTAAAAATAGCCATTATATTAGACCTCCTGTATGATAATAATTATACAACAATTTGTCGTATTTATAAAAACTAATTTATATTGTAGAATTTTGTAAGGCTTAATTAAACCAAATAACTATTATTATATACCTGAATCTATTTATGATTGATCGGTTTGGTCAGCTTTCAAGGCTGGACTCCAGCAATGAAGTCCAGCTTTCAGCTTTTCACCATCATAGCAGAATAGGGATTAATTAATAGTTGTCAAAAAAACATCAAAAAACCATTAAATTAAATAATAATTAATTATTGAGGTTTACTATAGTTATATAGTGGTATGTAAAGGATTCAATTTTTTATGACTGAATTCTCATCAGAAATTAGCATAGAGATTTTAGAAGGTGTAGGTTTTTCGAACCTGAAAACGCAAGAAATCAACTTTACTGGCTTGCCTGTAGCCCATAACCTGAGCTTCCCTATTGACGAAATAATGGCTGGTGTCCAAGGGGCGTTTGGCGCTTTAATTGTAGAAATCTGGAAACTAAAGACTGGTGAAGAGCAAATGGTCACTATCGATATTTTTCATGCTTATATATCAATATCTGCAACCCTATTTGTGAATCAGGAAGGATATTTTTTAACGCCTTGGGATCATCATTATCCGACTGTAGGCCTTTATAAAACAAAAGATGGGAGAGATATCTTCTTGCATGGTGGTCATTCGTCGCTACGGGACAAAATATTGAATGTATTACACTCCCCCAATGATCCACAGCATATTACTGCCGCAGTTCTAAAAAGGGATGCGCTCGAACTAGAAGAAGCGATCGCAGCAGCGGCGGGGTGTGCTGCTGTTGTGAGAGACAAGGATGAATGGCTAAAACACCCCCAAGGAGCACTACTAAATCAGAAGCCAGTTCTCAGTATTGAGAAGAAGGTTAACTCAGTGCCAGAGCCTTTTCCTAACGGGCCAAGGCCCCTTTCTGGAATCAGGGTATTAGATCTAACTCATGTTATTGCGGCACCAACTTGTAGTCGTATATTGGCCGAGCATGGAGCAGACGTACTACATGTAACTAGTCCCCATTTGCCAGGCATCCCCCCTTTTGTAATGGATACAGGTCACGGAAAAAGACAAGCTTATGCTGATCTTCGCCAGCCAGAGGATCTGGCGCAGTTTAAGAAACTCTTATCAGAAGCTGATGTATTTATAGAAGGTTGGCGACCAAATATCATGGCTAAATTTGGCCTTACGCCTGAAGAAGTTCAAAAAATAAGACCTGGAATTATCCATGTTACTTTTAGTGCATATGGTCTAGATGGACCTTGGAAGGATCGAGCTGGCTGGGAGCAGTTGTCACAAGCCGTAACTGGGATTATTGATAGCAATTCTTTTATGATTTCAACACCAAATGGACCAGTGAAATTCATATCAGATACTATTACCACCCATGGCCTTTTTATCTGTGACTATCTCAGTGGATATTTAGGCGCAACGGCAGCTCTAGCAGCCTTGATCAAACGTCATAATGAAGGAGGGGGATACTATGCACATATAGCCTTAGCTCGATCTGGTATGTGGGCTATATCCAAGCCTGCTAGCCAACCCGTTGAAAGAAGACCCCTTAAGCTGCCTTTGGATAGACCTGAGTTTGAACAGTATCTGGCTCATTCACATGGTCCCTATGGAAAAGTTGAGTTTCTTGCTCCATCAATCCAGCTAAGTAAAACACCTCCAATTCTTGATCTGCCTGTATCTCCCCATGGATCTGGCAAGCTTGAGTGGCTGAAGAAGAGTGTTTAGTGCCCTTGCCCGTAAATCCAAATTATTCTTCTTTCTCTGTGACATCGCTAATATATTCTGTGCCGGCGCCATCAAAGTACGATGTCACATGGTTTTGGCTATAAATATTCTGGCAATAGTTATTCATCCCGCAAACTCCCTGTGTATGAGCTTTAAATCATATTTAATTGAGATATGATTAGAATTTAGTCGACGTCATTTTATTATTTATTTATCTACTAGTTGTTCTGAGCCATCCCACCCTTCAGGCGGGCCTACAATCTTATAATGTTGACACTTATTTAAATAAAAAAGAGCAGCTGCATCATCCGGGCATCTATCTAAGATAGTACGAAATAATTTTTCCGAAGCCAAGAACTGCTTGTTAACAAATAATTCGAGTGCTTCTTCGAAAGTATTTTTATTGTCGGCCTTTTTTTTATATGCATCTTCGCTTTCCCCATCGATAACCTCAAAGACTTTATTGGCGGTGATCTTGCCCTTAAGTTTTATATAGCCGAGATTGCGGAGGCTATACGCATTAGGAATATTAGAGCCTTTGATTACATCTTCGCTCGCAATAATTGGAGCATTAAAGATTGAAGATAAGCCATCCAAGCGAGATGCAATATTAACGGGGTCTCCAATAACCGTGCTTTGCATGCGGGATGCAGCGCCTACAATACCCAACATTAATTCGCCCGTATGTATCCCAATGCCAATTTTGAAAGGTAAGGAAAATGAGTTATTTTTGTTGTACGCTCTTGCAACTCTCTGTAAATCTATGGCGGCTTTTATAGCATCGTCTGCATTGGAAAAAAGGGCCATTATGGCATCACCAATGTATTTATCAACAAATCCATGGTTATTAATGATAGGGCCTTCGGCTTCGCCGAGATAATCATTCAGAAACTTTATGGTATCCTCAGCAGACAGGCTTTCTGATATGCTGGTAAAGCCCCGTATATCAGAAAAAAGAACGAATAGATCAAGCTTAACCTGATTCCCCAATGTGGCTTTAAAGGGGTCTTCCACTAATACGGATAAAAATTCCGTTGGTACAAACTTCTTAAAAACTTCAAGGAGTTTTTTAGTGTTATCTAATTCGCGTTCAACCAAAAGCACATCAGCCAATGTGGTGCCTCTATCAATAATGCGCTCAAGGCGATAGATAGTTACATCACGTCGTTCTATCTCTCTATTGAGACGCATAATATCTTTTTTAAGCTTATAGATTTCACTGATCAATACATCATCTTTTTCCACCATTAAAATCTTATCCTAGAAGTACTGTTACCATTGTATGGTTGTTGTATCTTGCTCTTTCATTTTTCCTTAATGGCCCGATTTCGCCATACGCATAGTATCCAAATATAGTTTTGTCTTCAGAAAATGCTTCTTTAACCATTTCGAACTCGACTTTAGTGCGAGATCCCAATAAATACTCTCTTGAGACGCAACTAAATACAAGGATGGCAGAGAAGCCGACCCCTTCAGCATTTCTTTCAGCATCTTTAATAGAGCTGGCGACGCCTTTAATAAGCTCATCTTTAGTCACATTGGTCATGCTCACATAAGACCCTTCCGGCACCAATCCTGTAAAATGGATAGATCCTTCTTCTAGGTTATACATTAAAGCAGTTCTCAATATGAACTGGTCACTCATCTCGTCATTGAATACTGCTAATGGAAATTCTTGAGATACCTGATCGCCACCTATGTATTTTTTAACAAAATCACACGCACTCAGGTCTCCAATTTTATAAACTATATTTCCTACGGATTTTGTGACTATTTCCCTTGTAGCTACAGGTGCACATCCGCTTGCGATACCCACCGCGTAATGAATCTTGCCACAAAGTAGCAAGAAAGGTGCGGCGTCTTTTAAGGTCTCGGTATTAAAAAACTGAAATGTATCAGGATGTTCATCCGTTACGCATGAAGCTGATCCACCGACAACACCTACTTTTGGGCCTAAAGAATTCTGTAGGCCATCCACAATATATTCGCTCGGAACAGTGAGAGCTTCAGGGCATGTAATGCATAAGGTGACATCTTTTGTGCAATTAGCTCTTGATTCCTGCACAGCTTGTTCAATAGCATCTGCAGTTCCTGCGCTCAAATTTCGACCGACCCCAGCCCGAAACTCAATGTCTTTAGACGAAAAGAGACATAGTAAGATTGAGTTATAACAAGCCCCCATCTCATTAGAGATCTGTAAATAACGTAAGCGGTAAAACAACCCCACCCCTGCGGTATAAATTTAGCTTGCTACCGCTGCAGACCCCTTATTCAGGGCGGGTTTGAAGTTGAACGGCAGCAGCTGGCTTAAATCTTTCGTCGTATGAATATTTTCTAACGCATGC
>JBGSQK010000035.1:0-3026 GCA_041738135.1 Alphaproteobacteria bacterium
CTGCTTGTAGCTTTCCATACGCCACTTTCAGGGCATTTCTCACCTGTCGAACCTGTGGTTCCAATTGGACTTTTTTCCATTTCAGACTCCCATTAATATCCATCATATATTTTACCATAGTTCATGCGGGTGCGCCGTTGCGTACGCCTATACTTTATGAGAGGTTGTCTTCATATTTAAAAATGCTCGTAAACACTCCCGCAAACAGGTGAATAAGGGACATTAAAAAAATGAAACCCTTGCTACGACTTGATCTCAAAATTTGTTGTTGAGGGAGTGCTCCAAAACTAGTGCCAATAGCTTTTGTTCCAGAGCCCATCAACATTTGGGTTATTGGGACTTTAGAGTAGCTCATTGTCTGAACTTCAGAGGGGGTGAAAATCGACTCACGTTCCGGCCCGTAACAATGGTTAAGGTTTTGCGTATGTGTAGGATTGATCACCTTAATTGACTTCATTCAAATCATCCCTATAGGGATGATTTAGTCCGAGATTGATCAGAATAATCTTAAATATTCCCGATCGGGATCACGGGAGTCTTTTAGGGCCTGTTTTTAAAATAACATTCCCGCTCGGGATTGTTTTGCTTTCGTCCAGCTCATAATATGATACAATATGACATAACATGGTTAATGGAGACTGATATGAACATCATTCCATCCACATCTGAGCTAGGTGTGTTAATCCGCGAGCGCCGTCGGAAGCAGGGAGTCACGCAATTGCAACTGGCCGCTGTATCTGGTGTCGGTATTCGATTCATCAGCGAACTTGAGCATGGTAAAGGCACCTGTCAGATCGAGAAAGTTATTAGCGTCCTGAAGACCCTAGGTTTAAGGCTTATTCTCGCAACCCACGCAGAGAAAATCACATGAGTAAGACCTTAGATGTATATCTTTATGACAAGCTTGCAGGGCGACTGACCCAGGAAGATAGCGGAGAGCTAAATTTTGTATATGATGAGAATTACCTGACTCTGATTAAAGGACAAGCGTTATCTATCTCGCTTCCCCTTCGGAATTTGCCATTTACAGACAAATTTACCCGGCCGTTCTTTTCAGGTTTATTGCCCGAGGATTTAGCGCGTATTCGACTGGCGCAGTTTTTAAGAATTCCAGAAGGCGACGTATTTGCGTTGTTAGCTGCTGTAGGGGGGGAGTGCGCGGGCGCCTTGTCTTTTTATCCTCAGGGACAGGGACTGCCCAACCCAAGCGAAGATGGTTATGAATTGTTGGATGATGATCGTTTATTGCAAATCATTTCCATGTTGCATAACCGCCCTCTCATGGCTGGCGAACATGGCGTAAGGCTGTCATTAGCAGGCGTGCAGGATAAGCTTGCAGTATGTCTTGTGGACAATCAAATAGCTCTGGCCAAAGGACATTTGCCAACCACACATATTCTAAAACCAAAAATACACGAGCTTGATGGAACAGTGCATAATGAAATCTATTGCATGACGCTGGCTAAGCGAGCCGGCTTGAACGTACCCCACGCAGAAATGCGATCTGCTGGCAAGATATCCTACTACCTGATTGAACGGTATGATCGTCAACTAGATCTGAATGGCAAAATATTGCGAGTTCATCAAGAGGACTTCTGCCAGGCCTTAAGTATATCTCCCAACCTGAAATATGAATCCAACGGAGGCCCCGGCATAACAGATTGTATGAATCTTATTCGCAATCATTCATCGCAGCCAGTCATCGACATACCTGAGTTTCTGAAGATATTGATATTCAACTTCCTCATTGGAAATGCAGATGCCCATGGAAAAAATTTCTCACTCATTTATAGAAATGATATGCCATCTCTCGCCCCGGCCTATGACTTATTGAGTACTACCATCTACCCCCGTCTTTCAAAGAAATTAGCCATGAAGATCAACGGCAAAGATGAATCATGGACGTTCCAACTTGATGACTGGCTTAGCCTAAGCGCAGATAGCGTGCCCGCTAGAAGACTATTTACGAATCAGCTAAAGACCATGGCTGAAGAAGTGAAAAAGCACTCGTCCTTACTTATGGATGAATTACTGCAAAAAAACATGCCTCGTATGATTCTATCCAAAATCCACAAATCGATCGAAAAGCGTTCACAACAATTGTTAAGGTATTAACCTGACCCGTTTCATAGTAGTGGTTCTAGCAAGGAATCCTCGAAAGTGCCGAGTGTCGGCTATAAAGCAGTAAAAAAACTAAGGCGCATTCCAAAATGGGTTCATATCTGAAATTCCCAACGGATTTAATGCAACCTGTTTCTTCAGCAAACTATTAAACAAAATGTCTTCCTTACATCTCCATTCCACGCCCAGTATCTCTGGATTGCTCTCGCTGCAGCTCTCTCCGGAACATTTCTTCCAGCTTGGCGCCTACCGGTTCGTTGACGGCTTTTAGATCAGCGATTAGAGGCGATAGGGTTTTGTTCAGATCTTTCATCCTGTCGCTGATTTGATAGCGGATATCTGTCCTTTCCATAACGTCCAGCTCTTTGGTGGCATCATATTGTTTAAAGAGGCTCTGGAAGGACGATGCTACATTGTTAAGCTCGGTGGCGCTGAGGCCCGTAATAGACTTGATTTCAAACTTAGACTTAATCTCCTTCAGGACGTTGTCCAGCAATGATTGCAAAATCGGCTGCGTCTCTAACTCTTTAACCCTTGCTACGTGCTCATAGAGTTTGACTTCAAAGCCAGGATTCATGTTTGCCATAGCGACCATTGCTGACTGGCTTTGGGCTAATGTTACAGCATTCTCATTGCGTAGACGGATAATGTGCAGCCATTCTTGCTTCATTGGACTTTTGTTCATGATCGCTATGGGATCGTCTAGGGTGTTTTCTTCCTTGCCTTTGGCTTGGGCCACACTCCAGATGCGCGCGACCTCTTGTGATGGCTCCAGGTAGCCCTTGATAGGCTTGTAAACATCTTCAGGGCTCAAAGCTCCATCAATCATTCCCTCCTTTACGCCCCGGTAAAATGCCACGTCAAATTTGAGGCGATTAAAATCAAGGCTGGCTTCTTTTATAATT
>JBGSQK010000038.1:0-6727 GCA_041738135.1 Alphaproteobacteria bacterium
CAAAGCCACAAATTGGCTATGGCATTATAACAACGAAAGACCTAATATGGGGTTAGGTGGAATTACACCAAAACAAAAGCTGCATGGGGCAGCTAAAGAACTTTCTACTTTATAAACCCATTAAAAATGGGGGGATTACCGCGTAGTCTCGTATGGCCTCTTTTCTTTCATCACACAAAAGAAGAGGCCGAACGTTGGGTCAGGCGTCTCAATAAATTAGGAAATGGTCAATCTGAGTATGAGCGAAGTGAAGTTATCTCGTTCTGGACTGATATTATGAGCGAGCATGCACTCTTCACTGCGCATCTTTTGGATCCAGAAGAGGAAGAGTTAATCGAGAAAGCCATGAAAATGAGCCGCACATTTTCTCATCTAGACAAAGGGACTACTGCCAATATCGCCTCAGCTATAATTCGTGAACCCACAACTACCGTGGGAGCCTTAATCCAAAATCCCGAATCAGATCCTATTCTAAGTGCGGCAGAGACCATACTAGATTTTGATACAAAGTCGGCACAAGATGTGGCAGCCGCAAGGATTAAAAGCATTATAGACCCTCGTCTTGCAGATCATGATAGACGGGAGACGGTAAAATTTGTAGATGAACTTAAACGAGCTGTTTAGCTTCTCCTATATGATGACTTGTATTAAAACAACCCAAAGGAGCCATTATTGGACATATCGTTTTTCTCTTTAGCCTTGCTATGTTTTATTTCTTTTAACTAAAATTAATTATTTAGCCTTATGATTATTTTATAGCAATGAGTATTATTCATGCTATTTATTATAATATAATAGGAGTATTACAGATGAGATATTTTATTGCATGGCTATTGGGCGTTCCCATTGGTGTTTTGGTATTAATTTGGATCTTCGCCCGTTTGTTTTAAAGCAACACATGTTTATAAATCACAAATAGCACATAGTATTATTATAGAAGTATATTAACATGAACGAATATTTTACTATTTTTTCTAGTGCTTGCTCGCGTATTGCAGGCATGCCATTAATAACAGTCCTGGATTTTTTGACGGTTATTGTCTGGGGAATCACAGATCCATACTTTGAATATTCAGATACTTGGCAACTCGTCATTAATACTTTCACGACGGCGGTAACCTTTCTAATCGTATTTGTTATTCAAAACAGTCAGAACCGCGATAGTCTTGCTATTCAGGTAAAGCTTGATGAGCTAATTCGCTCTCAGAAAGGAGCTCGCAATGCTCTTTTCGACATTGAAAACCTGAGTCAAGAGGAGCTTATTGCTTTTAAAAAAGATTTGACAAGTCTGAAAAGCAAGAGAGATCTTTAAATAAAAAAGGGAAAAAGGATATGCATACCGAGGAAGTTTAAACACAGTTCCCCATCAAATATCGCATCATGCCCTATGGCGATCGGGATGTCAGCACTATCTTTCTGGAATATATAATCGATCGGGACCCCGACAACCACTGGTATTGTAACCCATACGAGTTAGACGAAGACCTGCTCGATGGCCCAAAGGTCAAACCCATCGTCGAACAGAGCTTGTTAAAACAGCTGGTTACATTTTTCTTCGACGAATCGCTTTAAACTTCTACTCTTTATAATTACTGAGAAAGCACGAAATACCAGTATTGCAACATGACTGTGGCTACAGCAAGGCAAAAAAGC
Organism: Alphaproteobacteria bacterium; assembly: GCA_041738135.1. Classification (GTDB taxonomy): domain Bacteria; phylum Pseudomonadota; class Alphaproteobacteria; order JAGOMX01; family JAGOMX01; genus JAGOMX01. The sequence continues at coordinate 1,654 of JBGSQK010000038.1, forward strand.
CCCATCCCACAGTGCTGTCTCACCACACTGCAACAAATAGTAGATAAAAAAGGTGTAGTGTCATTATCAATTGAGGAAGAGATGTTGAAATCCAGTACCCTGCATAAGTAAAGATTGGATTTGTTTGCTCCCGATATACGCTAACACCCTCATAATTTGCATAAAGGATATTAACTAGAGTATCTGCGTTCAATATTTTGTAGTTCCTTAGAATCTCAAATGTCCGGTAGCAATATGCGTATAAATATGGATAGCGTAGTGTCCCATTTACATACTGCCAACCCCCTGGCGCATGCATGATTTTATTATGCACGAAAATGTGAGTGTAGTTTTTAAATTCATCGAAGGTAAAATAAGTGGCGCAAAAATCATTAGTATATTGGCCAGGATATAGGGGAGAGCTATAAAAGGCTCCTCCAAAGTACGAGGTGTATGCAAGATAGGGTCCAGTATAAGCTTCTCTTAAAGCTTTAACCGCTTGCGCATAACTTACGTTATAAAGCTCCACATAGTTTGTGGAGAAGTCACAATAGTTCTTTATGTTGATAGCGACGGCGACCACTAGACCTGCTGAAGCTAAAATTTTTGCTCCGTACCATAAACGGTTTTTCCATGTATGCTTATGGAGCACTCCCCGAGCTCTCTCATAATATCCCTTGGCATCGCTAAATGTTAAAGCACTGATATCGCTACGAGGATGCCCTAGAGTATTTTTAACATTCCATGCAACGAGGAGCCCCCAAGGTATCCCTACCCCTAGAAGATAAGGATATGATAAGTAGCTCACACCTGTTGCATATTCAGCCATCGAGTCTACGGTACGGTGAACCACAGTAGCGTTATTAACATGACTTAATATTTCTGGTGTTATGCAATGAGTAAAAGTATCACACACCTTGGGAAACGTATCTATAGCATACACTGCAATTGATTCCATGTGTATGAACTCGCTCCAGCTATAAGGCGGTACCCAAAACTCTACCCAAGGTATTTCAGAAACTCTGATCGTAGGAACGGCCGATGACTCGTATGTAGCCCAAAGTCCAGAGAGAATAGGGGTGAAGGAGAATAATACGTTACCCCAGAATTTTAAACCGAGGTGTCGGAAATGAAAACCAGTCTGACGTGATGCCATATCTTCTAATGTCTTTGGTTGCGTATTTACGCCATAGAGCACACAGCCTCTGCGGATTACATCCGGGTTAATTGAGGGTAAATATCTTAAACGCCAAAGTATCTCAAATCTATCACGACTTTTTTCGATTGAGCCTGTTCGTTCTAGTAGGGGAAACCTATCGATGCCTTCAAGGTTATGGCCTAAATCGGTCACATATTTGACTAGATTAGAGTTCTCGGGGGCGGCAGCAAGGGTGTTTTCCACCAATGTCAATTTGGTGGCCACAATTGCTTTAAAATTAAGATCTGATTCCACCAATTGTTGAAAATGTACACATGTTGCCCGCAAGTATAATTGCCCATTGAATGATAGGTTCGGTATAACAAACTTGCGCCAAACATCCTTTGGTACAAGCTGCGTGGGCAGAGGGAGGGCCTCAATGGGATTTGCTCGTTGCGTGTTGTCCACCATGATATTTACAAGCTCATTCCTGACAAAGTGCTCTGCCGGCAACAACGCTACTGTTTCTTGATCGCTGGCTATCAAGGGGCTATTTAAGAGTAGTATACTTAGCGTAAACGCAATTAAAATCTGCATAGCTTCTACAACCCATTGCCATCTTATTTTCTCCAGACTGGGTAAGATATCCACGGGAGGAAATCCTACCTAGTACAGGAGAAAAATAGGCTTATTTAATTGAAGAGAAATTATTTCCTTCCATCGATTATTTTAACGACTTCTTCAAGTGCTTTTGTCATACGTTCCAAAGACGAGTCTATTTTTTTGCGAAACTGCAGTTCCTCTTCGCGCCCTGGGTGGTATTGCTCTGTTTCAAATAGGCCCTTAAAACGGATGTCTTTATAAGGGTGGAATTGCAGGTTTTCTCTTTCTTGGAATGCATTTCTGATGCAAGTGCCGATTATTTTCTTATCAGCCCCTCTCTTCACCAGGTTTGGTAGCATGACTATATAGTCCTCCATATTACTTAAAGTTTCCACCAGAATGCGTGCGGGTTTATAGAAACTAAACTTCAGGCCTATACTTGCCAGCAAGTCTTCATCGGTATATGATTTTTTGGAACTGGCTGTGACGTCTTGCTCGGAGATCTCTATTTGAGAAGTGCTTTTGGGAGACTCGACAGCTGTAATTCGCATGCTTGCATTTTGCTCATCCATACCGAAAACCCTAATACCTAGATTTTCGTCCTCAACAGCTTTGACGCGTATACCCTCATTGTCACCCATGACGGCTCTAACCCGGATCCCTTCCATGGAATTAGAACGTTGCTTGGTTACAGGAGCGCGAGGAGATGCCTCTTCCTTGCCTTTGTCATCTATTTTAGCTTTAGCGTTCTCTCGTTTAAGGATGTCGTTAATATCTCTAACGATTTTTAGAACGTTCCCTTGGAATGAGTTGACATCAGAGTGTGTCCAATCCTGTGTGCTGGCCATAATTTGTTGAACGTATGGGTTCTTCAATAACTTCTTCCCGGCTGTGCGTATATGATCTAAACAGTCCGTCATAAATTCTCGATCTCCGCTGAGATAGACGGTAATGGTAGCTTTCAGGCTATCCAATAGTCCGGAAATTTTTTGTTTCTCTTGAAGTTCCATATCTTCCGCTTCAGTCTGAACCAGATAGGGATAATTTTTCTTTAACTTATTCAGCTGCCTTAGCCCATCATAAAAAAGAGCAAACAAGACCTGTCGCTGCGTTTTGTCTTTATAGGCAAAGCTATGTAATTGGTCTTCAAATATGGGGAATAATATGTCTAATTCAGAGATCAAAACGCGGTTGGCCCTCTTTTCGTTCTCTTGTATTCTAATGACATCTGCTGAAAGCGCTGATTTCGTTGCTCCAAATTGCTCAGTCTGACTTTTGACCAAGCCGAGTGATGGAATGATCAGATCTAAAGTTTTTTTCAGACTTTCTGGATCATGAGGCATTTTGCCTTCTTTAACAGCCCTCACAGTCATTTGACTCTGGGGTACGGCTTGAGATGACTCAAAGTCTTTTGCTTGCGCAAGTTTGTGTTCAAAACCTGAGGCTTTCAATTCTGCAAGCATACTCTCAAGATTTTTTATACGCTCTAAGATTGCACTATATATTGGAGATTTGCGACTATCAGTCGAAGTGGCAAATTTCCCTGCTTTCAAGGCAATAACAAATGGATTGTTATTTAATTCACCAGAGATACCCTTAATATATTCATACTGATTTGCTGCCTCTAGTATATTCATTTCCTTCATGGCGGCGTGCATGATGAGAGCATTATCGCCTGCACTTTCAAGCAAGCGAATAACAGAATTCAATTGACCGGTATCTTTCTGGTAATCAGGATCGAAAAGGATTGGATATTTATGTTTAAAATTTTCAAAATTTCTAGCATGGGTTTCGTAGGCGTCCCTTGTAGGCTCGGTAAGTAAAAGCTTATTTTCTTCATAAAGACGAAGAACCGTAGAAATACTTTCAACCGCTCCAAGCAGTGGATTTATGGCCTCCTTCTTACTTGCTAAAGTTTCATAGCCGCCCACATCGACAACCTGCTGCCAGGACAACATTACTTTCTCGAGATCAGACAAACCTTTTTGATGGAGATTAAGCAAGTGAAGCATTCTGATATCTAGGCCTGAACCGGACTGCTGTTCCGGCCCTGATTCGGTGGTTACTTTCATGCGTGTATTGCCATCATCAAACGTAACTGTTGTTGTTTTGCGTTCTGAGGAAGTAAAAAAAGGGTCGTCAAAACCTTTCCTAAAAAACGTTGTACCGAAACCTCGTCCAAAGAAGTCACTGTCAAACGCAGATCTTCTAGTGCTAATGCGTTTAACGAATTTATCATCATCTGAATCAGAATCGTCTGACGAAAATACAGGGCTTGCTATTGATAATCCGACTAAACTTGCTATTAGACTATGCTTCATGATTGATCTCTCTTTGAAATTATCCTTTGTGCATTAAAACAAATATATTGCAGCCATGCAAGAGAAAAGGCATTGCTTTAGTTGTCATAATTCGCATGCTGGACCTAAGTTCATAAGTCCTTTATACTAAAGCAAATCGGGAGGAAGATGGCATGATAAGGTGGTTACCAAAGCTATTTAACGTCATGGTTATTTTATCCTCATCTGCGCTTGAGGTCAGAGCTAGTGATGAAGATTTAGGTGATCTACCGGGATTTCCGGATGTTAGGTTTGACTTAGTCAGCAGTTTTAACGCGGATGCATGGCCTGGGAATTTTGATGAAATTCTTGCTGTTCCCAAATACCTAAATTTTTCATTCACCACCGTACCAGATAATTCCAACCTATTAAGCAACAGCAACTTCACAACAGCGTCACTATATCAAAAAGAAGATGCGAAAAATGAGCGACAGCACATTATATATAGCTCGTATAGGGATAAAGTAGAACCTTTACCTCCTTCTAGCCTTACATTAACTGAAGCAGAAGAAGTCCGAACATACATAAAACGTAAGAGAGGTGCTAATATTCTAACCTATCATTTACTTAAAACGCTAGAATCTTTGGGGGTTTGTGGATATGACCTTCTGAAGGAGAAGGTTACTTCTGAAGGAAAAAAAATATATAGCTTATGCAAAAAATATTTAAACTATGGATGGATTGAAACAGCTAGCATTGGAATTTGGTCAATCACGCCAAAGGGTATATTCGCCTTAAACTTACTCAAAGCACAGGGCTTTAGTGATGAATCCATAAAGCTGAAACGTGCGCTGCATGATGAAGAAGATAATGAAAAAAATGATGAAGTTCAGGACATCCCCCCTCAACTTAAAAAAATTAAACTCAAGATAACCAACGGTAATCCCCCCATTTTTAATGGGTTTATAAAGTAGAAAGTTCTTTAGCTGCCCCATGCAGCTTTTGTTTTGGTGTAATTCCACCTAACCCCATATTAGGTCTTTCGTTGTTATAATGCCATAGCCAATTTGTGGCT
>JBGSQK010000039.1:0-4784 GCA_041738135.1 Alphaproteobacteria bacterium
CAAAGCCACAAATTGGCTATGGCATTATAACAACGAAAGACCTAATATGGGGTTAGGTGGAATTACACCAAAACAAAAGCTGCATGGGGCAGCTAAAGAACTTTCTACTTTATAAACCCATTAAAAATGGGGGGATTACCCGGCTAACTAACTTAGTATAAGGCTGAATTTCGTTTATGCAAGTTTTTTTTTGACAAAGGGGCAAGTCGTCCCTATTCCTTAATCAGGCGCTTTAGGGACGGCCAAAATGGGTAACCCGCGCTATGATTCGATTTGAGACCGAAAAGCCCTTGAGGGATGAACTGACGGTTGCTTCCATCACCACACTGCAACCAATAGCAGATAAATAAAATGTAGTGTTATTATCAACTGGGGCCACAACATTGGGAGCAGGGATCCCATATAGGTAAAGATGGGGGTGGGCTGCAAGTACGTTGCTTTAACGCCAGCGTATGTTGGGTGCAGGATATTTACCAGCGTATCCATGCTGCAGATATTATTTCTTAATAGAACATTAAAAATCCGTTCGCAGGGCTTATATAAATAAGCAAAGCGTAATGTCCCGTTAACAGTCCCGTTAGCATATTGCCATATCGGTGGATCCAGGAGATGATAAGCTAGGAAAGTGGGGGTATAGTTTCTAAAGGCTTCAGGAGTGAAGTAAGTGGGACAGCTATCCCATTTCATCAATGGATTTAGATTTGATGCAAAGAGATCCTTACCTAACTCAGAAGTATATGTAAGATAACCTCTTGTATAAGATTCTCGTAAAGCTTCAACTTCTTTAAGATAATTTAAAGCATAAAGTGTGGTCTGGTTTGTGATGAAATCACTATATTTCATGACGTTCACAGCAACTAAAGCCAGCAGACCTGCGGAAACCAATGTTTTTGCTCCAAACCATAAACGGTTTTTCCAAACATGTTTATGCACCGCACCGCGGGCTCTCTCGTAATATTCCTGGGCACTCTTAAGCGTTATAACGCTAATATCGCCTCGAGGGGCTGCCCAAGTTGTCTTATAATTCCACAAAACTAAGAAACCCCAATGTATTCCCACGCCTATCAGATAGGGATATGTTAAATATCTCACCCCTGTAACATAGTCAGCCATGGAGTCTATTGCGCGGCGAACTGTTGTATAGTTATTTAGGCTCATCAAGATCTTTGGTGTTATGCTATGCTGAGCGTTGCTCACATTTGGAGGGGTGTTTATGGCATATACTGCTGTATCTATCCCGAAGTACTTGCCAAATGCATCCCATGTAAAGGGCAACACCGAAAATTCTACCCAAGGTATTCCAGAGATTCTGAACGTAGGCCCAACCGAATGAAACGTCGCCCAGAGCCCAGAAAAGGTGGCGCTGAACGGGACTATTAGCTTACCCCAGGGTTTAAATTTGTAAAATCGGAAATGCAAGCCCGTTTGGAGCGATGCCACATCTTCTAATATTTTGGGCCGGGTATTAACGTCATAGAGTTCACAACCCTTGTGGATCACTGCTTGGTCAATTTTGGGTAAATACCTTAAGCGCCAAAGGGTTTCAAACCTGGCCCGACAGTTTTCGACTGGTCCTGTCCGTTTTAACATGGGAAACTTATCTAGGGCTTCGCCTAAGCTCGTCACATAATTGAGAAGAGTTGCGTTGTCGAGTGATTTCTCCAGGGAGTATTCCAGCGTAGCCAACTTATCTGATATAGCCGTTTTAAATGCACGATCCGAATCCACCAGTTTTTGAAAATATACACATGTTGACCGCAGATTTAATTGCTCTTTGACCGCCAGCATCGATACAAAGATCCGCCACACATCCTTGGGTACAGCCTGCATAGAATCGGAGAGTGCTTTGAGGGGATTCCTACTTGGAGGGGCTTCTATCTGGATGTATACAGGCTCATCCCTGACAATTTTCTCTGATGACAAAAGCTCTACAGCTTCCATATCGCTAGCAAGCAACGGGCCGCTTATGCACATGATACAAAGCATTGCTGCCATTAAAATTTGCATATCTACACAACCCATTTGCTATTGATAAAAACATTTTTGTTTCTAAATCTTTATAGCAAAGGCTATGCATTGTCTAGCCCCCGAGCGGAATGACGGAGGGCTTTTTCTCGGCTCCTAATTATCTATATTCATAATTTTATTTATGGCAAAGAGTTCATAGATTCTAGATCCAATATTCCTCTCTTTTAGCTGATCAATTTCTTCCTTGCTGAGTCCTGCTGAATCCGGTTCATTAAATATTTCTGCGATAAACTCTACTGCTTTTGAAAGCTGTTTTTCTGTATATGTAGCTCCAGGCCGACTACAAAAACCAACAATATTTTTTCTTTGATCTACAGATTTTACGTATGGGAAAAAGGGGATCGCTTGTATCATGCTATGGAGATAGCGAGTTGTCATGGATGTATCTCTCATGAGAAAATCAAGAACTTTAAGTCTTTCCTCAAACCCAACAGTTGAAATTCCATTAGTTAGCGTCAAGACACCCTTAACGATTCTTTCCACTGTTGCCGCCTCAATGGGAAGAGCGGCTTTATCTTCATGTGTTGCAAAGTAAGATAGGAGCTTGTTAGTTCCAATTCTCTGTTGATTGCTATCTAGGCCATCAAATATACTTTTATATTGATTTCCAAGCACCTCAATCTGTTGCCATTCTTCCTGGTGTTTCTCATAAAGGCAGTGTAGTAAATCCTGTCCTAAAAAATCCTGATTAGGAAGAAAAGCAGACAAAATCTTTTGCCTTTTCTGCCTCGTTTCTAGGGGCACTTGTAGCAAAGCCAAGGTTCTGTAGGGTCTTAAATTGAACGATCTGGCAAGTGATTCGCGCGACTGAGCTTTTTCATCAGCCAGAGCTGTTTGAATCATAAGATTACGAGATTCTGGAGCAATCTTTGCCAATAGTGAGATAGCTCTGCCTAAGTCTTCTACTTCAAAGCCTTCTCTTTCCAACATTTGCAAAATTCCCACAAGTCCGGAAATATCCTGTGTATCCACGGAACATGCTTTATGCTTCTTTAAAATTTCCTCAAGTTTTAAAGTTGGTGGCTTGCCAACTTGGTAAAATGCGCTCATGGCTGCCGAAAAATAAGTCTCGCCATGTTCCTTGGCCAACTTCAATAAAGAGGAATAGATCGTTGGTGTCAAACGAGCTGTATTGCCGGCATTCCAGGGCATAAACGGTCTTAATCGTTCGAAGAGGGTCCTAAGGGCAATGGCTTGATCTTCCATCGGGAGACGCTCGCCAAGTTCTGCTAATTCTCTCAGTACCGTTTCCGATCGGCTATTCAAATGTTCAGTTTCCTCTTTGATGACTTGTTTTGCTTCGTCAGAAAGGTTCCTGCAATCTAGATAGGGTGCCCGTGGAATTATTTGAAAGATGGCCTGCGGATTAATTCTACCATTTTCGATGACAAATGGGCGGTCAGAATCGTATCCCCCCTTTGACCACGAAGCAAATACACTATCAGGACACAAGATGCTTATACTTAGAAAAGCTGCTAAATTAAGGTGCTTCATATTCTATCTCCTAACACTCACCACTATCGCATAGATAGTCTTAAATTGAGTCTAAAAACGCTAAACCAGGTAAATATTATATTCATATAAGTATTTCTAGAGAATTTGTCAAGACACTAATTTTCTATGTATTTCACTCTCTTCAAATGATGTACGTTCATTAGCATGTCCCCCATTCGAATCCAACCCCCCATACATGCCATTTCCATGCGTTTTTGGGGACGAAGATATCTTGGCTATGGCTTTATCTCAATTTTTGTACCTACTGCAACGGACGAATAGATTTCATCAATTTCTTCATTGGTAACAGCAATGCAGCCAAGAGTCCAGTCTCTCAAGCAATGTCCTTTTCCCAACCACGAGAATGACTTGCCTAGGCCATGGATCATAATATACCCACCTGGAGAGCACCCCAATTTCGCCGCATGTTGTTGGTCTTTATTATTGGGATAAGAAATCTTCAAAGATTTGTGGTACTTGCTGTTGGGATTTTTCGCTGCAATGGAATAAATACCCTCGGGTGTTTTGCAGTCCCCCTCTTTTTCTTTATGACCTTTAGGAACAGGGCCAAGAGCTATCTTGTAAGTTTTGATACGTTTATCACCTTGATAGATGATCAAGACACGCTTTGATTTTTCAACGACGATATGGTCAATGGGTGGAAGTGTTTTTGCGGTTGATTCGTAAGTCAGAATGATAACCAATGAGAACGCAACCGTGACCAAAATGGCGATGGTGGATGTTAGGTATTTCTCATTCATGATACATTCCTGCCAGTTTAAACATACGGTTACTAGTACCCTAATGCTGTCATTTCCGCAAGCATAGCGACAAGTTTCTATGAGAGGCTCGAGGTGTGACGGTGCTTTCCTATAGTCCCGCCATCCCATGTTGGGGTAGGGGGAGCTGTGGAACGGAAAAAAACACTTGAGCCCCTTATGTTTATTATCAATGAGGTCTCAATTCACTCCTTTCACAGCACCAGACACAAAAAATCATGGCGAGCTTGCGCAAACCATTGTTTGTGCAACAATGATGGCTTTCTGACAACTTGGGGTGAGAGCATTGCAAAAACTTTTGTACTAGTAGATAGATCTGTAACAGGTTTTTATACCTATCTCCGTAAGCGGTAAAACAACCCCACCCCTGCGGTATAAATTTAGCTTGCTACCGCTGCAGACCCCTTATTCAGGGCGGGTTTGAAGTTGAACGGCAGCAGCTGGCTTAAATCTTTCGTCGTATGAATATTTTCTAACGCATGC
>JBGSQK010000041.1:0-28500 GCA_041738135.1 Alphaproteobacteria bacterium
TTCTTAGCTTTTCACGACACTCCAGGTTTGTAACAAACAGCCTTGACCTCATGACACCCTCCGATTGAGTTTATAATACGGAGGTCAGTCTGGACTATTTTGAAAACGAAAAAAAGATGGGGTTAAATTGACGGTTACGTAGGTCGCCCTGTGGGTTTTGGTAGCTAGCTAATGCGGAATACGTGAGGGGAAAAAGCATGAGCCAAGATATGATAAGGGTGAGACGAGAATTGTAGAGCATTCGTTCTCCATTGGTTATGAATTCCATATATGTTAATCATCTGCAAACGTTCCCGTTAATTAAAATCTCCAGCAGCAAAAATACTTCAGGAATGAGCTTGGGGCTATATCATGGTCTTCGATTGGCTTAACAAGGGTTGTATTTTCCTTGGGAGTATCTACCATTTTACTCGAATCTGGTAAGGGCCCTGCCCTGGGTGCAAATACAACTGACTGTCCGTGAGATTGGGCAGTAACCAGTTTGAAGGCGCTTTTATGTGGCACCTCTTCTAGGCATTCTGATGCTTTAATGTTCTGTTTTGAAAGTAAGAAGATGAGGGTAAAAGTGACGCTTTTTAACATTTGTAACATTCTCCCTTTTTACCAGATGCCGCTTGCATAGTATCGTAAGACGCCGTAGGGCGTTAATATATATGAGCAGGCTCCTGGATCACATCCATAGGACATACTGGCGCAATCTAAGACAATGGCAAGTAGAGCTCCGATGAATCCGTACTTTATAGTAATCCAAATGAAACTTGGTTGCTGTAACGGTGGCATGGCGCTTGAGCTGTTGAGAAGCTCTAATTCGTTGTCAGTTACTTCATCGAAGTGATTATATCCGCCTGAGGTGATTGGGATTGATGATAACTGGCTATCATCCTCTAAATGCCTGGAGGCTATTGCAATATCTGTCACCTGGAGGAAACAAATAAAAGAAGTAAATGCTCTGAACTTGTTAAGTTTGGTCATAGGCATGTCACCTTCTGCTTTGTGCACCTTCCCGTATTACTTAGACGACGAGTTAGTGCAGTTGAAAACATCCGAATCAAAGACACAAAAGTGCCCCATTACAAACCAAACGAGGGCTGAGAAAGCTCCAAGGCCAATGATGATTGCTGAAAGCTTAATGGCTGCTTTTTGGGCTGGGAATAAACGGCTTAAGCAGTTTTTGTGTATTTCAGCTGGTTGTGCTGTGATGAGCCTAGGCGAGGGACTATCTTTTGGGTCGTCAATAGGAATAGCTATATATTCTGAGTCGATTAATGAAGAAGCAGGAGGGGCAGACGGCAGTGGAGCATATTCCTGCGGAGTGTTCGGGTAGGATGCGGCTGCATGGTTACCCAACGATAAGTGCAGATTTATGAAAAAAGCTAGTAAAACATGCTTAACTGTCATCATTTTTTTTCCAATGCCTGGTACACATAAAAGTTAGCTAAAACTGATTTGACGTACTCCCTGGTTTCTGAATAGGGGATCCTTTCGATAAAGTCAACCGTATCCACCTGATTCGTACGTGGATCGCCGAATTTTTCTACCCATTTTTGCACGGGGCCTGGACCAGCGTTGTAGGCAGCAACTGCGAGTAGGTAGGATCCATCAAATTGATCCAGCATTTCCTTCAGGTAATGGGATCCCACTAAAATGTTGTAGTTGGGATCACTATGCAGCTTTTCATCTTTGTGTTTATAGCCCTTTTTCTTGGCTACTAGGGAAGCGGTTTTGGGCATTAGCTGCATTAGGCCCATGGCGCCTGCTGGGCTGGTAACTCGCGTATTGAAACCACTTTCTTGACGCATGACCGCATGTAGCAAATTACGATCCACTCCGTGATGCAAGGCTTTTGCATCAATGGAGCGGCGAGGGTAGAGCCATGGGAAAAGATCTGCTTCTTGATAGCGGATATCTTTGCTGCCAAATATGGTATAGGGGCTGTACACATCTTTGATAACTTTCAGACCCATGAGCTTTTCTTCCTTGGTACCTTTGGCCGTATTCTTGGCGAGTAAGTATAAGAACGGCTCTGCATCAGCTCCCCAGCCTACCTTGGCGAGCAAACGTGATAACTTCACAAATTCTCTGTTTTGGAACTGGCTCCAAGCTTGGGGGTTAAAGGCTGGCTCTTTGGCATAGGAAAGCTTGATCTCTTTTTCATACTTGCGTTTGGCGATCATGCCATAATAGGTAGTCGGATGTTGCGCGGTCTCTCGATAGGCTTTGTCGGCTCGTTCTTTGTCGCCCTTAACTTCGTATGTGCGGGCCAGCCAAAAAGAAGCTTTAGATTTGCTCCGGGGAAGTGTCGCTTTTTGGGCAAACTTCTTGAAATGCTCGAGAGCTTTTTCCGTGTTATGGAGGAACCTCAGAGAAACCCAGCCGCAGAAAAATTCAGCATCAGCAAACTCAGCGCCATCTGAGTATGGATGAGAGGACATCAGTTCGTAAGCGAGCTGCGGATTGTCTTGGTTGAGCGCCTCGCGGGCAAAGAAAGCACGTTCCCGCCACCATTGGCTACCGGCGGTATGTTGGCTAGGGATGGTTTTGAGGAGATGTGCACCAGCTAAATCATCTCGCTTGCGATGCCATTTGAGCTGGTCATGGGTGATGTCGTGGGTGCGAGAAACCTTCTCTAAATTCGTAGTAGCATTATCGTGGTGTTCAATAAAAGCAATGCGCGCATTGGCCCAAGCTTTGTTTTCGCCGGATAGCAAAGGTAACATGCGTTTGGCTTGATCCAACTTTTGTTCGTTGAGCAAATTTTCCGTCCGCTTGCGATGATCCGACTGCTGCAGAAATTTCCCGTACTTCGCCTGAATGGTTTTTTCCTGTGCCACAGATAAATCATGGGTATACCAGGCCCTGCGAACTACATTCTGAAGCCGCTCGGTGTTGTTAGTCTTCTGTAAAGCATCCATATATTTCAACGCACCCGTAGCACTATGCGGATTGCGTTTTTCGTACCAGTTCAAAACTTCTTTCTGGGGCGTCTTGGCATCAATCGCATTCTCAGCTTTGGTCATCAAAACCGGCATCCATGGCCAGTCATCATGTGCGGAGATAAATCGAGTATAGTCAGCAAAGGAAGATTTAATTTTCTCACTACGAAGCTTTTTCCACGTCATAAAAGAATGAGTCAACGGGCATTTCTTTGAATCGGATAATTGCGACGCTTTAGTAAAATCGCGGTTCTTGCCCGCCGTCCAAGCATTACTGCAAGCGTTTAGTTCTTGATCGATGGTAACGGCATTTGCGTCAAAACTAAAGGCGAGCAGGGTAGTGAAAGTGATTATTCTGAACATTATACGAAACTCCATTTGCATCATTCTACTGGTTCGTGAGGGTAAATTCTAGTGCTGAATTGGGGCGTGATCTCGTTTAAAAATATTCTTTTCAGTCATTTTAAACCTTACAATGAAGAAAATATTCTCTGATATTTGTTAACAAAAATTTGAAATATTATGCATTAATATGATATTATATAATATATATTGTATCCAAAGTCGGAGGTGACTGTGTTAAATCAAATAGGTTCCAAAATATTGCTATCCGGTTTTAGCATTTTATTTATAGGGTCAGTTGATGTAGCAACGGCCCAGGAAAGCAATGGCATGCAAACCTATTCAAGCGAGGAATGTGAGGAGATGTGTGAATCTACTACCAATCCTTGCTACTCTAGTTGTATGAATCCAAAACAGACCCAAGCTCCTACCCAAGTGCCGGTGCCGGTTCCTGCTCCAACCCAAGTTCCTGCTCAAGTAAAACCACAGGAACAGGTTAATAGGCCACTTATAATATCCCCAGAACCGCAAGCTGTTCCTCGATAGCCAATTAGCTGGAATCTTAGATGTTATTAATTCATGAACTCCTTGCCCCGCTTTAGGGAATGGAGTATTGTGTATTTATTATAATTCAGAGGAAATGTTTATGTTTAAAGGATCCATCGTTGCGTTAATCACGCCTTTTGTCCATGATCAAATTGACGAACCCGCGTTCGTGAAGCTACTCAATTGGCAAATCCAAGAGGGAACGGACGCTATTGTAGTGTGCGGTTCAACCGGTGAATCGTTGACTACGAGTATGGCAGAGCAGGCTCGCCTTATTGAGTTGGGGGTTACAACTGTGAACAAACGCGTGCCTGTGATAGCGGGAACAGCCGCTATCGATACGGCGCAGACCGTACGGTTGTCTCAACAGGCGGAACATTTGGGTGCGGATGGTTTGTTGATCGTAACACCGCCTTATATTAAACCTTCGCAAGAAGCGTTGTATCAGCATTATAAGGCTGTGGCAAAATCCACATCTTTGCCCATTATCCTCTATAATAACCCAAGTCGTGCGGCTATTGAAATTGAGCTGGATACCGTTGAGCGCTTGTCATTGATTAAGAATATAATTGGCCTGAAGGATGCAACCCCACTTTTGGATCGGACGACGCATTTACGCAGGTCTTTAGGCAAAGATTTTCTTTTAATGTCCGGCGAGGATGCTACTGCAGCCAGCTATTTGGCGCAAGGTGGTGATGGTTGTATATCGGTCACGGCCAATGTGGCGCCAAGATTATGCTCTGAGCTACAAAAAGCTTGGGCAAGTAGAGATCTGGACAAGTTTGCGAAGATTCGTGATCAGCTGCATCCGCTCAATAAATCCCTTTTTATAGAGACGAACCCTTGTCCGGTGAAGTATGCGGTTAGTTTACTTGGTTTTTGCCAACCGGAACTGCGGGCGCCATTACTTACGGTCAACGAAAACACGAGAGAAAAATTATTATCAACAATGAAAGAACTAGGATTGGTAGCGTAAGGTATTATGTGTGCGAAGAAAAAAGGCAGCGAAGATAACACCATTGCACGGAATCGACGGGCCACATTTGATTATGAAATTGAGAGTATGGTGGAAGCTGGTCTGATATTAACAGGCACAGAAGTCAAATCCTGCCGTGAAGGTAAAGTCAGTATCAACGAGGCCTATGCAGGCGAGAAAAACGGACAGCTCTATCTGATCAACGCCAACATCTCCGAATACGGCAACGCCAACGTCATGAATCACGAACCCAAAAGAATGCGGCAACTGTTGCTCCATAAGAAAGAACTGAACAAATTGCTGGGTGTGGTTGCCCGTAAAGGCTATACCCTAGTGCCCATGGCTTTGTACTTCAACGCCCGCGGCATCGTAAAGTTAAAGATCGGCGTTGGTAAAGGTAAGAAAAGCGAAGATAAGCGCGAGACCGAAAAACAACGCGATTGGGCTCGCCAAAAAGAACGGATTCTGAAGGATTAGGCTGTTTTATCTGTTGGTTTTGTTGAAATGTGCGTTTATCAACTTTGCCATTTTCTTCATCGTTCATAACTTGTGGGCAGGCGATTTGTGGTTGCTGAAAGTTGAAGTATTGAAGGAAAGTTATTTTTTGAAAAGGAAATAAATATTCATTTAAAAATAATAATAGTTGATTGCGATTTTATTTTAGGTAATACAGCTCTGAGTTTATTAAATGGAACTTGATGTTTTCTGTCAATTGTGATGGTCATGGCGTGTGTACAAGTAGCTATTGCTTCAAGAGCGTTTTGATTTAAGGGTGTGTTGGTCAGAGACAGTTCTTTAAGGTTTGGTAATAGGCAAATAAGCTGAAGGTTTTCTCCCTCGATCAAAGTGTAATCTAAAAATAATTTAATGACTTGCTTTGGAAATGTTAAATTAAGATACTTTCTTCCTATTCTTTGGGCGACTTTGTTATTCAGCGCTAGTATGTCTACATCTTTGTAATCGGTTAGGAACGTTCTCCGAAGGCTTAGCTCTCTGAGAGGTAAGTGTATAAGATATTTCAAGCAATTGTGGCTTAAAGGATTGCCACTTAAATGAAGTGTATGCAAAAATGACAACAGGCTTAAGGATGAGATTTGTTCATCCCTTAAATTGTTTTCAGATATATCAAGTTGTGTTAGTTTTTGGGCATTAGCCACCACATGAAACCAATGTGTAGGGCGTGTGTAGTCATCAAATACAGTTATATTGAACTGCGGTTCAGGTTTTAAGGGTGCCCCTTCTAAGCATCCTTTTGGCAAGGATATCAGGATAGTCCTGACAAAGCCATCATTCTTGAGGGCGGCCTCAATTTCATGAGTAAACAGTCTGGGAGATTGTTCAAATATGAAGTTTTTGCAAAATATGTTCGTTCTTAAGCGTTTGAGATTGATGTTCCTAACGTGTAGGGATTCCAGGGGCAACCCGCAGACAGATTCTTCATCTAGGAAACTAAAAGACACGCTTAGACGTTTTAGTCTTTGGAAAACAAAATTCTTGTTAACTAAATCAGGCATTAAGCTTTCCAATTTAAGTGGGCAAGTTTCAGGTAGCCTCTCTAACCTAATATTTTCTATAGGTAGTCCGCCTAGGTGATGACGCATTTCGGTTGTAAGATCCCCATGCATGCCGGTGCATTCCGAAAGATCGATTGAAGTGATTGATTTGAGGCCTTTTAAAGCACGTAAATCACTAATTCCGATCCTAACGGCGCGTATGGCGATAGATGTTAAATTGCTGAGCTCTTGTATTTTAAAAAATGAATTTGATGAAATTGATGTATAGGAGAGATCAATGGCTGCGACGCCAGATTTTCTAGGATCATTCAGCAGAAACAATAAATCTACATCCGACAGATTTGTTCTTGCTAAATTCAGTAGTCCACCTGAGATGCAATCCATGTTTATGCTGTTTGACGTGTTGGGTGAGGCGTTCTGAAATCTAACTGCAAGCCTGCGATTTGGATCACTATCGTTGGGATAGCTTGCTTGCCCCTCTGTTTTGGGGGCAAATAAACTTATGAAGCATATGAGCTTGATGCAATTCACGACGGATCCCACCTGTTTTTTTCTTACTGTACCAAGTTTATGGTCGTTGCAAAAGATTGATTAAGTTGGACTCCGGTGTTATATTTCTTGGAATGCAGATTTTCCATATCCGCCATGTTCAAAAGGACCATCAGATGATTAAAAGAACCACGTTATTTTTTGCCGGCTTGTTGTTAGTTGCGAGCTCTCACCTGCACGCCTCCGTCCTTGCTGTATCAGACTCATGGGCCAGGGCAGGACGTCCCAATTCTGCAGCTTTCATGAAGATTAAGAACACCTCAACCGAAGATCGCAAGATTGTATCGGCTGAAACCGATTCTGCTCAATACGTTGAACTGCATGATCACATCCAAGAAGGTGATGTGATGAAGATGCGCAAAGTAAATGACCTGGTGATACCTGCTGGTGGTGAAGTTGAGTTAATGCCTGGCGGTAAACACGTGATGTTGTTTGGTCTGGGACATGGTTTGGAAAATGGCCAAACCATAAAAATCAAGCTGACGTTGGATAATGAGTCCATTGTGAACATTGAGGTTCCCGTCAAGCCTATGACATATAATCCAAAGCTTAAGGGCTGTAATTGTAACAAATAGAAAACGTATAGATGTTCTTTTCTCCCGAATTTTTAGACCTTTTGCGTGAGCGATCCAAACTTTCAGAAGTTGTTGGGCAAAAGGTACTATTGAAAAAGCACGGGAAAGAACAATTAGGGCTTTGTCCATTTCATAAGGAGAAAACACCTTCTTTTCAAGTGAATGATGCCAAAGGGTCATACCATTGTTTTGGATGCCATGCTCACGGGGATATCTTTAGTTTTTTGACAGAAACATATAGCTACCCTTTTGTGGATGCGGTGAAGGAAGTGGCTCGGCTATCAAATACCCCGTTGCCTGCAGAATCGATTCCAACGCAGGAACAAATGGAAGTTCAAGACCATCGTCAACTACTCTTGAAAATCAATGAAGAAGCATGCGTCTGGTTTGAACAGCAATTGCAATCGTCAAAAGGCTATAATGCCCGCCAGTACCTTACAAAACGTGGCATAAAGGATTCAACCGTTCACCAGTTCAGGCTTGGCTATGCCAGTTCAGGTAATAGCTTGCAGAAGGAATTTTTGAAGCGGGGCTATCAGCTCAATGATCTCATCGACGCAGGGCTTTTAGGAAGGGGCGAGGAGGGGACATATGATCGTTTTCGTGATCGCCTCATGTTTCCAATTTTAAATTCAAAAGGTGCAGTGATAGCCTTTGGCGGCCGAGTGTTTGGCGATTCGTTGCCAAAGTACTTAAACTCACCTGAAACACAATTGTTCAGCAAGAAGAACTGTCTTTTTGGGTCTAATATGCTGCGGGAGATGACTAAAAATCAACCAACCCTCTATGTGGTTGAAGGTTATATGGACGTCATTGCCATGGTGCAAGTGGGCATTAAACCGGCTGTAGCGCCCTTGGGGACGGCTCTGACGGAAGAGCAGATACAAATGCTTTGGAAGTATTGTCCCGAACCTGTTTTGTGTTTCGATGGCGATAGGGCTGGTCTGAGTGCTGCTGCTCGAGCCGCTGAAAAGGTTTTGCCCTTGCTTAAAGCAGGGCATTCACTGAATTTCACACTTTTACCTAAAGGTGAAGATCCCGACAGTCTTATTAGGGCTGGTAGTGTTGATGTTTTAAAACAATTGCTAGGTACTCCGCGACCATTGATGGATATGCTTTGGGAAAACCATGTGGTGGGCGCCATAGCAAAAACACCTGAGCAACAGGCGTTGGTGCGAAAGAACTTCTTGGCTTTAGTGGAGCAAATTACAGATGCATCGGTCAAGTATCCATACAAAGCGGAAGCCAACGAACGTTTTTTTCAAGCCTTCAGGCGAAAGGGTAAGAAAGAAAAAGAAAGGGATAACAATGTCCTGGCTCCGGGGACGCTCACAAAATTTGACAAAAAGAAATTACAGCGGTACATGTTATTTGCGGTTATATTAAATCATCCGTCCTTTTTACCGGAAGTTGAAGAGGAATTCAGTCGTTTGGCAATACCGCAAGCTGAGGATGAGCTCAACCGGGCGCGAGATGAAATTCTTTTTAAAATAAATGCGAGCCCAACCCTTGACAAAGATGAATTGCAATACCATATGAAAAGTAGAGGATATGAGGGGCTTTTAAGTACAGTTTTGACCCATGAAATCTATCAGCATGCGGCGTTTGCAAAATCCTCTTCATCTATAGAAGATGTACGAGAAGGTTGGCAAGACGTTTGGTACATGCTAGAAGAAAAAGATATACTAGCTGAACAGCGAGAAGAAGCGCGACTTCAGTTGATAGAATCCTTTGATTCGGAGACATGGACACGGCTTAATGCCCTACAATATCAGGTGGTAAAGAATTAAATGAAAAAGGAAGATAGAATGTCATCAAAATCTGCCCAAGATATCAAACCTGATATCGATGAGGATGAACTTGAAGTTACGAGTATTGACTTTAATTCATCCATTAAAAGATTAATTGAGAAAGGCCGTGAAAATGGCTTTATCACTTATGATCAGCTCAATCGTGCCCTGCCGCAAGACCAAGTATCTTCGGAGCAGATTGAAGATGCCATGGCTATGCTGTCCGAAATGGGTATCAGCATTGTTGAAAATGATGAAACCGATGGCGATCCCGATGCTGTAGAGGTGGATGAGGATGCGGATCCAGAAACCGTTAAAGAAGCTGCGGAAGTAGCTGAAGAAGACACCGGTGGACGCTCCGACGATCCTGTTCGTATGTATCTCAAAGAGATGGGAAGCGTTGAGCTTTTGTCCCGTGAAGGCGAAATTCTTCTTGCCAAGCGCATTGAAGAAGGTCACGAGATGAAAATGCGCGGCCTCTGCGAAAGCCCGCTGACCTACGAATCACTTATCCGTTGGCGTGATGCCTTGGAAAATGGCGAGATCTATTTGCGCGACATCGTTGTGCTGGACCATGGTACAGAAACCTTTGACGAAAATGCCGTAGATGGCGATGGTGAACCTAAGCTTGAAGAGGGCACTGTTGAGGTTGAGGCACCAGCTCCAATCGAAGAGCCTGTAGAAGTTGTTAAGCCTGAGCCTAAGGTTAAGGCAAAAGAATCCGATGACGAATCCGAAGAAAAGCCTGAAGGCGAAGAGGGTTCTGAAGAGGCAAAATCTGAAGAAGAAGGCGAATTTGACGAGGAAGAAGGCGAAGAAGCTCATGCCAGCTTAGCTGAGATTGAAGAAGCCATGAAGCCAGAAGTTATGGCAGCCTTGGAAGAAATTGCTCAGAACTATGTCATGTACAAAAAGCTGCAGCATCAACATATCGAATGTGATAAAACCTTGTCAAAGAAGGATGGGGTTAAGCTCGATGCCTTGAAAGACAAGCTGGTAGAACAGGTCAACAGTATGTCATTGAACAATGCACGTATTGAAGAGCTTGTGGATCAGCTCTACGGTTTCCACCGCCGTGTCATGACTTTGGATGGGCGTATGTTGCGTTTGGCGACAGATTGTGGAATCAAGCGCGAAGAGCTGATTAAGCATTATGTGGGTAAAGACATCAACTCCGATTGGGTTGAAGAGGTTTCTCAAATTAAAGGCAAAGGCTGGCAAAAGCTGTTTAATGAGCACAAAGCCGAGTTGGACGAGATCGTGAATGAAATTCACTCTATCTCCGACAAGACTTACCTGCCGCTCAACGATTTCCGTCGCGTTGTTTCTGATGTGCAGAAGGGCGATCGCCAAGCGTCCAAAGCCAAAAAAGAAATGATTGAAGCCAACTTACGTTTGGTAATTTCCATTGCCAAAAAGTACACGAACCGTGGTTTGCAGTTCTTGGATCTGATCCAAGAAGGAAACATCGGCCTCATGAAGGCCGTTGATAAGTTTGAATATCGCCGTGGTTATAAGTTCTCAACTTATGCTACCTGGTGGATTCGCCAAGCCATTACCCGTTCCATTGCTGACCAGGCCCGTACTATTCGTATTCCGGTGCACATGATTGAGACCATCAATAAGTTGGTGAGAACCTCACGTCAGATGCTCCACGAAATCGGCCGCGAGCCTACACCAGAAGAGCTGTCCAAGAAGTTGAACATGCCTCTGGAAAAAGTTCGCAAAGTACTGAAAATCGCAAAAGAGCCTATCAGTCTCGAAACACCTATCGGTGACGAAGAGGACGGACAGCTCGGCGACTTTATCGAGGACAAAAACGCGGTGATCCCCATCGACGCGGCTGTGCACGCCAACTTACGCGACACAACCACCAGGGTGCTCTCCACGCTAACCCCCCGCGAAGAACGCGTGCTGCGCATGCGCTTTGGTATCGGTATGGGTGTCAACATGGAACACACCCTCGAAGAAGTCGGCCAACAGTTCTCGGTCACCCGCGAACGTATCCGCCAAATCGAAGCCAAAGCTTTACGCAAACTGAAGCATCCAAGCCGCTCACGAAAGTTGCGCAGTTTCTTGGATAACTAAACGAGCTATATTGCTGGATTAGATTACTCACATCCCTTATGGGGTGTGGGTTTTTTTATGGTTGCAAGTATGATCCACAGATCATATAATAGAAATATGATTCACAGGTCATAAAAATAAAATATGATCTACAGATCATATGGGGGATTTAAAATGCAAGTGAATACCAGAACACCAAAGCAGATAGGGCAGGCCATCCGTCGTTTTCGGCGTGCGGCTGGCTTGACTCAAGCTGAGCTTGCGGAAAAAGCTCGCTTGTGGCAAGAGACCGTATCAAATATTGAAAATGGTTCCCCAGGAGCCAAGCTCGAAACCATCTGTGATCTGTTATCAGCACTGGGTCTAGAGATCATAATAGCTCCTAAACGCCAGTATACGGCTGAAGAGATTGCGGAGTTATTTTAATGGGCCGTCGTCATGCTATAATCCCATTGAATGTCTATCTTAACAATCGTCTTGTAGGGCGATTGTCCAAAGAAATTTCTGGTGCTGTTTCATTCAAATATGACTCTTCATGGTTGTCTTGGGATGCGTCCATACCTGTGTCCTTGTCCTTGCCCTTTCGCGAAGACGCTTATGTTGGTGTTCCCGTTATAGCCGTTTTTGAAAATCTATTGCCAGATTCCGATGTAATTAGGCGTTATGTAGCCGAACGAATCGGCGCTTCCGGTATAGATGCATTCAGTCTTTTATCAGTTATAGGCAGAGATTGCGTTGGTGCTTTGCAATTTCTCCCTGACGGTCAGGAGCTAGATCCGCACGGAGGAATACAGGGCGAAGAAATCAGTGAACATCAAATTGATGTGTTGCTCAGAAATTTGGCACGATCGCCTCTTGGTCTAGACAATAGTCATGACTTCAGAATATCAATTGCGGGCGTTCAGGAAAAAACTGCACTGCTGCTTAACGAGGGAAAATGGTTTCGTCCCATTGGTACGACGCCCACCACTCATATCTTTAAAACTCAAATAGGCCATCTTCCCAGTGGTATCGATTTATCAAATAGTGTTGAGAATGAATATTACTGCCTCAAGCTCATGGAAGCTTTCGGCCTTTCCGTTAATAAGGCAGAAATTCAAATTTTTGGTGACACTAAGGTTCTTGTTGTCGAGCGGTTTGATAGGCTCTGGGCGAAGGATGGAAGGCTAATTCGTTTGCCACAAGAGGATTGTTGTCAGGCTCTCTCTATTCCGCCAACACTCAAATATCAAGATCAAGGCGGACCCGGCATAAAGGATATTTTGTTGCTCTTGAATGACAGTGATAACGATCAGTCAGACAGGATTTCATTCTTTAAAAGCCAAATCATCTTCTGGCTAATCGGGGCCACGGACGGGCATGCAAAGAACTTCAGTATATATTTGATGCCAGGCGGTGGTTACCGACTGACGCCCTTTTATGATGTATTAACTGCTCAACCCAGTGTGGATTTAAGGCACATCGAGATCAAGCAAATGAAAATGGCCATGTGCGTAGGTAAATCACGTCACTATAAAATAAAGGAAATTGCCGGACGCCATTTTATTCAAACAGGTGAGCAAGCAGGTCTTGCGATGAATGATATGCTCGAGGCCATGGATCAGATTGTGGCGGCGGTTCCAAAAGTATTTGACCAACTTGAAAATGAACTACCTGCAGGTTTTCCCTCCTTTATCAATCGGTCAGTAAAGCAAGCTGTCAATAAAAGGATTAAACTGCTAAGGGGTTGAGGTAGTCTGCTGAACAAAAAGCATGACAGGCATTCTATTTTAGCATTGCACTTATTTTATTTAATCCTATATATAATATATTACACATGACAGTGTAGTGTTTATATTAGATGAGCACGAATTGGTTTGGTAGTTAATTGTTGAGGTAAGGTTAAATGTTAAATAAGGTTTTATTTGTGTTATTGAGCCTGGTATTGCCCATGAGTCAATCTATGGCAAGTTCGTCCTCAACCGAAGAAATCATGGATGAATTTCACAAGGTGCCAACGGTGTATAATGCTGCGCATGCCATTTTTCCAAAAACCCTGACAACAGAGCAATCAGAGTTTTTTTACCGTGGAAGACCTTTCGCAGCCCAACGAAGTGTTGGTCTTGCGGGATCAGAACACAAAGACGTCATTCATCTTGGCACAATATCTGCCACGGCTGAGTATAATGAGAAAGTTAAACCATATTGGTTCCAAGTTCTAACGGGTGATATTTCCGCCAGAACAACATTTCTCCACACAGAGTTAAGGGAAGATCTTTGCCTCTACGGAATTTATAAATACTGCGGTGCATCCGCGTATCAGTCATTGGGTTTGGCAACCAATGCCACTTTTGCTCTTAAATTTGAGCCTTCAAACGACTGCAAGATATACAATCTTGATAAGTTGGGCGCCGGGCCGTGCAGGCTCGTAAATATGAAAGAATCTATTTTGGGTGATCGGGATTTCATTTCAAGCGAGGAAAACGGCAATCCGCACCATTGCGCAGTTCCTGAAGCTAGTTGGTACAGCTTAGAATATTGGACAAGTGAAGCAGCCATTAGAGAGGAAGTTCGCAAAGGGATAGACAGGCTGCCTGGCAACACTAAAACCTGGTTATTGATTTTACACCAATTACAAGGCGCCGATGTTTACAGCTTGACCAATGATCAGCAGTTGCAATTAGGAGATAGTCTCCTGCAGCAAATGATGCTTCTTGCTAAATATGCAAGAATCCAAGACACCGTTGAAAGGTACGTTGAAATCCTGGCCAGCATTCGGAGAGACATTTTCAAGCATCTCAATGTGCGCGAAGAAGATGTGCCCTCAATCCCTTATGAGGAAAATATAGCCGCCTACCAAGGCAAGATCTTCTTCGCCATACCAGAAGCCTAACAGGTTAGCTTCATGAAGATTTATTTATAGAATAAACAAGAAAATACGAGATTCCGCTGATTATGGGTTAAACATACACAGTGGAATCTCGGTTTTGCACAAATCGTAAAGCTATGTTCGCTCTCAGGAGTCCGTGTCTTTTTTGACACAGTCACAATTTCCCCTTCTTTTCTAGTACATAGAGTAATTTGTTAATGGCTGCGCGTTCTTGTTGAAATTGACTGATGTTATTGGGGGTGATAGTTGAGATCTCTATTTTGGTTTCTACATCAAATGCTATGACTTTTACATAGTTGCCATTGTGGATAAATTCAAAGATGATTTCGCGATCCATGTGGAGAACTTTTTTTCTTTTAAATGTAACATAAACTGACTATAACTTTAAATTAGTTTTCGTGATTTAATAAGCAAATTTGGTGTCTTGTCTGAGCAGCTTAAAACTTTATGCGAAAACATTTCTTAATGGGCTGTACATAGCAGTCCTGCGCTGTTAAATTAAAGTATAAATTAACTACTCACTGTCAAAAAAGGGCTTGGAATGGGAGAATCTTTACGTGTGTCCCCGGAACGAGTGGGCGTTGTCCACTTCGTAGGTATCGGTGGAATCGGTATGAGCGGAATAGCATCCATACTGCATGAACTTGGATACACTGTCCGTGGCAGTGATGTCACTGAAAATCTTAATGTTTTAAGACTGAGAGAATCAGGCATCGTCATCACTATCGGTCATGCGCCTGAAAATATCCAGGGTGCTTCTGTTGTGGTTGTATCATCTGATATCCAAGATAACAACTGCGAGCTTGTATCCGCCCGTCATTCTGGTGTCCCTGTGGTCAAGCGCGCCGAAATGTTGGCAGAGCTTATGCGCCTCAAACCTGCTGTTGCTATAGCAGGTAGCCATGGCAAAACTACCACTACCTCAATTCTCGGCCATGTGATGGATACTTGTCATATGAAGCCGACCATTGTTTGTGGCGGTATCATTCAAGCCATGGGCACCAACGCTCGAGTGGGCACTGGCGACTGGGTTGTGGTGGAGGCAGATGAGTCCGATGGCAGCTTTATCAAATTACCAGCAACCATTGCAGTGGTAACCAATATCGATCCTGAACACATGAGCTATTATAAGGATTTTGGAACACTACTGCGTGCGTTTGAGACCTTCACCGAGAACATTCCCTTTTATGGCCTTAATGTCCTGTGTTACGACCACCCTATTGTGAAGCAATTGAGTTCTCGCATTACAGACAGGCGTGTTCTGACCTATGGGTTGAATGATGGTGCTGATATCCAAGCCTGCAACATACAAATGTCTGCAGACGGTTGCGTATTTGACCTCATACTTTCCGGCAAAACTCAGTCCTTCAGTTCCAATCTAGAAAACACCTATGTGGGTGTTGAAATACCGCTTTTGGGTCATCATAATATCCAAAACTCATTAGCCGTTATTGCTGTGGCCATAGAGCTGGGCCTTGATATGACGCAAGTATTCTTTGCCTTGAAAACCTTTCGCGGTGTAAAGCGCCGCTTTACATGGGTGGGTGAGCATAACGGCATCAAAGTGGTTGACGACTATGCCCATCACCCCGTTGAAATTCAAAGGGTGCTTGAGGCCGGAAAAATCGCGACCACCGGCAGTTTAATTGCGGTGATGCAACCGCATAGATACACACGTCTCAATGATTTGTTTAAAGACTTCGCTGCATGTTTTACCGATGCGGATAAGGTGTTTGTAACGCCTGTTTATGCAGCCGGTGAGCAACCTATTCCGGGTGCTGAAAATCATCATCTGGTTGAAGCCATTAAGCAAGCTGGAGTAGAAGATGTGACAGCGATTGAAAGTTTTGATGAGCTTGTTCAAAAATTATCAGAGGTTTGTAAGCCAGGTGATGTTATCATTTGTTTAGGTGCGGGATCCATTACGCATTGGGCCGCGGAATTACCAGAGGCATTGCGTCAGAATGAATTAAATCTGAAGCGTGTTGGGGTTTAACCATAAAAAGATAACAGGTAGTTTCATGACGGAAGAAATCATCGACCGTTTACCGACGGTACGAGGACGATATAGTAAAAAGACTGAGTTAGCTTCCATCACCTGGTTTAGGGTTGGAGGTCCAGCTGAAGTGGTCTTTAAGCCTGCGAGTATTCAGGATCTCAGTTTGTTCTTGAAGGAAAAGCCCAGTAGCATACCGGTGCAAGTCATTGGTGTGGGGTCAAACCTACTGGTCCGCGATGGCGGTATCAAAGGTGTGGTTATAAGGCTTGGTAAAGGCTTTACCAATATTATGGTGGAAGGCACATTCATTGAGGTGGGGGCAGGGATGCTCGACCGCAATGTGGCCATGACATCTAGGGATGAAGGCATCGGCGGCTTAGAGTTTCTGTGCGGTATTCCTGGCACCATTGGTGGTGCCTTGCGCATGAACGCGGGCTGCTATGGAACCGAAATCAAGGATGTGCTTGAATATGCCGTTGCCATGGACCCTAAAGGCCAAATACATCGCTTGACGACCGAAGAATGCGGATTTTCCTACAGGCATTGCTCGGTTCCGCAAGATTGGATATTCATCAGTGCTGGTCTTAAAGGCACTAAAAGCACGTCTTCAGAAGTGGACGCAAAAATCCAAAAGATGTTGCAGCAACGTGAAGAAACGCAACCTGTGCACACTCGTACCGGTGGCAGCACGTTTGCCAATCCTGATGGACATAAAGCTTGGGAGCTCATTGATCAAGCAGGCTGTCGTGGAATGAAAATTGGCGGTGCGCAGGTTTCTGAACTGCATTGCAACTTCTTGATGAATACAGGAGATGCTACCGCTGGCGATATCGAAACCCTGGGCGAGACAATCCGCGCAAAAGTGAAGGCGGAATCGGGTATTGAGCTTCGTTGGGAAATTCAACGCATTGGTTATGATCCAAAACAACTAAAAAACGAAAGCAAGGCAGCATGAAGAATATACATGTAGCAGTATTATTAGGTGGCTGGTCAGGTGAGCGAGAGGTCTCATTGAACAGTGGTGAGCAGATTGCCTGCGCAACTGAAGAACTTGGTTATAAAGTAACACGGGTGGACGTGACGCGGGATTTAAAAAGACTGATTGCGCAATTGACACCTAAACCGGATGTGGCTCTCAACATACTGCACGGCCAATGGGGCGAAGATGGTCGTATACAGTCCGTATTGGATATCTTAGATATCCCTTATACATTTTCAGGGCACACCGCATCCTCCCTTGCTATGAATAAAGTACTTTCCAAGCAGATCTTTATAACCGCGGGCATACCTACGCCTAAATACAAGATCGTCTCGTTTGACGAAGCTTTTGCTTCACCGCAGATGAATGTGCCATACGTAATCAAGCCTATCGCAGAAGGCTCCAGTTTGGGCGTATATATCGTCATTGATCCAACCGTATTGCCACAAAGGCCGACCAATTGGGAATATGGTGATCAGGTGATCGTTGAAGAATACATACCCGGAATGGAACTGTCGGTTGCTGTTATGGGTGACAAGGCTATTGGTGCATTGGAACTCGCTCCCAAGCAAGGTTTCTACAGTTATGAGGCCAAATACACTGATGGCAAAACGGACCACCACATGCCAGCACGTATGAAAGAAACGGATTATAATAAAGCATTGGATTATGCGCTTAGAGCGCACCAGGCTTTAACCTGCAAGGGTGTTTCAAGGACAGATATGCGTTTTAACCCCAAAACGGGTGAACTGTATGTATTAGAGGTCAACACTCAACCAGGTTTTACACCTTTGTCCATCGTGCCAGAAATAGCAGCGCATGTGGGCTACAGCTTTAAGGATCTGGTGGATTGGATGATTCAGGACGCATTGAAAGATGTGAAGCCTTCCGTAAAATCGGTGAAAGCTGTGTCCGCATAAGGGGCGTTAAATGAGAAGAAAGCACAAGGCAGCAAGTCGCACGAGACCCAATCGCCGCCAAATTTCTTGGCTGGAGGTATTTAGCAATTTTTACGCGGCAAAACGCACCATATTTATGGTGAGCTTCATTGTGCTTCCCACGCTGTCCTGGAGCATGGGTTGGGTGCATACGGCATTTGAACATGTGGGTGCTAAAGGCGAGCAAGCTTTAGCCTTTACAGGATTTACAGTGGATGACATTTTGGTGGAAGGTCGTATGCAAACCGATCCGCAAACCATTTTGGCAGCCGTGGGTGCGACCCGTGGAGATCCAATTTTTAAATGTGATCCCAATGCCACCAAAGAACGACTGGAAAACATCACCTGGATTCAGTCTGCAACTGTACAACGACGTTTGCCAAGTACGGTATATATCAGGCTCGTGGAAAGAAAGCCAATTGCCATATGGCAAAATGAGTCAAAACGACATCTGGTTGATGAGCATGGGGCCGTGATTGAGTATTTTGAATCACCGCAATTCCAACACTTGATGGTGGTGACAGGACAACAAGCGCCGACACATACCAAGGAACTTCTGGATGGTTTTTCAGATTTTCCTGAGTTAAGACAAAAGATTAAATCTGCGGTCTTTATTAGTGGACGCAGATGGGATCTAATAATGAAGAATAACGTTCGTGTGAAGCTGCCGGAGAAAAATATTAAGCCGGCCTTAACTCATTTAGAACGTTTGGAAAAAGAACATCGCTTAACCGATGGACGCGTTGCAACGATTGATCTTCGTCTGCCGGATCGATCTTTTCTGTATGTCCAAGAAGCGGAAGATGATAAAAAGAATAAAGGCAAGATAACTTAAAATTGGAAGTATAGGCACCGCCATGATATTTAGGCGCATGCGAAAGTCAAATCCGATCTCACAAAGCGAGATCATTGCGGCCATTGATATTGGCTCGAGTAAAATATGCTGCGCTATTGTGCGCGCAGATTCGTCCGAATCCCTAAACGTAATCGGGGTAGGGCACCAAAGCGCAAAAGGCTTGCGCAATGGCAATGTGATCGATATGCAAGATGTGGAACTGTCCATACTAAACTCAGTGCATTTGGCTGAGCAAATGGCCAAAGAAACCATCCGCGATGTGTACATCAACATCCCTTGCTGCAAATCACAGACGGTTGCTGTAGATCTCTCAATCACTGGACATTCTGTTGATGAAGCAGACGTCAGGCGTCTGCTGGGTATTTCAAGGCAGGTGGAACAACCTCAAGGACAAGATCCAATCCATACCATTCCGACCACATACAACATAGATGGACGTAAAGGTATTCGTGATCCCCGAGGCATGTATGGTGATTCGCTGGGCGTAAACGTGCACACTATTTATGCGCAAACCAGCAACTTACGTAATCTTTCCACGTGTATTTCCCGTTGCCACCTGAATGTCAAATCCTTTGTGGCCTCTCCATTAGCAGCAGGTCTTGCAACGCTGGTTGACGATGAAATGGACTTAGGTACCATCGTTGTGGACATGGGGGCAGGGACCACAACCATTGGTGTGTTTTTTGAAGGTAATATCGTTCACACAGATTGTATTTCCATCGGTGGTCAACATATAACTAGCGATATCGCTCGCGTGTTGTCGACTCCATTGTCGCAGGCTGAAAGGCTCAAAACCCTTTACGGCAGCGTTCTGATTTCCACATCCGATGAGCGTGATCTGGTCAAAGTACCACAAATCGGTGAGGTATCAGATCCTCCCACCAACCAAATCGCCAAAGCTGATTTGGTCAGAATCATCAGGCCTCGTGTTGAAGAAACGTTGGAGTTGATCAAGAACCACTTGAGCTCAAAAGGCATTAGCAAACGCATCAGCAACCGTATCGTTTTAACGGGCGGTGCCTCGCAATTGCCAGGTTTGGTAGAAATGGCGAGCGCTGTCCTGGACAAGCAAGTCAGACCCGGCAGACCCCTACAGAATCTGGGGCTACCCAAATCCATGTCTGGACCAGCCTTTTCAGGCTGCGCGGGTTTAATCGCCTACGCCCATTTGGAAAAAAGCGAGCAAGTTATGTCCCATAGCTTTGCGCAGGAAACGAACTCTCTTACAGGCAGAATGACTTCCTGGTTGAGAGAGAATATATAGTGATTTTTACCACGAGATAATTTAAATTAGAGTAAGACGGATAAGCGGAGAGAAGAATGAGCGTACGACCACTTGCAGAAATAAAATCTATCAATCGCATGCCACAGCCCATTGCTGTGGAGGATTTTAAACCACGCATCACTGTGATGGGTGTGGGTGGAGCTGGCTCCAATGCGGTGAACAATATGATACGCTCACAGCTGGAAGGTGTTGAGTTTGTGGTTTGTAACACAGACGCACAAGCGCTCGGGCTTGCTCTGACAGAAAACCGTATTCAGCTGGGCATGGCCATTACTCGCGGACTTGGCGCAGGTTCTAAGCCACAAGTGGGTGAAGCTGCGGCTGAAGAGTCCATTGACGAAATTCTCAACTATATTGAAGGCACCAACATGCTGTTCATCACTGCCGGTATGGGCGGTGGTACGGGTACAGGTGCAGCCCCCGTAATCGCCAAGACTGCCAAAGAAATGGGCATATTGGTTGTCGGTGTAGTGACAAAGCCTTTCCATTTTGAAGGTGCTCATCGTACAAAAACAGCCGAAGCTGGTATTGAAGAGTTACAACAACACGTGGATACCTTGATCGTTATTCCGAACCAAAACTTGTTCCGCATTGCCAACGAAAAAACCACTTTTGCAGATGCCTTTAAAATGGCTGACGAAGTATTGTACTCAGGCGTGCGCAGCGTAACGGATCTGATGATCGTTCCAGGTCTCATCAATCTAGACTTTGCTGACATACGCACTGTGATGACCGAAATGGGTAAAGCCATGATGGGTACCGGCGAGGCCGAAGGCGACAACCGTGCGATCCAAGCGGCAGAAGCCGCCATTGCCAACCCGCTGCTGGACGAAGTCTCCATGAAGGGCGCTCGTGGCGTTCTCATTAGCGTGACTGGCGGTATGGACATGACATTGTTTGAAGTGGACGAAGCTGCTAACCTGATCAGAGACCAGGTGGAAGTGGATGCCAACATCATTTTCGGTTCCACATTCGATGAAAAACTCAACGGACGCATTCGTGTTTCTGTGGTGGCGACCGGTATAGACCAGTATGCGCATTTAAACGTAGCTGCACCGCAAGTGATAGCATCTGTAGAAACACCAGTAGCGATGCCAGCGCCAGAACCCCATTACGAAACCGATTTTAGCAGTGGCATGGAAAGCCTTTCTTCTGCGGAAGAACAGGATGACATCTACGATCAATTGTCTAATTTTTCATCACACAATGATCAAGCGGAAAATGGCTATACCACGTTGACTCAAGAAATGGAAAGCGATGCTGGTTACAGACACGCAGCCGCTCCTGAACCCGTGCGTAAGTTGAGTTTTCTCGAGCGCATCACCGAATCATTAACAGGCAGGTCAGCAGCACAGCAGGCCCCAGCAGCAGTGCAACCAACTCCAGCTCAACCCCAATACGCTCCACGTATGCGTGTCCGTCCAAGCGAACCAGGCGGCGAAAATGCTCCTGAAGAGGATGAGGATATCTCTGAGATTCCGGCATACTTGCGTCGTCAGGGGAAGTAATTCTACTGATAAACTACTGAGCTGATTCAATAATTCTGCCACCCTCCTGTTCCTCCCCGGCTCAAGGCCGGGGAGGGCTGATAGAGCCACTTACTTTATACAAATGTTATAACTTCCGATAATCAATTATTAGCGACGATGTACCATCATCTCTTCTGCGCCCCCTGGCCAAGACGTAAGACCAAATCTAGCTTTTCTGTCACGACCGGGCATCAGTGTGAAGCGATATTTGGGAAGAAGAATGGCCAGTGCCACGACGGCTTCAAGGTACGCAAAATTCATACCGATGCACAATCTGTGCCCACCACCAAAGGGTAGGTATGCATATTGGTGGTCTTGTCCCCACCGTTTTTCACGAAAGCGTTCCGGCTCAAAAGCTTCAGGGTTATCCCAATAGGCTGGGTTCCGGTTGGTGCCCCTATAGTTTAAAGTGATCAAGCTGCCTGCTGGTATTGTATATCCTGCGATGTGATCTTCTTCAATGCTGATTCGATTGGTTGCTGGGAGTGGTGATTGTAGCCTTAAGGCCTCTTGGAAAACCATTTTTGTGTAGACGAGTTTATTGGCCGTTTCAAAATTGATTTTTCCCCCGCCAACGATCTCTTCAATTTCCTCTAGAACCTTTTCTTCCACATGGGGGTGTAAAGAAAAGTACATATAAAGTGCATTGATCGTCGAGGCCGTTGTGTCATGGCCGGCGATTAAATAAACAATTATGTCACCAACAAGGTTTGCATTTATCTCCTCGCCTAGAAAGTTCTCACGATAAAATTTCATGATGTGATCTAACAGGTCGTCATAAATCTTCGACGATTGCTCTCGTTGATTGATTATGTCTAGGGTTGTTTGCTTAACATATGCAAAGCTTTCATTGCGCTTACGGCGGTCTTGTGTAGGCAATAACCAACGGATGCCATAAAAGGATACACCTTTTTGGAAAATCTGATCTAAGGCTTCTTTCATCTGGTAATGAAAATCGTGAAAATTTAGGTCACAATCTTCCAATAGATTATAAAGCATATTTTTTAACGTCAAAGATCCGAGCAGTTCTTTAACATTAAAAGGCTTGCCCGATGCGGCTGCCTGCTCATAAAGATCCAGCACTTCTTCTGTATAAGTAACCATTCTTGGCACATATTCTCTGAGCTTAGAAGGGAGGAAGCTAGGTGTGGCAATTTGTCTGTTGCTCTTCCAAAAATCAAAATCATTTGTAAAAAATAGACTGTTGCTGTTATTTGTTAGCTTGAATATTTCTTTTGTAATTGGACCATTAGTAGCTTTTGGGTAATTGTTAAAATTATCGTGCAAGATATGTTTCAATAGGACGGGGTCGCGGGTAACTATCGTTCTCATAGGAAATGTTGCGATATACGTATCACCATGTTCTTCATGCCGCTTATTTATAGTCCCTAAAAAATCGGCTTTTATCTCTTTTAAGGCCTTTAGTTTGGGTCCACTAGTAATTGGTAGTATTGACATGGTCTATTCCCTTAATATAAGGTTTTATTTCTATTGTATTTAGAAGTCAGCTGAATTACAAGGGTGTATGCTATTTATGTTTTTTCTACGAACGCGGAATACCATCATATCAAAAGTCGCATTGTAACAATAGATGTGCTACGCTCTGCCTATGTGCAGCTTTTAGTTGCTCTTTTGCTGGTATATATATATGCATAAGTATTGCAAATAATGGAGATTAAGTATGTCTAATCCGAAAAATCCTAAAAACAGAAATGTTCCTAAAAGTCCTGACTCACCCAATTACCCAAAGATTCGTCCATCTCTTAAAGAAAAAGTGCAGGAAAATGCCAAGGGCGCTGAAATCCTGGTGGAATCCAGTGCCCCATTGAGTCCGCCTCTTTTAGTAGAGCCCATTGATCCTATGAATCCTTTTGTTTCTGAGTCTCCCGAGATAAAATAGTTTCTCAACTGCGTGCTCGATGTAAGAGTGATATGCTACCGTCGAGTCACCATCCATCTCTTCAGCTCCACCAGGCCAGTTGGTTGCTTCTAGTAAGGATTTTCTTTCTCTTCCTGACATCAACGTTAGTCTGTATTTTGGCAGAAGGACAGCCAGGGTTACCATGGCCTCTAGGTAGGCGAAGTTCATGCCGATGCAAACGCGTGGGCCTCCGCCGAAGGGGAGGTAGGCGTATTGCTCGTCTTGTCCCCAGCGCTTTTCGCGGAAACGTTCTGGCTCGAATGCTTCTGGGTTATCCCAATATTTTGGATTCCTGTCGGCCGCTCTGTAACCCAATAACATAGGAGTGCCTGCAGGAATCGTAAATCCTGCGATTTGATCTTCTTTTTCGCACACACGATTAAAACCAATTAAGGGTGATTGCAGTCTTAATGCTTCTTGAAATACCATTTTTGTGTAAGTCAGTTTATTGGCTGTTTCGTAATCTATGGTTTTGCCTGCCAGCACGGTTTCCATTTCTGCTAATACCTTTTTCTCCACTTCAGGATAGAGGGATAAATACATGAATAGTGCGTTGATGGTTGATGCGGTTGTGTCATGTCCTGCGATCAAATAAACGATGAAATCACCCTCGAGGCTTTTCCGTGCTTCTTCGCCTTGAAAATTTTCGTCATAAAACTTAATGAGCCTGGACAAAAGATCGTCATAGGTCTTTGTTGATTGTTCTCTTTCTGCAATGATACGAAGTGCATTGTTTTTAACGTAAGCATAACTTTCTTTTCGCAGGCGACGGTCTTTTGTGGGCAATAGCCAGCGAATACCAAACAGCGAATTGCCTTTTAAGTTCAGTTGATGCAGCATTTCTTTCATTTCATAATGAAATTCTGTGAAATCCACATCGCAATCTTCAAATAGATTGTACAGCATATTCTTCAAGGTTAGCGAGCCCATTAATTCTTTAACATTAAGGGGGGTGCCGGACGCTATGGCTTCATCAATGGCTTCTGTAGCTTCTTCCGTATATGTTACCATTCTAGGTACATGTGTGGCCAGTTTCGAGGGATGAAAGCTTGGGGTTGCTGTTTGTCTATTTTTTTTCCAAAAATCAAAATCAGGTGAAAAAGCAAGCTGTTGCTGTTGTTGGTTATGGTGAAAATCTCTTTAAAAATTGGTATATTATCCAATTTTTTAGGGTAGTTCATATAATTGCATGCAAAACGTGTTTCAAAATGACGGGATCCCTAGTGAAAATACCTTTAATGGGGAAATCCAGCATGAACGTGTCGCCGTATTTCTCGTGTAAGCTATTGGTAAAATTTAGAAATTGTTTTGAAGATTAGTAAGCGTTTCCCATTTTGAAACGATTGCTAGTGGCAGTAATGCCATAATGTCTTTTCCTGCTTACGATTTCTTGTGAGCGCCGGTAAATGGGCACTCGCTTGATTCTTGTGAGGTTTGCTCACCCATCATATAGGGGCAACGTGATCCTTCTTCATGCGTAAGTTCTAAATAGCCTTTATAGATTTCAGCCAGTTCGACTCTGGTTAACTGCAATTCAATTTCACCTAGACCTTTGCAAGTATGGCAATCCTCAGGCAGATTCGCTGCCTGACAGACAGGACAATTAATGGGGTAGCAATAATGCTCGGCTATTTCGTGTAAGCCCTGGGTCATTAATGTTCCTGCAACTGGTGTTCTATGGTTTAATTATAAAGGAAAGTGATTAAAATATAGTAAAGCTTACCAACTGGACGCGCTAATGGCTTTCGCGACGGAAAAACTGATTTTTTGCGTTGACATTGGTCATTAAAATCAGTAATGTGGCCTTAATTATAAATTGAGTGGGTTAGAAAAAATGAAAGTTGTAAGTTCTTTAAAATCATTAAAGGTACGTGATAAAAACTGTCACGTCGTGCGTCGTCGTGGTCGCTTGTATGTTATTAACAAGAAGAACCCTCGTTTTAAGGCACGCCAAGGTTAACTTAGCGTTATCACATATTTTTTGAGAGTGGAATTCTATGGCTCGCGTAACAATTGAAGATTGTATTAAAGAAGTGCCGAATCGTTTTGAGCTGGTTATTATAGCTGCTCAACGTACACGTCAAATCTTTGCTGGTTCACCAGCAACAGTTGCCCGTGGTAATGATAAGTACCCGGTTGTAGCGTTACGCGAAATCGCAGAACACACTGTGGACATCGAAGCTCTTCGCGAGTCTTTGGTGAAGAACTATCGCCGTCATATCGAGCTGGATGAATCTGAGCAAGAAATGGCGAACATGCTGACTCAAGAGCAGGGTTACGATCGCAATACATTTGAGATCGGCGCCAATTCCTTTGAAGAAATCATCTCAGAAGAAGAGCTAGCCAAGTCATTCATCGAAGATATGAATGGCGAAGGTCTGATCGAAGAAACTGTAGGCGAGGATAGCGACGAAGATTTAGATGAAGATGATCTAGAGGACATCGATCTGGAAGACGACGCTGAGCCGCTGGAAGATTTAGACGAAGAGGATGACAAGGCTTAAGGTTAGCTTTTATCCTCTATGCCTATTTCGAATAATTCTATAAGCCATAAATGCTTGATTCGAAACAAATGCCGCTCGGCCCATTCATCGCGAGCAACTCAGCGCCACCCAAAAAGGTTAAATACAAATAAATAACAACCCTATTCCCGTCCATATATGACGGGGATATGTAAGAGCAAAGACAGGTGCGTGTAAAATCGTCGCCACTGATATCAACAACAAACGCCGTGCCGAATACGAACATCTTGCAGCGCCACAAATATTATCAGTAGAAATGGTTGCCGCAAGTGCTGGTACAAAGATGTATGGAAAGTGGATAACGCTTAGTATACAATATCTCAACAATTAATAAAAAACGTAAGAGGTAAAAATGAAAAAACTCATACTAACACTTTTCGCTCTTGCTATATTCACGATGTATTCTCAGGCTGAGGCTGCGCCAGATCAAGCGAAGAAAAACCAGAATATTAATCAAGATTCATCTTTAGCATTTACGGAGGGAGGAGAAATAGCTCCTCCACAACAAGTTGCTGCTTCTGGAGAAGTGGATTTTGTTGGCTACTTTGTGACTGAAATCAAAGGCCAAATGGAAAGAGTGTTGGCTGAGTATAAGAATAAATTAGTAGAAGGTAATTTTAGTGCTCTTACGTGCGTCCCAACCAGTGATAAAGTAGCGGCTAGTAAATGCAAACCTGAAGATCCAGATATTTGCACCGACGGTATGACTATGCAAGCAACAGTCGATAAAGCTTTTGCCGAGTACAAAAAGGGTCTTGAAAACTGTAAAAGTCTGTGTGATATAAATAATCTTTGGGTTAACCACAGAACATCTTTGAAAGCAGCTAAGGATGAAGTGGGTTGCGTCTTTAACCGTAACGGAATTGCTTGTGCAGACCCGAAAAGAACGGAGCTTCGAGCATTAATCGAAAACTGGGCGAAATATTGTAATGGTATCGATAACCAGTTGGAAACAATTAAAGCCTGCCAAGGCAAGAATTTTATGGGTGAAGTCAACGGACAGGACTGTAGTAAGCAATCTATGAAAACTCTGATGCAATCTGCATTCGAAGATGCCAAAGCAGCGGCTGGGTACAATTAAATAAAGTTGTTGTTTCTTTGTGTGCTAAAGAAAATAGTTTACATATCCCCGTCTTTGGGAGTTCGCCGTAGCTTTAGCGAAGATAGGCGCGACAACTTTGGATTGGATTTTTATACACTCGTTTGCCGCAGTATATAGGTAGATAGTCGCGCCTCTAGAGGCCTTGTAATGAGGGTTGTGGGTGTTGCTATAAAAACCCTTCCTAGTCATTAGAAGGGTTCTGAATGGACTGTGTTGTATCAAATATTTCATTACAGAAGGATTAGTATGATGCAATTTTCCACTACCCCAAATGCTGAATTTAATGAAGAAATTCAGGGTGCCCTCAGATTTGAATGTGAGAAACTCACGGGCAAATCTGAGGATTATAAATCCCACACAATCTATCTTTTAGAAGGCGACCTCATCAATGCTGGTGTTATTGTGGAGGTGCATGGAGCTATACTTTGGATCGATTCCATCTATGTGGTTGAATCCAGAAGAAGGCAAGGGCTAGCAAAAGAGCTTATAAGGCAGGTCATGGAGTATGCTCGTGCTGTTGGGGCTCGTGAACTTCAACTTAACACATTCTTTCCTGATGCTTTTCAAATATTTGTTAAATTAGAGTTTGAAGTCGTTGCGGTCATCCCCAATTGGAAATACGGACTCACTTGCCATATGATGAGGAGATCTATTTGACGCACATGAAAGTTACCAGTATCGAGCGACTTGTTCGCGATAAAATCCCGGAAATGTTGCGTGCTAAGGGCATGATCGTTCATGATCGGGTTATGGGTCAGGCAGAATATCATCAGCGTCTTAAGGACAAAATAGTGAGGAAGCTAATGAGGTGGCCGATGCGGCGTCCTTGGCGGAGATCACAGAAGAACTTGCCGATGTGATGGAGGTGGTTTTGGCAATTGCTAAGGCCAATGGTATTTCTATGGGGGATGTGGAGAAATTCAGAATCCTGAAGCACAGCGAAAGTGGTGGTTTCGAGGGGCGTGTTTATGTGTCATCTGTGGAGAGTGATGCGGAGCAGGAATAGGGTTGACACATCCTGGGAGGTGTTGCGAAATGGCAGTTGCATCCTCGATTTTGAGCCGGGGGGGTAATCCCCCCATTTTTAATGGGTTTATAAAGTAGAAAGTTCTTTAGCTGCCCCATGCAGCTTTTGTTTTGGTGTAATTCCACCTAACCCCATATTAGGTCTTTCGTTGTTATAATGCCATAGCCAATTTGTGGCTTTG
>JBGSQK010000045.1:0-8087 GCA_041738135.1 Alphaproteobacteria bacterium
GTTGATATCGAAAAGTGCCATTTTTTAGGGTTCTCTCATCCTGCTCCCTCAGTCGCAGCCTCAGATATGGCTCCGGGCTTATAGGCCTACCAAATTTTATAGCTGGGAGAATAATTTGTCTTACATCCGCAAGATTATCGGAGCCTAAGAAAAAGCGGCACCAAGATTTACAAACCAAGGCATAATCTGAGGTCAGTTTTTGCGCCAGCAATCGATTGGCAATAGTTCTTTTCAGGTCCTTCGGCAGTACAGGAAAAAATTCCTCATGCAAAATGCCTGCAGAGGAAGATTCGGCCATGGCCTCCGTGTTAGCCAAAGCGAGGCGATGAACGGGTGGAGACTCTAGTTCCATGGGTTGACTTTCGTCATCGCTGGCAAGCGCTACAAAATGGCCTGCACTCAAGGTCACTATACTCGCGACAATTGCTAGTTTCTTCGTAAACTTAAACATCTTTAATAATCTCCATCCATATCAAAAACACCGTCATGAACGGCTTAATACATTACATATAAGACTCAATTTTATTTATGCAAGGGTTTTTTTGACAAAGATGGGTTTGTTGTCGACTCAGTCCCCCAATCAGGCGCTTACGGTACTATCGAAACGTGAAGCCATTTGCTACGCCTAGATCTTAGAATTTGTCCTTGAGGTAACACACCAAAACTAGTCCCAACAGCTTTTGTTCCAGAACCAACTAACTTTCAGTTATATGGGATAGTCTCTGACAGCAACTAAACGGGGCAGGGATTAGCCGTGTTATCTAGAAACCGTGTTAACTTACAGAAGACACAGATGTTTCATGGTTATATCAGAAACAAAGACAGGGGCTAAAGTTGCAAGACTGTTTCAGGTTCACCCCTCAACCATGACACTCCTGCTTGAAAAGCATTAACATGATGCAGCAAATACTGAGGCCTTGCCGCCTTAGCCTGCAATGTAATCCGTTTTCTATTGTGACCCCAATAGATTGTGTAAGGTGGTGATATCCTTGACTTGTAGTCTTCTGACAGGATATAAGAGGATATAGCATTTCGCTATATATTCTGAGAGAGTGTGACGCTTAAGAAATTCATAAATCCGTTTAGTCTGATGAGTAAAAAACTAAAATGAAGATGATTATAAAAAATTGTTATCTTATTATGTGCACCCTATTTTTATTCCCCACACTAGCTCAAGCAAGCACTAGCGGTGATGAAGGATGGTCTGGGTATTTAGTAGGGAAACAATCTACACAACAGAGCTCCGAAGTATCTTATTCTCCTATTGATGGAGGTTTGCCTTTTAACAAGCACCCCCTTTTTAAAACATTCTATTTTATGAGACATGGAGAAACCGACTGGAATAAAAAAAATATTTATATGGGCACCCAAGATATTCCTATTAACAACGATGGAATTAGACAAGCCGAAGAAGCCGTTGAACTAATTGAAAGTGCAGATATAGATATAGACTATATTGTAACTGGACCATTGTCACGCGCAGTTTCCACAGCTAATATCGTTGCTAATCGACTCTGCAAGCAGCTTATAGTTATGGATGAATTTAAACAATGTTGTTGGGGATCTATTGAAGGGGGGGCATTTGATGGTGGCACAATGATTGAGAGATGGCTTTTGGGAGAGACTCCCAATGGGGCTGAAGAAGCCCGAGAGTTTGATGCTCGAGTTTTAAGAGGATTAACTACTGCCCTTGATCTGCAGGGTAATGTTCTAATTATTTCACATGGGGGAGTTTATCGATCCATAAGAAGAATTATGGGGTTAGCTGCCATAAACATCAACCACTGCACTCCTTACTATAACACTCCTCCAGTATGCATCGGGCAGCCATGGATTTCAAATAAAATAGAAGACAGCCGCCGCATGGATGAATATGAGACAGATTATTATTTTTCAATGGAAATAACAGAAATAGTTGATAATTCTGAAAAAAACAAGTTTAGCTTGTGATCAGTCCGTAGCTTCCTTCGGAGTGACTGGCATAGCATTGGGCGGCTCGTTAAGGGCATGAATAAACACAACATTATCTTGATATTAATGTCAGGAGATAGCTTAATCTATAATTAGTACATCAGAGACCTGTCATGATAGGCTCAATCGGATTGAAAAATCAGATAAGAAAAGGAATCACTGCTGCAGCTTTTACCTTTTATTAAGTGCGAGTGAAATAAGTGCATAATCCTTAGATACTTAGAGTAGTTATCCGCCAGTTCAATTCCTCGTCTGGAGGAGGAGGCTAGAAAAAAAGAAAGTGCTTCGTTATCCTAAGAAGAGTGTTATTTGTATATAGAAGATGTTTAATTAAGATGTAGGGTGAAATGTTAGATTGGAATAAGTTAAAGCTCTTTTATGAGGTTGCTACCGCAGCCTCTATAACTAGAGCAGCTGAAAGATTAGAAATTAGCCAGCC
Organism: Alphaproteobacteria bacterium; assembly: GCA_041738135.1. Lineage (GTDB taxonomy): Bacteria > Pseudomonadota > Alphaproteobacteria > JAGOMX01 > JAGOMX01 > JAGOMX01. The sequence continues at coordinate 2,411 of JBGSQK010000045.1, forward strand.
AACTCTCAGTAGAAGTATAATGGATCTAGAGCACAGGATTAAAGCCCAGCTTTTTAAAAGAAATAAAAAGGGAATATCCCTTACCCATGAGGGCGAAATTCTTTATGAGTATGCAAAAAAAATGCATATTGAAGCAGAAATGGCAGAAAATATCCGCCCCTCCAATTTAGAAAATAAGAGCAGCAGTTTTACAGTGTGTACTACCCCTGCAATTGCACAAAGCTGGTTGATGAGATTCATCCCTTCATTCCTGCAGAATTATCCAAACATTGATTTAAAGGTTATATGTCAACCTGAACCAAGCGAAAATATGATGGCTGATGTCTACATAAAACCTTTTATTCCTATGCAACCCACGCTTTGCCAGCATTTTCTCATGAAGTTTACGATGCAACTATATGCCAGTCAGAAATATATAGACAAATACGGCGTGCCCAAAGATTCTCAAGACCTTGACAGCCACAGACTTATCTCTTTCGGCATAGGTTCCAATAACTCATTTGATAATTATAACTGGATTCTAAAGGTTGGACATAAAGCCTCCAGTCTTCGGGCGCCATACCTAGTTTTTAGTTCAGCGGATTACATCCTAAGAGCCGCTGCAGAAGGAATGGGAATAGTAGAGCTGGGTAGGGGGTTTCCTGAATCTATGGGAGTTGATCTCGTAGAGATATTGCCCGGGCTTGATGGGCCAACGGCAGAGATATTTTATATTTACCCCGAACACAGGAAAAATCAGCCAGAGATTACAGCTTTTCTGGAACATATCGTGGCTCATAGTAAAACAGCCACTTCAAAAGAAACGCTAGAAGACTTCAGTGCCGTAAAATTAAGGAGAATAGGATAGGGCATATCAGTAACCTAAGAAAATGAGTTGATCGTAACGTGACTAATTTCACACGTATCACATATTTATTCTGTTGAATATAAGCTGGATTATAAGATTTTCTAATTTAAAGAGGATAAATGTAACCATGGATTGGAATAAGACTAAACTGTTTTATCACGTTGTTAAATCGGGTTCTATAACTGAAGCGGCCCGAAAGATTAACGTAAGCCAACCTGCCCTGAGTAGAAGCATGCTGAATCTCGAAAAAGAACTTGGATATAAGCTTTTAATTAGAGAAAAAAGAGGAATATTGCCTACGAGCGAAGGAGAACAGTTGTACGAACACGCTAAGAAAATGGCCGATAGCATGAAGATTGCTATACATGAGTTAATAGGTGATGCAACAAAAATACGAGGCCCACTTAAAGTCGTCACTTCATCTCTGTTGGCCAGTAAGTGGGTTATGCATTATCTGCAGAACTTTCAATCAAGTAACCCATATGTTAGGGTCCAACTTCATTCTGACGAAGACAATTATCTATGTGATAACGCCGATATCCACATTTCAGTATTTCAGCACAAAGCGAAGGACCATTGCCAACACTATCTAGCTACGTTGCGATCCGGGTTATATTCCAGCAAGTCTTATCTTGATAAATATGGCATGCCGAGTTCAGTGACTGATCTCGACACTCATAAAATTATAGCTATGGCATCAATAGGCGATTATGCCGGTACTAATTATAACTGGTCACTGAAAGTGGGTAAGGAAAAAGGCTGTTATAGAAAACCATACATTGAATTCAATTTGTTGCCGTGCTTGTTAAAGGCAGCAACGGAAGGAATGGGTATAGTTGAACTTCCCATAGGCTATCCGGCCGCAGAGGGCATAGATCTGGTGGAGGTTTTACCTATGCTTGAAGGCCCATCAACAGATATTTATTTCATTGTCCACAAGGACAAAGAAAATATACCAAGGATCAAAGCACTTCTAGATTCTATCAAAAAGGGAGGGCCTGCTCCCGAGGGAATGCCATTATATACAAAGAGCCTAGATAAGGGGTGGGTGGAAGATAATAGTTAATAATCTGACTGGTAAGTTAAATGAGAAAGTCTGTTAGAGCATGTTGATTTTATGAAAAACATATGTTATCGATCCTGATCGTGTCAACAAGCCATCTTGTGTCAACCTAGTGTAAGTTTATGGAGTTTAGAATGTTAACTGAAACCACTGAGAGCTACAGAATCTATGATGACTTTCTTTCGCCTGAAGAGGCTCAGAATTTTACAGAAGCGTTACGCGGACGAGAGATTCCTTTCTCACAATTGCTAGAAGATACAGCATCTAATGCCACCAATGTTCTAAATGAAAACGAGAGGCTACTAATAACTTTCGGAATAAGAGATTTGTTTAGAGATGATAAGTCAGGAACCTTAGCATTCTTACAAAGCTCAGCCACCAACAGTGTAGATATGTTGGGGTTAACTTTATCTATATCTGTATGTCCAGTAGCTGATATGAACTCCTCGTTCTGTGATGGCTTGGGACCAGCATTAGCCTATTACGTCTATTATCCTGTCTCAGAATGGGATCCTGAAAGGGGAGGTGGAGTTCTAATGAAACCATATGGAGATAAAGGAACTAACAATATAATATACCCTAAGCCTAACCGACTCATGATCCTTAAGCCTGGAGCAGTGGTTAAAATCAATCAACCTGGCCATTTTATTGGATGCGAACCTTTAATAACAATTCACGGATGCATTGTAACAGAAGCCTATTCTAATGGCGAGACTGTGCATTAAGACTTTGCATTAAGGGGGCACATAATAAAACGAAAAGTGCTTGCATATTAGTTGTAATTTTCATCAACAAATTCATAGCTGATTGATTTTGTTGATGGCTATGATTTTTCACGTATTTTAGAGAGACTGTTTGACAACGGTAGACCAAGTCGCTAAATTTACTCAATAAAAGCTTTCAACATTCCAATGGGACCTAGAATGGAACAAAATATAGACGACTTTCTCTCCCAGATGTCTAATGAGGTAAAACAATCTGGTGTGAGTCAACTAACTCCAGAAGAGATAAAGATGTCTGTTCAATATGGCTTGCAGATATTACCAGTAACTATTTATGAGGATGATAACTTAACACTTAGTAACCTAAGAAACGATATTGCAAGGGTATCAAACTCAACTATTCACGGCATCAATATCTCAAGTCTCTACTACTTTGCTGATACATCAACGAACTGGCTAAAATCACTTACAACCCTTGATCTAAGTCGATCTCAACTAAGTTTAATTCCGCCCCTTATAAACCAACTCTTGCACCTAGAAGAGTTATATCTAGATAGCAATGAATTGACCTTTGTCCCATCGGAACTATTGAAACTTAAAAAACTGCACACCCTCAGTTTGGGCTTTAATCCTTTGACATCCATTCCAGTTGAGTTGATAGGAAAGATGGAAAATCTAAGTTGGCTCTATATATCTAGAGATCAACTATCATTAATCCCAACCGATCTAAACCAGATTAAATATCCGAATGTGTTGGAGATGCCTCCAGAGTTAGGGCTTGTCGAAAAATACGCTTCTGGCTTGTAGAATATTCAGATTGTACTATTGGAGAGGGGTGGGCATTAACCACGATTTTCATAAGAGTAATTCTCTAATCTCAGAGGAACAGTTCATTAGCGCAACTCCCGAAAATTATCAGCAGCAGATTCTAGAATCTAGCCTAGTCCTTACCACTTGCTAAAATAGACTTAGATTCCTTCCTAGGTCCCTAACTATATAATTCGCCTTCCGCCCGAAAATACGAACTGGTCATATTTACCATTTTCGATGCAATAGCAACTTTTCGAAACGAACAGGATATTCAAGTTTATTATCTGTAAGTCGGATAGCGAACGTATTACGCATAGCACACACCAAGACGAACTATCGAAAGAAAAAGACCCGCTTTCTGACGCTGCTACAACGGCAAAAGTGGTTAGGTGCCCAATAGGGAAGCCAACGGTATTCCGTTAAGCATTCTTTATTATCTTCTTGCAAAGCGTTTTTCACCGAGTAATCAAAGATCCATCAAAAAAATCCACTGAATTGTTAAAGCTTGGAATGCCCCCTGAGTTCTAGTAATATAACTGTAGTTTTATGACCCTATATGGATCATAGAAAGAATGACGTGTTAAGTGACAATTTGTCTTAGGTGCTAAGTTTAGATTAGGAATGTCACATAACCGAACGTTTATATGACAGCTGAAAAGGAATAGAGAAAATGCTAATAGGCTACATGAGGGTATCAAAATCTGATGGATCTCAAACAATGGATCCACAGCGTGATGGATTAATCGCTGCAGGTGTCAATCCCGAAAATATTTATGAAGATATGGCTTCTGGCAAGAAAGATGACAGGCCAGGACTAACTTCTTGTTTAAAAGCGTTAAGAGACGGCGATACACTTATTGTTTGGAAGCTTGATAGGCTCGGACGTAATCTAAGGCATCTGATTAATACGGTCTACGATTTAAATACACGAGGCATTGGCTTTAAGGTGCTGTCCGGGCAGGGCGCTTCTATAGATACCACGACGCCAGCTGGAAAACTGGTGTTTGGTATATTTGCTTCTTTAGCAGAGTTTGAAAGAGAATTGATTTCAGAACGTACCAAAGAAGGATTGAAGTCAGCTCGCGCTAGAGGTAGAAAAGGAGGAAGACCCTACACAATGACGGCAGCTAAATTACGACTTGCCCAAGCTTCTATGGGTCAACCAGAAACTAAAGTTGGTTTGCTTTGTAAAGAGCTAGGAATTACACGCCAAACCCTTTATCGTCACGTTTGTCCTAAAGGCACGCTGAGACCTGATGGTGAGAAGTTGCTTAAGGGGGCTGAATAACACTGTTAGTGAACTCCTCTTCTTATAAGTGTGAATTACTCTTCTGAAAATGACGTTTAGATTGCATAAAGTTTCATATCGTGTTACTTATAGAACAGATAGTTACATTTAATGATGGGTGTCATACCTTGGATAACAAAAAGTTGCGTTTTCTTTCTCCTGAGGTTTTTGTCTCGACTCCAGAACAAAAAGTTCATATACACCGCGGAATTCAGGGGGGAGACTATCGGAAGCTAGCACCTAAAGTCTATACGATAAATCTAAAAGATCCTCTTGAGCAGATTGTCATTCGAAATCTTTGGGCGATTGTTGCCTATTATTTTCCGGATGGTCTTATTGTAGATAGAACAGCTTTTGAATTCAAGCCATCACAAGATGGAATGATCTATCTGATCTCGAATCGTACTCGCGAGATCAAGCTGCCAGGACACATTATAATTAAACCACGCAAAGGACCAGCTGCCCTGGCATCAGATCGTTCATTTATTGCAGGACTTAGCGTTTGCTCACCAGAACGTGCCTATTTAGAGAATCTTCTGCCATCACGGTCACAGCCAGGAGCTATTAAGCGAACACTCACAAAGCATGATATTGAAGAAAAGCTAGAAGCCATTTTGAGGACAGATCCAGATAATGGACTTCGTCATTTGCGTCAAAATGCCTCTATTGTTGCGACTCAACTCAATATGCAGCGTGAGTATGACAAGTTAGATCTTCTCATCGGCGGCTTACTCGGTACAAAAGAAGCTAATTTATCCTCTTCTGTAGCAAAGGCAAGAAGTTATGGTCAGCCATATGATCCTAAAAGAGCCGAGTTATTACAGAATTTGATGACACAAATGTTATCACTGTCACCTATCTCACGCATTTCAAAAGTTTTGACGTTACCAGCATGGAATAACATTTCCTTTTTTGAGGCCTATTTTTCAAATTTTATTGAAGGAACT
>JBGSQK010000054.1:0-1620 GCA_041738135.1 Alphaproteobacteria bacterium
TCAAAAAAGCGAACAAACAGCACCTTATCCTAAAGGCAAAACGGCATTACTTGTTGTAGATCCGTTGAATGATCTGATATCCGAAGGAGGAATGGCATGGCCTATGTCAGGTGCAGTTATTCAAGAAGTTAAAACCGTTGAGCACATAGAGAATTTATTATCCGTTTGCAGGGAAAAAGGAATTGCAATAGCCTACTCCCCTCACCACCGCTATCGGGAAGGTAGTTATGCGGATCGAAAGTATTTGAGCCCTACACACGTAGCGCAACTCGGGCCGGGGCATATGCTCAGCCAAGGAACGTGGGGCGGAGATTTTGCCGAGAAACTAGCCCCAAAGGAAAACGAATTTATTGCTTCTGAACACGCGTGTTCCAGCGGTTTTGCCGGCACCAATTTACATGCTCATCTGGCAGAACATGGAATAAGCCATCTGATCGTGGTTGGCATGATTACCAATTCCTGTATAGAAGCGACGGTGAGAAGTGCCGTTGATTTAGACTACCATGTAACCCTTGTAACGGATGCGGTAGCTGCTTTCTCTCCAATGGAACATGAGCAAGCTACGACGGAACGCTACCCACTTCTTGGACACGTTGTAAGCACCACAGAAAATATCATTCAAACACTAAAAATGAACTGATCATGGCAGATACAAATGCAGAGAACCCTATGGTTGCAGCTATGAGAGCCGCACTCAAACCGTATCAGATATTCCCTAAAGACCAAACTGCATTGGTGTTGATCAATTGCCAAAAAGGGTTTCTGGAAGAGCAATTGGAGCTTAAAATCAGGCTGGAAGATCTTATTCATTTTGCCAGACAACAAAATTGGAAAATTATTCATGCTCCCTTCGGTTACACGGAACGAAAATTTCCATCTCCTGCACAGCTACTCATGGATGAAAAACTAAAAAAATCACCCGATGCTAAGGATCTGATGTATGTAGAAGAGGGAGACATTACTTTGCCGTCCAGAAGTACATTGAGTGCTTTTTCAGGAACTGATTTAGAGAATATCCTGAGACAACACAGCTTGGAGCATTTGGTCTTGGCTGGCCCTGTGGCTGATTTAACCTTAGATTCAACGATGAGAGATGGCATTCAAAACGATTTTCATGTTGCTATTATCACTGATGCACTATCATTAACAAACCAGCGTCAAAGTATCGAAGATTATGCTGAAACCTTGGGAAGGTATGCTCAAACGATAACGAACATAGAAGAAATGAAAAAACTTGCTGCGAATTCTTAAGTCCTATAGGATTTCGAGATAAACGTTGAAACTTCTAATAAACTTAATTGGACAAAGGCAAAATGCATCTAATCATACTCTCATTCGATGTGAAATTTGAATTTATCTCATCAAAGTCTTTGCACATTGACTAGTCGCCTTGTCTAAAAAAGAAAACTCCGGAATGACGCGTAGACTAGCCCTGTTAACTTTAATCTTCCTAGCCATTTTTAATGGTTCCCATGCACAAAAAGTATATCTTGGCAAAGCTGCCAAGGTAGAAGAAAACATTCCTGCAGCGTTTAATTATGAATCCAAGTTCATTGAACTCGGTGAGCACAAGATTCACTACGTCGAATCCGGTGAAGGGGACCCCGTTTTGTTGCTTCA
>JBGSQK010000066.1:0-50929 GCA_041738135.1 Alphaproteobacteria bacterium
AGAACGTAACTGGTTTCCTAATCGGTGCCGGTATGGACGTTGCTTTGTCAGACCGTATGTCAATGGGTGTTGAGTACACTTATACAGCTTATGGCTCATTCAGCTATAACGAAGTGGCTGGAAACAACCTTGTAACAAACAAGGTAACTGTTGATCCTTCAGTACATGCCTTCATGGCACACTTGAAGTTCAGGGTATTTTAATATCTTAAACCATTAAGTGAGAAGGGGTGGGGCGCAAGCTCCGCCCTTTTTTTTTTGTTTTGTGGTTGGTTGGAAAGTGTGTGAGTATTTATAAGAAAAAATGGTGTAGTTTTTTTGGGCAGTTAGCAAGATGTTTCCTATGAAATACCTACGGCATTTCTTTCTTATAAATACGCAAACAGCTTGCGGGGTGGGTTAGCGAAATATTCTTTGGTGTAAGTTATTTCCATTTGAAAAATCATGGAATCTTGTTATCGTAGCAGCGAAAAGAAATAGTGTTCTGGATAAGGAATGCTCCCCGATCCCGTCATTGCGAGCCCTCTTGGGCGTGGCAATCCACTTTGATGTTGCCGTTTTATATTAGTTGATAGCAATAAAGTAGATTGCCACGCCCAAGAGGGCTCGCAATGACGGGGCGAGGGGTATGTTGCACAAAAAAAGGAAAAAAACGTGACGATTATCCCATACTTGCATGCATCTTGTGTTGAAAAAGACGGTTTTGGTGTTTTATTGAGAGGGCATGCGGGGGCTGGGAAGTCTTCTTTTGCATTGTCGCTGATTAATCGTGGATTTAAGTTGGTGGCTGACGATCAAGTGTGGGTTGTTGTTCAGGATGAACAGCTTCAAGCATTCCCAGCAGATGCTCTCAAGGGGCTGCTGGAGGTGAGAGGTGTGGGTATATTAAGGCTAGGCCATACGCAAGTTTGTGTCATAAAATATCTGATCGATTTGGTGCCGGGGTTTCGTTCAGACCGCATGCCGGAGTCTATGACAACAAACTTAAATGGCGTCCCGTTAAGATCATTCCAGATGAATCCCATGGACCCTCGGAGCATAGAAAAAATCCTGGTGCTATTTCACCAGGATTTTCTCGGATTCTATGAGGATCAGGATCAGAAGGGTGAAACCACATCCAAAACCTGTTGACCCCATGGTGGTTGTTGGACGTCGGTAATTTGTCCTCTGCCACCGTAGGATATTCTGGCTTCGGCAATCTTTTCGTATGAAATGACGTTTTCTGCCAAGATGTCTTGGGGTCTGACCACGCCTGTGATGACCATTTCCCTGACTTCGTTATTGACGCGCACCTCTTGTCTGCCGATAACAACTAAATTCCCGTTGGGAAGAATTTGCGTGACTGTGGCAGCTATTTTAACGTTGAGGCTTTCTGCGCGCTTTATATCACCTTTGCCCTTGTAAGTAGGGTTGCTTTTAAAATTGATCAAATTATCGGGATCAACAGCCCTAGGAAATCTGAGGGGGAGCTTTGATTCCCAGCCTAGGAAGTTAGGGGCCTCAATATGTTCTGTCGTAACTCTGGAGCGGCTTGATTCATTGCTGAAGTCTGCATTGTCGGAAAAACTGATGAGTATCGTTAAGATATCACCGATATCCTGTGCACGTTGATCTTTGAAGAACGAACGCGCGCCTGACCGCCACAGGGAGTTTTCTGCCTGCGTTTCTTGCATGGGTCTTGGCATTGGCATGGTGACCTTATTATACCTATCATTGGATTGTGGGTTGCGTATTTGCGTTAGCTGCGGTTGCTCACCGATTTGTCCCATTCTTTCCAGCGAGTTACATCCATTTAAGGATAGTATCGTAAGAATCAATAAGGGGACTGAAAAGATTTTTAAAAGCATAATTTACTCCGTTCCTAAAATTGTATGCATGGTAGGGATCTCGATACGAACTTGTTGCGGTCCAATAACTGTTGCGTGTATGACCCGTTGAGAATCCACATTCATAATTTTCACATAAGCATCCTTTGAGCCATTTTCAAGGGCTTTTCCTTTGGCTGTCATAGATATATTGGGTGACTCCGCATAAATGATCACGGGTTGATTGCGCAAGACCATGTGGGGAATGCTCACGTCATGTTTGGCCAGCGGTTTGTTGGCTACTAATTCTTGTCGTTTAGGAGTTGCGCCCAATAGTGCCGTTTCGTCCATGATGGTGGATTGATTTATCTGGCTGCTGGGCAGATTTTGCCACTCAATGTCTGCAGCTGTAATTGTTTCGCCGTGATGAATTGAGCGGGTGAGCACAGGAACCATGGTCATGGGCTGGATTCTACCGTTCACATTTACACGGTTGAGTTCTCGTCCCTCATGCTGTAGTACTAGTGTGGCACTAAATCTGGTTTTTTGTGAGTTTATGTCCGCATTGGTTACCAGGATTTCTCCGGCTTTTCCTTTGGGGAAATGCAGGTTAAGGTCCTTGTTGTCCAGTTTAATGCTGAAGCTATCGCTTTTGGTTATTTGTGTCAGGTGTTCTTTGAGCGCTTGCTCCACATCCTCAATGGGCACCATATCACTAGCACCCACCACCTTGATGCTGTCGTTTTTTGTTTGCGCCAGGTATTCAACCCCATGCTTTTTTGCGATGGTTGTTAACCAGTTGTGATTGAGCACTACCGAGCTGCCGGGTTGAGGCGCAATGAGCACTTGCGTGTCCTTCAGTTTTTCAGACGCGTTTGGGAAGATATGCCCGAGTGTGACGTATCCGCCTTCCACATTGACGGTGCTGTGGTTGGCCGTAGCGCTTGCGCTGGTCGTCAGTATGCAAAAAAGAAGTGTGGCTATTATTTTCATGATTATCTCATCAATGACTGAAGATTTTGATCCATCTGCTCAACCGCATTCATGGTCTTGGTATTCATGGCATAAGCTCGTTGTGCTTCGATCAGGGCGGTGAGTTCTACCACTGGTTTGACGTTAGAGCTTTCAACCGCGAATTGCACAATTGTGCCGAATCCCGCTGTACCTGCGACGCCTGTGGTGGGTGAACCGGCGGCTATGTTTTCCTTAAACAGGTTGTCGCCCATGGGGTCAAGACTGCCGGGGCTTGCGAAGACGGATAGTTCCAGTTGCCCAACCAAGACAGCATTGGGGCTGCCTTGGATTTGTGCGTAGATTTGACCTTCTTTGTTGATGTCCAAGCTGGTTGTGTTAGCTGGCAAGGTCAGGTCTGGTTTGGCTTTATAGCCGCTCATGGTCACCAGTTGGCGTTCTGCATTGAGCTGAAAACGTCCGTCTCTGGTATAACCAATCTCGCCAGTGGGAAGCTCAATATTAAAATAACCCTCTCCCTGGATCATCACATCCAGAGGATTGTCGGTAATCTCGATGTCACCTTGCTCCATGGAACGAACAACACCTGCCGTTTTAACGCCCATACCCACTTGCGTACCTGTGGGGTTTATGGTGCCTTCGGCGGAAGTAGGGGAACCTACGCCTTGGTAGGTTTGATAGTCCTGGTCAACGGCAATGGCGCTGGCCCTTTTAAAGGAAGCTGTGTTCATATTAGCGATGTTGTTGGAAATTACCCTGACTTTGGTGTCTTGAAAGGATAATCCGCTAGCTGCAGCTGATAATGCTCCGATAGTCATGTGTTTCTTCCTCTTTAAACGTTAAGTGGTTTGAGCAAATCATCGATTTGCTGACCGGATTGTTCTTTGTATGTTTCAATAACGAAGGCGTCTTGTGAGTCCTCACGCTGCAGCTCGATCATCTGAGCCAAAGCCAGTACTGGATTTACATTGGATGCTTCGTATCCTCGTTGCACCAAGGCAACTTTGTCAGGTGTGGTTGGCTCCGTGGAAGCCTTCATCAAGGTATTTCCCTGTTTGACCAGCGATTGCGAGTTTGCAAATTTAAAAACGCCGATTTTGGCAACCATTTTTCCATTGGCTGAAATAGTGCCATCGCCTGCGATTTTGATATCATTCATGCCTGCAGGGATTGTAATAGGGGATTTGTTGGTATCAGAAAGAGGCAATTTAGAGCTGCCTTGTACCAGTTGCCTTTCTTCATTGAGCTCTAACTGGCCATTGCGTGTATAGAGGTTTTCACCCTTGCTGTTTTGGACTGAGAAATAAACATCCTTAGTGGCAATGGCCACATCAAGAATATTGCCGGTGTGGGTGATCTCTCCAGGGGTCGTGTCTCTGAAGTTTTCATTGTTTACGGCAAAGGATAAGGAATCCATGAAATTCTTTTTCGGCTCAAATTCAGCCACCAGAGGTCTGTCAGCTTGGAAGCCGGATGTGGACGCATTGGCCAAGTTATTGGCCAGAATCTGAATGTTATTGCGCGCAATGGACATGTGTTGCGCCGCAAGATAAGCTGGTGAGTCCATGTTCTTTTCCTTTTATTCTTTCTGACCTACATATGCGATTTTAATGCCAACTGAGAAAAAATGAGCGAATTTCAAATAGATGTGGAAAATAGCCTGCGACTCAAAAATAGATTTATAAAGAGTGAGCTGACAATGCTATAATTAAGCAAATAACCATATATGCGGGAGAGCCTTTTTATGGCAACAGAACAAGTACAAGATCAAACGACTGAACTGGAAGAGAAGGAAGCACAAGGTACAGAAGCCAACGAAAATGATGAGGGGCTTGAGGTTAAGAAAAGTCTGCTGAGTAATCCCATAATCAAATGGGGGCTATTTATAGGTGGTCCTTTGCTTTTGTTGGGTATCATAACGGGTGTTCTTTTTATACTCGGTGTGTTTGGTGGGGCAGAAGAAGAACATGCGGCGGCAAAAGAACCGGAAGTGGTTCCTATTGCCGAGCAATTGCATGATGTATTTACCTATGCACTACCTTCTATGCTCATCAACTTGCGTACCACAGGCCGGAGAACAAGTTTCTTGAAGGTGACCATTAGTCTGGAAGTTAAGGGCAATGAAGAAAATAAAAAAGAGATGGATCAATTGAAGCCACGGATTGTGGATCAATTCCAGACTTATTTACGTGAACTGGAAGTGGATGATCTGCAAGGATCTGCCGGGTTGCAAAGACTCAAGGAAGAGCTGCTTGATCGGGTAAATTCTGTAACAGCTCCCATCAAGGTGCAAAACGTACTGTTTGGTGAGCTTCTGGTTCAATAGGGGGCATAATGGCTGGCGATAACACTGTTATCAAAGAAGAACAAGAAAATGACCAGATGTCGGGACGCATATTAGAGCAAGCCGAGATTGATGGTTTGCTTAAAGGCGCTAACTCTGACCACCGTGGCCTTAAAGCTTTGGTGCAAACCTCCACTTTGGCTCATGAACGTCTTCCTATGCTGGAAGTGGTGTTTGATAGGCTGGTGAGGCTGCTGTCTACAAGCTTGCGTCATTTCACATCTGATAATGTGGATGTAAGTATGGAAGAAATGACCTCGTCACGCTTTCAGGAATATCTGGACGGTGTCCCTATGCCAGCTATGCTCAACGTGATCAAAATTAAGGAGTGGGATACGCTTGCCCTTATGGTCATTGATAATCCCCTGGTCTATACGGTTGTGGATATATTACTGGGCGGTCGTCGTGAAGAAAAGCATGAAGTGCAAGGTCGCACCTATTCAACCATCGAACGGACGCTTAATGAGGAATTCATAAGCGTCGTATTGCACGACTTATCAAAGTCCTTTGAGCCTGTGGAAAGCATTGAATTTGCTTACGAACGCATGGAGACGAATCCTCGTTTTGCCATGATTGAGCGGCCCAATAATGCAGGTATTATCATCAGGATGAATATAAAGATTGATGATCGTGGTGGCACTGTAGAGTTCTTTATGCCTTATTCATCTATCGAGCAAGTGCGTGAGAAGCTTTTGCAGACATTTATCGGCGAGAAATTCGGCAACGATAAAATCTGGGAAAACCACTTGGCGGGCGAGGTCTGGAATACAACCATCGAAGCGGAGGCGTTGCTGGATCAAGTGACCATAAAGCTGTCAGACGTATTGGCTTGGAAAAAAGGGTCGTTTCTCCCTTTGGAAACTTTTGAAGGGGCCAATATTGTTGTGCAAACAGGAGATTGTCGGCTTCTTTCGGGTAAAATCGGTAATGTACGTAAGCGTGTTGCAGTTCAAATCGAGGAAAACTATTTGATAAAGGGAAAAAATCATGACAAGCATGATCATTGACATATTTACTATAACGTTGCTCATTGCAACCATATGCTATGCCTATACTCTTAACCGTAGAATCCAGCTTATTCACAGCAATCGTGATGAACTGGGGACATTGCTTAATGGCTTTACCTCTTCTTTGGAGCGAGCCGAGGTGAGTGTGGAAAAGTTAAAGACATCTGGGTACGATGCCATTGCCACTTTAAAAACCAGTTTGGAGGAAGCCAGAACTATTCGGGACGACTTGCAGTTTCTGGTGGATCGTGGTGAGGAGATAGCCAATCAATTGGAAAATGGCATTCGAAAAAAACGTGAGACCAACAATGTGAAGCCTTTTTCATCACATCTGGGACCTGCTCTGGTAGAGACACAAATGGATGTGCCCATGGAATCAGATGATCAAGTGATTTCTGACATGAAGAAAAAACTCATTGGTCGTCTGAGGACTCTGAAATAGCATATGAATAAGCGCCTTCTATCCAAAATAGCTGGATTACTTTCGCCTGCCTTCGTCAAGCTAAGGTTGTTGCAGGTATTAATGGTGTGCGCGGCTTTAATGATACTTATTCGGCTTGAGCGTCTTTATAATTTTTCTGATGATGTATTTGTGCAAGGGGCAAAAGCGGAACAGAAGGCTGAAGAAAAAAAACCAGAGCCAGCTAAAAAAGAAGAAGCTCCTCCCGCGGCAAAAGCTGCGGAACCCGAGGCAAAAAAATCAGAATTTCCTACGGACCAAAAACCCAAAGAAGGATTTACGGCTGAAAATTTTGACATTCTGTCTTTGAGTAGTGAGCAGGTGGAAGTGCTGCGGACACTGTCCAAGCGCCATCGGGATTTGGTTCAGCGGGAGAGATCCATAACTGAACGAGAAGCTACTTTGCAAGCCATAGAGCAGCGCCTGGATCAAAAAACCGAGGAACTCAAAAAAATACAAGAGTATCTGCAGCAGTTGCTGGGACAAAAGGATGAAAAAGAAAAAGAATCCATAAAAAAACTGGTGCAAGTATATGAAAAGATGAAGCCAACTGAAGCGGCAACCATCTTGCAAGAGCTGGATCTGGAAACGTTGCTCAATATCATGGACGAGATGAAGGATACCAAGGTATCCGGAATCCTGGCTAAAATGGAGCCCATACGTGCGCGTTATCTCACCATGGAACTGGCACAACGTCGTAAAAAACTTGAAGAAAAGATGCAGAAAGATCATGAAGATGATGCGGAAGTTGCAAAGTTAACACCTGCTTTGGGTGGGCCGGTTCCCGTACCTGCAGCAGCTCCAGATGTGGGCAAGCCCGTGGCAGCGAACAATGAGCCGCAGGCGGTGAAGGCCCCGGCTGAGGATAAGAACGCGAAACTTGTCGATGAAAAAACAGCCAAGCCAGCGACAGAACCAGCTCCGAAGGCGGATCCCGCAAAGCCAGCTCCAGCTAAGACGGAGAGTCCAAAGGAGGATAGGTCCAAGTAACTCGTTGTGGTAACAAGTGCTTATGCTGCTTGCCAATCTGAAAACAGGCGAGTATTTATAAAAAAAATGATGAAGTTTCCTAGCTTTCTTGAGGATCACCCTTACAAATATCTTTAGAGCGTATTTGATGACAGCTTACCCAGCCCAAAAACCCAAGTGTTGCAGAGGTTTCGAAATGAAAGCTATTGGTATTATTTTCGGGACCCCCTCTTTCAAGAAAATCCTGAAAGTTATATGCGGTTTGAGTTTGTGATTTTTTGGAATGCCACAACCGCCTGAATCAGGCACTTGGCGCACAATCAACGGTGATCAGAAATGTCCTTAGAAAATATTTGGCTTCTAGCTTGACATTGATGACCTGTCTGTCTAATCTGGTCAAGTTGTCAATAATAGAATATGGAGATTTTCTTATGAAATCAAAAATTTTACGAATTTTATCCACCGCACTCATAACGATGTCCTTAAATATGAAGGATTCTTCCGCAAGTTTGGTGGAGTTGTCCCCTGTACTTAGAACAGCCGCTTCCACTTCTACGAGACTGTTGATGAATACATCTTTTGAAAACTTTGCTTCTCAACCCACTTCTTTATTCAGAAATTTCACTCTTAAGGGTGGTGACCAGATTAAGGAATTTAAGCATAGCAAGTTTTCTCCGAAGACAATAATGAACACCATTAACACTGTAAGCTTCATTTCTCTGCCTGGAATGGACCAATCATCGCCAGTCAATCTGTTGCGCCATTTAGAGTGGTGGCATTCAGACTCATATGACTCAAATGGACGTTTGCAATTGCTAGGATCTTCGAATTTAGTTATAGCATTGCTGCCACAAAGCATATTTGAAGATTTATCCAATGTTAAACAATTTATAACCTCACTAGGTTCTGGCAATAACATTTATTTCATGGGAGTTAAACCTGATCAAGCATATTGGCTTGCACAAGGGTTACCTGATCAGAACCTTGAATCCATAGAACGAGGAAATCTGCCTTACAGCATTACAGTATTTAAGAACAGTGTTAAAAAGGTTTCTGGAGAAATCTCTCCATCAATTGGCTTTAAGCCTGGCACAGATACACTCGTATCTCTAATGATTAAAGAGATCTCTTCATTAAGTTTTGAGGATATAAACAAATGTAAGAGTTGTGGTAGCTTAGTAAAGCACCGACTTAGCATTCCTACAATAGAATACGCTCATAAAAGCGGGACCATCTTACGAATAGAATACGGAAAATGGTTGGAAGCAAGAGATATATTCCTCAAAAGCCAACAAGTATTTAACGAACCCAGCTTAACATACCCTAGAGCAGGAAAAGAACCTTATGCAACATTTACTTTCCGCAATTTAAAAGGGAGTATTAAATTAGGAACTGGACCCAATTGTCATAAATGGTCCATAGAATATAGAGAAAATATGGAAAATTGCTCTAATACTGAACAATGGGGACGATTCCATTTCCCCAGATTGACTACTGACCGTGAATTAGCCGGCGCACGTTACAGTAAAATGCAATAATAGCTAACCTGACACTGGGTTGCCTTAAGTTTTGTAAACTTTGGAGTCCAATTGTTCATTCATTAATCAGGCAACAGAACGATTTTGCTCGTTGTCGTTGCAAAGTTGCTATGCCCCATGAAGGTCTCAATATGACGGAATAGCCTATGCTGTTCTGCGCCTGATTAATAAGAACACAAGAATAAGTTACGCAGCGAAAAAACTTTGCTCAGTAAACTGTTAAATAGGCTCACTGGCAAAGGGTTAAATCAGTTTTAGAAACGAGATTTTAGCGCAAATGTAGTCTATGAAGCATGAGCTATGAGATCGGGTGGGAGCATCATTCACGGGATAGCCCTAGTTTGTCATTTTAGCTTTCATAAATGCAAACAATCAAAATGGCCAAAATATGGGGATAACGGTGACGCCAACTATAAGCATGATAATATTCATGGGAATCCCAATTTTCAGAAAATCTTTAAACTGGTAGCCGCCCGCCGCATAGACAAATGTGTTTGTCTGATAGCCAATGGGAGTAGCAAAGCTAGCGGAAGCACCGAACATTATGGCCACAACGAAAGGTCTAGGGTCATATCCCAGGGAAGTAGCTAAAGCAATAACGATTGGAGGAAGAAGAACAGCCACGGCACTATTTGTAACGATCTCTGTCAAAAGGGAGGTCAGTATATAGATAACCGCGAGTAAAGCTAAAGGCCCAAAACCCTCTACAAGCTGTCCACCATATGTTACTAGCAATTTAGCTACCCCCGTATTTTCCATAGCTTTACCAATACCCAACATGCCAAAAATCATAAGGAGCACGCGCCAGTCAATCGCCCGGTATACTTTTTTAGAGCTAACACAACCAGTTATTATGACTGTAACAGCTCCTATGAGAGCTAAGCCGGCTATGGGCATAATGCGCAAAGCGCTTAATGCTACAAACACTACGATAGTTAGTATGGCTATAATTGCCTTTTGTTTATTTAATTCGAACCCACGGATAAAAGATGCATTGAGTATCTGTTCTGTATCAAATAATTGCTTCATATCGCTCTCTTTTCCCTCTAGAATGACCGAATCTCCTGACTTAAGTATAATATTGGCCAGATCCCCAGTGAAATTTTTGTCTGCGCGATGGAGAGCTAATACTAGACAACCATAAGCTCGCTTCAACCTAAGATCTTTGATTCTCAGGCCTATAAAACCTGATGCTGGGGGAAGCACAGCTTCTACCACTGTAACATCCATTGGCAGCAAAGATCTGCCAGGTTGCTTATTTTGCAGACTAAACTCAATGCCCACATGCTTTTTCAGTTCCATAATTTCGTCTTTACTGAGCTTGAAGAGCAATTTGTCACCAGCCTCCAATTTCATTTCTCTGAAAGATACAAGTCCCTGTGGCAAGCTTTTTCCTGTCTCTTCTGGCCCAAATAATGCGGATGACATGTCATTTTGATCTTCCTCCGCTTCAAATGGCTGGCTCTTATTTGTTCCCACCTGCTTGCGCACCAGATCGAATATTTCGTAATCTTCATTCTTAGTGAACTTTATATCACCAAGTGAATGGCCTATTAATGGAGAATTTGATGGAATAATAGCTTCAGCCCAAAAACGCTTTGTGGGAATCTCATCTAGCAGTTCATCTTTTGGCGCCTGCCTGTCAGGGAGTAAATACCGACCAAACAAAGCTAAGAATGTTAATCCTGCAGCCGCCATAATTAGGCCTGCGCCTGTAATTTCAAACATCTGGAAGGGCAACAATCCAGAATCCTGCACCACACCATTTACTAAGATGTTTGACGATGTTCCGATTAGAGTACATGTGCCACCCATGATAGCTGCATAAGAAAGAGGTATCAGATATTTAGATGGGCTATCTTTTAATTGTTGCGCAAGCGTTATCACCACGGGTGTTAATATAATTACAATAGGCGTATTGTTCATGAACGCTGATAACAATACAACAAATAATATCATGGAAGTGATGCCGAGGTATTTCCTTTTCGCGGAGAGTTTTAACAACAAGCGGCCCATCATGTCAACAACACCGGTTTGATCTAGTGCCGCACTTATTACAAACATACAGGCAATAGTAATAGGGGCGCTGTTGCTAAAAACGGATAACATATCTTTCGTATTAATTGCACCCACAACTAACAGAATAGCCATTCCAGTGAGGGCTATCATGTGAGGTTCATATATTTCCTTAACAAAAGAGAAAATGACACCTGCTAAAACAACTAAAGTGATAGCAATGAAAAAGCTCTCTGGCACGAATGAAATCCAATATTTATTTTTAATAAATCATAGCAAATAATACAAGAAAGGTAAAGCATGCCTAAGATTTGCTACGAAGCTAAAATCAGAACTCAGAACTAGATTTGATAAGACTAGAGATTACACTGCTTGAACTGAAATCAAATCAACACTCATATGGTCACACCATTCCTCATGACAATAAAGCTATATGAATAATTGAAGGTATCCGAGGGAAATGCATAGCTGTAGAAAGCCGTCTGCGATCCAGAGGGATAGATCAATTGCCTCATAAAAATACCCTTGCGCATCAAAAACATAATGAGCCGACCTCCGCTACTAGCTCTAGTATGTGCGTTTAAATGTATAATTTATGACCCAAACCGCGTTGTTCAGTTGTACGCCTTGCAGTGCGACGGAAAAATATGTTACATATAGAATACTAAGGGAGTTTAAATTATCAAAAAGCAATCAGACTTATGACCCTATTAATCGTACCCATAGCCCTTAATTCTTAATATTATCTGTGGCAATTTTATTGTTACGCTCATATTGAGCGTCAGATGTAAGTGCAGATTAAACGATAGGAGCAAAACATGGCTTTGTTAAAAGTTGTCCCGGATGACATCTCACTTAACTTTGTTAAGTGGCGTTTTATATCTTTTTTTATATCAGGCTTTGTTGTCCTGCTTTCAGCCGTTCTATTCTTAACAAAAGGCTTAAATTACGGGGTTGATTTTAAAGGTGGAATTTTATTAGAAATTCGAACTCAAGGCCCGGCAGATTTGAGCCTACTACGCAGCAAGCTTGGAGCCCTTGGGCTGGGGGATATCAAATTACAAAAATTAGGAAGCCCTCAAGACGTTGTTATTCGCATAGAACTACAACCTGGGGGAGAGCAAGAGCAGAATAAAACAATTAAGGAAATACGTGAAGTGCTTGGTGCTGAAGTAGATTATCGACGTGTGGACACGGTCGGGCCAAAAGTCAGTGAATCTCTCATATATAATGGAATATTAGCTGTTTGCTTTTCCTTTTTATCTATGTTCGCCTATCTTTGGATAAGATTCGAATGGCAATTTGGTCTATGCGCTATTATTGCTCTAATCCATGATTGTTTTAGCGTTCTCGGTTTTTATGTAATCACTGACTTAGAGTTTAATCAGATCTCTATAATTGCATTTCTGACAACTGCAGCTTATTCTATTAATGATACGGTTGTTATGTTTGACCGCATACGTGAAAATATGAGAAAGTATAAAAGCACCAAACTTTCAGAGATTGTAAATATAAGCATTAATAACACCTTGTCACGAACCACCCTGACTTCTATTACAACCTTGCTGGCGCTAACAACATTATATTATTTTGGCGATGCTGTGCTAGAAAACATTGCGTTGCCAATTATTTGGTCAGTTATCATAGGGACGTACTCCTCCATTTTTATAGCCGCAGTGTTGCTTCTATATTTTAAACCAAGGCCTGAAATTGTCTCGATGGAATCTATTCCTATAGAAGGTGAAGATTGAGAACTGTTTACAGAACAGCGCATATGGATTTCTGTGCTAAATTGATTTTATAGATTTTTTTGTTGTAAGGAGTAAAAGAGTAATGCCAGTTAAAGCTGATAAGAGTGATCCGCACAGAACGCCTATACGTACAGATGCCTCATGAGCTGCATCTGTAAATGCTAATGAACCAATAAAAAGGCTCATTGTAAAGCCCACCCCTGTAAGGACAGCCATGCCGTAATATTGAGGCCAAGTAACCTGATTTGGAAGCCGACAAATGCCTAAAATGTTGGCCAGCCAAGTAAAAAGCATAACCCCCATTTGTTTACCAAAATAGAGTCCCAAAATGATGCCCAGAGTTATGGGATTCAAAAAGGTATCCAGCGTGGTGCCTGCAAATGAAACTCCCGCATTCGCAAATGCAAAAATAGGAATAACGCCAAATGAAACCCAAGGATACAGGGCGTGTTCCATTACTTTAAGCGGTGATTTTCCATCCTCATTTTTACATTTTAGGGGAATGATCGTGCCTAACGCAACGCCGGCAAGTGTTGCATGAACACCTGATTTTAGAACGCAAGCCCATATGAATACCCCTGTTATCATGTATGGCCCTAGACTAGTTACGCCCCTCCAATTCATGAATGCAGCTACATAAAGGCCTGCACAAGCCAGAATTAAAGACAGCGTTGATATCTTTGCGGTGTAAAATATCGCTATGATAAGAACTGCCATGAGGTCATCGGCAATAGCAATGGCGACGAGACAGACCTTCAGGGCTATAGGTATGCGGTCGCTTAAAATCATAATGATACCCAAGGCAAAAGCAATATCCGTTACCACTGGAATGGCCCATCCGTTAAGGGCTATTGGGTTGTCCCAATTGATAAATGCATAAATTATGCCCGGAATAATCAAGCCGCCAAGTGCTGCAATAGCAGGAAGTATGGCCTTATCGAAAGAAGATAGATTTCCCTCAAGCAGTTCGCGCTTAATCTCAAGGCCTACCATAAGAAAGAATATCGCCATCAACCCATCATTGATCCAAAGCAGCAGTGGCTTATCTATAATGAAATTTCCAGCTTGAATAACAACTGGAATGGATTTGAATCCATCGTAAAGGCCTATCAATGGTGTATTAGAAAAGATAAGTCCAGCAACGGCTGCCATGCAGAGAAAAATTCCTGGCGCTGTCTTGGATTGTAAAATACGTGTGAGGGTGTTCATTTTATGGCCTTTTTCCCAGTACAACCGAATTGCATGCCTTAAAGTTTATCAGCTTTGCAACACTGATAAAAGGACTAAACTCTCAGCCCTGCAAGTGATGTATCCATGAAAATTGCCAATCTTAGTAAAAAGGACGTTAAATTAGACGTATGTTTTGCGTTATCTGAACTCATGAATATCTGTACTGACTATTTCGGATGAAATATTAGGGATTATTTCTCAGCAGATTGCCATTAATCATATCCCCATATCTAAATTATATCTATGGGCGTGTCTAATAACGGTATTTACTATGAAGTAGCAAGTCTCACAAAAAAGCACTAGTGGTTTGCTCAAGTCTTACTAAACCAACCAATACTCTGATTGTGCCTATATCATGCGTTATGGGAACAAGCAGTGGCCCGATGAACCAATGCCGAGTGCGTTCATTCTTAATCTTGGGTCATTTTCACCACTGCATGCTTTTTCTTCCCCGCGGAAAGTTTGATATCCTCAGCCATGGATGTGATTTTTAGGTCTTCATCATTGATGGCTTGATCATTCAGGCGTGCTCCGCCGCCGCGGATTAGTCTTTTGGCTTCGCTTTTGCTGGATGCCAGGCCTGTTTCTACGAAAAGATCTAGAATGGAAATTCCGGATGATAGGCGGTCTGAGCTTATCTCTACGATGGGTAGGGCTGAAAGGTCGCCGCCAGATTTGTGTTCGAATAGTTTTTCTGCCGTTGCCCGGGCTTCTTGCAGGGCTTCTTCACCGTGTAGCATTCTGGTGACTTCATCGGCTAATATCTTTTTGGCTTCGTTGATTTCTTGGTCTTTGAGTGCCTCAAGTTTTTGGATTTCAGCAATGGGTAGCTCCGTAAAGAAACGTAAGAATCGGCCTACATCAGCATCTTCTGTGTTGCGCCAATACTGCCAGAAATCGTATGGGGAGAGCTTATCTGCGCGCAGCCAAACAGCCCCGCTGGCTGTTTTTCCCATTTTTTCGCCTGAGGATGTGGTGATGAGGGGGGATGTGAGTCCAAACAATTGTTTGTGCGCGACTCTGCGTCCTAGTTCTACACCATTGATAATATTTCCCCATTGGTCGGATCCGCCCATTTGCAAAAGACAGTTTTCTTTTTGTGCTAGATGAACGAAGTCGTAGGCTTGAAGGATCATATAGTTAAATTCGAGAAAGGTAAGAGGCTGCTCGCGCTCAAGACGTAGCTTTACGCTGTCAAACGTGAGCATGCGGTTGATCGTAAAGTGTGGGCCGAAATCTCGTAAGAAATCGATGTAATTCAAATGATCTAGCCAGCCTCGGTTATCATCCAAGGTTGCATCTGTGGGACCTTTGCCGAAATTCATATATATTTTGAAGATCTCAGAGATGGCTTTCAGATTGTGATCAATCTGCGCGTCATCCAACATTTGACGAGATGTATCCTTACCAGAGGGGTCTCCCACTTTCGTTGTGGCGCCGCCCATTAGTACCAGAGACTTATGGCCTGTCTTCTGGAATAATCTTAAGAGCATGATGGGTAATAAGCTGCCCACATGAAGGCAATCTGCTGTGGCGTCAAATCCAATATAGCCTGTGACTGGGCCTTGCAATAGCTGTTGATCTAGGGCTTCAAGATCTGTTCCTTGATGGATAAAGCCGCGAATTTGTGCTTGCTGTAAAAACTCAGATTTGTATTGTGTCATGTTTGGTCCATTTTCTTATCACTCATCAGACTTATAGCAAGAAATTTAGCATAGTGTTATACTCTTTGCTAAAGAAGAATAATGCGGGGATGTCAGAAAAATGTCAAAAAATGAAAGATCAGAGGGGAATGGGTCTCAACAGCTTGACCAAATTTCACAGGACATCTTGCGCTTGAGTGCGGAGATTCAAAAATATTTGACGCATGCGTCCCAGTCTAGCGATGTTTTTCACGCAGCAACTCCTAATGTGCAGGGTATTAGTAAAGCATTTCTTGAGGCATTCCAGGAATTTTTGCGGAACCCGCAGAAAGTGAATGAAGCAACCGAGCAGTTGATGAAAGATTATTTTCAGCTCTGGCAATCCAGTTTGATGCCACAAGGGATTGAAAAACAAGTTGTATCGCCATCACCTTCTGATCGTCGGTTTAAGGATCCTTTGTGGTCTCAAAACCCGGCTTCGGCATTTTTGATGCAATCATATCTGCTTTATGCTCGTTGGGTGGAAGCCGTGGCTGATGATCTGGAAGGGCTTGATGACGAAACGCGTCGGAAAATCAAGTTTTATTCTAGGCAGTTCGTGGATGCAGTTGCGCCAAGCAATTTTGCTTGGGCCAATCCGGCTGTTTTGCAAAAAACCGCTGAAACCCACGGGGATAATCTTATCAAGGGCATGACACGTTTTCTCGAGGATCTGCAAAAAGGCAATTCTCTGGTCAATATCACAAATACGGACCGCAGCGCATTTGAAATTGGTAAAGATATAGCGGTTACCCCCGGTAAAGTGGTTTTTCAAAATGAAATGATGCAATTGATTCAGTATATGCCTGCCACCAAAAAAGTTAAAAAGACCCCTCTGTTAGTGGTGCCTGCGTGGATTAACAAATTTTACATTCTGGATCTGCAGCCGAGGAATTCGTTTGTTCAATGGCTGGTGAATCAAGGGCATACGGTGTTTATTGTGTCTTGGGTCAATCCTGGGATTAAACATAAAGACACTCTTTTTGATGACTATCTGAAGAAGGGTTCCTTGGAGGCTATACGTGTTATTCAAGAGATTACGGGCGAAAAGCTTGTGAACCTGATCGGGTTTTGTCTAGGGGGGATATCTCTTTCGGCTTTGATCGGGTATTTGCAAAAAGATGCCAAGAAGATGATTAAGTCACTTACCTTGATGGCAGCGCCTTTGGATTTTTCGCAAGCGGGTGAGCTTACCATTTTCACAGACGAAGATTACATGCGACAGGTTTCGGCACGCATGGGCGATCTGGGGCTATTGGACGGGGCAGCCATGGCCGCAACTTTTAATATGCTGCGCGCTAATGATCTCATTTGGTCGGCGTTTATTAATAACTATCTGCTGGCCAATGAGCAACCGCAATTTGATATGCTCTATTGGAATGCGGATGCCACGAACCTGCCTGAGAAAATGTTTAAGTATTATATTCAGGAAATGTGCGTGAAGAATGCACTGCTTAAGAAAGATGAGCTGCATATGTTGGGACAGGCCATTGATATCTCGAAAGCTGACATACCTGTATTCATGTTTGGTGCTCACGACGATCATATTGCGCCTTGGAAGAGTATGTACTCGGCTGTTTCAAAGTTGCATGGTCCTGTAAAATTTGTACTGGGAGGCTCAGGCCATGTGGCCGGTGTGGTTAACCATCCTGATCAGAACAAATATGGTCATTGGGAACATGATGCTTATCCCGCAGATGCCAATGAGTGGCTGAAAAATGCCAATTATAGCAACGATTCATGGTGGCTGACTTGGCGAAAATGGGTAAAACAATTTGCTGCAGAAGAGATCGATGCAAAGGAGCGTGCGCCGGGGCAGGGTGCTTATAAGGCCATTGAAGACGCGCCGGGCAGTTATGTAAAGATCACGGCAGAAGAGGCTTTGAAATGACACGAAATATTTGGGGAGAGGCGTTAGCATGACACATTCCATACAACCGCAACCGGGTTTATTACATATAAAACCATACGTGGGTGGTGAGGATATAATTCCGAAAGGATATCAGTGCAAGGTGTTGCTTTCTTCCAATGAAAATCCTCTGGGGGCGAGTCCTAAGGCTATGAAGGTATTGCAGGATAATGCGGCACGGATCCATATATATCCTAGTGGCACTTCTCGCAAATTGAAGGGGAAGTTGGCTGAAATTCATGGGTTAGAAGAAAATAGACTTTTATGCACTAACGGTTCTGAGGATGGTCTGACTTTGCTTATCCGGGCATTTGCTGGGCAGGGAGATGAGGTGGTGTTTAGCCAGTATGCATTTTCCCTGTATAGAATCGTCAGTCTAAGTGTGGGGGCCACGCCCGTGGCTGCGCCTGCGCCGAATCTCACTGTTGCTGTGGATTCCATATTGGCTTCCGTCACATCTAAGACAAAGCTTGTTGTTATAGATAACCCGAGCAATCCTATTGGTGGGTATATCAATCGGGAGGAAGTGTTAAGGCTCAGGCGTGGTCTTCCCCAGAACGTGCTGCTTGTTTTAGATTCGGCTTATGCTGAATATATGTCCTCGGACGATTATACGGCTGGGATAGATT
This sequence comes from Alphaproteobacteria bacterium, assembly GCA_041738135.1. GTDB lineage: Bacteria > Pseudomonadota > Alphaproteobacteria > JAGOMX01 > JAGOMX01 > JAGOMX01. The sequence goes on from JBGSQK010000066.1 coordinate 18,312, forward strand.
TGGTGAATGAGTTTGAAAACGTGGTTATGACTAGAACATTTTCAAAATTCTATGGGCTTGCGGGCTTGCGTGTGGGTTGGATGTATGGGCCAGAGTGTCTAATTAACTATGTGAACAGGATTCGCGCCCCTTTTTGTTGTAATTCACTGGTGCAGGATGTGGCCATTGCCGCTTTGGAAGACGAGGGGCACCAGGAAGCCGTTATGGCTCATAACAGGCAAACGCTTTCTTGGTTTATGGCGCAACTGGATGCGCTGGGTTTGAATTATATTCCCAGTGTGACTAACTTTGTAACTGTTGAATTTTCAAAGCATGGCGCTTGCTCTGCCGAAGGTGTTTACTTGCGGTTGGCCGAGGATGGGTATATTGTGAGACCAATTCCTGGGTATGGGTTGCCGGATCATTTAAGGATTACAATGGGTCTGCAAGAGCACATGGAAAAAGTTGTTCAGATCCTATCATCATTTTTGAATGACTCTTTGCCCAAATATGGTATAAGTAAGTAGCTTATTAGTATGGATAAATTTATGACACCTTTACAACAGAGTTCTTTACAACGAATTTTATTTGTTACCACTTTGATCGTTTTATTGTGGTTGTGTGTTTGGTGGGCTTTATAGGGGTAGAAATATGACAGTAGCGAAAACCGTTTTAAAGCCAGTTTTGCCACAACCGCAGATAAGTTGCCGGGATATTTGTGCTGAATATCATCAATTGAGAGCGCTCGATCATATAACAGGTGAATTTTATCCAGGGACTTTAACAGCTATTGTTGGTCCCAATGGTGGAGGAAAATCCACTTTTCTCAAGATTCTGGCAGGTGTTTTTAAGATCTCTTCAGGATCATTAGATATGGGCGGTCTCAACGCAAATAAAATTGCCTACTTGCCGCAAACGCCTGATATTGACAGGACCTTTCCCATAACTGTCGGTGACGTGGTGGGAATGGGGCTTTGCCCCAGTGTCGGTTTTTTCCGTTCCTACTCAGATTTGGATCGCAGCAAGATTATGGCGGCGCTTGAGAGCGTAGGTATGGCAGATTGTTTGAACAGGCCGATTCATTGTCTTTCTGGTGGGCAGTTTCAACGTGTGCTCTTTGCGCGTATTTCCTTACAAGATGCCAATATCATATTACTGGATGAGCCTTTTGCCGCCATTGATGCAGCGACCATGGATATCTTGGTGGGCGTGCTTAAGGAATGGCAGAGTCAAGGCAAAACAATTATTACAGTTCTGCATGATTTTGATATTGTGAGGGATTATTTTCCCACAACCATAATTCTTGCGCGCCAAGTCATCGCTTGGGGGGCAACACATAGTGTGCTTACCCGAGAGTATCTTCGCCAGGCAAAGGTATGTTGTGTGTCTTGGGATTCATGTGCGGATGTGGATGCATCAAATAAAATTAAATCTGTGGCTTTGGGGGCTTAATGTACGAGTTCTTTATAGAACCATTTACGTCTTATCTATTCCTCAAACGAGCTTTGGTTGCTTGCTTAGCGCTATCTCTTGGTTGTGCGCCAGTAGGGGTGTTGGTTGTCTTGCGGCGGATGAGTTTGATGGGTGATGCGCTTTCGCATTCTATCTTGCCTGGTGTGGCCATTGGCTTTTTGATTTCAGGATTATCATTGCCAGCCATGAGCTTGGGCGGATTTATCTCAGCCTTGCTGGTAGCCTTGTTGGCGGGTGTTGTGTCACGCACCACCTTGCTCAAAGAAGACGCTAGTTTGGTTGGATTTTATTTGATTTCATTGGCATTCGGCACTTTAATTGTTTCCATCAAAGGCAGCAATGTGGACTTAATTCATATTTTGTACGGCACCATACTGGCTGTAGATCAGTCCGCTTTGATCCTCATTTCCCTCATTACCACATTTACTCTCATTGTGGGGGCGGTCATTTACAGGCCTTTACTAATTGAGTGTTTTGATCCAGGTTACATGCGCTCTTTGGGGGCATGGGGTGGCTTTTACCACGGCGCATTTATTGTTTTGATCGTACTTTGTATGGTCGCAGCTTTTCAGGCGCTGGGCGCACTGATGGCTTTAGGTATGATGATGTTGCCGGCTATTTCAGCGCGGTTTTGGGCCCGTGAAATTTGGGTCATGTTTGTGGTGGCCTTTGTGATCGCTTTTATTTCAGGGTATGTGGGCTTGCTGCTATCCTATCATTTCAAATGGCCTTCAGGTCCTTCCATAGTGTTGTTCGCTGGATTGATCTACATTTTATCTTTAGTATTGGGTCGCTACGGTAGTTTGAGGCAGCGATTGGCATGAGATTTGTGATAGTCGTTTTATTCAATGTGCTTTTGATGAGTTCTAGTTCAGCTGCCCTTAAGGTGGTGACGAGTTTTAGTATCTTGCAGGATATTGTAAAACAGATCGGCGGGGAACACGTTGAGTTAGAGAACATTGTGGGGCCAAACGAAGATGCGCACGTGTTTAATCCCTCGCCTCAGCACAGCATGATGTTGGCAAATGCGGATTTAGTGATTATCAATGGCTTAGGGTTTGAAGGTTGGATCGAGAGACTCATTAATGCATCTGGATTTAAAGGGAGCATTATTACTGCCAGTAAAAATTTGAAGGCCTTGAAAGTAAGCAATATGCCCGGACAGAGTGCCATTGGTATGACCGATGATCCTCATGCTTGGCACAGTGTTCCAGCTGTAATGAAATATGTGGATAACATATCTGTCGCTTTACAAAAGGCGGACCCAAAAAATGCAAGCCACTACAAGCGTAAGGCAACGTCTTATAAGCAGCGCTTAAGATATTTGGATGACTGGATAAGAGACGAGTTGAGTAAGGTGGATCCCAAGAAACGAAAGATCATTACTGCTCATGATGCATTTCAGTATTTTGCCCAAGAATATGGTGTGCAGTTCCTCTCTCCTATGGGGGTAAGTACGCAAGCAGAAGCAAGCCCCGATGCGGTCATGCAGCTTATAAAGCTTATACGTAAAGAAGAAATCAAAATGATTTTCGTGGAGAATATAACCAACGAAAAGCAGATGAATATGATCAAGGAAAGTACAGGGGCCAGGATTGGTGGGACACTTTATTCAGACGCCTTATCATCTTCGGATGGGCCTGGTTCTGATTATCTCTCGCTGATGAAGCACAATGTGTCTCTCATCACAGCATCTATGAAGTAGATGGCCATGAATTTTCTTGTGGTTTGTGTTAGCTATGTTAGATTGAAAACTTACTTTAAGGTAAAGCATAAAAAGGACGGGTTGTTTAATGTCGAGTGCTAGTAAAACTATCAGCAATAGTAGTGCCAATACCAATTTAGGTCTTGTGGCTGCCGTTCTCGAATTCATACGAGATCTTAAGGATGCCACATTATTTGTAAATTATAGCTTCTTAAGCGCCTATTACGAAATCAAAGCAAATTATAAAGCTTCATATCTTGGGCCCATATGGATTGTGCTCAGCAACATTGTATTTATATCTTTCATAAGTCTGTTGTATAGCTCTATTTTTAACATTGAGCTGAGCGAATACGTACCCTATTTTACCACGGGCTATCTGTTTTGGACGTTTATGGTGACCGTATATTTGTACGGGTCATCCACTTTTATTCTCAATGCAAGTTCATTAAAGGACTATAAGATAAATCCGTTGGTAATCTTTTTTGGAATGTTCTTCCGGGCACTCATTATTTTCGCCCACAATCTGCCAATTATCTTGCTATCCATTTTTTATTTTAAAGGGTTTGTAAGCAACATTCCTATGTTCGCTCTCGGATTGAGTATCAATGTCTTGTGCATATTTTTTATGAGCTTATGTATATCCATATTTTCTTGCCGCTTCAGAGATATTTACTATTTATTACCCACGATTTTTCAGATTCTTATTCTATTAATGCCCATCCTATGGAAAGCTGACATGTTAGTAGGGAGGAAAGTCGTTTTGATTGAAGTTAACGTGCTTTATCAGCTTTTTGAACTGGTAAGGGCGCCTTTGTTAGGCAATGTGGTGCCAACGCATTATTATCTCAATTCAGTTATCTTGCTACTGGCATCGTTTTTGTTTGCAGCGGTTTATTATGTGAGAAACAAAAACAAAATTGTTTTTTGGTCGTAGGGAGATGCCAATGAAAGCTGAAATCAAGCTGACAGATGTTCATTTGAGCTTTAAAGAATATAAGAACACTGACTTTTCCATTAGAAGTTTTTTGGTCAATAAGATGCTCTCTTGCTTAGGAAAAGCGCCTGCGGGAGAAGTTGATGATTCCAAGTTGGTCACATTGAACGGTATAAATCTTCACTTAGAAAGTGGAACCAAGTTGGGTCTAGTGGGGCGTAATGGAGCTGGAAAATCTACTTTGTTGCGTGTAATGGCAGGTATTTATACACCTACTTCGGGTATGGTTGAAGTTCAAGGTCGTGTTACTACGCTAATTAATACAGGTTTTTCAGCGAACTCTAATCTCACTGGACTTGAAAATATCAAACTTGGATGCGCCCTGTTGAGAATTCCAAGGAATAAGCTCAAATCATCTATTGAAGAGATAATCGATTTTTCTGGGCTAGAAAAATCGATTATGGAACCTGTGAGTACCTATTCAGACGGCATGAAGGCAAGGCTTAGTTTTTCTATTGTTACATCCATTGAGCCCGATATTTTATTGATGGATGAAGCAATTGGTGCTGCCGACAAAGGATTTATCGAAAAGGCTATGCAACGGGTCAATAAACTTGTTGAAGCATCATCTATACTAGTGATGGCGACCCATGATGAAAATATTATGCGGAGCATGTGCAATAAGGTTGCTGTTATAAAGGATGGAAAAATAGCTGCTTATGGCGACACTGAAGATCTGTTAGGCAATTCTCAAGAAGCAGCATAGCTGTATTCCTGCTTCTACAAATTTCAAACCTATGCTACCATATATGAAATACAATAAAGAAAAAAAATCATTGTGGCTGAACAGTTCGCGCCTTGGATACTATTTAACATTTTCGTCATAGCAGTTCTTGCTATCGATCTTGGATTTTTTAATAAAACTTCACACGTTATCGGGCGAAAAGAAGCGTTAGCTTGGAGTATTCTTTGGGTAAGCCTATCTCTCATGTTTTGCGCCGGCGTATATGTTGTTGAAGGAAAAACAAAGGCTTTAGAATTTTTAGCCGGCTATGTCATTGAAAAATCTTTGAGTCTAGATAACTTGTTCGTAATTCTGCTGATCTTTAAAATGCATCATATTACGCCACGACATCAACATAGAGTCCTTTTTTGGGGCATATTGGGCGCTTTGGTGATGCGGTCTATCATGATCTTGGTCGGCATCAAATTGATTGAAAGCTTTGAATGGGTTCTATATGTATTTGGTGTCTTTTTGATCTATGCGGGTGTTTCAACATTTTTTGATCGCTTGCCCCCAGGTGAAGAGGCTCCTGAAAACCCAATTGTTCGTTGGCTAAATTCAAAATTGCCTATTCATAGGGACGACCATAGCCAGAATTTTTTCGTTCGTATAAATGGTAAGCTATTTGTCACGCCTCTTTTTATGGCATTAATATTTATCGAGTTTGCAGACCTCATGTTTGCTATAGACTCCATCCCTGCGGTCCTAGCTGTGAGCCGAGATCCGTTTATCGTTTATACCTCCAACATATTTGCTATTTTGGGATTGAGAGCCCTATATTTTCTGATTGCGGACATTATTCCAAAATTCTATTACATCCATCATGCCTTGGCAGTTATCTTGACTTTTGTGGGAATGAAGCTGTTATTGTTGGATATATATCACATTCCCGTAGGGTTCTCGTTGTCTTTTATAGTTGGTACTTTCAGCTTGGCTATCGTAGCTTCTATGGTGAGGAGGAAGTATTTTGGTCACAAAGAACTACACCATTAACCGTATTTAAATAGTGTCTTACCATTTAGTTTGAGCCACTTGCGAAGATTCACGTAGTTGGGGCATAGGCGGTTTACTATTTTCCAAAAATCTACGCTGTGATTCATCTCAATCAAATGCGCGACTTCATGTGCACAAACATATTCGGCCACAGCTTCGGGCGCAAGGACGAGACGCCAGGAATAGGCCAGATCCCCAGATCTATTGCAACTGCCCCAACGGCTCTTCGTATCCTTTATTGTTATATTTCCAATTTCCTTGCCGATCTCCTTTGCAAATTTATGACTGGTATCATTTATGTAATGATAGATATAAGTGCGGAGCCAGTCCTTAACCAGTCCAGGAACGATAATGGGGTCAAAACCACTGATGTGTAATGAGCCTTTACTCCATTTAACCGATGGTTTTTCTGCGTAAGAATACGTAATTAAGTGTAGCTCTCCCAAAATGGGGATGCTATTGCCTGCATTAAAAGAGATGCTCGCACCCTGATCATTTATGGTTTTGCGGATCCATTCTCGAGATTGGTTTAGGAACTTTGATATATCTTGCTGACCAGCGCGTATGGGCTTGCTTAAATAAATTTGTCCGTCCATTGGGTGGAATTTCAATGAAAGTCTCTTGGCTCGAGCATTTTCTCTGACATGCACCTGGACGTTAAAATCATCTAATTGTATATTAATAATATTATTGTTCATTTTCATATACTTGTTAAAAATGCGCTTTATTTATCTTCATTGCGTTTTTTATAAACTAAGGTAAAGTGGTTAGACTACTTCACTCATCGACCCCAAAAGAGAAAAAATAAGAAAGGGTAGTTGGTGCTAACCAAGCTTTTAGATCTTTTTCGTATAGAACACAAGCTTATTCCTTCCGGAGATGGTAAGGAGTTGCTCGCTCGTATGCGAAATTCTTCTCTTTTGCGACAGCTTTGGGGGTTAGTTCTGGCCAACATCATAGCCATCGGCTGTTTAGGTGGTGTTTTGGTATTGATGAGCAGTGAGTCGGCATATCTCGTGCTGTCCGTAGGAATCACATTTTGTGCTGCGGCGGTTGTAACTGTTTCTGGATATATTTGTTGGTATCTGGCTAACTTAAATAGGCAAATTAGCCATATTCTTGAGGGTGTGAACGAGCTTAATCAAGGTCTAATGTTAACCGATAAAAAAGGTTGTATCCAATATTACAATGAGAAAATGCACCATGTTTTTGGTGAGCTCAACGATCAACCGTTGGACATTTTTGCTGAAAGCCAAATTCATCCTGACAGTATTTCGGATTTTCTAAAGCTGAGGAAGTCAGCCAGGGCTCATCAATCGGATTCAGGTACTATAATGATTGGAAAGTCAGCTGGAGCTCCAGAAGTATGGCGCGTAAAAGTTATGCCACTTATTCAGGGCACAGATTATGTTTTCTGGGTGTTTGAACTTCATGACTCAGATTCATATGATGATGACTTGGCCGATCAAGCATTTGCTAATTTTCGATCAATCTTTGAACAAGCCCCTATGGGCATTGTTTTGCTGGATCAGGATAGTAAAATAAGGGCTTCCAATCGGTTTTTTAGAGAAGTGCTGTTTAAGCAGACTTTGGGGCCAGAACTCTCCTTTTATGACATGTTACATCCCAATTGTAGACAAGGAATCATTGAGAGTCTCGAGAAGCTTATGGCGGGTGAGAGTATATCTTTGCCCTTGGAGATTCAATTTTTAGAAGATAAATCAGCGCAAATATCTGCATTTGCCAGTCGCATCGAAAGCAAATCTGACCAAGATTTGTCCAGTGTAAAAGCTAAGGGGGTCATATTGCACTTCTTTGATAGCTCGCAGCAACAGTTATTGCACGTGCAGCTTGCTCAATCGCAGAAGATGCAAGCTATGGGGCAGCTCGCCGGTGGTATTGCTCACGACTTTAACAATCTATTGACCGCCATAATTGGCTTTTGTGATTTGCTGTTATTGCGGCACTCCCCTGGCGATCAATCTTTTACAGATATTATGCAAATTAAACAAAATTCCAATCGTGCAGCCAATCTTGTTCGCCAATTGCTCGCATTTTCCAAGCAACAAACACTGCAACCACAGATGCTTAATGTGAGTGAAATTCTCACCGAAGTGTCGGTGCTATTGCAGCGCCTGGTTGGAGTAAATGTGGATTTGAACATCGTTCACGGACGTGATTTGGGTGTAATTAAGGTAGATAAGGGTCAGTTTGAACAGGTTATCATTAATCTGGTGGTGAATGCTCGCGATGCTATGGACGAAAAAGGTACGATCACAATCAAAACCTACAACAATGCCATTGCCGAAGATTTCCATATCCATCATGACGTGATCCCTGCTGGTTCATATGTGGTTATTGAAGTGGATGATACGGGTAGTGGCATATCGGTTGAAAACATGTCGCGTATTTTTGATCCTTTCTTTTCCACTAAAGAATTGGGCAGAGGCACTGGTTTGGGTTTGTCAACGGTTTATGGTATTGTCAAGCAGACAGGTGGTTATATAGTCGTGGATTCAGAAGTGGGTAAAGGGACAAAGTTTAAGGTCTTGTTCCCCTATTATGATCCTGCTCAGATATTGGCTGAGACTGACAAATCAAAAAAACAAGAATATTCTAGTGATCTTACCGGCAGTGGCTCTATATTGTTGGTAGAGGACGAGGATGCGGTTAGGCTGTTTGGTGCCAGAGCTTTACGAGATAAAGGTTATCGAGTGGTTGAGGCTAGAGACGGTCTCGAGGCGCTAAATTACCTTGAATCAACCATGGATAATTCCCAAAGCAAAATTGATTTGCTCATAACAGACGTTGTCATGCCTGTTATGGATGGTGTGGAGCTGGTTAAACGGGTGCATTCCATTCTACCTGCCTTATCGATCATTTATATCTCTGGCTATGCTGAGGATTCTTTCAGACAAAAGGTGGGCGAAGACATAAATATACATTTTCTGCCAAAACCCTTTAGTTTGAAAGAATTAGCGCGTAAAGTAAAAGATGTTATGCCAACAAACGGGGATGTAAAAATTCTTGCTAGTGGTGGCCAACCTGTTCAGGAATAATGAAAGGAATTTAGTGTGCATGCTGTTTTAAATATTTTGCTATACGTAGCTCTTGCGGCAACGGCCATAACTCTTGTAGTAGGCATAGCCGCCATGTTTAGCTCTGGCAAGAAAGGACATGATGAGCAAAGTAATAAATTGATGAGGTTCAGAGTCATATTTCAAACCATAACCCTCATCATTTTGGGGTTGTTATTGTTCACCGCTAAGCATCAATAATAATATGTTGGCAGATCCATCTTAAATTGATAAAAACACTTGATGATATGTGAGAAGAGATAATTTTATGGAAAATATTTTACCCCTGCAAAATCAAAATAACCTTACCTTTGAGCTGGCCATGCGCGAGCTGGAAACAATCGTGCGTAGGCTCGAAGAAGGTAAAGTGGATTTGGAAGAAGCCATTGTTCTCTATGAGAGGGGTGACATCTTGCGTTCTTTTTGCGATACTAAGTTGAAAGAAGCCCAAATGAGGGTGGAAAAAATCGTTGAAAGTAATAATGGGACTAAAACCACAGTCCCGCTAGACATTTAAAAATATTATCGGGGAGATAAACTCATGAGCTTCATTTTGCTACCTTTTTACAACTTGTTCGATACGTTACTAACATTATACTTCTGGGTTTTAATTCTTTCTGTGGTCATGAGCTGGCTTTTGGCCTTCGGTGTTGTAAACACCAGTAATCAACTCGTTGCCACCTTAAGTGATTTTTTATTCAGAGTCACTGAGCCGGCCTTAAGGCCCATACGTAAGATACTTCCTAGCTTCGGCGGTATAGATCTTTCTCCGATCGTTCTTATATTGGCTCTGAACCTTTTCCAAAATATCCTAAGGGGTGTGGTCTTAAAATTAATGGGGGTACCCATATAAAGTATGGCACAAATTATAAATGGTCTTGTTTATGCCGGTCAACTGAAGCAATTGATTGCGCAGGAACTTGTAGAGCTTGGTCTCCATAGTAAACCCCGACTTGCGATTATACAGGTTGCCGACAATCCGGCAAGTGAGGTTTATGTTCGTACAAAAATCAAACAAGCGGAGGAAGTGGGTATAACTGCTCATCCTCTGCATTTCCCTGAATCGGTCAGTCAGGATCATGTGTTGAAGCTTATCGATACACTCAATGCCGACCCTAATGTGCACGGCATTATCGTCCAGCTGCCACTCCCTGATCATCTAGATCCACTGGCGATCGTCAATAGAATTCGCGCTGATAAGGATGTGGATGGTCTGTCATTGACCAATGCTGGCCGGTTATCCATGGGGCTGGATTGTTTGGTGCCATGTACGCCATTGGGTTGCGTCATTATGCTAGAAAAGGTTGCAAAGAGCCTTGCCGGGCAACATGCAGCTATCATCGGAAGGTCTAACCTGGTAGGCAAGCCACTTGCGCAAATGTTACTGCAAAAAAATTGCACGGTTTCCATCCTACATTCAAAAACAAAAAACCCGGAATTATTAACTCGTCAGGCGGATATTTTGATTTCAGCTGTGGGCTCACCCCAGTTGGTCAAAGCCCATTGGGTCAAGCCAGGAGCCATTGTTCTTGATGTAGGCACCAGCCGATTTGACAACGGCAAGCTGGTGGGTGATGTGGATTATGATGCAGTCGAGCCAGTGGCAGGTTTTATAACGCCTGTGCCAGGCGGGGTAGGGCCTATGACTGTGGCTTGTTTGCTGCTCAACACGGTTTTGGCTATGGCCAAACAAAAGAATCTGAGTTTGAAGCATTTACCACTGAACCCTTTGCGAGATGACATATGTCTGTCATAGGCCAGCAAGAACTGGCTGATTTGTGCAAACAATCACAGGGCAGGCTGCTGGGGCTTGATGTGGGCACGAAAACGGTTGGTCTGGCATTGTCTGATATGAGTCACACAATTGCGAGTCCTTATCAAACTTTAGAAAGAAAAGGTTGGAAGCAAGACCTGCCTTTTATCGTCAATTTGATTAAGCAGCAGACTGTTATAGCTTGTGTGATTGGCTTGCCCATAAATATGGATGGGTCAGAAGGTGATCGATGCACATATGTGCGGGATTTTGGTGATAAATTACTAGAGACAATGGAAATGCCCATAATATATTGGGACGAACGCCTTTCCACAGTGGCAGTGCAGAGGATGCTTATTGAAGCAGACATGTCTCGTAAGCGCCGCGGCGAAGTTGTGGATAAGCTAGCTGCTAGTTACATTTTGCAAGGAGTATTGGACAGGCTTCGCAATATGCGATAAATTAAGGACAAACATGCAATTAAAGGTTGTTAAGGTATTGAAAAATGACTGAATACGTCGTTGCCGCTCTCTATAAATTTGTTACGTTGCCTGATTACAAGCAGCTGCAAGAGTCATTGCTAGCTCTTTGTCGTGCGCATGATGTAAAGGGAACTCTGTTGCTTGCCGAAGAAGGTATAAACGGGACTGTAGCAGGTTCACGGGAGGCTATTGATGCACTTAATATATATTTTCAACAGGATGCCCGTTTCAATGATCTGGAATATAAGGAATCTTTTGCAGAAAAAATGCCGTTCTTTCGTATCAGAGTCAGACTTAAGAAAGAAATCGTTACGTTGGGCAAGCCCGAAGCTGATCCCAGTAAGCAGGTGGGAACCTATGTGGACCCTGAAAACTGGAATGATTTAATTCAAGATCCTGATGTCATTGTGCTTGATACTCGCAATATCTATGAAGTGGATGTGGGAACTTTTCAAAACGCAGTTAATCCTCACACAGTTTCTTTCCGCGAATTTCCAAAGTTTGTGGAAACCGAGCTAGATGCAACTAAACAAAAAAAGGTTGCCATGTTTTGTACGGGTGGAATTCGCTGTGAGAAGGCGTCATCTTATATGCTTTCACAAGGATTTGAAGAGGTTTATCATCTCAAAGGTGGCATATTAAAGTATCTTGAAAGAGTTCCGGCCGAAGAAAGTCTATGGCGGGGGGAGTGTTTTGTATTTGATCAGCGGGTTTCAGTCACCGAGGGCTTAAAACCTGGGGAATTTGATCAATGCCATGGTTGTAGGCACCCTATAAGTTTGCAAGATAAAGAATCTGAAAAATATGAGTTGGGTATTTGTTGTCCACATTGCTATGATACAGCAGATGCTCGTAAAAGACAAAGAGCAGCCAGCAGGCATCGCCAGATGGTGCTTGCAAGGCAAAGAAATAAGCAGCATTTAGGGGCAACTGTAAAAAGATCGCCCAAACATATTTGAGAGACCAATTCGAAACCCTACTTTACCTCTCCCCTTGTGGGAGAGGTCCGTAGCGAAGCAGAGGGGTGAGGGGTACAAAGAAGCAGTGTTTATCCCCCTCACCCGACCTTCGGCCTACCTCTCCCACGAGGGGAGAGGTGAAGAAAACGTCATGGAGCGTGTTTTGAAACGGTCTCGTAAGTTTGTTAATAGCTTTTATGTGAAACGCAAAAAATAGGGAGTAATAATAATGGCGCTGCCGATTCTATATTCATTTCTTCGTTGTCCCTATGCCATGCGTGCTCGTATGGCCATCGCCAGCTCGGCCGTCAGTTGCGAAATGCGAGAAGTTGACTTGAAACATAAGCCTCAAGCGATGCTTGATATTTCTCCGAAAGGAACGGTTCCTATTGTTTTGTTGCCCGAGGGCGTCGTTTTGGAGCAGAGTCTTGATATAATGTCTTGGGCTCTTAAAAAGAATGATCCCGATGGATGGTTGAATCATCCGGAAGAAGATATGCAGAAACTGATAAAGATTAACGACACTGAATTTGTTAAAGCACTGAATGAGTATAAGTATCCAGATCGAGTTGAGGGCGGCGATTCTATGAAAGCACGTGCCATCGGCTTTGAATTCTTAAAGAATTTAGAGATGCGCATTGCGGCCAGAGGTTTTGTTGTGGGTGAGACAGTCTCTTTTGCTGACATTGCTATCTTTCCTCTGGTCCGGCAATTTGCTCTTGTGGATTGGATGTGGTTTGAGGATTGTGGTTTGATGCGTCTAAAGATCTGGCTTAATTATTTTATGCATAGCGAGCTGTTTGAGGTTGTCATGGAAAAATATTCCCCTTGGCAACCAGGTGACCCCGTTGATGTGTTCCCCATCTTTAACTCATCTAAAACGGCTAATGCCAGGGCATAAAGAGTAATAACTTCAACATTTGCCTGTCAAATAAGATAGTTTAAACCTTTTTTAGTTATGAAATCTGGCACATTAAAATCGACTTCATTTAGGCGATTCCTTTGAAAGAAAATATCTGTTTTACAATTTATCTTGATCCTGTTAGTATACTCTTAACCTTTCCGCTCTATAATTTGGAGTGTGAAAAGACATAAACCTAAGAGGAAAAAAAATGAACAACGTTAGCAAATTAGCACTATTAGCAGCCGTAGCATTCGTATTTTCAGGCGACCAAGCATCAGCTTGGTGGAAGAAAAAAGATGCTGACAAAGCAGCTGAAACAAAAGTAGAAGAGCAAAAGAAGGCTGATGAAAAGACAGCTGAAAAAGTAGGTAAAGACATGGTTGACATGTCTAAAGACGCCGCGAAAGAAGCAGCTAAGGAAGCCGCCCCAGCAGCAGCAGCTGATGCAGCAAAAACTGCAGCTCCTGCAGCAGCAGCCGATGCAGCAAAAGCCTCCGCCGCCGCTGATGCAGCTACAGCAGCAGCAACCGACGCAGCAAAGTCAGCCGACGCAGCTAAAGAAGCAGCTAAGTAATTATATTTGACTGAGTTTGCTGTTTAAGCATACTCAATCCGAATTGAATAAGTGGTAGGGGCAACCCTGCCACTTTTTTTTGTGCCTATCATTTATGTTACGTATGACGAAGGTGTCTTAAGCGTCTCCCTAATATAAACCTTTTGTTTTGCCTAAATTAACGGAAAATTAATGTCCGTTTGGTATGCTTATTATGTAAATAAGTATTTGATGGAGAAGAATTATGAGTAGGAAATTATTTCCCTTTTTTGCAGTATTGCTTATCATTTTGATTAACCATCAGGCGCACTCTCAGGAATTCTTTGGTCCGGATGATCCTAGATTGACTGCAGAATACATTGGCTCTAAAGACCCTCGTTTTAAGAAGCAGATGGAATGGTTTGAGAATGATTTGAGTAAAGGGCCGCAGGATAGTTTTATTATCGGTGAACTCTATTTTTACCTTGGAGGGAATGTGCTGAGGCCATTCATAAGATTTATCCCAGGAAAAACAGCGGTAAATTTTGTTGATACAGAAAATTATGTACTGAGATTAGGTGATGATTACGAATTCACCTATCTGATTAAAATAACTGACGGAGATAAAGACTATGAAGCATTGATGCGCACAAGAAAAGGAATTAGGCCTGGAACAAAGGGTGTAATTATGTTGCAAAGTCAAATGCTTTATTTATCAGACAAACATATTAGTTCCACAGAATACTTCAGGATCCTTCCCGAATTCCTTCAGGTGATCAAGCAGAATTTATATTCTATGACAGATAGAGCGTTGGGTCCCCGAATGGTTTTTATTGATTTTATATCTGGCGATGCAAACTCAAAAGAAAGTCACATGATATGGACGCTTTTTGGTTTACAAAGAAAGACAGCCAGTGCGGAAATTAAGTTAACCAGAAATACAGATGGCAGCATTAAGCTTGTTGTTAAGCCCGCGAAAGGTAACTTTTAAAATTAACATCAAGTTCAGTCAATGATAAATCTATCACCTCGACCATGTTTCTTGTGGGGCAACACGGCAGGTTTCTTCTGGATAAAAAGCTGACAAGGAATTTAGATCTCGAGCAGTTTTCCGAATGATGCTTTGATAAGCCCAAAATAAAATGAGCGAAAGAGTTCCGCTTGGTTAATTTTTAAAATCTAGTTGTTTTGCTTTAATATTAAACCTATCAATCAACCGGCCATGTTTCGTAAAAAACTGACACCGCATTTGATTCGGTATCACCTCCACCAGCATGGCCCCATGTTCTTCATAAAAACGTTTCTTGGTTCCGGGGATTTCTGGCTTATCAAATGGATCCCTAAGCTTTTGTCCGCCTACGCCATTGACAATGTAGTGCAGTCCATCCATTTCAATGCGCTGGTAGTCATGATCATGTCCCGACATAACCATAGTGGCACCCCACTCTTTAAAGGGCCAGCGTAATGTTTCTGAAGAGCCATGGTGTCCAGAAGAATATGGTGGATGATGTAGCATAACTACCTTGAAAGGTTTGGTTGAGCTGGCTAGCTTCTGTTTTAACCATAGGGCCTGTTTAGAATCTGCTGTAATTCCATCAGGTTCATTCTTATCGCTGTCGATGGCAAAGAAATGAACGGGGCCCCACGTAAAATCGTAATAACGCTTATTGCCAGGCAGATTGAAATAAGCGAGATAGGGCTTTGCATCCTTAGAGCGCCAATCATGATTTCCTAAAATGGGAAAGAATCGATTGCGATCCGCCCCATGGCCAAACTGACCTTTATAGGGGTGTATGAAATCATGGTAATGCTTGCCCACATTGTGGTCCATGGTTTCAGCGGTGCCCTCTGGATAATTGTTATCTCCTAAGGTAACGATGAATTCTGGTTTCCAGCTTTTGACTAGGTCTGCCACTTGCTTTTCGTCTGGACCATCTAAACCAAAATCACCGATGACCGCAAATCTAGTGGATTGCTGTTCCGATCGTTCTTTGGCGTCAGATAAATTCGTTATAATTGGGAAGGTTAATATGGTGAGTAGAATGAGTTGCCTGAGTTTTAACATAAATGGTTGCCCTGTAAGCTTTTTCTTATTCTGTTCAGGCTATCACAAAAAAGGGCGAATGCAAGAGAACTGCTTAAGCTAAGTCCTCTTGCAACGGGTCTTAATCAATGATAAATCCATCCCCACGACCGGGTTTCTTGTGCGGCTTGCCAGCAGGTTTTTGCTCTGGTTTGCCGCCTTTCTTGGCAGCTTTTTTTGCCTTAATTTCATCAGCCCTAGACATGGTTGTCTTTTGTTTGCGTCCTAGGATTAAGCCGTAATAATCATCGATGCTGCCCTCAAACTTACTCACCTTTTGATCGGCCACAATCCAGTATCTGTCTACAGTGTGCTCTAGGATATAACGATCATGGGTGATCAGAATCACAGCGCCATTGAAATCGTTGATGGCCATGATCAGGCTCTCACGGCTTGCCATATCCAAGTGGTTGGTGGGCTCGTCAAGGATCAAGATGTTTGGCTTAAGGGATGAAATCAAAGCCAGGTTCAAACGAGCCTTTTCGCCGCCGGATAGACTTTTAACTTTCGTTGTCGCCATGTCTTTTGTCAGACCGAAGCGACCTAATTGTGCACGTACAGCTTCAGGTTTGGCGCCTTTCATATGCTCTGCCAAATGATCAAAAGCCGTCATTTCTCCCTCGAAGGAGTCGATCTGATGCTGATGGAAATAACCAACTTTAAGCTTAGGGTGGTGAAGGACATCTCCGGACATGGGCTGCAGATAGCCAGCCAGCAGGTTTGCGAACGTTGTCTTACCATTACCATTACGGCCCAATAAAGCAATTCGATCTTCCGGGTCAATACGTGTGTGAAGGTTTTTAAGGACGACTTTCTCGCCATAACCCACAGATGCATTTTCCATTGTGATCATGGGTGGAGAAATATCATCAGCCTTAGGGAAAGAAAGCTGAACGGAATTGTCTTGCTTGATCGCCGAGAGTGGTTCAAATTTTTCCAGCATTTTGATGCGACTTTGTACCATACTTGCTTTGGAAGCTTTGGCTCGGAATCGATCAATAAAACTCTGCATATGTGCACGTGCTGCTTCTTGTTTTCTTAAAGCCGATTCTTGCAGTAAAAGCTGTTCTTTTTGTGTCTTCTCAAAAAAATCATAGTTACCATTGTACAGTTTTAGAGTGCCATGACTTAAATGATAGATACGGTTGACAACGGAATTCAGCAAATAGCGATCATGGCTGATGACCAGCAGGCTACGTGGGTAGCTTTTAAGGTAGGCTTCAAGCCATGCAGTTGCTTCCAAATCCAAGTGGTTGGTGGGTTCGTCCAGCAGGAGCAGGTCCGGCTCACAAAACAAAGCAGCCGCCAAGGCCACACGCATGCGCCAACCTCCAGAGAATGAAGACAAGGGTTGATGTTGTTCATCTTCAGAAAAACCCAGACCAGATAAGATTTTAGCGGCGCGAGCAGGAGCTTCATATGCGTTGATTTCGACCAAACGCTGGTGCACTTCCGCTAATCGGTAAGGGTCTGTTGCGGTTTCTGATTCAATAAGAAGTTCGTGTCTATCTTTATCGCTCTGCAGAACAAATTCCAGAGGTGTGTCATTGGTAGCGGGCATTTCCTGCGCAACCGTGCTAATTTTAACGTCGCCTTGAAGGGAAAGAGAGCCTTCATCGCAATGAAGCTCACCACAAATCAGCTTAAAAAGAGTGGATTTACCACTTCCATTACGGCCAATGAGGCCCATGCGGTGATTAGCCGGTATGTGGGCTGTCATATTTTCGAATAAAGTCCGTCCAGCGATACGGTAGGTTACATTTTGAATGTCTAACATAATTTATCTGCTCAAGTTGTTCTATTAAAGTTTTAAACACTAATTTTAGCAAGTGTGTTACTATTACATATGGTCATATGATACAGTTTATTCAAGGGGTTGCTTTTTACAAGATTCACCAAAAATAATCTGATTCTGGAGAGGACAATAACATGGAAAACGTAAAAATAGAAATTTATACGAAACTCGGCTGCCCTTTTTGTGCAAGAGCAAAGGCCTTATTGCAGCATAAGGGCGTCAAATACCTAGAATTTGATGTGGGTAATGATCCGGTAAAGCGTGCGGATCTCGCTAAGATTTCCAACGGCAGCAAAACCGTCCCGCAAATATTCATAGACGGTCAGCACGTGGGTGGCTGTGACGATATACATGCCTTAGACCGCGCGGGTAAGCTTGATCTGTTGTTGAAAATCTCATGATCTGCTTTAGCTTGCGTTGTTTTAATGGGCACGAGTATGACGCGTGGTTCCGCGACAGTGAGTCCTATGAAAAGCAGCAAGAAATGCATCTGGTAGCCTGCCCGCAATGTGGAGTTTGTGAGGTGAGTAAAGCTATCATGGCGCCCAATCTGAAGTTGACATCAAAAAAATCTGACAACACTCCCTTGGTATCTCCTGAGCAGCAAGCAAAGCATAAGATTAGAGAATTAGTAACCTATGTCATGGCCCATTTTGAAGATTTGGGCGAAAGCTTCCCTGAGGAAGCCCGCCGCATCCAAAATGGAGAAAGTGAGGCCAGAACTATCTATGGTCAGGCGACACTGGAGGAAGCAAAGGAACTTTTGGACGATGGCATAGAGATTTGCATCCTTCCAGATGTCCCCAGTGATGCTTAGCTCTTTTTACCGACCAGCATATAATTGACGCCATCTCGTGCTGATTGAATCCAAGTGCCGCGCAAAGGATCAAATAGGACGCCCGTATGTTGCAGCAGATCAACACCGTTCTGTTTTAAACCTGAGTTGAGCTCGTCCGGTGTTACAAACTTATCCCATTGATGCGTTCCTTTCGGAACCCATCCCAAAATGTTTTCAGCAGCCACAATAGCTAGCAGATACGATTTCCAAGTACGATTGATGGTGCTGAAAAAAATGAGGCCGTCCGGTTTTACCAGTTTGACGCAACTGGCGATAAATGATTGCACATCCACCACATGTTCAACTATTTCCATGGCCAAGACCACATCATAAGTGCCAGTTAAATCTTCCGCGGTGGAAAAGCGATAGTCGATCTCAAGGCCCATTTGTTCCGCATGGGTTCTGGCTAGCTTAATATTTTCTTCTGTGGCATCCACTCCGGTAACCTGGGCTCCCATTCGAGCGATGGGTTCGGACAAAAGCCCTCCACCACAGCCAATGTCGAGGATTCTTAAACCTTCCAGAGGTTTAGCTTTGTTCTCAGAATGGGAAAGATGAGTGCATATGTTATCCCTAATAAAAGCAAGCCTTAGGGGGTTGAGTTGATGTAAGGCTTTGTAGGGGCCGGCTTCATCCCACCACGTAGCTGCAAGGGTGCGAAAATGTTCAATTTCTTTTTGGTCTATAGAGCTGTTGGTTTTAGACATGATAATCCTTTATTCATCTTTTCAGTGATCGATATCATTTCAAAACCTTTTTTACCTCTCCCCTTGTGGGAGAGGTCCGAAGCGCAGCGTAGGGGTGAGGGGTCTTACAAGCCGCTTCTGGACTGCGGCAGAAACCCCTCACCCGGCCTACGGCCGACCTCTCCCACAAGGGGAGAGGTGAATTTAAACATCCATAGCGGAAATTTTGAAATGACTTCTGATCCTAACTTATCAAATAATGAATGCAATGTATCGAGATTTTCTTGCTGAAAATTGAAATAAAGGGTATGAATGAGGGAAATAAATACAGATATGAACCTATGACACTCATCGTACAGAAATTTGGCGGTACGTCTCTTGCGAATGTTGATCGTATCAAGAGCGTTGCGCAGCGAGTCATCGCAGAAATAGAACAGGGCCATCAGGTGGTTGTGGTGGTTTCCGCCATGGCGGGTGTGACGAACCAGCTGGTGGGCTGGTCTCACCAATGCGTGGATCATCATATGACACCTTCGGAATACGATGTGGTTGTATCTTCTGGCGAACAGGTAACAGCAGGTCTCATGGCTCTTGCGTTGAATGATTTGGGTATTAAGTCCAGGTCATGGCTTTCTTGGCAGATCCCCATAAAGACTGACCATCATCATAAGAATGCCCAGATTCTGAGTATGGACACAAAAGTTATACAAGATTCATTGAGCAAAGGCGAAGTAGCTATTGTTGCAGGGTTTCAAGGGTTAACCCCAGATGGTCGTATTTCTACCGTAGGCCGTGGTGGCTCCGATTATACGGCCGTGGCTATAGCTGTGGCCATGAAGGCAACTCGTTGTGACATTTATACGGATGTGGATGGTGTGTTTACTGCCGATCCACGGCTTATTACTAATGCCAGAAAGTTGGATCACTTATCTTATCAAGACACGCTTGATCTTGCGGGTAGGGGCGCAAAAGTTTTACAGCCTCAATCGGTTGAGTCTGCCCAAAAGGGACATGTGCCCTTACGCGTGTTGTCGAGCTTTAACAATAACGAAGGCACGGTTATCAGTAATCTCTCCCATAAGGGGGCGTTCCTCGGCATAACCAGTCGTCGTGATCGCGCCATGTTCGTTCTAGAACTCAAGGGCGATGCGGATGCTATCAGTAAGCAAATTCAAAAAATTCTTATAGAGTCTTCCATAGAGATTGATTACAGCTGTCGCTTCGAACCGGTTGGTCAGACATTGACCATACTGGTGGCCAAAGATGATCAAGAGGATGCGGAGGCCCGATTAAATGCTTATGCACAAGGAAAGATTGTTAGCAAAACCATCTATTCGAAAGTAGCGCAAGTGGCTGTGGTAGGTCAAATTGAACGAAAATCCCAAGAGATCCAGACCAAAATCAAAAGTATATTAGACGAACTTGACATATCCATTTATCAAATGAATGTGGATGATCGATCAGTCAGCTTACTTTTGTCTTCGGAAAAGATGGAAGAAGTGGTCAAGGCTTTGCATAACGTTTTTATTTTACAACAACCCCTTATTAAGGAAGTGGCTTAGTTTATCATGAATAATTTATCTCATTTAAATGCCTTGTGGCAACGTGGACGTGATTTTTTAGGAACTGAATACGCGATTCTTGGCGGTGCCATGACGTGGGTTTCTGAGAGAAACCTAGTTTCAGCCATTTCCAATGCAGGTGGCTTTGGTGTGATCGCGTGTGGTGCCATGCCGCCAGAAATTCTGCAAAAAGAAATAGAAGCCACAAAGCTTCTTACATCTAAACCTTTTGGTGTTAATTTGATTACCATGCATCCGCAATTGGAGAAATTGGCGGGGATTTGCATTGAGCAGAAAGTAGGGCATGTGGTTTTAGCGGGTGGATTGCCGCCTGCTGTGGTTATATCCCAATTGAAAGCAGCTGGCGTTAAAGTTATTTGTTTTACACCCACCCTAGGTTTGGCTAAAAAATTGATCCGTATGGGTGCTGATGCTCTGGTGATTGAGGGCATGGAAGCTGGCGGCCATATCGGACCCGTCTCTACAACAGTACTAGCACAAGAAATTCTACCCCATATTCACGACGTGCCAGTATTTGTTGCGGGTGGTATTGGCAGAGGTGAGACTATGGTGTCTTATTTGGAAATGGGTGCTTCCGGTTGTCAATTGGGTACGCGTTTTGTGTGTGCCAATGAATGCATTGCGCATGAGAAATTCAAACAAGCTTTCATAAGAGCACCAGCCCGTGAAGCTGTGCTCTCACCGCAATTGGATGCGCGATTTCCCGTAATACCCGTAAGGGCGCTCGCTAATGAAGGCGTAAAGAAGTTTATGGAAACACAGAAGCGTGTTATAGATGAATTTGATAAAGGGCTGTTAACTCAAATAGAAGCACAACTTGAGATTGAGCACTATTGGGCAGGGGCATTACGCCGCGCAGTCATCGACGGGGACGTGGAAGGGGGATCTGTGATGGCTGGCCAAAGTGTTGGGCTTGTCACTAGAGAGCAAAGCACAGCGGAAATTATTTCCGAGTTGCTTGAGCAGGCATGCAATCTTCTTTCTAACCGTCAAAGAGGTGAAACTAGCAAGGTAGCATAGTGCAGGTAAATGATATTGCAAATCTGACTGACCACACACGGCTCTTACGCCGTTTGCGGGAGGTATTAGGTGGATCCAACCTTACGGCTCAGGAAAAACTTGATCAGCTGGTTCATATTATTTCCAATGAAATGCACAGTGAGGTTTGTTCTGTCTATATAAAAAGCACGGGCAATGTGCTGATTCTATTTGCCACGGAGGGTCTGAATCCACTGGCCGTTCATTATACTCGACTACGCGTCGGCGAAGGTGTGGTAGGCGACGTAGCAGCCAATGCAAGACCATTGGTTCTATCTGATATTAAATCCCATCCTAACTTTGCGTACAAACCCGAAACAGGCGAGGAAAGTTTACAAGGCTTTTTAGGCGTCCCCATATGTAGGGGCGGACGAGTGCTTGGTGTGTTAGTGCTCCAAACAAAAGGAAAACGATATTATTCCTACGAAGATGTGGATCTTATGCAAACCGTTTCCATGGTTATTGCTGAACTCATCTCATCGCGCGAATTTCTACCCTTAGAACAATTTGGTGTCGAGGAAGGCATTTCATGGTTACCCACAGAACTCTCTGGATTTAGCCTGAATGCCGGCATAGCCAAGGGAACGGCTGTGTTTCACCACGTATTTCCTTTATTCAGCAAGAAATTAGCTGCCAACCTGCACAGTGAAAAGAAAAGACTGCATAAGTCTTTGGTTGCTATGCAGGTTTCCTTGAAAAGCTTATTTTCTCGAGATGATTTGCAAAAAGAAGGCGATCACAGAGAGATCTTTGAAGTATACAGAATGCTTGCATTTGACCGAGGGTGGCAACATCGTCTCAACCAAGCCATCGAGCAGGGACTTTCGGCAGAAGCTGCTGTGGAAAAAGTCTTAAACGACATGAAGAGAATGATGAGTAAAACGGGGGATGCCTTTTGGCATGCTCGCCTGGTTGACTTTGAGGATTTAAGCGGACGTCTTTTGCAATATCTTTCTGGTCATATGCATAAAAACGTAGCTCTTCAAAGGGATGAGAGAATCATTTTGGTAGCACGCAGTATGGGGCCAGCCGAATTGATGGATTACGAAAAAGGCAGTGTAGCAGGTTTAGTGATTGAAGACGGCATGCAGTCTGCCCATGTGGCCATTGTTGCAAGGGCCTTAGATATACCTGTGGTCGCAAAAGTGCCCGGCATTTTGCTTAAGGTGGAGCCTGGGGATCAATTAATCGTTGATGGAGATCGGGGAAAAGTAATGGTGAGGCCTGGTGGCCAGCTCCTGGGCAAATACGAGGCAAAGATGGTTTCCCGACAAAGAGCCATTGAAAAGATTCAATCGGTCATCACCGAGCCCGCCATTACCAAAGATGGATTCAAAATAACCTTAAGGCTAAACGCTGGTCTGCCCATGGACGTTGATCGTATTGATCCCCTGGGTCTGGAAGGCGTTGGTCTCTATCGCACAGAAATACCGTTCATGTTGGAAAGTTCTTTGCCCAATGTGCAAACGCAGAAATCTCTTTATAAAGAAATTCTGAATAAAGCCAAGGGCTTGCCCGTTATTTTCAGAACGTTGGATATAGGTGGCGATAAACTTGTTCCGTATCTGGAAATGCCTAAGGCAGAAAACCCAGCCATGGGCTGGAGAGCCGTTAGAATCAGTCTAGATAGGCCAGCATTATTCAGGTTCCAAATCAGGGCCCTGTTACAGGCGGCGGCTGGTGAAAATTTATTTATCATGATTCCCATGGTCACGACCGCCAATGAATTTATCAAAGCGAGGAAATTAATTGATCAGGAGGTAAGCCAAGCTACTACTAAGGGTGAGGTAATGCCCCTATCCATTCAAGTGGGAAGCATGCTCGAAGTGCCGTCCCTTGCTTACGAGCTAAATACATTGTTGCCACAGGTAGATTTTTTGTCAGTGGGTACAAATGACTTGCTTCAATTTTTCTTTGCAACGGACAGAAGTAATTTGCTTCTTAACAAGCTATACGATCCAATTTCTTCAGGGTTTCTGAATTTTTTAAGAAATATTCTAGAGGCCTGCGAGAAAGAAAAAGTCCCTTTACATATATGCGGAGAGTTAGCTTCATTTCCTGAGGAGGCTATGGTTTTACTAGGCTTAGGTTTTAATTCCTTATCCATAGCAGCCGCGTCTGTGGGAAGGATAAAGTTGATGATTCGCAGTCTCCATTTAAAGGACTTTCAACTATATCTCAATCGCTTACTAAGCAAATCTTCCAGCAATATTCGCCATGAATGTCAGGCATACGCTCACGACCATAACATAACTCTTTAACGCTTGTTAGTTTTTCTTGCGTAGATGCAATTTATGTTTAATAATAGGTCGATTCGTGATGGTTCTTTCTCTTTTATCAAGGGCGCGAACCAAAAAATTCGAAGACTCAATAAAAGTAAAGGCAGGTCACTACATGCCCAGAGCAGCTCTAAAACAGACAGAATATATCATTGATGATTTTCAGACTAATCTTGAAGACAATCAAGATACGGTTGGGTCGATTCTTAGATCGTCGCGTCTTGCGCGTGGTGAAGCACTGGAAAAAGTGTCACGATCTTTAAGAATTTCGGAAGTTTATCTAGTTGCATTAGAAGATGATAATCGGGCGCGAATGCCTGAACTTGTCTACACCATTGGGTTTTTGAAGACATATGCACTTTATTTAGGTCTTAATGCTGAAAGCATGGTGAATAAGTTTAAAGAGCAATTTACGCAAAGTATTAGGGAAGAAACTCTCGTTTTTCCTGCTCCGGCTGCCGAAAGAAGCATTCCCACCTCTACCTTAGTTACCATATCAACTGCTTTAGCTATGTTAATTATTGTGTCATGGCTCTACTTAAAGCCAAATAAAGAAGTAATTGATGAATTTCAGCATTTGTCACCGGTTGTGACTGAAGACTTAACCGCAGAGGGTGTATCATCTCAGGATGTGAAGGCGCTTGAAGAAAAAATTGAGGCTATAGATAAAGTCGAGCCTGTGGAAACGCCGGTAGTTCTGGAAGAAAAAAATGCTTACTCCCAAGCTTATCCCATATTTCCCATTCCAGATACCCGTCCTTATGAAGAAACCAGAGCTGCAAAAATCAAGATCCAAGCCAATAATATTTACTTGGGCGAAGGCAAAAGTTTTATCATTCTGGCCAAAGACGAAAGTTGGGTCGAAGTGAAAAACAACAAAGGACAAGTTCTGCTGAGTAAGACCCTTAAGGCCGGAGAGTCACAAGAATTAGAAGCTCAGCCAAGTTTGGTCTTCTCCACAGGCAATGCTGGTGGTATTTCATTTTATGTAAATGGGAAATATTACGAAGGGCTGGGCAAGGCTGGTGAAATCTTGCGAGGCAAGAGCATTCATTTTTCTCAGGAGCCTGCGGAAGTTGAGTAGTTAATTATCTAACTCATTATTTGTCACCTTTTGCATTCCCGCGAAGGCGGGAATCCAGAGCAAAAGTGCGGCGCAGCCGCTTCAATATAGGCTATTTTGAGTCGCGATGCTCCACTTCTTGTGCTGGATACCCGCCTTCGCGGGTATGACAACGGTGGATGAATTTATGAAGCAATGTATGATATAAAGCATTTAATTTTCTATAAGTACTGGCTTTTTGACGCAGAACTATGTAATAAAATATGAGTAAACATTGTATGGAGACTTTTGTGTTTCAACCTGTGCGCGGTACGCGCGATTTACTGCCTGACGTATGCCAGAAATTTCGTTCAATTTTAGATGCAGCCTACGGTGTGCTTAAATGCTATGGCTATGAAGAGATCGAAACGCCTCTGTTTGAGTTTGCACCCGTGTTCAGACATATGGGTGAGACATCGGATGTGGTGACCAAAGAGACCTATACCTTTATGGATAGGGGCGAGCAAGAAATCACCTTAAGACCAGAAGGCACGGCTGGTGTGGTAAGGGCAGTCATTTCTAATGGTCTGACTCAAGAAATTCCCTTAAAATATTACTATAGTGGCCCCATGTTTCGCTATGAGCGCCCCCAGAAAGGCCGTTACAGGCAGTTTTACCAATTGGGGGCCGAGCTTCTGGGTGTCCAGCAAAACCTGGCCGACATAGAAGTCATTTCTATGTGTCATCAAATCTTACAGGCTTTAAAGCTAGATGGTGATGTGACCCTCGAATTAAATAGTCTTGGGGACACGGAAAGTCGGGATGCATATCGGGCAGCATTGATTGCTTACCTCAAAGATCATCAGAGTTCTTTGTCTGAGGACAGCATCCGTCGTTTGGACTCAAATCCTTTGCGTATTCTTGATAGCAAGGACGAGACAGATATTAAAATAGTGACCAATGCTCCCTTATACAGGGATTACTTAAACTCAGCATCGGAAGATTTTTTTGCTGGTGTGCTGGAAGGTCTTGATCTTTTAGGCATAAAGTATGTTTTGAATTATCGAATCGTTCGCGGTCTTGACTATTACTGCCATACCACCTTTGAGTTCACATCAAATGCACTGGGGGCACAAGGAGCCGTTTGCGCCGGTGGTCGATATGACAGTCTCGTTCAGCAAATGGGCGGACCTCCGATGCCGGGCGTGGGTTGGGCAGCAGGGCTTGATCGGTTGCTATTGCTGAGCCAACTGGAGCCATTACAAATACGTCCCGTAACTCTTGTTCCTTTAGGAGAACAAGCGGAACAAAGGGCTATAACTTTGAGTTATCAACTGCGTCAGCAAGGCATTGCAACGGATTTGGGCTATTCTGGCTCGCTTACAAAACGGTTAAAACGAGCCAATAAGCAGAACGCCCAGTTTGCCGTTATTTTTGGTGATGATGAAATGGCCGCTGGCCAAGTAACTGTTAGAAATCTTGACAATGGCGAGCAACAGACTATAAATATGGACGCTCTCGTTCCATTTTTACAAAGCTTATGAAAGAGTATCTCCCGTGAGTTTAGAAGCAGCACTAAATAAAATTATCATTCGTCATGAACAGCTGGGTGAACAATTGGTTAAGGGCAATGAGATGTCTAACCAAGACTTTGCCAAAGCCTCAAAAGAATACTCAGATCTGACAGAGATTGTCGAGTCCATCAAAGCTTTGCGTACAGCAGAAAGTGAGCTTGTTAGCTTGCTAGCCGCTCTATCTGATCCTGAATTGGATGCAGAATTTAAAGAGATGATGCAAAACGAGAAACAAGAGCTTGAAGAAAGAATTCAAACCCTTGAGTTTGCCATTAAAGTGCACTTGCTGCCTAAAGATGAAGCCGATGAGCGTAACGCTATTTTGGAAGTTAGGGCAGGTACGGGTGGCGATGAAGCTGCGTTGTTTGCCGCAGACTTGCTGCGTATGTATCAGCGCTATGCGGAAATTCAAGGCTGGCGTTATGAGCTCATGGAAGCTCATGAAACCGGTATGGGCGGTATCAAAGAAGCCAGCGCAACGATCACAGGTCGGGGCGTGTTCGCGAAGCTTAAGTATGAATCAGGAGTTCACCGCGTACAGCGTGTGCCCGATACGGAAACCAGCGGACGCATACATACATCCGCCGCAACCGTCGCCGTGCTACCTGAAGCAGAAGAAGTGGATATCCATATTGACGAAAAAGATTTGCGTATAGATGTGTACAGATCCAGCGGTCCTGGTGGTCAGCACGTAAATACCACAGACAGCGCCGTTCGTATTACCCATATACCCACAGGTGTGGTGGTGGCGCAGCAGGATGAAAAATCCCAGCACAAGAACAAAGCCAAGGCTATGAAGATTTTGCGCGCCAGACTTTATGAAGAGCAACGTCGCCGATTAGAAGCAGAAAGAGCGGCTTCCCGCAAGAATCAAATTGGTAGCGGCGATAGGTCAGAACGCATCCGAACCTATAACTTTCCGCAAGGTCGAGTCACCGATCACAGAATCGGTCTGACCCTTTATAAACTAGAGGAAATACTCAATGGCAACAATCTTCATGAACTAATAGATGCCCTAGTTACCCAAGACCAAGCGAATAAGCTTGCAGAAATTGATATTTAGCGTACAATCTATATGTCCTCCATAACAATTAAGGAAATTTTAAGGCAGCAGGTACCATTGCTGCAAGTTTTGTCCGGTGATCTGGCAATCTTGGAATCAAGAGTTTTATTGTGTTTTGTGCTGAAGTGCACAAGAGCCGATCTGATTGTAGATCCGAACAGAACATTATCGCCAGAGCAGGAAAAGCATTACAGGGATCTCATTCAGCTAAGGCTGCAGGGTCAACCAATTGCAAAGATCATTGGTGAGAAAGAATTTTGGGGACTTCCATTTAAAGTAACGAAGGATACGTTAGATCCAAGACCGGATACGGAAATATTAATTGAAACCGTTTTGGAATCAGTTGATAAGAGTAAATCCAATAGGATTTTAGATTTAGGCACAGGTACCGGGTGTGTACTTTTATCCCTGTTGCACGAGCTTAAAAAATCATTTGGCGTTGGGGTTGATCTCTCGCAAGAGGCATTGAATGTGGCGGAAGAAAATGCCTGCAATTTGTGTTTGAATGACAGAGCTGTATTTCTCCAGAGTAACTGGGGAGAAAAATTGGAAGGGAAGTTTGATATTATCGTTTCAAATCCTCCCTATATTACCCAAGCTGATTATGACGTTCTTTCAGCTCAGGTGCGTGATTATGACCCAAAGTTAGCGCTGGTTGGCGGTGAGGATGGATTGGAATGCTATAAGAAAATAGCTCCAATAATTGATAAGCACTTGGAACCCAATGGTTTTTTTGCTATTGAATTTGGAATCAACCAAGAAAGCATGGTTTCGCAGATATTGAATGAAAATAATTTACATGTGTTAGAGATTCGTAAAGATTTAGCCGGCATACTGAGATGTATAAAAGGACGGCACGGCGATTGAGATAAATCGCATATATTTTCGGAAAATATTAAGAAATGAAATTTAAACTTACACGGACCCGCATTTTTTGGGCCGACTAATAAGGAGTAGAATAAGATAATGAAGCCTACATATACAAAGTCAACGCAAAGCAGGTCAAACAACGGTCGTTCAGATAATGGACGCAGTGACTCAAGACGTCATGATCAGCCCAGAGATTCGTCTCGATCAAACAACGTTCGCGTAAATCCCCGCGAGATGAATCAAAAATATTTAAACATGGCCCGCGAAGCTATTTCAGCTGGCAATCATGTGCAAGCGGAAGAACACTACCAGCATGCGGAACACTATTACAGGGTTATCAACGAACGCCAAACGTTTCCAACTGTGACCGCACCGGCGCAGGCACCTGTTCAAACGGAAGTAGCACCCATCGCTCCCCCCATGACAGAACCAGTGATGACTCCCCTGTCTAGTCCTCTTATGATCAGTGATCCGACCATTATTCCTGGCGTGACAAACTAATTTCAAGGGTATAATCTTGATCACAGTTTTGCCAGGTTCTAGACTGAGTTTTAAAAGTATTTCGTATAGTAATATGTTTCTTGAGTGGCTTTTCAAATTGGAAATTTCAATAGGGGCATAACGTAACATGGACATGTCGAACTACACGCAAAAGTTACAAGATATTTTACAAACATCTCAGAAGCTGGCCATTCGGAACTCCAATCAACAAATAACGCCAGAACATCTCCTTGCCGCGTCGCTTGAAGATGAAAACGGTGTTGCCAAGATCTTGCTAGAGCGGGTCGGTGCCGATTGGGGACAAGTTCTTTTACAGGTGGACGCTGAGCTAGCAAAAATACCGCAGGTGCAAGGAGCTGGCGCAGGCCAAGTCTATATGCACGCGGATGCTGCTCGAGTGCTTGATCGAGCAGAGCAGCTGGCCAAACAAAGTGGCGATCAATTCGTCACCGTTGAACGCCTCTTGCAAGCTCTGGTCGAATCCAAATCAAATAAGGCAAGCGAAATTCTATCCAAAGCCGGTGTAACACCTGAAAAACTGAAAGCCGCTATTGATGTGCTGAGAAAGGGCAGGGTAGCTGACAGCGCTAGCGCCGAAGATAGTTATGAAGCCTTAAAAAAATACGCCCGTGATTTTACGGCGCTAGCCAGGGAAGGCAAGCTTGACCCTGTGATTGGGCGCGATGAGGAAATCAGACGCACTATTCAAGTTTTATCACGTCGCACAAAGAACAATCCCATCCTCATAGGCGAACCTGGTGTAGGTAAGACAGCCATTGTGGAAGGCCTTGCACAACGTATCGTCAACGGTGACGTGCCTGAAACCATAAGAGACACGCAACTCATGTCCTTGGATCTTGGCGCGCTGGTTGCAGGGGCGAAGTTCAGGGGAGAATTTGAAGAGCGGCTAAAAGCCGTGCTGGCAGATATTGCCCATGCCTCAGGAAGTATCATTCTGTTCATCGACGAATTGCACACCTTAGTGGGCGCAGGAGCTGCTGAAGGTTCCATGGATGCATCCAATATGCTCAAACCCGCGCTTGCACGAGGAGAACTTCATTGCGTGGGTGCCACCACATTGGATGAATACCGTAAGCACATCGAAAAAGATGCAGCCCTGGCCAGACGTTTTCAACCCGTCTTTATTCCCGAGCCCACAGTTGAGGACACAATTTCTATCCTTCGTGGTCTTAAAGAAAAATACGAAGTGCATCATGGTATAAGAATCACAGACGGTGCCATTGTTGCCGCTGCACAGCTTTCTAATCGTTATATCACGGATCGCTTCTTACCAGATAAGGCCATTGACCTCATAGACGAGGCTTCAAGCCGTTTGCGTATAGAAGTGCATTCCAAGCCCGAAGAAATTGACGAATTAGACAGGCGAATTACCCAGCTCAAAATTGAAAATGAAGCCTTAAAGAAAGAAAGTGATAAGGCTTCGAAGGACCGTTTGCAGAAGATTCAAGAAGATCTTGTGGAATTGGAAAAGAAATCCAAAGATTTAACCGAGGTCTGGACGGAAGAAAAGCAAAAAATAAATGTGGCCCAGAAATGGAATGAGGAGCTTGATAAGGCGCGCAGTGATTTAGAAAAGGCGCAAAGGGATGGTGAACTGTCGCGCGCGGGTGAACTGGCCTATGCCATTATACCAGAGTTGGAGAAAAAACTAGCTTCTAAGCAAGAAGACGGATCAGATAAAAAAAATTTGATCAATCAAGAGGTCAAGGCCAGCGACATAGCTGCCATCGTATCCAAATGGACGGGAATACCAGTGGATAAGATGCTTGCTGGAGAACGAGAAAAACTTATGCATATGGAAGACATGCTTCATAATCGGGTCATAGGACAGGACAATGCCATTGCCGCTATCTGCGAAGCCGTTAGACGCGCCAGAGCAGGGCTGCAAGACCCCAATAGACCCTTGGGTTCCTTTTTATTCCTGGGCCCCACGGGCGTAGGTAAAACGGAACTTACAAAAGCTTTGGCTGAGTTCTTGTTTGATGACGACACGGCTTTGCTACGTGTAGACATGTCCGAGTATATGGAAAAGCATGCGGTCTCGCGCATGATAGGCGCTCCCCCAGGCTATGTGGGTTATGAAGAGGGTGGAGCTCTCACCGAAGCTGTTCGCAGAAGACCCTATCAAGTTATTCTCTTTGACGAGGTTGAAAAAGCTCACCCAGACGTCTTTAACGTTTTGTTGCAAGTGCTTGATGATGGTCGTCTGACAGACGGTCAGGGTAGAACAGTAGACTTTCGTAACACCCTGATTATACTGACCTCTAACCTGGGCAGCCATATCCTTGCATCGCTCGAGCCGGGGGAGCCTTCGGAAAAAGTGCGGGAAGAAGTGATGGAAGTGGTAAGAACTGCTTTCAGGCCAGAATTCTTAAATCGTCTGGACGAGATCATATTGTTTGACCGCCTTAAACAGGAGGATATGGAAGGTATCGTAAGCATACAGATCCAGCGTTTAAATAAGATATTGATGGAACAAGGATTAAAGGTCAGTGTATCAAATGAAGCGGCGGCTTGGTTGGCCGAAAAGGGTTATGATCCCATATATGGGGCTCGCCCCCTAAAAAGGGTCATCCAAAAAGAGCTGCAAAACAAAATCGCGAACCTCATTCTTGCTGGCTCAGCGGGCAAAGAACTAAAGGTTAGTGTTGCGGGGGATTCATTAAAGGTAGATTAAAGTTACTGAAGTTCTGCTTAATAGGTTTGATCTATAAACGAAAACTATCCCGACGTAGTTCAGCTGCGTCGGGCTCACAAATGGAACAACAGAAATAATTGCTTTCTTTTCCCTTGCGCACCTTAGATTTAAAAGGCCAAATCAGCAAACAAACAAAAAAATTTAAACAAAATTAATACATCCTTAAGCTAGTCATGATACTATCCAACATATAAGATAATCACTCATTACATTAAATCGGAGAGAATTCATGATAAAAGTTGAAAAAAAACATAACATTCATATGTTTGTAGTTGTTCTCGGCCTTTTATTGGGACCGATGGTGGTTCAAGATTCTATTGCAACCCCACCAGCAGCTCCAGCAGCTCCAGAGGAGGCTCCCAGTCCTTCAGGGGGTGATGATGAAAAAATTACAGTTCGTAAGGCGGGCGAAAAGCCAGCAGGCGTTAAGTATGGCGACGTGGCCAAGCCAAATCCCAAACCGAAGGAGCAGGCAAAATTAGAACAACAAAAAGCCGATATCTCACAAAGTGATATAGGTGCTAAGACCATGAAGGGTGGTTCAGTATCTGTCAAAAAGAAAGATGCTGCTAAAGCGGTAGCTGCCGCAAAGGGTGGAAAAGCCGGTAAGGGAAAAGCTAGTAAAGCTAAACCCGTGGCAAAACCCGGCACACTAAAGGAGGAAATCCCGAAGGATGAAAACGGTAATGACATCTTAGTGGATGAAGATGGCAATCGCGTTCTATCCGATTCTCAGGGCAATCCAATAACAGATGCAGATGGAAATCCATTCTTGGCAGGTGACGATGGCAATCCCATTTCTGCACAGACTGGTGAAGAGCTTACCGCAGAGGACCTTCAATCTATTGAGGAAGCCTTGCCAGAAGAGTTCGGTGAAGAAGGGTTCGATGAGGATGGCTTCTTTGAAGGTGTTGAATCTGGAGAGTTTGGCGACGGCGGCTTTGGCGACGGCGGCGACGGCGGCGACGGCGG
>JBGSQK010000070.1:0-21036 GCA_041738135.1 Alphaproteobacteria bacterium
ACATGCGTTAGAAAATATTCATACGACGAAAGATTTAAGCCAATTGCTGCCGTTCAACTTCAAACCCGCCCTGAATAAGGCATCCGCTGCTCTAGCAAGCTAATTGTATACCGCAGGGGTGGGGTTGTTTATACGCTCACACGGATTCTAATCTTTTACTAATATTGCTTGACAAATTTTGAAATCAATCTTATATCAAAAGGAAAGGCTGTTGTGAAATTGCCTTAATATTTATTTCACTAAATCTAATATTGTGAATTTGAGGAATTATTATGAAATATGTCATCTTAACTGGTCTTTTATTTGCTGGTATTCTACAGAACGTCCATGCATCCCACATATACGAAGTAACTGTTATAGACAGCCCCGGTGTCCACAAGCTAACTGATCAGATTCCCTTCGATCTTATTGTGACTGCAAAGTATGATCTATCCAAATTTGGTGTAAAAGTAAGGCTGGATACCAAGACATTTGATTGGGACGGTACTCGGGATTCTGAGTCAGCGGTCGTGAAGAAAATATTGAGAGAACAATTTCATATTTTACCAGAGCTACAGAAGCTGTACGATCGTTTAGGCAATGGCTATGAATCTACTTTTAATGCATGTCTGGGCGATGCAGTGCGTCTGTACCAGACAATTGAAGCTGAGGGCGTGTTCTATAGAGATCTTATAAGGCAAATGGATAAGCGGCATGAACGCCTTAAGGAGGATCCGGACTATGAAGCCTCTCGCATTAACAACTATAGAATCGTAAACGGCTTTTTCAACATTGTTGAGGATCTTGTGAAGGATATTTTGTCTCCGTTTACCCTTTGGAACAGCACCGCTATAGGTCGAAGAAACCCCGCAGACAAGCTAGCTGAATATTTCAAAACAACGGTTTATAAGGGGCATAACAATGAGAGAGGCATATTGGATAAGACTAAGGAAAAGCTAAATGCTTTACGTCAGCAATGCCACTTGCCTTTTAGTGCGGACGCTTCTCTAGTGCTTAACTATAACAAGAATGATATGACCTCAAATCAGATTTTAAAATAACCCACGCGTAATCCAAATTCATGTCTTTTAGGAACTGAAGTGCCCAATACCCTTGCTGCGTAAATACCTCGGCAAATGGGCTTGCTGGCTGAAGTGCGGCTTATCGACATTAACGGAGTTTGACGTAAGTGTTCTAGCTCATCTGCCCAGTATCATCTCGTGTTGGGTACCCGGGACCAAGGTGTTTACCTTGGCTCAATGTCAATAAAAATCTAGACCACGATCTTACTCGCATCTAAAAACCAAGTACTCAGGATTGGCAAAAGACCCAGCCGGCCACATCCGCCCCTGCGCAACATCGACTCTCATCTTCTCACAAAACGCCTCCTCACTCAGTGAAGCCAACTCGTTCCTCCATAAATTCTTATCCGGTACGCAGGACACCTTCTGACTCGCGCATTCCTCTAGGAATAAAACTTTCTCCCCTGGCCTTGCTTTGCCCGGCTCACACTGTTTGTCTATGCACACAAGGGATTTACAATCTCCTACTTTCTCGCAAACCTCCCCATTGTTCTTATACGTATCACTACTTTCACAGCTGTATGAGATGCCTAAGCTAAGCATCGCTGTCATTATCATTAAATGTATATTCATTTTCTTCGTCCTTTCAAGGTTGAGCAAAGCGTTTTTGGTGTCTTTGCAGGAATGATCCTGAATAGATTATAGCGTGCAAATGATTAAATATTTATTAAGCATAGAGGGTACAAAAGAAGAGCGAATAGGAGAAATCCTGAATCAGGGTAAATAAATGGTGTTGACCTATGGAGCTACACTCGCCTGTGTCATTATCATGTACATTTAGTACAGGGGATTTTAAAAGCCGAGAAAACATCTATTTTAACCTGATTACATCTTGAGCAAGAGAACGCATCAGGTTTCTAAAAGTTCACTTTATACTAATAAGGCATGATATTACTGAAGCATGCGGAAAGCATAGCTGTCGTACAAAGATACTCTTTTTCCATTAGCAAACATGAGATGCAATTTTCGAGATTGACTAAAATTTGCACCTCCCCTATCTTCATGGGAAGATATGATACACACTCTAAAGGCTTATAATGAGGATACGGAATTTATTAAATTTATTTCTAGGTGTTTTTTGTTTATCTTCAGTAACTCTCTGTGCTTTTGAGCAAAAAGTCATTCAAAACCATGGACTTGAATTTTGGAGTGAGTCATTTGGTAATAAAAATGATCCAGCCTTGCTATTAATTATGGGTACTGGATGCCAAGGTCACGAATGGCCACAAAAATTTTGTGAAGCATTGGCGAGCAAAGGTTATTTTGTTATCCGATACGATCATAGAGACACAGGACTTTCATCTTCAATTAACTACGACGAATCCCCTTACACTCTTGCAGATATGGCAAATGATGTCACATCCATACTGGACGGATACGGCATTGATAAGGCGCACATTGTTGGGTATTCGCTTGGCGGATTAATCTCTATGATTGTTGGAGCAAAACATCCTGAGCGTCTCAAAACCCTGACTCTTCTCTCCACTACTTTAGATTTTAGACCGGTCTTTGATGCCCTTGAAGGCAAGCCTTCAAAGGGTCAACTTTCTCAACCAACACCTGAATATCTTAGCGTTGTGAAGAGCTATCTAGAAAACCCTCCAAAGACATTAGATGATAAGATTAAGCACATGATAGAAATGAAGCGTGCAATGAATGGGAGTAAAGCTCCCTTCGATGAAGGACTTTGGCATCAGCTTACTCTTCAAAGTTTTGTGAGAATGCGTAATCCAGAGGGCCTGAATAATCAGGTAAAAGCGACTCATGCTTCCTTTGATTTATATAACAGCGCCGCGAGCAAAATTATTGTCCCTACCCTTATAATTCATGGTGATCAAGATATCACCTTCCCTTTAGATCATGGCAAAGCTTTAGAAAAGGCTATAACGTATTCGGAACTTGCTGTAATTCCCAATATGGGGCATTTATTCTCCACCCAATTTTATGCAACGATCATTAAAAAAATTGATCATTTTATAAGTTCTAAGTGATGAATTGACTGATTCATTATATTAATAACCCTCCCGCTATCATACTTTCTGGGTATGGGGCGTTTTAAAAATCGAGATTAACAACTAATTTAACTCTTTCCGGATTTACTTTTTTTCTAAATGCAAACATGTGAGAAATTTGACCAATATGTTTTGGTATGGTATGGGTACTGAGTGTAAATTATAAATATTTATCAGCTATATCATGTTTAATTCTAGAGTATTTTATCAAGGATATAAGAATGAAACTCAAGATAGCATTGATACTTAGCTTACTTTTATCGGTGCAGACGTTCGCGACTCAGGATGCGGCTGAGCCTGAGCAAAAGCGGCGGCTTTATTCTGCTAGCCCTTTTACACTGCTTCCCATTGATGTGTTTAAAACTTCTGTATGTAAACACCTGACTTATCCGGATGTTTGCGCTTTGAGGCATGCATCGACTGCGGATAGTGTCTATTTTGCTCCCATCATTCTAAGACGTAATGAGTTTTGTCGTTTGCTAGCGTATAACCTTCAAGCCATTATTGTAAATTCATATGCTTATGGATTTATCAATTATGAACATTTTCTGAATCGGATAAAACAGCTGTTAATTTCTCAATTTTCCCCAGCAGAACTTACCTTGGCAGCGCAGTTGCAAGTGCCGCTTATTCCACTTATGCCATTGAAGGATTTAATTGATAGAAGCTGGGAGAGTCGTGTAGATGTCTTAACTAAGGATTTATGTAGCGTTCAGCTCGAGAATGGACTGCTGGATTTATCAACGGTATTTTATTTCACCCAAAGGGAATTTGATGAAGCGGATAAATCTAAAAAACATAGTCTAGACCTTAACTATAAAGAGTGCTTGAGACTCACTCGGCTACCTCCTTGCGTGGGACAACTACGGCTTTTAAGTTCTTTGAAACTCTCCAGCCCTTATCAGAGAGAGAAACTACATATTTGTCCTGAATTTATTGGCAATCTCACGAATTTATCAGAACTTGATATGCAAGATCAGAAACTATGCCAAATTCCGCCTGAACTAGGGCAGCTTTTAAAGTTGAAAACCTTAAACTTATCGAGAAATAAATTAAATGCACTTCCTGAAAGCATTGGTAACCTTACAAATCTCTTGGAGCTCAATCTTAGAGACAATGCGATTGAGCAGTTACCTCACAGCATAGGCAACCTCATCAGTTTAAAACAATTGAGGCTATCGTGTAATAAAATTACCAGGCTCCCGGTTCAAATGAATCAACTTTTGGATTTACGCGACATTGATCTCTACCACAACAATCTAACTGAGTTCCCATTGGACTTGATGGCCTTGAAAGGATTACACGAGGTTATGCTCTCATATAACCCCATAAGGTCCATAGAACTACCAGATACAATCCTTGATCTCCTTAATACGCAGGGCAAAGAACCTCACTGTTTCCATTACGAAGAGCAAGTATCAGAGGCTGTGACGTTTCCCATAGGCAGATTTCATTTCAGTATATTTCTACCAATGAATCTATTTGACCAAATTTTTGCTAAATACAAAGGCAATCCCAATGTGATATTTAGAAGTATATATACTGATAACTTTGAATTTGTGGTGCGTAGATTTGAGAAAGACATTCTGTTTCCCAATATGACTGATGAAAGCTTGCAACAATTTCGTGCAGTAGGTAAATCAGTGAAGTAGTAAATTAAATCACATGCATCCATGATGGGATCAAGTGTTTACCATATTTGGCTTTTTCTGCTGCGTCAGCCTTGTGGGAGTAGCTTTGGGTGATTTGCATTATGCCTTTGCCAACACTTATTATAATATTCACATATTATTTATTAACTAAAGATTACTAATAAATTATTTAACTAAAGCAATTTTGTTCATGAAATATTAAACAAATTGGGTGTATAATTAATTGTGAATTGATGTTAATGGAGGAAATTATGTCGGAACCAATAAAGAAGAATACCCCGGAAATTATTAGGCGATGGAACTGGGGCGCCTTCGTGTTCTCTTGGATTTGGGCTATTGCTAACAACGTTTGGATCGGTCTTTTGGCTCTGGTGCCGTTGGTAAATATAGTTATGATTTTTGTCCTTGGCGCTAAAGGAAATCAATGGGCTTGGGAAAAATATGAATCCGACAATGTGGAAGCATTTCTTCAGAGACAGCGAAAATGGAATATTGCTGCCGCTATATTTGGTCTACTTATAGTCGGTTTATTTGTCATCCTATTCTCCACGCTAGGAATTATGACTTACAAAATCAATACAGGCGAAACAAAGGATAGGGCGTTGGCCGAGCTCAATAGCAGCGTTGAAGTTGTTGAGATGATTGGGGCTCCCATTGTAAAAAACTCGTTCATCGGATTTAACAGCCAATCAAAATTGCTGAAGAATGGTAATATGGCGGGTATGCTTGTGCTTAATTTTGATATAAAAGGATCCAGTAAAGAAGGGTCCGTAACTATGTTGTACCTAGATTATGAAGGTAAGTCGGATTTAGTATACATGGAAATCACTCCAAAAGGTGAGGAAACAGTCACCATAATCGATAAAACTGTAAACGAAAATGTAGGTGCGATTTTAGCTGAGTTGTCGCAGAACGATCCGAGTAGTCCTTAATATACTAGAAGTCTACCCGGCCTTGAGCTTGATCCAGCATAATAATGTGCTGTGCAAAGCAGTTCTATTTAGAAATTAATGAGTCGCTAACGCTCTGCGCATAAAGCAACCCCGGCTCTAGACCGGGGAGGCACGGAAATAGCATCATTTATTTCCGGAATTGGGTGTACTTCAAACTAATGTACTTCTGAAAGCGAACGAAACTGTCTGATTGTGGAAACGGTTGCCGCCTTACTTTTGCGATAAAAGCACCTTAGCTTCAGATAGGGCTTGTAGCAAGTCTTCGTAATAACTTATATCAGATGCATCCATGATGGGGTCGAAGGCTTTGCCGCGTTTGGCTTTTTCTGCTGCATCTGCCATATGGGAATAGCTTTGGGTGATTTGAGCTGTGGCGGCGTCCATGTCTTTCAATAATGCTTCCTGCTTATCAGCGGGCAGAATTTCTTTTGCGGTTTTTTGAATAGCTTCTTTCAGGCAGGTGCGGTATTCCTCATTGCCTTGATAGAAATTACCTCTTCCGCCTGCTGTCCAAGTGGATTTGGCTTTGGCTTTGCACCCATTGATCAAAGCTGAGGCTGCTTTCTTGCCTGGGACTTCCCATTTGTCGATCTCTAGGGCGACACCGTTTTCTGTGGCATGGGTTTGGTGGCTGCATATCAAGAACGCTAATAGAGCTATGGATTTGTTCATTTCTTTCCCTTTGTGAGTGAAGCTTGTCTTGCTGCCTCGGCGAAGCGGTCTACAATATCCTTCACGTGTTCAATTTTATGGATATGCCCAACACTCTTACCTGCCGAATAGAATCTTTGCTCGCCTGCGTTTGCGCTTTGACCGCCAAATGCTCTTTTTGCCATAATACCGCGAAGAATTTTCTTGGTATAGTGATTGCGCAACAGCCAGCCAATGATCGGATTCTGGCCAGTGACTTTCTTTTCATCCACATCTTTAGTTTTGATGATGGCGCCAGGAACCCCATCTCCCAAATTGGTCATTATGATATCTTCGGCTTTGGCGTCTAATATGGCTTGCTTGTATTCATCTGTTTCATCGCACTCGAACGTGGCAATAAAGCGTGTGGCCATTTGTACGCCATCAAAACCTATTTTGAGGGCCGCGACAAAATCATGCTCGTCACCTATACTGCCGGCGCAGATCATGGGCTTGCCTAAATCCTTTACTTCATCATAGAGTTCTTGCGGTAATTTGTAGCCTGCATGGCCGCCTGCTAGGTTGTTAACGCATATGAGGCCATCGACACCTGCTTCAACAGCTTTTAAGGCATGCTCTCGTTTGATTACATCATGATAAACCAGGCCTCCTACGGCGTGTACTTTTTCTACAACCCAGGTGGGTTTGCCAAGGGCTGTTACAAAAAAGCGACAACCTTCCTCCAAGGCAATGTCAGCCCAAGCTTTCAGTCTGTCTTCATATCCCGGCATCAGTATGAGATTAAAGCCAAACGGTTTTGACGTTTTTGATTTGATGTCCCTTAAAGCTTCTCTTAAGTCCAGTCCTCGGGTCGTCATAAATGAGATGGGCATGACAATGCCTATACCGCCGGCTTCGCTGGCTGCAGCCACAAGTCCAGGGCTTGAGCAAGGATACATAGCGCCACAGATGATCGGGTATTCAATGCCAACTTGTTCGGTGAAACGCGTTTTTAACAGGTCCATGAAGAAATCCATGCATTGATGCCATGCTTATGTTTAATAGTACTACAATATAAATGTTGGTAGCAATAATAAATAAATTAAATAGATATCGAGCTGAAAGTGAACGGGATCTGTTTGCATATAAAAATCCGTTGGATGCGGAGTTTATTTCATAACAAAAAAATTTGACAGCTGAGTTATGTAATTGACATTTTAAGCAACCTTGTGTTATCCACAAGCATACTTTTTTGAAGCTGATCAAAAAATATTAATGTCTGATAAAGGCAAAGAAGAAGAGAATTAATTGAACAGCAGTGCCATCTGATTATGGGTGGCGCTCGTCTTTAACCATGAAATAGAGAACCTGCTATGCAACAATTCCTTACGCTCCTAATCGCCATTTTGTTGTTCGCTCAACCCCTCATGGCATCAAACGACTTCCTTGAATTACCGAACATTAAAGATGAAGGGTCCACCGTCACGCAGACCTCGGTTTTCTTGAACGAGCTGGAATGCCAAGCCAAAATGCCAAAAAACCTGCGACCCCTGTTGATGTTACCAAAAACACAACACAGGATTGTGGACCCATTGGATTTTTATGAATTTAAACAAGAAAAAACAGAACAAATTTTCTATGCCGTTAATATGGACACCTATGCGGTGATAGAAGCCAAACACTTTGAGACAATCCCCTTCATAGTTACAAACAACTTGTGCGAATGTGTGGGTGTGAGCATATATATCCCGGGAGACAGAGCAGGGGTTATGCATGCGGGTTTCAAGAGCACACAGCAAGGGTTATTGGTTGAGTTTATCAATCGTTTCGACAAAGCGCAACGCGGTAAGGCACAGGTTACATTGACGACCTCCTATTGTACTGTTTTGCTTCGTGAAGTTTATGATATTCTTCTTAAGAATGGCTTTAAGGTTGCATCCGCCTCCATACATCCTGTCTACTTAAACTGTAAAAATCGAACGTCCGATGGTACCAAGTTTTTTTCCTACGAACGTTTAGGCTTTACCGCCGAGGATATAAAAGCCTTAAGAAAAAAGTCCGCAAAGGAAAAAGAAGATGCGATATTTACCAGAGCGACCTTGTCTACGAGTATGGTCTATACGCCGAAATTACTCATTTTAGATCTACGTAACGGCGACACCTGCCAGCTTTTTGGCCCCGACTTTGGCAGGGCTAGCTCAGACCTTATTACTTATTTGTTTGAGATCTATCCCATGGTGCAAAAAATGGACATTTCATCTCATAAGGTTTGTATGCAACATGCTATTAAGCTATACGCAAAAAAACACTATAAAGCTACCTTGGAAAGAGCCAATGAAGCTATGATTTCCATGGGTGTGGAAATGGATGGCTTGGAAAAACTCATGGAACTTTACACCGCAGACGCTTCTAGAAAGTGATAACACCAATTCAGAAGTGTTCCTGAGTGCTATTTCAGATGTTTCAGGGGATCAACTGGTTTGGATTTATGACGCAGTTCAAAATGCACTTGTGGGGTGTCCACATGTCCTGTGTTGCCTGATTTGGCTATGACTTGGCCGCGCTTGACGGTGTCGCCCTTGGCTACCTGTAGGATGTCATTGTGCGCATAGGCGGTGGACCAGTTTTCTCCGTGCTTGATTAGAATTAGATTGCCGAATCCCCTTATTTCATTGCCTG
The DNA here is from genome assembly GCA_041738135.1 of Alphaproteobacteria bacterium. Classification (GTDB taxonomy): domain Bacteria; phylum Pseudomonadota; class Alphaproteobacteria; order JAGOMX01; family JAGOMX01; genus JAGOMX01. The sequence continues at coordinate 8,988 of JBGSQK010000070.1, forward strand.
CGTAGGCCACAATTCCGTCTTCGGCTGCTTTTACGGGGGACTGAAATTTGGCCTCGATATTGATGCCGTCGTTTTTAAGACCGAGCTTTTTCTTGCCAAAGCCGGATAGGATTTTGCCTTCGATGGGCCAGGAAAAATATTTATCGGTTCGTTTAAGTTCTGTGGGTGTTTTGACCTCTTGAGGTGCGGCAGGGGCTTCTGCCGGTTCGTTGCGTGGTTCGATGGTGATGGTCTTGCTGACGCTGGGCGTGGCTTTAATTATGGGTGATTTTACTGATTCTGGCTTATTGTATTTCAGAGGTTGCCCAATATAGATTTTGTATGGCTTTTGGAGACCATTGGTTTTGATGAGATCTTGCGTGGTGGTGCCACATCTTTGTGCTACGGCCACAAGGTTTTCCCCTTGTTGAACAACGGCTACTTGTGTGGCCGCATGGGCTTGGCAAGCAAACAAAAGGGCTGTCAATAGGAATTTATTCTTCATCAAAGTCCATATTCAGTTGGTTTTTCAGCTCCTCAAGAGCCTTGTAATTGGTTAAATCCATTTGTATGGGAGTTATGGTTATATACCCATTTTTAGCGCCCCACAAATCCGTATCTTCAGGTGGATTTTGTTCTGTGTGCAGGACGCCAACCCAATAGTAAGGAAAGCCATGAGGATCAATGGTTTCCACCATATCACCCATTAAGGTTCTTCGTCCATGCCTTAAAACTCTTATGCCTTTAACACCATGTGCTTTTACATGGGGAAAGTTCACGTTGTAAAGAGTGTTGGGTGCCCAATCTTGGGAAAATATTTTCTTTAATACCCGTTCGCCATAATTTTCTGCCACGGACCAATCTGCGGACATGGCTTCCATGGATACTTGGCTTAAGGCGACGGATTTAAACCCTTGCAATGTGGATTGCATAACTGCGCCGATGGTTCCTGACATGGTTATGGAGTTGCCGATATTCTCACCGTTATTGACGCCCGATAGGACATAGTCAGGCGGATTATCTTTGAGTATCTTGCGTAAAGCTAGAATCATGCAGTCGGTGGGCGTGCCTCTGACCACATAGCGTTTTTCCGCCACTTCTCTCATGCGTATGGGGGCTCCCCAGGTAATGGAGTGTCCCTTTCCGCTTTGCTGTTCTGCGGGAGCTATGACCCAGATATCATCGGTAAATTTACGGGCAAGTTCTTCTAGCACAGCAAGGCCTTTTGCCTGCATACCATCATCGTTGGTAATCAAGATACGTAAAGGCCTTTTGTGTTCCATGACGTTAACTTGCTTTTCTTAGATCTTCGGGAAAGTCTAGTGTAAGAGTTGTCTCAAGCTCACCAAGTGCCTTGTAACAAGTAAGATCCATGTTGATTGGTGTAATTGTTACATAGTCATTGACCGCACCCCAAAGGTCCGTGTCTTCTGGTGGATTGACTTCGTTATGCAATACACCGACCCAATAGTATGGACGACCACGGGGGTCTAAGCATTCCACCATACCGCCCATCTCGCTTCTACGGCCATGACGCACGACTCTTATGCCATTAACCTTGCCCTCTTTAACATGGGGAAAGTTAACGTTCAAGAGCACGTTTTGTGGCCAATCTTGTGACATGATTTTTTTTAATACGGCAGCACCATAAGCTTTGGTTACAGACCAATCGGTGGGGTAACATTCCATAGAAACTTGACTCAAGGCAATGGCCTTGACCCCGTGCAGCGTAGCTTCCATGGCTGCGCCGATGGTGCCTGAATGTGTAATGGATTCGCCAATGTTTTCGCCATTATTAACACCTGATAGTACATAGTCGGGCAACTTGTCGGCCAATAATTTGCGCAAAGCGATAATGACACAATCGGTGGGTGTGCCATCCACTGTGTAGTGTTTTTCTGAAATTTGTTTAAGACGCAGCGGGTCGCGATAGGTCAGGGCGTGACCCTTGCCGCTTTGCTCTTCTGCAGGTGCAACGATCCAGACATCGTCCGTAATGGTGCGAGCGATGTCAGCTAGTATCCTTATGCCTTGCGCATTATTTCCATCATCATTAGTGATGAGGATACGCAACGATTTTTTATTGTCCATGTTGAATAACTTTCTGCCCCTTCATGTAAGGCACTAGGGCGTCGGGAATTAAAACCGTCCCGTCCGCTTGTTGGTAATTTTCTAATATAGCAACCATTGTTCTGCCTACTGCTAGGCCTGAACCGTTGATAGTGTGTACAAATTGTGGCTTGCCGCCATCAGCAGGTTTAAAGCGGGCATTCATGCGGCGCGCTTGATAGTCACCAAAAATAGAGCAGCTGGAGATCTCACGGTATGTGTTTTCTCCTGGTAGCCACACCTCTAAATCATATGTCTTACAGCTGCTTGCGCCCATATCTCCTGTGCACAAGAGCATGACGCGATAAGGTAGCTTCAGCAGCTTTAGAATCTCTTCGGCGGCTCCTGTGAGACGTTCGTGCTCTTCTTGCGACTTGTCGGGATGGGCAATGCTCACTAATTCAACCTTGGTGAATTGATGCTGCCGGATCATGCCGCGGGTGTCTTTTCCTGCAGAACCGGCTTCAGATCGGAAACAGGGTGTGTATGCTGTATAACGTAAGGGCAAGTCAGACTCGTTGAGGGTGGATTCCTGCACCATATTGGTCACGCAGACTTCTGCCGTGGAAATGAGATAACGATCATCGGTGGTCGCAAAAAGATCTTCTTTGAATTTAGGTAATTGTCCCACACCAAATACTGAATGTGGGCGTACAAGTAAAGGAGGCGATACTTCCTGATAGCCATATTTTTCTGTGTGCACGTCTATCATGAAAGCGCCTATGGCTCTTTCTAGACGCGCCAGAGATCCTTTGAGGAATACGAATCGAGCACCTGAAACTTTGGCGGCGGTTTCGAAGTCCATGAGGCCTAGGTCTTCGCCTATTTCAAAGTGATACTTGGGCTCAAAGGTAAATTTAGGGGGCTCTCCAACGGTTCTGACCAGTTGGTTATCCTTTTCATCAACACCGATTGGTACATCATCAGCAGGCATGTTGGGGATATAGCTCAGCTTGGTTTGGATGTCTTCACCCAATTGCCTTTCCTGAGCTTCCACGTCAGGTATTTTGTCTTTCAGGCTCTGCGATTCTGCCATAAGATCGTCTGCGGATTCGCCTTTTTGTTTGCGGGCGCCGATTTGTTTGGCGATGTCGTTACGCTTGTTTTGCAAAGCTTGCAACTCTGTTTGTAATTCGCGATATTTGAGATCGAGCTCAAGTAAAGCTTCCGCTGCAGGTGCATGTCCGCGCTTTTCCAAACCTTTGTCTAACAATTCCGGATTTTGACGTATCCACTTCAGATCTAACACTCTTTACTCCTCATCATTTGTTATGGTTGCTTTTTTAACAGTGTATTTTACCGCTATTAATGAGATTTCGTAAAGGATATAGAGTGGCAAGGCTAAACCCAGCATGCTTAACACATCCGGGGGCGTCAAAAAGGCGGAGGCAATCATGATAAACAAGAATGCGTATTTCCTGTTTTTCTGTAGGGTCTCTTGCTTAACAATCCCAATGCGTGCCAGTAGGATAAGGACGATGGGAAGCTGAAAACTGATGCCAAAGGCCAAGACCAGTTGCATGACGAGGGAGAGGTATTCGTGCACACGAGCTTCTAGCTGAATGGGTAATTGACCAACGCCGCCGGGGGTTTCGAAAGAGAGGAAGAAGCTCCAGGCATTGGGTAGTATGAAATAATAGGCAAAACCTGCACCTAAGACAAAGAGCAGAGGTGTGGTGAGCAGGAAAGATAAAACCACTTTTCGTTCGCTTTTAAAAAGGCCCGGGGCAATGAATCGCCATATTTGAATGGCGAGCATGGGGAATGAAACAAAGGCAGCTGCGAAAAAGGAGACTTTGATATAAGTAACAAAAGCCTCAGTTAAACCGGTATAAATCAAGCGGTGTCCGGGGTGATCTTTGAGCAGTGCTGCCAGAGGTTCCACTAAGAATTGAAAGATGTTTTCGGAAAAATAATAACAAACGCCCAGGGTGGCAAAAAAGAACAGCACACAATAGATCAGCCGTTGCCGCAATTCGGTCAGGTGGCCTATGAGGTCTGTGGCCTCAGGCTCCTCTGGGAATTGTAGGATTTCAGCGGTGTTGTTCATCTGTTTTCACATCCGGTTTGACAGACATAATGTCTTCACGCTGGGCTTCAAAGGCAAGCTCGTCCACATATCCGCGGAATTGCTGGGTGACACGGCGTATTTTGTAGACCCACCGCCCCACCATTTTCAGGGTTTTTGGAATATCCTTGGGGCCCACAACGATAAGCGCTGTGATCATAATAATTAAAATTTCGCCCCAGGTGCCAAAATTAAGCATTCTCAGCCTTGTCTTGCTTGAGTTTGCGTGCGGTTTCCGCTAGTTCCTCTTCTTCATCGCGAACGCCTTCTTTAAATGCCCGCAAACCTTTTCCTAAGTCACCCATCACTTTCGGCAGTTTTCCTGCGCCAAAGATGACCAGAACGATTACTAAAATGATAAGGATTTGTCCAATACCGAGACTCATTTGATTTCTCCTTGTTGCATATAGAGGTCACTCTATTGCAATTCTACGCAAATGTCAAAAAATGAGCAGGAACTGTTTGCTTTTTATGAAGCTCGCTGTAGACTAGACGAAAATAAAAATGAATTGAGGGGACATATGCGCGGAAAACTGGTGACTATTTTTGGTGGCAATGGTTTTGTTGGTAGCTATCTTATACCTAAACTTATTGAGCTGGGCGCCTTGGTGCGGGTGGCTGTGCGGGATATAGATCATGCGGATAACCTTAAGATTTCCGGTCAGGTAGGCATGCTTGAAATAGTTGTCGTGAATTTGCATGATGAAAAAAGCGTCGAGGGCGCCATTGGTGATTCTGATTATGTGGTTAATATGATTGGAATTCTCTTTGAGTCGCGAAGGAGCACCTTTGAGTTCGTTCATGCTCAAGTTCCTAAAATCATTGCTCATGCCGCCGCGAAGCGAAAGGTGGGTAAGTTTGTTCAGGTATCAGCTATTGGTGCAGATCCTAAGTCCATATCACTATATTCAGCTTCGAAGGGACGGGGTGAAAATGCGGTTCTGAAAGCTTTTCCTAATGCGACCATTTTGCGTCCCAGTGTACTTTTCGGCGCCGAAGATAATTTCTTTAATATGTTTGCGGCCATGGCTGTCAAGTCCCCTTTTCTTCCCCTCATTGCAGGCGGAAAGATGAAGATGCAGCCGGCCTATGTGGGCGATGTAGCTGAGGCTATCTGTCGCGTTCTTATGGAATCACCTGAGGGGGGCAACCCTCACGCGGGTAAAATTTATGAGCTTGGTGGTCCTGTAACTTATACTTTCCGGCAACTGATGGAGTTGGTCTTAAAACTTACAGGCAGAAATCGTATGTTGATGTCCATCCCTTACCCGGTAGCTCTGGTCATGGGATCTATCATGCAGATATTTCCATCCCCTGTCTTGACGAAAGATCAGGTTAAACTGATTAAATCAGACAACGTGGTCTCACCTGAGGCGCTTACTTTTAAAAACCTGGACATTGAGCCGACAGCTCTGGAATCAGTCGTTCCTGAGTACCTGAAACGCTTTCGATTACATCGATGAGGCTTTAAGGAGGGATCTGCGCATAAAGATTCACTTGAGCCGGGCTGGGTGAATTATATAAATTTTACTTATGGCAAAATATGTTGAATTATCCACCAGTTGATTATCAAATCTTCAAGAAATGAACGCCACGAGTAAAGTGCTCTTGTTAAATCTCTTAGTGTAAGTTAAAATTATATTTAAATCTGAGATTAACAAGGAGTCGTGATGCCCTATCATCGTAGTTTGGTTAACTTCCTACCTTTTACGGGTTTAGTCATCCTTCTGTTTTTTGTCTTCCTAGGGATATCCCTAGCTTCGTACATCATAGTGAAGCGCTATTTTCCGAAGTTATTGACAGATACTATGCCGCCTACTTTTGCTGTGATATCTGGGGCTTTTGCTTTTCTTCTAGGATTTACCATTTCCTTGTTGTGGCAAAATTATACCAATGCAAACAAGTTGACTTTAGATGAAGCTGTCAGCTTTTACGTAATGATCGACAGTCTTTTGGCTTTGGATCTCGTCGCTCAAGGTAAGATGATTCTCGGACTTCAAAATTATCTAACTGTTTTGAAGGAATTAGAATGGCCCGCCATGCATTTAGGAAGGGCCATACCTGATGGATGGAACGCTCATCATCAGCTATACGAAATTATGCGCTCCATAACTCCTACAGCAGAGCAATCTTCTGCTTATGGCAATATTTTTAGGCTTCTAGACAGCATTGCTGTTACTCGTATGGCTCGACTTCAGACTGTTGATCCTATTTTAGGTATAGGGTTGCACTTTGTGATTTTGGCGGGGGCTTTTTTCGTTCTATTTTCAGTAGCAATCAATCGTACTGGCGAAATTGTAAGCCATTATTTATCTATCTGTATAGTTTGCATTTTGCTAGCATTCAATATCGGATTAGCTGTGTATCTGACCTATCCATTTTCTGGGGATATCGGAATTCAAGGGAAGGCATTGCTGGAAGGTATTCCATCGAGGCTGAATAAAATACAGGTGGCTAAGAAAGATGTGCCGGCGGCTCCATTGAAGTCTGAGGCAAAACCATAGTATGAGTGCGAACTTTAGTCAGTGAGTGTTTGATAAAAAAAGTAGTTAGAATAAACAGCAGGAATTTGAGGAAACTCGTCACTTCTTCTTGCGAGCTCTCATCAGTTATGTTGCTACGAAGAGGCTAAGTGACAAGAACTGTATTTTATTAAACCCAATGCACAACTCTTACAATGATGGCGGGCGCATGGGACGACAGCTCACCCGAAATCAATCTTTGTCATTTCAGCCATTAATCGGGGCAGGCGCTCAACTTCTTTCTTGCTGCGTCATAACGTATATTCAGCTAAAATCCATAAGCCGACTCTTCTTTCGAATTTGATGTGACGCCCTGCCTTACTTGCACCTCTTCTTTTTTATAAGTAGCTTGGCGTTGTATCTGCTGCGCATTGTTTTGAGCCTGCATTCTTTCAGCTAGAGGTAGGGATGCATCATTGGCTTTTTTGAGCTCATTTTCAGCTTGCTGGTCTAACAGATTTGCTTCCTTGGCAACCTCAACGATCTGTTCGTTGGTTTGCGCTTGTTGAATTTCTTCTAAGGACTGTTCTGGTTGTGTTTCTATTTTTTGTGTGCTTTCGGGTGTTGCAGCGGCAGTCTCTACTTCTTGATTTTCTTCTACCTCTTCAGCGTCATCATCCTGTGAGGCTTGAGTAGCTTCATCTTGTGGCCCCTGGACAGCTTCTTCAAGCGAAGCAGATGATGCAGCCGTGCTATCCTCTGTCGAGGATTGCTCCTCTTCAGCTTCCTCAGTTTCCTCAGCTTCTATAGTTTCCGCAACATCTTCTTCATCCGAATTAAAGACGATTTGCCTGCTGTCTTCTGCGGCCGCTGTAACCTGACTCTGTACAGCCGAGGTCGCAGAAGTGGAAAGAGAAGTAAAAACAAATCCTGTGAAAATGGCCTGAGTAACATAAAGAAACTTATTCATATCGTTCATCTCTCTTTTTTTCATTTAGCAATTGGAGTTTGCTATTTATTTTAAGAAATAATCCCTGTGGATTCCCATTCTCTTATTTAGTGAATCATGTTCAGGGTTAAATGTCAAAATAATTGGCTTCTGATGTGATCTTATTAACTGGATTTGCCTGAAAAACAACAAACCTACATTTTTTTCAAGATCACATTTAAAACTTGCATGAATTCTGTCAAAACCGCATATTAAAATATTATGGGAACTCGAGAATCACGCCTTATCACTGGCCTACTTATTGCTATCATCGCTATTACGGATATGGCGACGGATATCTATGTGCCGACGTTGCCCATATTGGTGGATTATTTTGACACATCGGAAACGACTATCTCTTTGATGATCAGCGTGGCCTTGTTGGGTTTTTGTCTTTCAGCGCCATTGTATGGGCCTTTGTCTGATTCATTTGGGCGACGAAAAATATTTATCATTGGCTTGGTCATATTTTCTTTGGGGAACTTGGCCTGTAGCTTGGCATTTTCGGCCGAGAGTCTTATTGTGTCGCAATTTATTCAAGGGACCGGGCAGACGGTTGGTTATGTGGTTGGTATTGCCGTGGTGCGGGACCTTTATAGCCGAGAAACCTTTTCCAAAGTTATGTCCATGATACATATGGTGGTGGCCTTGTCGCCAGCGCTGGCTCCTATTATTGGCAGTTATGTGGGGCAGTATTTTGGATGGCAAACTAACTTTGTGATCCTTTTTGTCTGCGGCTGTTTTCTTATATTGCTGACGATGAAAATGCCTGAGACTCTAAAAATGGAACAAAGAAAACCATTCAATATGAAGGGCTTGACGCAAGATTATAAGCGCATTTTAAGTTGTGGACCGTTTTTAGGGTATGCGTTTATTTCCGGAATCATTTACGCAGGCCTTTGGATTTATATGGCTGAAATTCCCCATATTTATGATAGGCTTTTCGTTGATCGCACGCACTTTGGCTACTATTCCGCATTCCTGGTGAGTTTATTTATTATAGGTGCGTACATCAATAGTCAGACCATTGAACGCTTGGGTGTGGAGCGAGTATTTAAAACTTCTCTTTGGATTTGCTTCTTGGGTAGCTTTGTATTTATTGGGTTTTCATGGGGCTTTCCTGAATCTAGCCTTGCTATTTGTGGCGGGCTTTCGGTGTTTTCATTGGGTATGGGTGGTGTATTTGCCAATGCATCGACGGGGGCCATGGATCAGTTTCCTGATCAAAAAGGTACGGCATCTGCATCGCTTGCTTGCATTGAAAACCTAATTCCTGCTATTACTCTCAGCTTGATGGCGCTCTTTTACGATCGGACCACTTATCCGGTCGGAATAGGATTGCTTATTACCACATCATTGGCGCTGGCAACACATCAGTGGATTGTCAGCCACCAAGCCTCGGCGAGGCGCCAAAATGTTGTTTTTGCGACGGCTGTAGCTCAAAAGGATTAACTTTATGTCACAGGATTATAAAACGCGCCCCAGCTTAGGGATTTGGCGGGCGACATCGCTGGTTACCGGTAATATTGTCGGGGTAGGACTTTTCATGTTACCAGCGTCATTGGGCGTCTTTGGAACCATAGGTCTGCTTGGTTGGGCTCTCACGGCTGCGGGATCTGTTTGTCTTGCTCTGGTATTTGCACGTCTGAGTCGTGAATTTCCGAAAATTGGTGGTCCATATGCTTATAGCCGCGAGGCTTTCGGGGACTTTGTTGGTTTTCAAATGGCCTGGAGCTATTGGGTTGGCACATGGGCCAGCAATGCAGCCATAGCCACGGGCTTTGTGAGCTATCTCTCAGTTTTTTGGCCAGAGCTGAACATGAACATGGGCCTTGCCTTTGGCGTTTCATTGCTGACGGTTTGGTTGTTTACTTTTATCAACATCATTGGGGTGAAAACGGCTGGTACGGTGCAGTTGCTGACCACTGCCTTGAAAATTGCGCCATTGGCTGTGATTGCCATCTTCGGTTTGCCGCAAATTAATATAGAACATTTCTTGCCCATAAATCCTAGTGGTATGCCTTTCTGGTCAGCGCTGTCAGCAGCTGCAGCATTAACTTTGTTTTCATTCTTGGGCCTGGAATCAGCAACTATTCCGGCAGAAGATGTGGAGAATCCGGAAACTACCATACCGCGTGCAACCGTTTTGGGTACCTTACTAGCTGCGGTTATTTACATTGGCATGATGATAGTGATTTTGGGCATGCTCTCACCGCAAGAATTGGCTGGTTCACGTGCTCCATTCGCGGATGCGGCGTCTAATATATTTGGATCTTGGGCGGCTCCACTGGTTGCTTGTGCGGCCATTATTTCCAGTTTAGGGACGCTCAATGGTTGGATCCTGGTACAAGGGCAAATGCCAGTGGCAGCAGCTAGGGACGGTTTATTTCCTGCGTTTTTTGATAAGCATACGAAGAATGGTTCACCTTATTTGGCGTTGATTGTTTCAAGTATCCTCATGTCCATCATGTTATTTATGAATTATGAAGCAGGTTTGGTTGAGCAGTTTACCTCTATCGTTGTGTTTACCACATTTGCCGTTCTGCTGCCTTATCTTTACTCAACGGTCGCTGAGCTTTATCTGTTGCTCACCAAGCCACAGAATATGTCGCGAGCTAAGTTGATCCGCGTGTCTCTCATTGCCTTGATTGCATTCTTGTATACGATACTTATTATGATCGGCGCTGGTGAACGAGCCGTTTATATGGGTATGATTTTTATATTCTCAGGCTTTCCTTTTTATGTTCTGATGAAGATACGTCACCCTAAATCATAAGGATGAGACAGGCCTGATGACGCAACAATACCGAACGAAACCAAGTCTAGGCATATGGCGCGCCACTTCTTTGGTGACGGGCAATATCGTTGGTGCTGGTATTTTTATGATGCCGGCTTCATTGGGAATGTATGGCAGCGTAGGATTGTTGGGACTTATTCTTACCTCCTTAGGCGCTATCTGCCTTGCTTTTGTTTTTGCGAATCTGTCTAGAACACTTCCTAAAATTGGTGGACCTTATGCCTATAGTCGGGCGGCCTTCGGTGATTTTATTGGATTTCAAATGGCTTGGAGCTATTGGGTGGGTACCTGGGCTAGTGTGGCTGCTATTACCATAGCTTTTGTTAGTTATCTTTCCATTATTTGGCCCCCATTGAACGCCAGTTTCAGTCTGACTTTCTTTGTAGCTCTAGCGACTGTTTGGATATTTACTTTCATTAATGTACGTGGTGTGCAGACCGCAGGCACCGTGCAGCTATTGGCAACGATCCTGAAAATTGTGCCTTTGGCGACTATTGGTATTTTAGGAATTTGTCAGATTAATTTCGATCACTTTTTCCCCATTAACCCAAGCGGTCAGCCTTTCTGGACCGCAATCTCATCTGCAGCCGCTTTGACCTTATTTTCCTTTGTGGGGCTTGAATCTGCTACCATACCGGCCGAGGATGTGACTGACCCGGAGAACACAATTCCAAAGGCAACTATTTATGGCACCCTTTTAGCGGCAGTAATATATGTGGGCACCATGATTGCAATCCTTGGCATTTTGCCGCCCCATGAGCTTGCTGTTTCAGCGGCTCCCTTTGTGGACGCTGGTGCTTATATTTTCGGCTCCTGGGCTGGCCCCATTGTGGCTGGAGCTGCCATAATTTCTACTTTGGGCACATTAAATGGTTGGATCCTCGTGCAAGGGCAAATGCCGGTGGCAGCAGCTCGTGATGGTTTGTTTCCTGCGTTCTTTGATAAGCATACAAAAAATGGCTCACCCTATCTGGCCTTGATTATATCCACTGGCCTAGTTTCAGTCATGCTTTATATGAATTATGAAGCCGGATTGGTAGAGCAATTTAACACTATCGTAATTTTTGTAACTTTTACGGTGGTTTTAACTTATCTGTACTCGACGGTTGCATCCTTGTATTTACTGGTAAGCAGCGAGCAAGCCAAACCTATCGGGCAGCTTATAAGAATGTCCATCATCACATTTATTGCATTTAGTTTTATTATCGTCATAACCATAGGCGCGGGCGAACGCGCAGTGTTTATGGGTATGATCTTTATTTTCTCGGGATTTCCATTTTATGTGCTGATGAAAAGAAGTCATCAGAAAAGACTTGCCTCAGATACGGTAATTTGAGGGTACAAATTACATCTATTCTGCAAAACGGGTGGCTAAATAAATAGAGCAACCGCACCTGATCATTTTACTCACCTAAGTGTTGAGTATTTATAGCTATATAGTGTGAAGAGGCGGGTTGTACTACGGCTTCATTTTTCAAGAGATTTTTACACATTTTAGCTATAAATACGTAACCGTCAATTTAACCCCATCTTTTTTTCGTTTTCAAAATAGTCCAGACTGACCTCCGTATTATAAACTCAATCGGAGGGTGTCATGAGGTCAAGGCTGTTTGTTACAAACCTGGAGTGTCGTGAAAAGCTAAGAA
>JBGSQK010000072.1:0-37066 GCA_041738135.1 Alphaproteobacteria bacterium
AACCCAAACAAGTCTGGAAATGAGCGGCGCGGTGAGCAAGTAAGGGATATGATGCGTAAAGTGTCATATCTACCGTACGGTTAATGCAAAAAGGTGACGAGGAAGGTATCCCTATAAGCCAAAAACAACCTAAAAAATAACACCGGTGGAAGCCGGCAGATGACTGAGACGGCATTTCAGACATCTAAAGGCTTCCACCACTTATTAAGAATGTGAAGATTTAAATTGAGGTGAATGGAAATAAATATTTAAATTACTTTAAAACGACAGATTTAACCACACACCCGTTATTGCAAGACCCTCTTGGGCGAGGCAAACTGCTATGGTGTGTACGTTTAGCTTTAGCATGCCCCATATGAATTATACTTCACGAAACAGACTGAGACTTGACCTCAGACGCTGACATATATTCCTGTCTAAAACAAAACAGTCACAACCCCTGCAACCGCAAGTCCCACACCCACAAACCACATCTGCTTGGCCGCATCTGTTTTTGCGTTAGCGTTGTCATTGATAGCCTTCATGGTCATCAATGTCCGCAAGCGAGGTTGCATGGTCGACAGCACGATTTCGGACGACACAACCAGATGTTTGTTGATATGATTATCTGTCATGGAGCGGCACAAATTCTCTCAAAGGAGAACCCGTATACAGCTCGCGTGGGCGGCTGATTCGTTGCGTAGGATCACTGATCATTTCGTTCCACTGAGCAACCCAACCCACTGTCCTAGCTACAGCAAATAACGCTGTAAACATGGATGTGGGAATGCCCATGGCCTTGAAGATTATTCCCGTATAGAAGTCCACGTTCGGATAGAGCTTCCTCTCGATGAAGTATGGATCCTCAAGAGCGATTCTTTCCAACTCGATAGCCAAATCCAACAAAGGATCATTCTTAATTCCTAGCGCATCAAGTACCTCGTAACAAGTCTTACGCATAACCTTGGCGCGAGGATCATAGTTCTTATAGATACGATGACCAAAACCCATCAGACGGAAAGGATCATTCTTGTCCTTAGCCCGCTTTATAAACTCAGGGATACGGTCCTTGTGACCGATTTCTTTTAACATCATCAACACAGCTTCGTTAGCGCCACCATGTGCTGGCCCCCACAAGGACGCAACACCAGCCGCAATACATGCAAAAGGATTCGCCCCACTAGAGCCCGCGATACGCACTGTTGACGTAGATGCATTCTGACCATGATCCGCATGCAGGATAAAGATACGATCCATGGCCTTTCCAAGTACCGGATTCACCTTATAATGCTCCGTTGGCAGAGCAAACATCATATGAATAAAGTTTGAAGCATAATCCAAATTGTTTTGTGGGTAGGCAAAAGGATGCCCCACAGAGTATTTATAAGCCATGGCAGCGATAGTTGGCACCTTAGCAATCAAACGGAAACTCGCCAACTCTCGTTGAACTGGATCATGCAAGTCGAGGCTGTCATGATAGAACGCCGACAACGCACCAACCACACCGACCATAACGGCCATGGGATGTGCATCCCGGCGGAATCCCTTGTAAAAATTCATCACTTGTTCGTGGAGCAAGGAATGGTGCGTGATCTCGCTATCAAAATGCTTTTTCTCCTTGGACTTTGGCAGCTCACCGTGCATCAGCAAATAACACACATCCATAAAGTCGCAATGCTCCACCAAGTCCTCGATGGCATAACCACGATGAAGCAAAATCCCCTTATCGCCATCAATATAAGTAATGGATGACTCGCAGCTGGCTGTAGAGCCAAATCCCGGATCAAAGGTAAAATAACCTGACTGATCATACAGCTTGGTAATATCAACCACACGATGCCCCGTAGACCCTTCGTATACAGGCAGATTCACATTGCTCATCTGACCCGTCTGCTTATTAGGCAATGAAAGAACGGCCTCAAGGGCTTCGTTGTTTTGATTTGTTGGCATAATCTTTCCCTCGACGGCTTTTATTTTGGTTTTGTTCATCTTACCCTGAGTCCTTATCCAATTAAAGGTTATAATTGCATGTTCATCTCAGATTAACGTAAAAAGTTAACAGAATCTTTAACAGCCCAGAAATTTTTTGTCATAATTGGACTATTTGCCGTTTTTATGGTATGTGAGAGATTGAATATATTATTGAGGTACAAACATGCAAAGCAAAACAAGTAACCTGGCAATTATGGTCCTTGCGGCCGGTAAAGGCACGCGCATGAAATCAAGCCTGCCCAAGGTTTGTCACCCCATCGGTGGCTTGCCAATGCTTGCACATGTGTTGGCCACCGCTGCGGAATTAAACCCCAGCCAAATCATAGCAGTCATCTCGCCAGACATGCCAGAGGTTAACGCGTTGATCGAAAGTTTCCCTTCCCCCGTTTCCATTGCCTATCAATCATCTCAAAATGGCACCGGCCATGCGGTTATGGCGGGCATCCCTGCACTCCAAGACCCCTCATCAGACATATTAGTGCTTTATGGCGACACACCCATGCTCAAATATTCCACATTGAAGAGCATGCTTGAAATACAAGCGGATGTGGTCGTCTTAAGCATGCGCCCAGCCAACGGCGCAGCCTATGGCCGCATCTTCCTAGATGACAAGCAAAAACCCTACATCATCATAGAAGCCAAAGATGCCACACCGGAACAACTGAAGAACAATCTGTCTAACTCAGGCGTAATGCTCATCTCAGGCAAACATCGCCAAACCCTTTTAGACATGCTCACCACAGACAATACGCAAGGTGAGTATTTGCTTACCGATCTTATTCAACACGCCTACGACACAGGCTTAAATACAGCGCACTTCGAAGGTGAACTATCCCAGCTCAGAGGTATCAACGATCGCCTAGATCTGGCCCGTTGTGAACAAGACTTCCAGAACCGCTGTCGCGTAAAAGCAATGGAAAATGGCGCCACCCTAACCGACCCACACACTGTAACTTTCAGTCACGACACTCAAATCGGACAAGACGTGACCATTCAACCCAACGTCTTTTTTGGACCACATGTGGTCATAGAAGAGAATGTAACCATCCTAGGCCACAGCCATATTGAGGGCGCCATCATCAGATCAGGCTGCACCGTAGGACCCTTCGCACGCATACGCCCTGGAACAGTTCTAGAGAGCGGCTCCAAAGTGGGTAACTTCGTTGAAATAAAGAACGCCCATTTGAATAAAGGCGCCAAAGTCAGTCACCTCAGCTATATTGGCGATACACAAGTAGGCGAACACACCAATATCGGGGCCGGAACTATTACCTGTAATTACGACGGATACTCAAAACACAGAACAGTCATCGGCGAACATGTGTTTATAGGTTCAAACACAGCGTTGGTTGCACCGGTTGAAATCGGCGACCGAGCAGTAATTGGCGCCGGCAGTGTCATTACCAAAACCGTCTCAGCGGATGCCATCGCATTCACCAGGGCCCAGCAACAAGAACTACCCCAAGCGGCGAAACGTTATCACCAAAGCAAAGCGGGTATCAAAGAACTCAAGCAGAAGGAACAATAAGCATGTGCGGAATCGTTGGTATTTGTGGCATAAAGTCCACGCAAGATCGCCTGATCGAAGGCCTCAGTCGTCTTGAATATCGCGGATATGATTCCGCCGGCATTGCCGTGCTTAACTCCACTCAACAAATTCAAACACGAAAAACCGTTGGAAAACTTGCAAACCTGCGTTCATCACTCTCCTCTGAAGCCATTAATGATTCCGGTTTTGTGGGCATCGGCCATACTCGTTGGGCCACCCATGGTAAAGCAACGCTAGAGAACACGCATCCCCATGCAACAGATCGCGTCGCCGTCGTCCACAACGGCATTATTGAGAACTACCAGGATCTTAAAAACGAACTCATAGCTCTGGGCATCACATTCAAAAGTGATACAGACACGGAAGTGGTTACCCAACTACTGGACCAATGCTTGCAGCAAGGTCTGACGCCTTTACAATCAGTCAACCAAACCCTCAAGCGCCTACAAGGCGCCTATGCCCTAGCCATCATCTTCAAAGACCACAGCGACCTGCTCATCGGTGCACGCCATGGCAGTCCTTTGGCCATTGGCTTTGGCGCTGGAGAACACTATCTTGGATCCGATCGTTTGGCCTTAGCAGCCCTAACCAATCGCATCAGTTATCTGGATAATGGAGACGTGGTCGTATTACAAGCCGGAAGTTCCACTATTTATAATGTCGCTGGAAAACAAGTTAAGCACGCCATCCATGAGTCTTCAGACAACTCAGCCCATGTGACCAAGGATCCCTACCCTCACTTCATGTTAAAAGAAATCTACGAACAACCGGACGTCATTCAGCAAAGCCTATCCCACTACTTCAACGGGGAAAGTGGCCTTAACTTCCCCAAGCTCGACCTAGACGTAAAAACCATTGAGCGCATCACTATTGTGGCATGCGGCACTGCTTTTTACGCTGGCATGGTCGCCAAATATTGGCTCGAAACCATCGCACGTATTCCCGTAGAAGTAGACATAGCCTCCGAGTTCCGCTACCGCCAAGGCCCCATGCCTAAAAGCGGCTTAGCCATATTCATTTCTCAATCGGGCGAAACAGCTGATACACTTGCCGCACATGAGTATGCCCGTATTTGCGGTCAGCATACCATCGGCATCATCAACGTACCTGAAAGCTCCTTGGCCCGAGCCGTAGACACCGTTCTCTACACCCAAGCGGGACCAGAAATCGGCGTTGCTTCCACCAAAGCCTTTACCACCCAACTCAGTGTCCTTGCAGCCTTTAGCCTCGAGTTGGCTCGCTTACGCGGATCCATCACACATGAAGACTTAGAAGCGCACCGCAAGTCATTGGCAAAGGTACCTGCTCTACTTCAAACAATTCTCAGCCAAAACCAAATCTTTCACAAGATTGCCCATAAGCTAAAACAAGCTCGCGATGTGCTCTATCTAGGCCGCGGCTCCAGCTATCCCATCGCGCTGGAAGGCGCATTGAAGCTAAAGGAAATCTCCTATATCCACGCCGAAGCCTACGCCGCTGGCGAGATGAAACACGGCCCCATCGCTCTCATAGACGAGAACATGCCCGTAGTCATTCTAGCCCCCCAAGATCACCTGTTTGAAAAAACCATCTCAAACCTACAAGAAGTAGCCGCCCGCCACGGCCAAGTGATCTTACTCAGCGACAGCGAAGCCATCTCAGGCCAAGACATTACCCTCATCAAGATGCCAAGCGTTGATGTTTTCATCTCGCCCATCATCTATACAATCCCTATGCAACTGCTGGCCTATCACACAGCCACACTAAAAGGTACAGACGTAGACCAACCCCGCAACCTAGCAAAATCCGTAACGGTGGAGTGATCTCCAGTCTTCTATCATCCCCCGTGCCTCCCCGGCCTTGAGCGGGGGTCCAGCGCACTAAGTGGAGCGTCAGCGATTCTGCATAGTAGATAAGGCTACATAGGAAGGAAATGGTCAAAAAATAACAATTTTGTTTCTTTTGAACCTCGAAATGCTATAATCATAACAAGTTAGATAGGAGTTAGATCATGGAAAATCATCTAGAACTATACACTTTAGCGGTTAAAGAAGCTATCGAAGCTGCCCATGCACGTGGGTTTCCTGTATACCAGAGTAAAGGTGGATACATTGTCGCCATTTACCCCGGTGGACGCGAAGTTAAATTGCAAAAAGAGAAAAAATACGTAAAACCTACTCAAATCTAATAATCAAATCACACCAATGAGTTCAAAATCACAGAAAACTTTGACGATCATGTCTGGCCCCAATGGCGCTGGTAAAACCACTTTTGCTAAACGAAATTTTCCTGATCTCATAGCCAAAGGTCTATTTTTGAACGCCGATCACCTAGCAGATGATATGAACCCTGATAATGTTAGTAAAGTTGCTATCACTGCAGGTAAACACTTTTTAAATGAACTCGACGATCGACTTCGTGGCGATGAATCCTTCGTTATCGAAACAACTTTGTCCGGAAAAACGCTTCTTCGCAAAATTGAATCAGCTCAGCAGCAGGGCTTCGTTGTGCGATTAATATTTTTATGGCTAAGAACAACAGAATTGTGCGACTTTCGAGTTAAAATGCGCGTCACAGAAGGAGGGCACAATATTCCTTTTGACGATATTATTAGAAGACATGCAAGAGGCCTGCAAAACCTACCCGCCTATATAAAAGCCGTTGATGAGTATGAAATCTTCCAAGCCAACGAAAAACCCATATTAGTCGCCCACAAAGACCTCAACACCCCTGTTCTGATCGGGGATAAAACCTTGTATGAGGAACTAAATAACGTCATGGGATAATTCTTTTTGCCCACAACCCTCCTATTTTATTGCAATTTCTTCAAAAAATCACTTGACGCAATCCCTCATCAATCCTATATCAAACTAGTGGATCGTGAGGTAGCGATCAGATTTTATACTATAATTATTTAAAGGGGTTTAAATGCACGAACACATCAGAATTAGAACAGCAATTGCAAAATTGTTTTCTATCTTCGCCATTACAAGCCTTATTGCTCTTATCTTAGTCTTGATCTACTAACAACCAAATTCAATCCAAAAGGTGAGATCAATTACGTAAACTTATCTCACATTACCCCTGCAATAAGCCTCCTGTTTTTAATTGCAAATAATGCTAGAATTAGGCATGGTCAACGCGCGCTTATTCCGAGCATATTTTCTGCATGCCCTGCTTATGGTGGCCATGTGTTCGCCTGCGCTTTGTGTAAGCGATATATCAGGCGTCCGCCTTGGCATACACGACGACAAAACCCGCATCGTTGTTGATTTCAATCAGTCTACAAAATTTAATGTCATTAAAACAGAGGCAACAAACAGCTTTAAGATCAAGCTTCTACAAACCAACATACCCCATAGGTATATGAGCAAACAAAAGGGAAAAGGCTATATAGCGAGCTATTACTTTACACCAGCATCCGATGGCACCATCACCCTACACATAGAATCTAATAAACCCACAGAAATCAAGCAAGTGTTCACCATGGCCAAAGACTCGTCCGGCCCTTTCCGTTTGGTTGTGGATGTAAGGCCTGGGAAAACAAAGCCAACTGCCAAAGTGATTAAAGTAGAAAGCAAAGTCCCCCTGCCCTTCAAAAAACCAAACCGTCGCATCGTCGTCATAGATGCGGGCCACGGGGGTCAAGATCCAGGGACAATCAGCCCAAGCGGCGTTCAAGAAAAAGAAGTAACCCTAGCAGTTGCGCTAGAGATGAAAAAGATCATTGATAAATCGGGCAAATATACGGCCGTATTAACTCGCTCGGAAGATAAACATCTGCCCTTGCGCTACCGCTTTTCAGTGGCACGAGAACTGAACGCCAGTCTCTTTATTTCACTACATGCAGATAGTAACTCCAACAAAAATGTTAAAGGTGTATCCGTCTACACCCTATCCGAAACAGCCTCAGACAAAGAAGCCGAACGCTTAGCCGACAAAGAAAATTCAACGGACTTTCTAGAAGACCTCAAATTCACCCACAATACAGAACAGGATGTGAAAGACATATTGATAAATTTGTCACAGACGCGAGCGAAGAATCACTCCATTCAATTTGCTGACAAGCTTATGAAACGCTTTCGAACAAAAGAGGCTCTGCTAAAAAATACACATCGAGCTGCAGATTTTGCTGTATTAAAAGCACCAGATGTGGCATCCGTATTGATAGAGTTAGGATATTTATCCAACCCTAGTGATCAAAAACGCTTGGTATCGGATCAATATCAGCGTAAAATTGCTTCACTGATTGTATCGGCTATAGACGACTATTTTGAGATGACAAAAACGTGAAACGCTTTCTTACATATGTAATATCAATGGTGATTGTGTTCGGCCTCATAGGGGGCGGAGCAGCGCTGTATATATTCTATGAGTATGGCAGGGGCTTGCCTGACTATAAGCATCTGGCTACTTACGAACCGCCCGTGGTCTCTCGCATGTACGCCAACGATGGCCGTTTGTTCGCTGAGTTTGCCCACGAAAAACGCGTTTTCGTTCCCATTGAAGCCATACCACAACGGGTCATCAAGACATTCTTAGCCGCAGAAGACAAAAACTTCTACGAGCACTTTGGCATCGACATTCCCAGCATTATTCGTTCCGTTATTATGAACGTCAAAAGGAAGCGTGACAACAAACGTCCTGTTGGTGCATCCACAATCACACAACAGGTAGCCCGCAACTTTCTGTTGGCAGATATAGCCCATGAAGTTTCTTTAAAGCGTAAAATCAAGGAAGCCATATTATCCTTACGTATTGAACATGCATTTACCAAGGATCATATATTGGAGCTTTATCTAAATGAAATTTTCTTAGGCAATAACTCATACGGAGTGGCTGCTGCTGCATTGAACTATTTCAATAAATCACTGGATCAGCTTACTGTAGGTGAAGCCGCATTTTTGGCAGGCTTACCGAAGGCCCCTAGCCGATATGACCCTAAGCGCAACCCTGAATTGGCAACCCAACGCCGTAATTGGGTAATCAGCCGCATGGTTGATGAGAAAGTCATCACAAAAGAGCAAGCTACAGAAGCCGTCAAAGAGCCCATCACTTTCTATCAACGGGACACCGCCGAAGTGGTTCGGGCCGATTATTTTGCTGAAGAAGTACGTCGTAATCTGATTAAAGACTATGGCGAGCAAGTCTTGTATCAAGGTGGCTTGACGGTTCGCACAACCGTTGACCCTAAACTGCAAGCCATAGCAGAAAAATGCATGCGTGAAGGCCTGCAAGAATACGATAGGCGCCACGGTTGGCGGGGCCCCATTGCCACCATGGACATCACTAAAGATTGGCATGATACGTTAATGAAGACACCAAAGCCTCCGGGCACCAATGACTGGAAAATGGCTGTTGTCTTAAATGCTGGCAGTTCTTCCGCTGAAATAGGTCTCGTTGATGGCTCTAAGGCTTATATTCCTCTAAAAGAGACGACCTGGGCTAGGGAATTTATCTCCGCAGAAGCCATGGGACCTGAGATCTCATCCACCAGTATGGTGCTGAGCAAAGGAGATGTGATTCTAGTTGAAGCCATAGGCGACACGAAGAAATCCACGACCATGTATAGTCTGCGCCAAATCCCCAAAGTATCAGGCGGGCTAGTGGTTATCGATCCACATACGGGTCGGGTTTTGGCAATGCAAGGTGGTTTTGACTTCCGTCAAAGCCAGTACAACAGAGTCACGCAAGCCTATCGCCAACCTGGATCGGCATTTAAACCGTTCGTCTATTTAACAGCCCTGGAGCGTGGCATGACACCATCATCCACAATCATGGATGCACCCTTCTCCATCAATATGGGCTATGGCTTAGGTGTTTGGGCACCTAAAAACTATAAAAAGGATTACAACGGCCTAACCACATTGCGTGTGGCATTGGAAAAATCCCGTAACGTTGTAACCGTGAGAATGACCCATGAACGGGTAGGCATGAAAAATGTTATAGCCACAGCTAAGCGCTTTAATATAGTGGATCACATGCCCATGCAACTGGCCATGGTCTTAGGAGCTGGCGAAACGACCCTGCTGCGTCTGACAGCGGCATATGCAACTATTGTCAACGGCGGAAAAGAAGTGGTCCCCAAATTCTATGACCGCATACAAGACCGCAAAGGAAAGACGATCAAGGCCAATGATCCACGTGCATGTCGTGGCTGTGAACAGCAAGCCTGGATCACTCATCAGGCTATTCCTCAGTTGGTGGATCAGAGTAAAGAAATCACCTCAGCAGCTACCGCCTACCAGATGATCTCCATCATGCAAGGCGTGGTTGATCGGGGCACAGGTAAAGCTGTTCGCACGATTCTAGGAGATAACAGACCAGTGGGCGGTAAAACAGGAACATCGAACGAATTCTTCGATTCATGGTTCATCGGATTTACACCGGACCTGGTAGTGGGTTGTTATTTTGGCTTTGACGAGCCTAAAACCCTTGGTCCTAAAGAAACCGGATCCAAGGCAGCTGCCCCCGTCGTGGCCAATTTCCTAAAAGCAGCACTGGAAGGACAACCAGCTGTACCTTTCCGGATTCCTCCTGGCATCAAGCTGGTAAAAGTGCATTTGAATTCCGGAAAGCGTGCCAAGGGTGAAGGCGGAGATGTCATCACAGAAGCGTATAAAACCGATGATGAACTATCGTCGGAAACCGTTCGGATATCCAGCGAAAAACCTGATCATTCTCGTTCAGGCGGCGATGCTTATCATGAAGACCATAACCATGACGACTCATCCGAGATGAGTGGCACTGGTGGCATTTATTAATAATAGTTAAAAGGGACTGATTCGCATGAAAGCTGAAACGCTTGCCATTATCGAACAAATCCGACAGGCTTTATCGCTTGTCAGGAGGCGTCTTTGACATCGACGTATCAACCAAACGTCTTGAGGAACTAGAAGCGCAAGTCCAGGACCCCACCCTGTGGGACAAACCTGACGCCGCGCAAGCTTTAATGCGCGAACGCGAGCAACTCAAGCAAACCCTTGACCACTTTAAAAGCATGGAAATTCAGCTTCAAGACAACCTTGATCTCATTGAACTGGGGGAAGCCGAAGGCGATGAGGAAATCATCGTGGAAGCCGAAAAACAGCTATCCGTAATGGCCCGCACAGTTGAACGCGTCCGTTTGGAAAGCCTGCTATCCGGTGAAGCTGATAACAACGACTGCTACATCGAAATCCACGCCGGCGCAGGTGGCACCGAAGCCCAAGACTGGGCCGATATTCTCATGCGCATGTATGTGCGTTGGGCCGAAGCCCATTCTTACAAACTAGAATGGCTCGAAGAAAGCGGCGGCGAAGAAGCAGGTATAAAGTCCGCCACATTTAAGGTCATAGGACACCGTGCGTATGGCTGGCTAAAAACAGAAAGCGGCGTCCATCGTTTGGTGCGCATATCGCCATTCGACTCCGCCTCACGCCGCCATACTAGCTTTGCGTCCGTAGGCGTTTACCCTGTCATCGACGACAACATCGACGTTGTCATAGAACCCGACGAAATCCGCATTGATACTTATCGAGCATCGGGCGCAGGCGGACAGCACGTGAACAAAACAGAAAGCGCCGTCCGCATTACGCACATACCCACAAACATAGTGGTACAATGCCAAAACGACCGCTCACAACATCGCAACAAAGCCACAGCCATGAACATGCTAAAAGCACGTTTATATGAGTACGAACTCCGCAAACGACAAGAACAACAAGACGTGGTAAACGCCGCCAAAACCGAAATCGGCTGGGGCCACCAAATCCGTTCCTACGTCCTACACCCCTACCAAATGGTCAAAGACCTGCGCACAGGAGTAGAAAAAGGCAACGCCCAAGGCGTACTAGACGGTGATCTAGATGACTACCTGGAAGCAGCATTGTCTATGGGTGTTGTTGGGGGGTAACTCGAACATATGAGAGGTTCCACAAGCAAATATGGCATCGCTAACGCCATAAACGCAGCATAAATGGCATTTGTGATGCCATTTATGCTAGTTAGAAGCATTCATTCAAGGTATCCCTCTAAATAATCTAGTGACTTAAATCATTAAGTCTACCACCATTAGTGTCATTCCCGCGAAGGCGGGAATCCAGCGCAAATGTGCAGCGTAGCTGCTGCTATATAGACTATTTTGAGTCGCTATGCTCCACTTGTTGCGCTGGATTCCCGCCTTCGCGGGGATGACACTGAGAGAATATTCAATAATTCGGGGCGCTAGATCTATCAGGGGTGAGAAATAACTGAAAACCAATAGGCTAACTTCAGATTTTTGGATAACTTGAACCATCCTTGCGCAGCTTTTCAATCTGCGCAAAGATCCATGCTATCGAAGAGCTTCTAAAAGCTCCGGACTCTCGGGAAGACTATCACGCACAGGGGCATTCTGGATGTATTGGCGCGCCAGTGCTTTTTCTTGCTCTGATAAGCTACGTAAATACACCTTTGCTGCTTCTAGCGAATACGCATGGCCCGTTTTTTCTTGGAAGTTGCGTTGCAAATCAGTCCAGATGGTCGCCTTAAAGCCCTTGTTTTTGGACCAAGAAACCAACTCTTTCAGATAAGGCAGCAATTCCCTACGTATGCCGCTACCACTTGTTATATCAACTTGACCATGGACAAAGGTAAACTTGCCCCTAATGGTTTGTCGATCACCCGTTTGAGGGCTGAGCTGATTTATTCTAAAGGTGTTTTTAACGAGGTTGACATAGCCTATGGCATCAGCATCACAACCCTCACGCTCACGTAAGTTTTTTATGGCTGAATTCAATTCACTCAAAGGGTAAATGGATTTGGCATGCAATGCTCGTGCGTTAGCACCAGCGGGAACACTCGGTTTACGTCCCTGCCCTACAGAATGGGGATCAATCACCAGTGTTAGCCGTTTATCACCGCTTATGCGCGTAAAAGCCAAAGGCAATATAGGGCCGTCCGCAGCAAATTGACCTTGAACTTGTAATGCCGTACGTCCTGCAGGAGCAGGATTCCAAATAAGTGACCCCCAGCCAATCACAGCAACATCATTACTAGCTTTTGAGCTAATTGAATAGCTCAATCCCAGCGCAAGAAAACCAAGCACAAAGCCCAGCAATTTTCCCATTTTCTTAGTTGTATCAACTTTACCACACATATAAATAACTCCTTAAATCTTACAATTAACTAGCCTGCATAAGACAGCCTCTTAAAACGTACAGTGCTTTGTGCAATTCGTCCAGCAATTTCATACTGGACATACTGGACATACTCATCATATTAAGTTGCAATCCCATATATTTTCTGTATAAAACCATTAACACAGTCATTATAAGGAGTATCATATGAAGTTGAGCACTTTTAGCAGTTTAGTCGTTGTGACATTGGCGAGCCAGGCTATGGCTTCAGGTGATTTTGATGGGGGTGATTTTGAACGGGATAGTTTAAATTCTGCACCTATCGTGCAAGATGTGGTCGTACATGACGATTTTCCGATTTCCTCAGAGGAGCTAAACCAGATGCGTATGGAAGCTGAGCGTGACCGTGCGATTATTGAAGAGTCGGATTGGGTAGTTATGAAATCAAAGGGAAGTTTTGTACCCCCGCAAGAGGTCGCCGAACTTTTACAGCAAGCTGAGGCTCAGTTGGAAATATACTATAGCCTTATGGATTTGAATGAAAAAGAAGAATATCGCAGTCACCTCTTAGAAACGTTCAATGATCTGAATAAAAACCCTTATATCTGTAATGCCAAAGAGAGCCAATTGGTGTCACAAAGAGGTACCGAACAATATACCAGTGAAGTCAACTTTTGCAAAAAGTTGGGCAAACAAATAGAGCAAATAAGTTTGGTCGTACAACCTTTACTAAAAAAGAAAAGCAGTTCCCGGTCACTTCGTCGGGTTGATTCTATGGAACTGATGCGGAGAAAAAATCAGTTACCGTTAAACGACCTGACTACAGCTGTTGTTAGCATGGTTGATATAAAGGAAGAAGTAGATAGAACCATCATGGATGCAAGAGAAGCGATCGAACTATCAAGAAAAGCACGACTCGAAATGCAATCTAGCAATCAACATGTTGACCTATCAGAATTTCTAAAATCCCCCGCTGGACAAGAATTACCACATCTATGCGAGGAATTGAAAGATCTCGTGAACGAGCTGCCCAAACTAAAAGATTTTGACTCTGTTATAAATGCATGTGCCAGGGCATGCCAGTTGCGTGATGTATTAATGAGTCATCCGTTCGTACTAAATCAATCCAAAGGGAAAGAAGAAGCAGAGGGTGTGGACCTGTCTGAACAAGAAGCCTATGTGCGCGAGGAAATAGCTAGACTCTTGACGGCTACCCAAATAGCCATGGACATGGCAGAACGGAATTTGGGGAATTTGTTGGGATGATAAAAGGGGCATTACGCCCTCCATCACGGCAAATTTTTCAAGAATTCAGCAAAAGTATCCGCTGTGTCCTTAAAGAAGGAAGCTTTGCAATTATCCCCATCACTGGATTTGAGGCAAGCTTTATTGTTATCAAGACAACTATCGGCAGTCAGAGCACAAGGCTGAATTAACTCAACACATTGTTGAAAAAGCATAGCTCTTTGCTCATCGCTTTCAAGTTTAGGATCATTTTCCAGAATGTTACATTCATTGGAAAGATCTGTGCAACTTTTTTTAATTGCTTCCACTGATGTGGGCGTTTTCCCCTCACAAGCCTGTACATTGCGCAGCAAACTCAGTGCCGTAGCTGTTTTACCGCCTTCTTTTCGGACAGCGTTTGCATCTGCCGTTAAACAGCACAAAAACATAATGACGAATGTATAGAGCATATTTTTAGACATGTAGCTTTTCCTCTTTTGCATCTTAATTCTATACTGCAATAAAAAGATGAAAGAATGGTTAAGTGGGTTGATGGATTTGAAGAGCTCCAAAGTTTCACTCGTTGTCATCCCCGCGGAGGCGGGGATCCAGCACAAAAGTGGAGCGAAGCGACTCAAAACAGTCTATATTGCAGCGTCTTCGCCGCTCATTTGCGCTGGATTCCCGCCTCCGCGGGAATGACATGGATAGGAGGATTAATGGTTTAACTTACTATTTACAAATTACCCATCATTGGCACATTTGTGTTGCGGTTTGGAACGCCTTAGACTATAGATTTGAGAGGATCCTGCATCTTAGTTAGAGGAATTCACTATGATCTACAAAGGTATACTCGGCTTTTTGGCTCTTTCGTCCTTATTGATCTCATCTACCCTCGCTTCAGACTCATACACAGCAATAAATGGATACGAAAAAATACCACTCTTAGGCGACCAACCTCTGCAACCAGTATTGAGTATTCCCGAAGAACCTCCTGAACCGCAATTATCTCCCTATGAACAAAATAAGGATTTGATAGCAGCATTTGTGACACAGTCTATACATCCCGAATGTAGGGATGAGCATGCATCCTTTCCTATAACCACACAGGAAGCTGCTCGCTGTTTGGGGCTTGATACAGAAATAGGTTACGAGCAGTTTGTCGCAGAACATGGACAGCTCCAGACGTTGATGGAAAGCAAAAGATTCTCGTCTGTGTTTGATAAGAATTATCATGTGGAACGTAATTACATCAAAGCTCAGGGCAAAGGAAGTGATTCCTACACTTTCAACTCTGATACAAATGATCGACTTTATAGACCGCAGGCTCTTATGTTTTTCCCGTGGGAAATCGGCAATCTGACCAAAATAACGACAATACATATTTTCAACTGCAATTTGAGAGCATTGCCTTCTTCTATGTCGCGACTGAAAAATCTTTGGGAATTCCAATTAGGCGGCACAGATATTCATAAGTTTCCTCTGGTCGTGTTAAGTTTGAAGAAACTAGGGTCACTCGTTTTTGAAACGGTTCCCATTTCCACTATTCCCTCTGACATAGCGTCACTAAACAAAATGACGCGTCTTAGATTAAGCCGAACGCGTGTTAAAGATTTACCCGCTGAAATGCTTCAGATGTCTCAAATGGCGCAGCTAGAGCTATGTAACAATGGAATGGAGACTATTTCTCCGGTTATTTATCACTTGACGAATCTCACCTTGCTTGACATGTCTGGTAATAACATTAGTCAGGTGGATCCAGCTCTAAGTAATCTGCGCATGCTAACTTCTCTCAATCTGAATGATAATAAGTTAACCGAGTTACCACCGGAGTTAACGGAACTTAAAGAATTAACTTGGCTTTCGCTAAATAACAACATGTTGACAGAATTACCGAAGGGCATGAAAAACCTCACGAGGCTTACATCTCTATCCTTACAAAACAACAAGTTTACTGTGTTTCCTGAAGAAGTTTGTGAGTTAAGAGAACTTAAATATTTGTATATGAACCATAACCAAATTACCTGGCTGCCAAACCAGATTGGACTGTTGGTAAATTTAGTACAACTGTGGATGAAAGACTGTCAGCTTAAAAACATACCCAAGGAAATAGGTTTGTTAAAAAAGTTGGAACACCTAGATTTATCAAGGAATAAACTAGAAACGCTGCCCGTTGAATTAACCAAATTGAGATGGTGGGTAGTCTATAAAACCAATGGCAATTATTTGGAATATGATACATCTGTGAGCATCCTCAAAGACCACCCCGGAATAAAACTCGATCCTGCATTTAATGATTGGTTTAAAACGGAGCATTGGCTTCGAGAGAACCGTAACATAAGGATAAAAGGGGATGAATGTGTGGTTCAATGAAGTAGAATTGCCCTGGGTAATAATAAACCATTGCAATAATCTTCTAAATTTGGCATTGTCCCATTTATCTAAAATAAAAAATGAAAGGAGCATCGTTAGATGTTATTTGGATTAATCATCGGTTCGGGTGTTTTAGCCATTTTGTATGGCTACTTCACTGCAAGGAATATCTTAGCTAAAAGTGACGGAAATGACCGTATGCGCATGATTGCGGCTGCGATTCAGGAAGGTGCTAGCGCCTACTTGAACCGCCAATATCGTACCATTGGTTTGGTGGGTGTGATCGTTGCGATCTTGTTGGTTGTTTTGCTTAAAGTTCAAGTGGCCATTGGGTTCGTTATCGGCGCTATCTTATCCGGTTTGGCCGGCTATGTGGGTATGAACGTATCCGTCAGAGCCAACGTTCGTACAGCAGAAGCTGCACGTTCTGGCGTGCAACCAGCTCTGGACATCGCTTTTAAGGCTGGCGCAATTACCGGCATGTTAGTGGTTGGTTTTGCACTTTTGGGTGTGGCGGTTTACTACATGATCCTCCTCAATATGCAGACAGATTCTCGTACAGTTCTTGAAGCTCTCGTGGCTTTGAGCTTTGGTGCTTCTTTGATCTCCATCTTTGCTCGTTTGGGCGGCGGTATCTTTACAAAGGGTGCTGACGTGGGAGCCGACTTGGTGGGTAAGATCGAAGCTGGTATACCTGAGGATGACCCTCGTAACCCTGCGTGTATTGCCGACAACGTGGGTGACAACGTGGGTGACTGCGCGGGTATGGCTGCGGACCTTTTTGAAACCTATGCGGTAACAATCGTTGCAACCATGGTTTTGGCCTCTATCTTTACCACAGGTGCTATCACAGCAACGCTGATGTCCTATCCATTGTTGATCGGTGCGGTTTGTATCGTTGCTTCCATTTTGGGTACCTTCGCTGTTAAGCTAGGCCCGTCAGGAAGCATCATGGGTGCTCTTTACAAAGGCTTTACGGTCAGTGCCGTGTTCTCAGGTATATTCATTGTGATTGCCACATACTACCATTTGGGCTTCCAGGAAACCTTTACGGTTCATGGAAAAGATTTAACGGGTATGAGCCTGTTGATTTGCTCTCTGATTGGTTTGGTTGTGACAGCGGCGATGATTTGGATCACCGAGTACTACACATCCACTGAGTACCGTCCTGTACACAGCATTGCGCAAGCATCCACCACAGGTCACGGAACAAACATCATTCAAGGTCTAGCGATTTCTATGGAATCCACAGCTCTGCCAGTGATTGTGATCTGTATCGGTATCGTGGCAGCATCATCAGTTGCAGGCCTATTCGGTATCGCCATTGCGGCAACCACCATGTTGGCTTTGGCTGGTATGGTTGTAGCGCTTGACGCTTACGGACCTGTAACAGACAACGCCGGTGGTATTGCCGAAATGTCCCAATTGCCGCCTGAGGTTCGTAAAACCACAGACGCATTGGATGCAGTTGGTAACACCACAAAGGCTGTGACCAAGGGTTATGCCATTGGTTCAGCAGGTTTTGCTGCGTTGGTTCTGTTTGCTGCCTACACGGAAGATCTGCATCACTACTTCCCGAATTTGAAGTGTGAATTCCTATTGCAAGATCCTTTCGTTGTGATTGGTCTGTTCATCGGTGGTATGTTGCCATACCTGTTCGCATCCATGGGCATGACTGCCGTTGGACGTGCTGCAGGCCAGGTGGTTGTGGAAGTTCGTCGCCAGTTTAAGGAGATGAAGGGCATCATGGAAGGCAAGACAAAGCCCGACTACGGTCGTGCGGTTGACTTGTTGACGATCGCTGCTATCAAGGAAATGGTTTTGCCATCCTTGCTTCCCGTTTTGGCACCTCCAGTGCTTTGGTTCACAATCTACTTCCTCGTGGGCGCATCCGAAGCATTCGTATGCTTAGGCGCCATGTTGATGGGTACAATCGTTACGGGTATTTTCGTGGCGATCTCCATGACATCGGGCGGTGGAGCTTGGGACAATGCCAAGAAGTATATCGAAGACGGACACCATGGCGGTAAAGGATCAGAAGCTCACAAGGCTGCGATCACCGGCGACACGGTGGGCGATCCTTATAAGGATACAGCCGGCCCTGCCGTTAACCCCATGATCAAGATCATTAACATCGTTGCGTTATTGATGCTTGCCATTATGTCTAAATGGATGGTATTCTAATACCAATCCCTTAAGTTAAGGCAAAATTGTCCCGGACGCTGTATTCTTCTATGAGGAATTCTAGTGGTTCGGGATGTTTTGTTAGGGGGTGATGGGTTGTTTAGAGAAGCACGCCACCAGCCCCGTGATTGCGAGCCCTTCTTAGGGCGTGGCAATCCACTTTTGGATGAGCCGATAAACCTAAGTCGGCTGCTAACCAAGTAGATTGCCACGCCCTAAGAAGGGCTCGCAATGACGGGGCTGGGGACCACTAATTTACTATAGTTTACCCATTTTTGGGACGTTGTCTGTATAACACCCCAACCAACTCTTAACCAATCGTAGGAGTAACCATGACGAAAACAGTAACCAAAAGCACATCAAATTTAGCCCCATGGCTGGCTCTGTTCATGGGTGGGTTGTTTTACTGTTTCCAATTCTTGGTGCGCGTATCGCCCAACGTCATGACCGACGAACTCATGCTTTCCTTTCTTGTGGATGCAGCAGGTCTTTCCTTTATCATTGCTTGGTCCAACGCCGGTTATTCAATGATGCAGATTCCGCTTGGTGTACTCATGGATAGACTGGGCCCGCGCCGTATTATTGCCGCTGGCGCCATTTTGTGCGCCGTTTCCACCTATTTCTTCAGCATTGCCACCACTCCTTATCTTGCCGGCGCTTCTCGATTCATGATAGGAATTGGATCAGCTTGTGGTTACTTAGGCACTCTAAAGCTAGGTTCACAGTGGTTCACACGAGATAAAATGCCCATGGTGGTCAGTATCACCATGACCTTAGGAATAGTAGGCGCCAGTATTGGAGGCCTGCCTCTTGAATTCTTAGTAAACTCGGTCGGTTGGCAGAGTTCCTTGCACCTCGTAGCTCTGGCTGGCATGATCATAGGCGCCGCGGTTTTGTTTGTTGTAGGTAAAAACCCTCCCTATCACGCCCACGCACCCGAAGAAGACCATCTTCTAGTTGATCTTTTTGCCATCGTCAAAAAGCCGCAAGCTTGGCTATTTGCAATATTCGGCATGCTCATGTATCTGCCCCTGGATCTCATGGGTACACTTTGGGGCGTTTCGTTCCTGGAAAAGAAATTCAACATTCCAGAATCCGAAGCCACGGTCCCTATTCTTTTTATGTTCATAGGTGTCGCCCTAGGATCGTTCTTCTTCGCCTGGTTGACGGATGCCTGGAATAGCCGTAAAAAACCAATGGTTTTGGGTGCCATACTGACGACAGCCTTATACTTCCTCATCGTATTTGGCCCTCCCCTCTCCATCGAACTGGTTTGCGTATTATTCTTACTCAGCGGTTTCTTTTTCAACGGTCAGCTATTAGCATTTACATGCATCTGCGAGATTATGCCCTTACATGCCAGCGGTGTTGCCGTAGGTTTCGTTAACTCCATCGTCATGCTAGGCGGTTTTTTCTTTATGCCACTCGTAGGCGAGATTCTGGTAGCCTTTTGGGATGGCACTATGCTTGATGGCGTACCTCAATACTCCGCTGCCGACTTCCAAATAGCCATAGCAATAATTCCCATATGTCTAGGCATAGCATTCCTAATGACCAAAGGCATTCGTGAGACCATTCACCTACACAAACCTGTGGAGAAATGAGGGTAGTTTGAGCCACATAATCCTGGCGAACAAGAACTTTTATGGAGCATATGTAGACTTGTGGGTTATTATAACCTATAATTAACTATGTAACACCGTAGCAGTTAATTTCTAACTTTTAGGAGTATTGTTTCGTGGAGGAATGGTTAAATACCTATGGCGTTCATTTAATTTATTTGATGATCTTATTAGCTTCATTAAATGAAATAGCCGTTATTATTTTAACCGTCAGTGCACTTGCTTACAAATATGACCAAATTTCACTCCCTACTTTAATTGTAATAGCATCTGTGGGTTCAACTTGCATAAACCAGATATTGTTCTTAATCGGCCGCAAGTATGGTCCGCGCTTAATTGAGAAAAGACCGCGACTCAAAGAGTCTTCTACAAAAGTGTTCAATTACTTACAAAATCATGGCACCCTCTTCATACTGGGTTTTCGTTTTGTTATCGGTCGCAAAGCCAGTCCCATCATTATTGGCGCCTCCGGGTTTGCCGTAAAACGCTTTACGATTCTAAATGCCCTAGGCGCAGTCATTTGGGCTGCAGTATATGGATCTGTGGGTTATTTGATCGGCTACTATTTTGCAGACCGTATCGAAGAAGCTATCACCAGTTTAGGTGACTACCAAAGAGATATCTTCATCGGCGTTGTCATTATTGCAGCACTTATTGGGCTAAGAATTTATTACAAAAAGCGAACTGAAGATTAAAGTAGCCTGGACTATTTTAAAAATGGTTCATATATTACTCCGGCAATCAAATAATTATGAAAAATAAGGATACCCACATGATTAGACTATTAGGAACTGTTTTCAGTCTGTTATTACTCAGCACATCTATGGTGATCGCAAAGGGTCTGATTTCATTTGAAGATAAGAATACAACGCTTTATGGTTTTAAGGATGCAAAGGGCAAAGTCGTTTTGAAGCCACAATTCACCCATGTTATGCCGGCCGGTAAAGGAGAATCGCTGACAACCGTATTGAAAGACGGCAAATGGTATCGTATGGATGAAAAAGGCAAAATGAAATTCGAGGCTAAGTTTTTTGATAATGGTCCAGACTATTACGAACAAGGCCTGGCTCGTTTTATCAAAGATGGCAAAACTGGCTTTCATGATAAAAAAGGGAAAGTTGTCATTGAGACCGTTTATGACATTGCTACTCCTTTTAGGGATGGCGTCTCAAAGGTCTGCATTGGCTGCACCATCCGCTACGACAAGAACGGACATGAAGAGACTGAGGGCGGCAAATGGGGCGTTATAAATTTACAAGGAAAAGTAGTCGTGCCAATCGGCTATCCAACACTGGACGAGGCATTAAAACACTTGAAATAAGCTGATTCTAGTTAAATATGCGAAATAGTTCTGGCTTTTTTTTTAGCTCCGCCTTATGTTTATCCTAGTATAGTATGGGCCGTATGAATGATTACATCTAACAACGCATTGAAAAACCAAATGTTGGGCGCCTCCTGGAAGGTGGCGTCTTGCTTTTGCTTTGCTGCAATCAATGGCATCGTCCGGTACCTATCTGGGGGATCGGGGGATGACATAGCGGGCTTGCCTATATATGTGATCATCTTTTTCCAAAACCTGATAGGCACTTTATTTATGCTGCCATTTATAATCAACAATGGTAGGCAAGCGCTTTATACAAACAGGCCTTTCTTGCATTTGATACGTGTGCTGGTGGCTGTGGCTGGTGTAGGCCTGTGGTATTGGGGCATATACTATCTTCCCTTGGCCCAGGCTGTTGCTTTAAGCTTTACTGGGCCCATTTTCACCGTAATTGGTGCTCACATCTTCTTAAAAGAACAGATATCTGCCAACAGAGTTTTTGCCATATGCGTTTGTTTCATTGGTGCTTTTATCGTTATGCGACCGGATAAAGCCATTTTTAGCCCAGAGATAGATGCCTTCGGTTGGCAGGCACTTTTACCTTTGGGGGCGGCTATAGCTTTTGCCATTTCCAAGCTGCTCTCGCGGGTGCTTGCTAGCCAAGGTGAGTCGGCTGATTCTATGACTTTTTACTTACTTGTTCTGATGGCCCCTATTTCTTTGGTGCCCGCGGGTTATGATTGGGTTATGCCCACAGCTGATCAACTGCCCTGGCTTGTAGCTATGGGCGTTCTGGCGGCGGGCGCGCATTACACACTCACAAGATCACTAGCCATCGCGGAAGTCAGCTTTGTCATGCCTTTTGGTTACAGCAAAATCTTGATCAGCGCACTCATAGGTTATGCAGCCTTTGGTGAGGTGCCTAATTCATTAACCATGTGGATTGGCACAGCCATTATAGTTCTCAGCACCACCCTACTCAGTTTGCCTGAACGAAACAAATTGAAGTTACAAACCAGTTAATTGGGAGCCCACTCATGACCAAAAAAATAACTCTAGCATTTGGCGCAGATCATGCGGGCTTTGAATTGAAACAAATCCTTATCCAATTTGCTGAAGAATGTGGCTATGATACGCTGGATTTTGGTACGGACGACTGTGAACCCTTTGACTATCCTTTGGTTGTTCCGCCTGTGGTGGAAGCTATACGCAGCGGTGCAGCGGAATTTGGTGTGCTCGTGTGCGGTAGCGGCATTGGAATTGATATGGTAGCTAACCGTTACCGAGGCATACGTTCAGCATTATGCCACACCGCTGACATGGCCAAAACCTCACGCACTCACAATAATGCCAACATATTGTCTCTTGGTTCAAAATACGTGACACCGGATGTGGCTAAGGAAAGCCTTAAGCTATTCGTTGAAACAGCCTTTAGCACAGAAGAACGTCATAAACGACGGATTGATATGATCGACAGCTTTATGTGAGTTAATATAGGGATGGTTCATCCCCATATTTACTCATCCTTAACCATTTTACTGTTCTGAATATGGCTCTCGCCAAAGTTTTTTTTCATTTCTCGTCACAAAAACATTGTGAAATATCTCATTACAAGTTATCTTAAAGGTAAGAGGATTTTCGTTACAAAAGTCTCTGTTTTCGGGCTTCGGCCTATCTTTTGTGACACAGTTTCTGCCTTTGGGTAGATTTTAGAGGTTTATGCCTTCGTTATTCAAGCTGTAGTGGTTTTGAGTTTTTAAAAACGTTAGCTCGCGAAAGTTGATAGCTGATTGAGATCGGTGCATGTAAACACATTGGATTGATCTCCCATAAAACGCTCAAAGACCTATGGCTGCTTGAATTTCTTAAGGTGTAGGCATATGAGGAAGTTCGGCTATGACTATGTTTAACCATAGAAATTACTCAGAAGTTTTGGTGGCAATGCTGTTACAGCTTATTGTTTTGCCCCGAGCTATCAGTAATGTCCTTACCCCCCTCCTAGGCCGCTCTCAGCAAACAATCATCATAAATAATAACGACGCAGCTCTACATTTGCGCGTCTATTGGAGTATACATCAATGTCTAAAAAGATGCTTATTGATGCTGGCCATCCGGAAGAAATCCGCGTGGCGGTATTGGACGCACGAAACCAGTTGGAAGAACTGGATTTCGAAACTACAAATAAACGGCCCCTCAAGGGAAACATATACCTGGCAAGGGTCACCCGCGTAGAGCCATCTCTACAAGCGGCTTTCGTTGAATACGGTGGGAACCGTCATGGCTTTTTGCCATTCGGCGAAATTCATCCGGATTATTTCCGCATTCCCGTGGATGACAGACGCAAGATTGAAGCTGAAATCAAGGCGACCATGTCGTCCGATGACGATGACCTGGATCCAGTGACGCCAAAATCTAAATCACAAGCAGAAGCCGTCCCTGAATTAAAAGTCAGTGGTGAAGCAACTTTTCCGAACGTTATGGCAGCCGAAACAGCCACCACAAGCATTGCAGCTGATGTGGAAATCGAACAGGGTTCCCTCCCCGCTTCTCCAGAAGTGGATGCCAATGTGCAATTTATTCCCGAACAACACGATGTTGAGGAAAGTAAGACCACTGAACGTGAACGTCAACCAAGGGAAAACAATTCTCGCGGCCGCGTGAAGCAAGTTGATTCCCAAAACCAAGATGAAGTGGATCTTATCGGCGGCGAAGGTACGGAAGAATTTCAATCAAAGCGCCGTAGGAAACTAACTTTCCATGATCGCTATAAGATTCAAGAAGTCATCACCAAAGGCCAAGTTCTGCTCATCCAAGTGGTGAAAGAAGAACGTAAAGCCAAAGGCGCAGCCTTAACATCCTACCTATCCTTTGCTGGTCGTTATTGCGTGTTGATGCCGAACTCACCACAAAGCGGTGGTGTTTCTCGTAAAATTGCATCACCACAAGAACGCCGCAGCCTAAAAGACACTTTGAATGAGCTCAAGATTCCTGATGGCATGAGCCTCATTATCCGTACAGCGGGTAAGGGACTCAACAAAACGGAAATCAAAAGGGACTATGAATATCTACTTAAGCTATGGAACCGCATTCGTGAAGTTACACTTAAATCCGTTGCTCCTGCACTGATTTATGAAGAAGCAAACCTGATTAAGCGCGCCATCCGTGATATGTACAATAAGGATATCTCCGAGATTATTATTGACGGTGAAGAGAGCTATACTCTCACCAAGCGCTTATTCAAGGAACTGATGCCAGCCCACGAAAAGCGCGTGAAGTTATATACAGCCAAGGACATGCCTTTCTTTCACGCCTATGGTGTGGAAAAGCAAGTGGAAAACCTGCATAGGCCCCAAGTTCAGCTGCCATCTGGTGGTTCTATTGTCTTCAACCAAACCGAAGCATTGGTGGCCATTGATATTAACTCAGGTCGTTCAACCCGTGAACGCAATGTGGAACAAACCGCGCTCAGCACAAACTTAGAAGCGGCCGATATGATCGCACTGCAACTGCGTCTTCGTGATTTGGCTGGTTTGGTTGTTATTGACTTTATTGATTTGGAGCTCAATGACCACAAGATTGCCGTCGAGAATCGTCTTAAGTCAGCCATGAACGTAGATCGCGCCCGCATACAAATCGGACGCATCAGCTCATTTGGTTTGCTGGAGCTTTCTAGACAACGCTTGCGTCCAAGCATTTTGGAAGTCAGTGCCATCACCTGCCCTCATTGTCAGGGAACAGGTATGATGCGCGCTATGGAATCCCAAGCTATGGACCTGCTGCACAGCATCGAAGGCGTTGTGTTGAAGACCAAAGAAACCATGTTGTCCTTCCGTGCGAATCCTCAAATCGTGCAATACTTGCAAAACTACAAGCGTGCGGATTTGGCTAACCTTGAACTGCAGCATAACACCCGCATCTTCCTGGAAGGCGACCCGATCTTTATTCCGCCTGACTATGAGCTCATTTCAGGAGATTTAGGTTTGGCCGCTCAAAAGGCAGGATCACGCAAAAAAGGTTTGTCCACATTTGATGCTCATAAGGAACGCATCCTTCTTCATCATCAAGCGCCAATCCGTGACCATGATTTGACGGACGAATCTTCTCCAGAGGCTATAGCTCCCGTCGAAGCTACTGAGGAAGGCGAGTTTGATCAGAATAACCAAAGGCGTCCATATAACCCTGATGATCCACGCAAGCGTGGTCGCAGGGGAGGCAGACGCCGTGGACCTGGCTCACGCGTACAAGGCGGACCAAGGCCACCATACGTACCGGGCGACCAGAATAGGCCTCACCCACAGCAATCTTCTTCCGCTGGCAAGGACGACAAGCCTAAGAAGTCCTGGTGGCAGAGATTGCTGGAGTAGTCTCTTGAAGGTAACCTTATCTAAACTCTTAATCTTATGTTCATTGGCACTGGGGGGGACTATCCCCCTCGAGGCTGCCAGTCACATCCCGAAAAACGTGTTCCTACGCGATGCTGAAATCGAGCAAGCTTTGAAGGAATATGTGAGTCCAATCTTTAAAGTTGCCGGTCTTGATCCCCGTGAGCTGAAAATTTTCATCTTTCATAGCACAGAAGTTAATGCTGCCGCTGGCCTTGGCTATACTATGATGATCAACACGGGATTAATTATGAAATCCGACAATGTGGGACAACTTATCGGTGTGCTCGCTCATGAGACAGGTCACCTGGCTGGCCGTCATAATGAGCGTTTGCTCAATATGGGGAATCAATCCATCATTCCCATGCTGGGCGCCCTTTTACTGGGAGGCGCGGCCACAGCCCTTTCCGGTGATGCCACCCCTGCCCTGGCTGGTGTTCTGGCTGGCATGGAAGTCTCTGAAAACAAAGTCCTGGCTTATCAACGGGGACATGAAGCTGCCGCAGACCAGGCCGCATTCAAGTTCATGGAAAAACTAGGTTGGTCCTCAGGTGGTTTTCTGGAATTTATGGAGATTCTTCACAAACAAGAAATGCTGTCCACTGAGCGGCAGTATGCTTATAAACGTACGCACCCTTTTATGATCGACCGTATGCGCCTGGTGGAACGTCATTGTAAACACTCCCCACACACCAACACCAATTTTCCACCGGACTTTGAGAGAAAGTTCAACCGCATTAAGACGAAAATCGAAGCGTTTACAGATTCACCACGCAGGGTTTTGCAACGCAACCCTCCGTCTAATACGTGTATAGAAGCGCGCTATGCCCGCGCCATTGCCTACCATCAGTCCAGCCAAACTGCCAGCGCCATGAACGAGATCGATCAACTGATCAACGAAAGCCCCGATGATGCCTTCTTTCTGGAACTTAAGGGACAAATTCTCTTTGAGACAGGGCAGATTGAGCCCGCCATTGTATTCTACAAAAAAGCCATCGCTGCCCTCCCCGACAATGCATTGCTAAAGCTGCAGTTGGCACAAATCCTACTGGAATCAAAAACCGGTGACAAAAGCGGTGAAGTCATTACTTTACTGGACAAAGCCCGAGATGCTGAAGGCGATTCACCCAATATCTGGCGCCTTTATGCCACCGCCTATGGTCGGCAAAAGCAAGATGGCATGGTTACACTTATGCTCGCCGAAGAAGCCGTACAGATGGGTGACATTGAATCTGCCCATAGACTAGCCGATAAAGCCATAACCCAACTGCCTAAAGCCAAAACCTCAGGTATCCAACGGGCGCATGATATCAAGACGTTGGAGTTTGTGCCTAAGTCTATTTATGATTAATTAGGTCTGTTCCGGATAATAAATCCGCAGTTTCCACTATTAGTGTCATCCCCCTGTCATGGAGATTCAGATAACGCTGCCACTCAACTTCTGTGATTTTTGGTCGCTTCGGAAACCTTTCAACTGAGACGATTAATGCCCTATATTTTTCGTTCAACCATAATTTATCGAGATCAAATTGCCCTGCCTAGCCAACAAAACTTGACTTATTTCTATTATATGATTACAAAACCCACATGATTACATTCAGAACAGTATACTTGTTAGCATAAGAGGATGATTACCATGAACACCAATCGTTTGTTTCTATCGGGTCTATTGGTCCTATGCATGAGCCTGTCAGCGAATTGCTCGGATGACGAAACCAAAGATGAACAGAACTCGCATATAGTTCTGAATATTGTTCCGGACATACAAATCATCTCGCTTGAGCAGGCTGTTCAACTGGGTGTTATTGACCCGCAATTGCAACAACGTTTAGCACTCCTTGCAGCAGCGAATCAGCCTGTTCAGTTTTATAATCAATATCATAGTGATTTTAAAGAAGAGGATGAATAAACCGGTATGAGTGCAGATATTAATATATTTTAGGAGTAAACAGTATGAAAACATTATTAACAATTCTAACTTGCACCTTATGTACACAGGCTGCATATAGTTCAACTCAAATGGATCAAGTAATTGACCCACTCACGGCTCGAATGAAGAGAGTGCTAGATGAGAACTTCAGAGTGCCCCATTATGAACCTGCGAATGCATTCAACGGTGATGATTGGCAGACAGTAGAGGAATAACTATGTCTGCAGAAAGGAATTTTATTATGAGAATTTACCAATTACTTACAGCTCTTATCTTAACCACGACACTTTCTCTGCCCGCATTTTGCAGTAAGGAAGAAGATTCGTTGGAGCTACACGGGAAAAGCTCAGAGAGAAAAAATAGTGTTGTAATTACAGAGAGAGCACTCCAATTCAGAACACTTCAGGCAGGTGAAGGAAACGACCTCATAGCCAGGGCCAATGGTGGTGATGAAATTGCACAAGATGAGTTGGTTCGGAGACATTTTTACTTGCTTAGTTCTAGTTATAGTAAATACAGGTTCGACAAGTGGACGGCTTTAAGAAAAGCAAACTCAGATGACCACTATGCTTTTTTTGCTTTGTACATACCGGAACGCTTTGAGAAGATGTTCTGTCCAGATTACATTATCAACTTGCAAAAAAGGGCGACAGAAGGTAGCGCAGAGGCTCAATATGTTCTTGGCTTAGTACCGTTAGGATGTGGCGCAGGAAGTATCTTAGGCATATGCAGCCCAAAGATAGATAGAAACTGCACAGAGCATCATAAAAACTTTAATGCTTACAATTTAAATCTAAACTCAGCCTCGAGACAAGGTTTAATTATGGCTAGTTATGTTTGCGTGAAAAGTATGAAATCCATTTTAGGACAATTATCAACCGCCTTAGAAGAGGGAAGCATTGATGAGCAAAAGCTGCAAGTATTAAGGCTTATGCAGGGCGTTGCCCATCAAGGGCTAGCTGTGGGAATGAAC
Source organism: Alphaproteobacteria bacterium (assembly GCA_041738135.1). Classification (GTDB taxonomy): domain Bacteria; phylum Pseudomonadota; class Alphaproteobacteria; order JAGOMX01; family JAGOMX01; genus JAGOMX01. Next base: position 28,607 of record JBGSQK010000072.1, read on the forward strand.
GAGCTAGGAGTTTTGTATGAGAGTGGTTACTGCACCCCAAAGGATCTTGAAACGGCCACACGGCTATACAATTTATCTGCGAAGCAGTCGTGCGATCGCGGTCTTTTTAATATGGGACGGATGTTATATGGCGGCTACGGCATTAAAAAGGACGCTGCTGCCGGTGTCGCCTATTTTGAACGAGCAGCTGAATTGGGGCTTTGCGAAGCTCAATTAGCTTTAGGGGATGCATATTTCTTAGGCATAGGTGTTAAGGCAAAAGACTTAAACAAAGCTATAGAACTATATGACATGGCGGCCGTACAAGGTGATATGACGGCCTTTTCTAGAATTGTAAAACTGGCAGAAAAAAAGAATGCACTTGCATGTTTTATTTATGGGAAAATGCTTATGGAAGGCGTATGCACAGATGAGAATTTGCCTGCAGCCGTTAAATATCTAAGAAAAGCTGGTGAAGGAAATTATGCAGACGCATACTTTCTCTTAGGTAATGAGTATTTTAAGGGATCAAAACTCGAAAAAGATCTAGATCAAGCATTCATCAATTATGGTAAGGCTGCACTTTTAGATCATACGAAAGCTCAAATTTTCTTAGCATTCCTGTATGAAACGGGACTAGGTGTTAAAGAGGATAAGGAGAAATCTTTACAGTGGCTTAGGGAAGCACTCAAGCTGGACAGCGCAGAAGCTCTACTCAAGCTTGATCAAATGGCAACTAAAGGGCATTTAAAAGCTTACAATATACTCGTGAAACATCTGATCGAAAAAGGAGAATACGCTAAAGCGGCTAAATGGTTCGATAGCTTCAAGCCCTATGACCACGCAGGTGCATTATACCGCCAGGGACGTTTATATCTAAATGGTCAAGGTGTAAAACGCAATTATCAAAAAGCATTTGAGTTATTTACGAAGTCTGCTGATTTCGGACACCCCAAAGGCCTTTGCTATTTAGCGCACATGTACGAAGCAGGATTAGGAATGAAGGTCGATCTGGAAAAAGCTTGTTCACTATACAAGGCAGCTGCAGATCAAGGCTATGAATATGCTCAGAACAAAGTGGCTGAACTGGAACAAAAACCCGTGCAAGCACCATCCATTGAACTCATTTCGCTGAACGAAGCGCAGGATAGAGGATTTATACAGCCCGAGGACCAAGATGTATTTAATATGCTTAGATCTATGAATTTCAACTTGCGGTATATCAATGTGAATAAAAAATGAGCATAATTTGATTCGCGGCGTTTAATTTTGCATGTATCCATGATCTGCCCTTGACTTTTAATGGATATAAAATAATCTCAAAGGATCAATAAACCTTTGTAAGGATCAAAAATGCTTAAGGCTCAAATAAATTCTCATAACAAGAAGCTTTTAACTTTATTCGCCGTTCTGGGGATCACTTTAAATGTCCCTTCATTTTCTGAAGAATCAAAGACTTCTAGTCTGTCCTCAGAACAAAAAGCTGAAGTCGAATTGGTGGTTCGCGATGTGCTGAAAAAGGATCCAGACCTGGTCGAAGCGTCATTGCGTGCTGGCATGGAGAAAAAAGAAGCTGCGGCTAGGGAAGAAGCTAAGAAGGCTGTAAAGGCTGAACACAAAGCTCTCTTTGAGGATTCAAAAGATCCAATCCTTGGTAATCCTAACGGCACAGTCAGCATGGTTGTGTTTATGGACCCTTATTGTGGCTATTGCCGTAAATTTCAAGCTGTGCTGCTTGGTCTCGTTAAAGAACGTAAGGATTTGAAGGTGGTCTACAAAGCTTACCCAATAATGAGCAACGAATCAAAGCAAGCTGCTGAAGAGGAAATGGCTGCAAATGACATGGGTCGGTTCCAGGATTATCATGAAGCCATATATGAATCATCTGTTCGTTCCCGGAAAGAACGTTTCGCTCTGGCGGAGAAGAACAAGATCGATCTTGCTAAGCTGAAGGACAATATTCCTGGTATAAGTAAATCAGCAGGTGCAGCCGCAGTAGAAAAACGTCTGGAAGGAAACATGAAGCTAGGTCGGAAACTTGGTATCAACGGCACTCCAGCGTTTATTATCGGCGGCGAACTGCATCCGGGTATGGTAGGCAAGGAAGAGTTGATTGAACTCATTAATGCGCAGGCGAAGAAGTAAAGACTATCCAAAGAGACCGTTTTGACACGCCACCAAGACTTTTGGTTTCACCTCTCCCTCGTGGGCACATAGAGGGGAGAGGTGAAACTTTCCCAAGTATTGTCAAAACTTAACCATAACGACTTGTTGTTCAAGCCCGAATGATGTAAAAACTTAAAAGAGGCTTGAACAACGGGAGATAATACGGCGATGCTTTTTACCAATGCTAAATGGCTGCCGTTTACTGCCTTGTTTTTACTGCCTATAATCCTGAGCGGTTGTTCGGGTGATCCCTGTAAAAAAACCATCGCACCTAAAAAAGCCACCAGTAAACCATACGTGATTAAGGGCGTCACTTACGAGCCGCAAGAACATTATGAATATGAGGACGAGGGCACTGCATCCTACTATGGCGTTCGAGATGGTTTTCATGGCAAGAAGACTGCCACTGGCGAAATCTATGATGCCCATAGAATTACAGCTGCCCACAAAACATTACCTCTGCCGTCCATTGTGCGCGTCACAAATCTGGAAAACGGGCGCAGTTTGACCGTTAAGGTCAACGATCGTGGGCCGTTTCCCAAGGGCCGCATTATTGATGTATCAGAAAAATGCGCTCAACTTTTAGGGTTTTATGGGAAAGGAACAGCCAAGGTGCGTGTGCAGAGTTTAGTGGAAGAAACACTAGCTTTGCATAAAGATCCTCATGGTCATGTGCCCCTCATGATGGCTTCGGCTGATTCGCCGGCACAGCCGGTCATTTTGCCTCCTAGCAATTTGCCTCAAGCGAAAAAATCGGGCAAGATTATGATGGCATCGGTACCGGGATCAAAACAACGACCTGGTTGGAACGCAGTGAACGAATTAATTCAAACTCCAAAAAAAGGGACGACTTATGCACAAAATTCGCCTAAGTTGAATCAGAACCCAACGGTGCCATTGGCAGCGTCCGTTACACCGGGGGGGTATTTTATCCGTGCGGGTACTTTTTCAAGGCTTCAAAATGCAGAAAAACTGTCAAATAAATTGAAACCCTTGACGCAACAGGTGCCAGTGCGTTTAAATACAGTTGCTGTTAATAAGACGCCGATGTTTTCAGTGAAAGTCGGTCCCATTAAGAGCACAGAAGAAGCAGAAAAATTAATCCAAATCATGGCAAAAGCGGGTCACTACGATGCACAAATCATTAAAGAATAAATTACTACTTATTTTAGGTATTGCTTTTTTAAGCACAGGATTTAGCGCTCATGCGCTTGAAACCAGCGCGAAGCAAGCATATATGTTTAACCCACAGACAGGAACCGTATTGTTTGAGCACAATGCGGATGAACTAATGCCTCCTTCATCTATGACCAAGATTATGACAGCGTACATGATTTTCGAGCAATTAGCTGCAGGTGATGTAACTGTCGACGACGAATTCCCTGTCAGCAAATTAGCCTGGCGTAAGGGCGGCTCAAAGATGTTTGTGATGGTTGGCTCGCACGTAAAAGTGGGGGATTTATTGCAAGGTATCATAGTGCAATCGGGTAACGATGCTTGTATTGTGGTAGCAGAAGCGCTCTCAGGTAATGAAGGGGTCTTTGCCGCAGATATGACCCGTAAGGCAAAAGAACTGGGAGCAACCAATACTACATTCAAAAACTCCACAGGCTGGCCTGATCCTTTGCATGTATCCACGGCTCGTGACCTTGGTCTCATTGCATATAAACTCATGGAGAAATTTCCTGATTATTACAAAAAATATTTCTCACAACCGGAATTTACTTATAACAAAATTCGTCAAGAAAATAGAAACCCATTGCTAAAGAAAAACATAGGTGTGGATGGTCTTAAGACAGGATCAACCGATGCGGGTGGTTATGGAATTGTCGTTTCAGGCGAGCAAAACGGTCAACGTTTGATCTTGGTTGTTAACGGTTTGAAAACAGCTTCTGAAAGAGAGGAAGAAGCAGAGCGTATCCTCACCTGGGGATTCAGGAGTTTTGCGTCACCAGTTCTGTTCAAAAAAGGTGAAGAAGTGGCCAAAACCAATGTTTGGTTGGGTAATAAACCAAAAATCTCTCTTGCCTTGGATAAGGATCTAGTGTTTACCATGCCCAGAAACCAAATCAAGGACCTAAAAGTGGAAGCTATTTACGACGAACCCATCGATGTGGGCCGCGTTGGCCAGATCGTTGGTAAGGTGGTTGTGAGCCTTCCTGATCGCGAACCTATTGAAGCACCTTTGCGAGCAGTGGGAGACGTTAAATCCGCTAGCTTCTTTAGCCGCATCTCAGCGGCCATACACTACCTGGTTTGGGGGCACAATGAACAACCCGCATAAGGGTAAATTCATTACCCTTGAAGGTGGCGAAGGTGCTGGCAAGTCTACCCAAGTGGAGTTTCTGATTACGCTCCTGAAGGCCCGTGGGATTCCCGTCATTTCCACCCGTGAACCGGGTGGCAGTGAAGGGGCGGAACTCATCCGCAATTTACTCGTACAAGGCGATGTGCACCGGTGGGATTCCATAACAGAAGCTTTGCTGATGAACGCCGCCAGACGTGATCATTTGAAGACCCTCATTATGCCTGCCTTAGAAAAAGGTACGTGGGTCATATGCGACCGTTTTGCCGATTCCACATTAGCCTACCAAGGCTATGGCCATGGAGTTGCCTTGAATTATTTGAACGCCATCTATGAACTCATCGCCGGTTCCTTAACGCCGGATATAACTTTTATCTTTGATCTGGATCCGCGCCTGGGACTTGAAAGAGCAAAGAGTCGCGGCGATAAAGAAGACCGCTTCGAGCGCATGCCCCTGGAATTTCACGATCGCATTCGCGAAGGCTTCAGACGCATTGCACAAACGGATTTAAATCGATATATATTGATCGACGCATCTCTTGATCGTCAAACCATAGCGGCACAACTGAAAGAATATATTGAGCAACGTTTAACATGACACCACGGGAACAAACACAACTTTTTGGGCACGAACAAATCGAAGCTGACTTGCTCAATGCTTGGAAAAAAGATCGCATGCCGCACAGCATTTTGCTCACGGGTCCTAAAGGCATTGGACGCGCCACCTTGGCCTATCGCTTAGCAAAGTTCTTGCTGTCCAATCCTTCCGAAAATGCCACAAGTTTAGCCTTCGATCCAGAGCAATCTGTGATCCGCCGCATCATCTCAGGCGGACACGGTGATTTGCAGGTTATTGAACCAGATCCCGAAAAAGCCACCAAAGAGATCGGTGTGGATCAAGTCAGACAAATTAAGCATTTCCTCTCGCAAACCCCCATGGAAGGTGGTTGGCGCATAGTGATTGTGGACGGCGAGATGAATGGCGCAGCTGCCAACGCTGTGTTGAAAGTACTGGAAGAACCCCCGAAAAAAGCCTTGCTAATCATCATGTCAGAATCAGCCGGCCGCGTTTTACCCACCATCCGATCCCGTTGTCGTCTGGTGAAGTTGAAACCATTAACACCCACACAAGTGGCGCAAGTGGTCAAGGCCGAAGACCCCTCCATCACAGCCGATGAACTACAAGTGCTTTCAGCCCTATGCGATGGCCGGCCCGGCTTGGCTTTGCAATACCATAATGCCAATGCGGTGGCCATGTATCGTGACTTACTCAAGATCCTGGGAAAGCTATCCGCCTTTAACTATGGCGAGGCCTTGAGCCTGAGCCAAAAATACAGTGCCAAATCCAAGTCCGAAGACAACCCCATGGATTCATTTGTGGTGGCGGGAGATTGCTTAAAACGCTTTATCCAAAAGCTCACACGCTATGCCACCGTTCAGGATACCCTTTCAACGTTGCCCGAAGAAATCCCCATTTTCCAGCAAGCTCTGACCATCCGATCAGCCGTGGAGTGGGCCCGCATTTGGGAAAGTATCAACCAGAATTTCCGCCAAGCCAACCGTTTCCACTTGGATAAATCCCAAGTGATGTTTTGTAGTTTATGTGAGATTGCAGGAGTAAAAGTATGAGTTCCAAAGCCGTTTATCTAACCACACCCATTTATTACGTGAACGATGTGCCTCACATCGGCCATGCTTACACGAGCCTGGCTGCCGATGTACTCGCTCGCCTTTATCGCTTAAGCGGCGCTGAGGTAATGTTTTCCACAGGCGTGGACGAACACGGACAAAAGATCGAACAAGCCGCCGCCACTGCTGGTGTGGCGCCGCAAGCCTATTGCGACAAAATCTCACAGGTGTTTCGTGACCTCAGTCAAGCCATGGACATCAAAGAAGACGTGTTCATCCGTACCACAGAAGAGCGCCACAAAGCAGCATCTCAAGCTATGTGGAATCGTCTAGTGGAGCGCGATCAGATCTACTTAGGCTCCTATTCCGGTTGGTATGCAGTCAGTGACGAGACATTCTACGCCGAAAGCGAGATCGTCGACGGAAAAGCACCTTCAGGCTCCCCCGTGCAATGGGTGGAGCAACCCAGCTATATGTTCAAGCTGTCGGAGTGGCAGGAACCTTTGCTAGAGTACTACCGCAATCACCCTGATTTTATCGGTCCTGATTCCAGACGCAATGAAGTTATGCGTTTTGTAGAAGGCGGTCTTACTGACCTGTCTGTCTCCCGATCCACCTTCAAATGGGGTGTGCCCGTACCAAACGATCCCGATCACGTGATGTACGTGTGGGTGGAGGCTTTGACGAACTATTTAACAGTCCTGGGTTTTCCTGATCTGGAAAGCAAAGATTACAAGACGTTCTGGCCTCAAGCTACCCACATCATAGGCAAAGACATCTTACGTCATCATGCGGTCATATGGCCGGCGCTGCTTCTGGCAGCTGATCTACCTCTGCCTAAGCGCGTATTTGCGCATGGCTGGTGGACTCGTGAAGGCCAAAAGATCTCCAAATCCAAAGGCAACGTGATTGACCCGTTTGAGTTGGTTAAGGAACACGGCATCGACCCTGTGCGCTATTTCCTCATGCGAGAGATCTCCTTCGGCAAAGACGGCGACTATTCGGAATCGGCCTTCAAACACCGCGTCAACGGCGACTTGGCCAACGATTTGGGCAATCTTTCCCAACGTGTACTTTCGTTTGTACAAAAACAAGTGAATGCCCAAACACCTGTTTGCGGTGAACTCTTAGCGGCCGACCATCATTTGCTAGACATGGCAAAAGCCTTGCCGGACCAGCTGCTCGCTCATGCGGACAACCAAGAGATCCACAAAATTTGCGAAGCCATCTGGGCCGTAGTGGGCGAGGCCAACCGTTACGTAGACGCGCAACAACCATGGTCGCTCAAAAAGACCGACACAGTCCGCATGGAGACTGTCCTTTACGTGCTAATGGAAACCATCAGACACATCGCCATACTCACCCAACCTCTGATGCCAGGCTCATGCGGACGTATCCTAGACGCTTTAGGCGTCGGCGACGACCATCGCGACTTTAAAGGCTTGGATGTGCCGCTAACTCCCGGCACAAAACTGCCCGTACCAGAACCCATTTTTCCTCGAATTGAATAGGACATAAAATGAAAGACCTTACCTTAGACCAGATTCACATCCTGAAAGACGAGGGCACCGAAGCTCCCTTCACCAGCCCTCTTAATGAAGAAAAACGAGACGGCACATACATCTGCGCCGCCTGTGGTAACCCGCTGTTTACCTCCACCACAAAATACGACAGCGGCTCCGGCTGGCCCAGTTTCAGCGACGCTATCTCCGGCCACGTAGCCACCAAATCCGACATGAAAATAGGCGTCCCCCGCACAGAATACCACTGCAGCAAATGCGGTGGCCACCAAGGCCACGTCTTCGAAGACGGCCCCATGCCAACGGGACTTCGGTATTGTAACAATGGACTGGCGTTGGTGTTTGTGCCGAAAGAGGGCGGGACAGAGAAATAAATACAGAACCCAGTCCTTCCCCGACCTATAGCCGGGGAGGGATGGTACGTTTCTTAGTGCAATTTTTGAAAAATGAATGCTGTTGTTATTTGGGTAAAGCCAACATGATGTCGACATTGCTTTTCTCATAGGGGTCTGAGCGGTTTTTACCAACGACCCTGAATAAGCCAGTACCAACCGGAGGACGTTGGTTTCCTTTAGACCATGATTCCCTCCACTTATCTGAAGGTATAACAACAAGTTCACCGAATTCAGCACGTTTCTTTCCACCAAACGCTTGACCTTTATGGATTATACGTCCATACATGACGGAATCACCATCTCCAAGATATTTCTCTACTATTATATCGTAACCGTCAATTTAACCCCATCTTTTTTTCGTTTTCAAAATAGTCCAGACTGACCTCCGTATTATAAACTCAATCGGAGGGTGTCATGAGGTCAAGGCTGTTTGTTACAAACCTGGAGTGTCGTGAAAAGCTAAGAA
>JBGSQK010000091.1:0-2014 GCA_041738135.1 Alphaproteobacteria bacterium
ATAGCGGCGAGCGCCTTAGATTCTGGTTCACTTAGGCTAATTGGGGCAGGGCTTAAGCGCGGCATAACTTTAGGAGAAGATTAACGGTACTGTCTCATCCTACATTAATGGCTGGCTTATCTAGGCCGCAGTCTACTAGCACCTTTTGCTTATTCCCAACTGGGATTAATTTGACCGACCATTCTTCAGGAAGTTGCCCTTCTATTAAATGACGGTAGAACACTGGGTCATCTTTACCTTCAACAAACCCGTACACACATTGAGCATCCTTACGGTAAATCAATAAAAACTCGTGATACGCTTCATCAACTTCCTGAAGAGCTTGATTATGTACCTCTAACATTGAGCGTTGTAAATCCGTCATAACGATGCAAACTCCCCTAGAGAGTGAGCATAAGGCTTTAGTTCGTTGTCATAGATAAAAGGTGAATGGGTGACAGCCACTAGACCTGTGCAAAAGTTGCCTTTCCTAATGTCAACAAGAAATCTCTTTTGCCAAGGAACTGATAGTGAAAGCTCCGGTTCATCAATTAATACGAAGTAGCTTGACTGTCCTGAAAGATATAAATGGCTAAATAACGAAACAATTTGCTTTTCACCTGAAGATAAATCGCTGAGCTGAACAGAATCACCAGCATAATAATCAAACTTTGGGCGTATATAGAATTTAAAGGAAGTACTATCGTAAACAAACTCTTTGTCTGTAATATACTCTGAGCAAACTCTACAGAAAGTTGAGATTTTTTCTTCCTCAGACTGTAACCGTTTTTGGGAGTCAAAAATCTTTAGAAAGTAATGGCAAATAATTTGATCTCTTTCGGAAGGAGTTTCTCTAGACTGAGCATCTTGAATTGCTTTTAACCATTCTTCACGTTGAGTTTTGCCTACAATCGACTCATCAACTCGGGCAAGAGCCGATTGAATGTCTGCTTCAGACAGATTGGCAAGTCGTTGAATATCATCTACTTGATATGCTGATGAGACTATGTCACCAAAATGGCTAAGCGTGAGTACATTCAAATTCTCACTCTGAAATTTCTCCAGTCGGTCAAGTTCAGTTTTGATCGAATATTCAACATCTTGCATCCCAAACTCTACAAGCTCAATGTATGAATCAGTGCGTTGCGGCTTTGAAAATCTATTTCTTCGACGACGTAAATCACTAGGGTCAAGCCAGTCAACTACACTAGCAAGTTCTCGTTCAATTCTTCTATATGTAGGTAGGTACAAAACTTGAGAATTAATTTTTTTTGAAATGCGTAGCGAAATATCACGAGCATTTTGTGAAAAAAGGTCAGGCTCATCATCAAATGAGTTTATTTGTTCAATTAAATAATGTAATGGAATACCATAGTCATCAGCAATCTTTGTGAGAACTTGCGATCTTTCGTGGGGCTCAGCCGACTCGAAAGCTTCTACGACAGATTGCTGCAAATCTACTGGCAAACGCCGAAAGCTTCTTTTGCTAGTTGTACTCAATTGAGCAATATTGGAGTGAGTAATCTCTATATCTTCACTATCGAAAGTCAATATAACTGAATCAAAACGGAAAAGGCTTAGAGATCGCCAACGACCTGCAAGTAGATTAAACAGTATACGGAGAAAAGTAGTTTTGCCAGAACCATTTTCACCGACCAGAATTAAGGTGTTATCGCTAACGCGAGCGTCAATACATTTATTTTTTCCATACAGATTAATGATCTGTATGCGTTGAAGACTAGCACTCATACCAGAATAAGTCCTTGTAAATAAACATTTTACCGAATGTCAATGAATAACAATTTCATTCTTGTACAGAAATATAGCATCTTGGTTTAGCTGTTCTACACAGGCCGTGTCATCATGCAGTCCAACTATTATATAGACGGACAACGTCCGCATATCTACCCTCTGTGGGTGATATAGACGGACAGCGTCCAACTATATCCCTGCTGGGGCAGTTTAGGCGGATAACTGTCCGCATATCTACCCAAATTAGGTGATTAGGCGGACAGTTATCCGTATATTAGCCTCA
>JBGSQK010000026.1:0-2331 GCA_041738135.1 Alphaproteobacteria bacterium
CCTGCCTTCGATTGATTTAATATGCTGATGATCTGGCTATCGCTAAATCTTGATTGTTTCATGTCGAATCTCCTACTCATTATTCTTTACGAGAAAATTCTACTTTTAAACACATTTATTTTTCGGGGGGATTACCGTTGCATTGCCTCAAGTAGAGGATATTTACCAAGTATTCTTTTTTGAAATAGGTCGAGTATCATTCGACTATCATTTAGAGATACCATGCTATTAGCATAATCGCCATAACGGCCATCAGCCCAACAGTCTTGACCCAACAAAATAGTTTGATTACCTAAATCTTGCGCAGATGATGCTGGGAGCCAATGGAGAAATTTTTCTTTCATTGTTAAATCAATCATATCTTGGCGCACAATGCTCACTTGACCGCGGTAGTAATCATGGTTTCCTAGAACGAAATAAATTGGCTTTTTAATGCTATCCGCCATTTCAGTTAATATCTCTAAAACGCATGGTGCTTCAGCGATATCACCGCTGAGAAGAATCCCATCTCCAGAAACATCAATGATTTTTTGATAGAATCTCAGTCGATCGTCTTTGCTTAAAAAATTAAGATGAATATCCGTTAGCCAAATTAGCTTCATAGTAACCTGCTGATAATTTATTTGCGCGACAGAGTCAAAAATTTCCTGATAACTCAGAATATACCCAATTACATATTACATAAGTGTTCATCAAGCGGTTGTCAATGAACTTTGCTCTACGTGTCAATGGAATGTAATTCTAGAGTTGAAAATTAGGACATCAATTCCCCTGCATCACAAGTAACCCTGGGCCTCAATCCAAGCAAGAGATATGTGAATCCTTTTGTCTAGCCAGTCCTTTTGAGAATCCTTTGCAGGTAAAGCAGTCAAGACCGAAATGAAAGCGTCCAAATAAGCTATGCGATGGGCATGGAGAGGCGTCTGGCCGCCATCATGCTCTGCAATGGCCAGTCGTTCTTCATAATCTTGTTCATCATAAGGAGCGGAGGTTCTCTCTAAAACGTCTTGGGGGCGACCCGACAAACCCGACATATTCAAATTTGGATCCAATCTGTCGGGTTTGTCGGAAATGTCGGGTGCAGACATATTTTCCGTTTTTTCATCTAAAAGCCCTGGGGCACGAGGTGACAAAGGTACATATTCGCCTCGAATCTGAATCTGTCACTTTTGTCACCTCCGTTTCTGTGATTATTTTCCACTTTTTCCTTTTTTTCATCTAAAAGCTCCGGGGAGCGAAGTGACAAAGGTGACATATTCGCCTCGAATCTGAATCTGTCACTTTTGTCACCTACGTTTCTGTGATTATTTCCCACTTTTTCCATTTTTTCATCTAAAAGCTCTGGGGTAGGAAGTGACAAAGGTGACATATTCGCTTCGAATCTGAATCTGTCACCTTTGTCACCTCCCTTCCTGTGATTATTTCCCACTTTTTCATCCAAAAGCCCCTGGGTGCCACCCGACAAACCCGACAGATTCGCCCCTGAATCGAATCTGTAACTTTTGTCAGTTCTGTTAACTATTTCATTTTCTAGGAATTGGTTTATCCACTTACTCATGTTTAGCTTCCTTTTTAACGGCAGGGTTTATCAAATAACATGCTTTTGTCTTTCGACCTTCAGAGATGGTTCCCTCTCTAAGCCACCCGTGCTCAACAAGAAGATTGCAGGCTGACTCGACCTCTTCTTTGGTTTTCAGAAGCGCCCAGTGTTTCCGGTAGACATCTCTATTGTCAAAGTTATCGTGTAATTCCCCCTTTTGGATTTTACGCACAAGATTCCTTGCCGCTTGATATTCCGCAGAGATTGAGCTTGTGTAAATCCGCCGGGCATGGCCATCTTGATACTCACACCAAGCCGCGGACCGCTCTACACAATCCACAGTGATAGGGCCACGAGATATCCCACTGGCAACATTGATCAGATGAAATATGAGGGCGAGAGAGGGCATGAGTTTGCGGTACTTTGCAAAATGTTCCAGCAGGATAGGCTCTTCCTCACTGTTCAGCTTTTCACGCTCTAACTCCGTTAACCAAGTGAAAAAAGTCTCTTGAGCTTCATCATTAAAGCAAAAGTAAGGTGTTTCATCACCTTCTTGTAAAGCCCCATAGTCGCAGAAGTTCATGGTAGTCAGATTTCTCATGATCCTTGCCACTTCTTGTTGAGCCTCTTTATTGGGTGCCTTATCAACAAGATTCCACTCCTTGACGTCATCTGGATAAATCAGCAGCTGAAATCGTTGGAGCAGTCCATCATTGCAAGAGCCCGACAGGCTTTGCTGAAAGTAAGAAAAAAGCTTATCTGGTTGCGTACTCCCCAAAATCGATACACAT
>JBGSQK010000032.1:0-1565 GCA_041738135.1 Alphaproteobacteria bacterium
GATCATGCAACGTGGAGAAGAACGCTGAAAGTTGCTGGACTAACACAGGAGATGGTGATTGGTCGATTCATGTTGAATGTGCCAGAGGCTCCGTTGAGGCTCGTTTAGAAAAAGTTTAAAAACCCTACAGCCCAACTCTAACCTATCTGAAGCGGCTCGCGTGTAAGAACCTGCGGGCTCGCATTCAGTGCTTTTCCGGATCAGATTAACTGCAACTGACGGAGCGGCTTGGCTCACATTAGCAGCGAGCGAGCGTACATTCAATCACCCCGGCTTGCATTACATGCATCGCGGGGTCTCGTTTTTTGCAACTGAACATAACTGGCACAGGCCGTCCAACAAGCTAGGGTTTATTGGACGATGATCACACGCCTCACGATAAACAAGTAAAACATGGCGCTCTGCGACCGCTTTGTATATTTAAAGTCGAAATACACCATATCTAAACATCCAAATAAAACAATCTGACATCAATTATGCAGAAAACCTGTAACCAATTTAGACATAAAGTATTGCGCAACTATGAGTAGAGCAGGGAATCAGAAAAATACTGTTTTGACACATAAGGAGTAGCTCATACATACGAGTCCGCCGAATTAATATTTTCTGGTCAAGAAATAGTAGTCAAATGACGACAACCACCTTTTATTTCAGGAGTTAAAGCTGCATTAGTCACACCACCTACTCGAAAAGGAAGGCTAAGCGACGAAGGATGACGGCGTGGCTAAATTATCGCAAGTCGTCAATTGCTTTCTGTCCGCTTTGCGACACGAAAGCGATGTAAACACAGATGCTTCATTCCGTAAAATCCGAAAACCCACCAATTACCAGAGTCCGGCATGAAGGAATTCACAAAAAAAGGCGGAATTACTGAGGCGATTTCAGTGATCGAGGCGATGCACGATGCGCTAGTGGCAGAGGCCACAGCATTACAAATACAGTTCTATAAAGAGGCGAAAGAGCTACCTAACATCAAGGGGCTGATAAAGCGTTTGATAAGAATCAAATGCAACACGTCCACCTCGTATTCTTTCCAATGGGTAAAAATGGAGACGACTAATGATGATCACAAGCTCAGGAACCGCTCAAAAGAAATGCGGAAAGGGGCAGGAACGCACAAATATCCATCATCGACTTTCAACGGTCTCAGGCCGGATTTCCAAGCGCTATGCCGCTTATTTGAAATAAAGCTCGTGCATTTGCGCGAGCTTTATTCGGACAACCGCAAGCTAAGAAAAGCCTTGATTCGGCTCGACTCGAAGACAAACGCAGTAGCAAACGCAGACGTTTTCGGTTAGCCGATCAAGACCACAAAAACGCACAAAATGAAGGCCCAATTTATGGCGCGTTCAACTCTAGATGGGTGGAATGCCGAAAGGGGCGTTCAGTTACTTATCAATGACTTACGCGCGTTTTTCTGGGCTGTTTTGGCACTGGAAACGATAGGGCCTGAACGCCGACTGAATCCGGTTTTCCGTCAAAAACGCACAAAATGAAGGCCCAATTTATACCGCGTTCAACTCTAGATGGGTGGAACGCCGAAAGGGGCGTTCAGTTACTTATCA
>JBGSQK010000061.1:0-50505 GCA_041738135.1 Alphaproteobacteria bacterium
ATGCGTTAGAAAATATTCATACGACGAAAGATTTAAGCCAATTGCTGCCGTTCAACTTCAAACCCGCCCTGAATAAGGCATCCGCTGCTCTAGCAAGCTAATTGTATACCGCAGGGGTGGGGTTGTTTATACGCTCACATATCGTCTGCAACTTAATCAAATGCAGGGGTTGCGATGTTCAATAAAATTGCTCTTTCTCTTTTCTGCGCTCTATGTTTGCTTTTAACCGGCCCTGTATGCGCGACGCAGCATGTTTTAATCGTCAAAGGTGAAGATACTTCAGATCAGAGTCAACGTATTGTTGCGCAGATTAAAGAAAGCTATGCGTCAAAATACAGGGCTGCCTTAAATGTCCGGGAGTTTGGCGAAGAACAAGCGGGTGAGTTGAAGCAGGCTCTTGAAGGTTTAAAAGAATGTTCGAACCCTAATCCGATGGTGCTTTATTTGGGTTTGATCAAAGCGGATGAAAGTATAGCTCCTTCTACGCTTGCTTTTCCCAATATTCGTTTTCTGGAGGTATTTCATCATCCTGGTCCGAGAACTTTAAGTTCATGGTCTACTTTTGGTAGTACTTCATATACGCAAGTTGAAGTCGCCCGACGTGCATACAAGCAATCAGGGGTCAAATTGCCAGAAGATAAACAATTCTTGGCTGTGGTTTTAGCAAGGGATGAGATTGATAGTTATGATGGGTCTAAGTATTTATTTCCTGAGTATCAGGCCATTGCCCTTGCTAAGCTGGTAGCCAAAAGACTGGGTGATAGGCATTTACTGGTGGCTAATCAATTGGGCACAGGTAAATATGACCCTCGAACGGGTGAGGAAATAGTTAGGCCCTATAAAGATCTAAGTCTTGATCCTATAACAACACTATTCCTAGAACAACTTAATAAAGACGGAGTGACTGAGGCAAAGCGCACATTATTCTATGGAAGAGAATATGATAAGCCGCATAATATGGATATTTTATATGGTGCTTTGGAAAGTAAGGGTTGTGAGCAGGAAATCATATTGCCTTCAGGCTCAGCAGGTCATATTTATTCTTGTCTTGAGTCATTCCCTCGCTTTCAAGTGATAGCTTATCTGAACCGAGCGATGCTTGATAATATGAAATCATATGTTTTCGGAGAGTTTCATGCTCATAGAATCAGGATGATAAATGAAAATTTCTCAGAACCAGAGGCGGCACGATCGTCCGGATTCAAACCCCCTGAACCTACTCTTGGTGATAAATTGGCTGAGTATATTTATGATTTTAGTCGTAAAGAACTGACGGCTTTGTCCTCAAGGCCTTGTGTTCGTAGAGGCATCATGGGATGACTATCTTTATTGGCAGAAAAATGACCAAAACATACTTAAAAGAATCAACCAGTTAATTAAAGAAATTCAGCGCGATCCATTTAATGGCTTGGGCAAGCCGGAGCCACTCAAATACGATCTGTCAGGCTATTGGTCACGCCGAATTGATGGTGAGCAACGACTTGTCTATAAAGTCACGGATGACAATCTAATTGTGGTGCAATGTCGTTATCATTATTAGTTAATCCAAAATCAGTCCTGGATCTTCTAAAACCATTTCAAAGCGGACCATCCAAACCAGCCGGTAGCTAAAGGATTGTTGACACTCTCTGAAAATATATAAATTTCCTTGCAATTGTCCCGCGAATTTCATATAAAGCTTTAGATGTATTAACAGAACTAGCCATCTGAGTTTTTAAGGGCGCGTTCTAACGGAGTATTCGGCAGATGAAAAAAGACATACACCCTAAGTATCACACAATCAAAGTGACGATGACAGATGGGACAACATTTGAGACACGTTCCACTTATGGTAAAGAAGGCGACACGATGCGTCTTGATATCGATCCTTTGACACACCCAGCTTGGACGGGTATCCATCGCTTGATTGACACCGGTGGTCAGCTAGCGAAGTTCAAGAATCGTTTCAAGGATTTTAAGGTTTAAGAATCTTAAATTATCAGATTTCCGAGCATGGCTATTAATTTGGCCATGCTTTTTTTGTGCCTATTTCTTATATCAACACAAAATCGTATATCCAAACAATACAATGGCATAACAAATCTGTCTTGCAGCCCCTCTGAAAGTTAGGATAAGAATAGTTAACAAAGCCATACTAAACTAATAAATCAGGGGGGGTAAAAGTAAATGAACAGATCAGCTACTTCCTGCCTCTCACAACCCCATGACACAGTCGAACATTTTGTTTTTCCCAAAAATGCTGTTTTAACAGCTCCCATGAAAGCCTTTTATGAAGCCAATGGCTTTATAATTCTGGACGAGTTTCTCAGCGAGCAGGCTTGCGAAGAGCTTATAGCTGAAACAGACATCATCGTTTCAGAGCAAATCCTTGAGTCTGAGGATATGGTAATTTTCATTCCAGATAATTCTGAAGGTGCTGCCAAGCAAGGGAAGTATTTTGCTGAGTCAGCTGATGAAATCCGCCCATTTTTTGAAAATGGAGCGTTTTTGGATGGTAAGAAGGTTGTGCCCTGCAACCAAGCCATTAATAAAATCGGACATGCTTTAGCCGAAAAAAATGAAAAGTTCCGTCAGATTACATTTACTTCTGATGTTCACAAATTAGCTGAACAGTTGGGCGTTGTCGAGCCGCTTCTGAATCAATCCATGTGCATCCTGAAGCCAAAAAAGATTGGTGGCGAAGTGACTCCTCACCAAGATTCAACCTATTTGTATACAAAGCCTGACACCACATTAGCATTCTGGATGCCCCTGGAAGATGCCACAACGGACAATGCTTGTTTGATGGCAATCCCTGGCAGCCAGCGGTGGGAATTATTCTCCCGCTATGTGCGAAATGAGCATAAGCCTGGAAACTCTTACGTGGATTTAAAAGGCAATTCATTGAGTGCCGATGAAATGACAAAACTATATACCTGGCCAAAAGAGATGTTTGTTCCGCTACCCATGAAACGTGGTTCGCTCATTTTGTTCCCAGGAACACTGGTTCATGCCAGTGGTCCCAATAAATCCGAAAGGTCTCGGTATGCCTATACATTCCATGTGATCAGCGGGCTAGCCGATTATCCACCCAACAATTGGCTGCAAAGAGATCAGTTTCCATCCATATGGACAGGAGAATAAGGGCTGCGTTGCTGTCGCAATTACTCATAAAACTCTTGTTTATCGGGAATCCGCGTGAACGCGATTTTGGTGCCGGAGAAGCTGTGGCTTTGCTGGGGTAGGGTGCCCATGATGACAGTATCTCGGCCGTAACGGGCGTTGAGTTGGTCCATGGCCCTTGAGACGTTTTCGTTGCGTTCAGCTTGTTTGTCATGTCCAAACAGTTCTGGCTGGATCTTGTGGGCAGCGATGAGGTTGTGTAGGGTGACCGATACCTTAATGATGCGGCGCGGTTTGTATCTTTCCATTAACCCTTCCCACATGGCAACGAAGTTGTTGGTAAGGGCAATGTTGTCGCATGCTCGATAAAACCTTGAAGATGCCTTCAAGCGGGGCCCGTTCTCAACGCGCATGCTTAGGTCTAGATCCTGAGCATAGTAGCCCAAACGACGCAAACGGGTGGCGGCTTTTAGCAATAAGCGGTGACCTACAATCTTGGCCTTATCAGCGGGTCGCCATGGGGGTGCCAGCACGTTGCTGTGGCCGATGGTGCCGCGTTTGGTTTCCTGGTCAGCAATTTCAATGCCACGAATCATGTACCAAAAGCGCTCGCCGGCCACATTTCCCCAGATACGCCGCATGTGCTCGGGCATTAAAGTCCATAGGTCTTCAATGGTGTAGATTCCCACGTTAGTTAAGCGACGTTCAATGCTGCGGCCAATGCCAGGTAAGTCGCTGAGTTTTAGAGGGTAAAGGCAGTCAGGTAGTTTCATATTATCAATTACATACAAGCCATCAGGTTTGTCCAAATCCGTGGCCACTTTGGCAAGAAAGCGATTGGAGGCAATGCCAATGGAACAGCGTACATAAGGTCCAATATTGCGGCGCAGGCCAGCTTTGATGCGCTCGGCAATGGCCATGGCTTCTTGCATTTGGCATTGTGGCCCCATGAGCTCGCATGCCACTTCGTCAATGGAAGCCACAATTTCAATGGGAATGTGTTTGTCGATTTCAGCCATAATGCGATGGTGAAAATCCACATAGTTTTCGTGATTGGCCTGAACACATATCAGTCCGGGGCACATTTTCTTGGCTTCATAAATGGGAGTGCCGGTTTTGACGCCCCAGGCCTTGGCTTCATAGCTGGCCGCAATAGCACAGGTTGTATCGGAGAGTACAGGAACCACCGCCACCGGGCGGTGACGTAAGGCTGGGTTCAGTTGTTGTTCAACACTGGCAAAATAGCTGTTCAGGTCCAGGTATAACCACCTCAATCCCAAACGCCGCCAGATCTCGGGCTGTTGGGTCATATCTGAGTTAGGAGATTAGGGCTAAAATGCCGATGTGTCAATGGGTTGTGGGGAGAATAAAATTATTGGTAAGCGCCGAAAGCTGTCACCCTCTCGTGTCTTCCCGGCTCAAGGCCGGGAAGGCACGGGGGAGCTATAAGTGCTAGGTGGTTCTGAGTAAGATTATTTACCCTCAGGTTCCACCACAAGAATGGCTTTTTGTAAGATGGATACAACACGCACGGTTGTGCCTGTTTTACAATCGGGACCTTTGATCTTCCATGTAAGGCCATCGATTCGATGCTTGGCTTCGCCATTGACGATAGGCTCTTCCAACGTAAATACCCGTCCCACATATTGTTCTGCGCGGCGATTTAGTTGTGATTCTTCCACGTCCTCTTGACCGCGCCTCACATAAGCTCGCCCTATAACGACGCTGACGATTGCTAGTATCGAGAACAATAGCAGTTGCCACGCCAAATCCATGCTGGGAAAGATCCATGTGATAATGCCAACGATTGCTGCCGTGATCCCTAACCACAAAAAGTAATAGATGGGGGTGGTGATCTCAAGGATCACCAATACGGCTGCAAGGATCAACCAGGTCCAGAAGCTAGCTTCAAACATTTAGGCTTTTCCTTTTGGCGTTTTGGAATCAAATGTTTCCTTAAACAATTGGCTGATACCGCCAATGGATCCAATCATGCTGCTGGCTTCAAGAGGCATGAAAATAACCTTGCTATTGTTGGAGCTGGCCATGTCTTTCAAAGCTTCCACATATTTTTGTGCTACGAAATAGTTGACTGCTTGAATGCTGCCTTTGGCGATGGCTTCTGACACAACGTTTGTAGCCTTAGCTTCAGCTTCTGCAGCTCTTTCTCGTGCTTCAGCATCTCTGAAGGCAGCTTCTTTTTCAGCTTCAGCCTGTAAGATAGTGGCAATCTTTTCACCTTCAGCGCGTAAAATTTCTGCTTGGCGATCACCTTCCGCGTCTAAGATCTTGGCACGTTTTTCACGTTCCGCCTTCATCTGGCGACCCATGGAAGCGATCAAATCTGCAGGGGGAGCAATATCTTTAATTTCAATACGGGTAACCTTGGTGCCCCAAGGGTTTGTGGCATCATCTACCACCTGTAACAAGCGTGCGTTAATGACTTCACGTTGGGAAAGCAATTCATCCAAGTCCATAGAACCCAGAACCGTACGAATGTTGGTCATGGTGATGTTACGAATAGCGCCATTCAGATCACGAACTTCGTAAGCTGCCTTTGCCGCGTCCAAAACCTGGTAGAACACAACACCGTCAACGGTTACGCGGGCGTTGTCTTTTGTAATGACTTCCTGTGAGGGAATGTCAAACACGTTTTCCATCATGTTGACTTTAAGGCCAATGCGGTCAACGAAAGGTGTGATTAAATGCAAACCAGGGGAAAGGCTTTGTGTATAACGACCAAAACGCTCAACGGTGAATTCACTACCCTGCGGTACAATAATGACGCACTTGGCGATAACTAAAATTCCTAGTAAAGCCAGTGCTCCAAAAAATACCAAATTGCCGAAACCTAGTAACATCAAACTTTCCATAATTTCTATCCTTATATGTACGTTTTTACGCTCTCATCCTAAAGCATCACTTGAGCGAAAGCAAGGGGTTGTGTCTAAAAGTCAAGGTTTGCGTAGTGTGCGGGGGGTGCCATGCCTGGCATGTTGTCGTTGAGCAAGCTTCTAAAGCTTGGTCTTGACTTGATGCGTGCGTACCATTCCTTAGCAAGAGGGTACCTGTCCCAGGGAACATCGCCCAAATAGTCTACGCATGATAAGTGCGATGCGGCGGCGATGTCCGCGATAGAAAACTGATCCCCGGCGAGCCAGTTGCGTGTATCGGTCAGTTGCTCGATATACCGCATGTGTTTGTGAATGTTGGTGAGGCCAGCGCGAATGATAGCTACGTCTGGTTGTCCTTGTTCATAATGCCGTTTCAACGTTTTTTCATAAACAACCTTACGGGTCACTTCTTTTTCGAACAATTCGTCAAACCAGCATGCCAGGCGCCGGGATTCTGCGCGTTGATAAATATCATCTCCAATAAAATTGCGGCCCGGATAGGCTTCTTCCAGGTACTCCACGATGGCTGAATCATGGCAAATGATAATTTCGTTCACATCGATCAATACGGGAACGGATCCGCCGGGGTTGAGGCTGAGTAGTTCTTCGCTGGGTGCCCAGGGCCTTTCGACGCGCAGTTTATGGTCGAGTTTTTTCTCGCCTAAAAGAATGCGGATCTTGCGACTAAAGGGGCACAACCAAGAATGGTAAAGAGTGCGCATGGCTTGTTATTTTTTCCTAGCTTAGTAAATTAAAACCGATTATATAAGACAGTATACACAGGAATTGATCCGAGGAAAAGAGTTGCTACCATTTTCCCAACTACTATTGCTTTCTCTAATACAAGGGCTGACGGAATTCATTCCAGTCAGTAGCTCTGCGCATCTGGCAATTTTGCCAAATATCATGCATTGGCAAGATCAGGGGCTTATGATGGATGTGGCCGTTCATTTTGGCACTTTGTTTTCCGTAATCCTCTATTTCCGTAAAGATGTGGCCAAAATGTTTATGGGTGCCCTTGATCTTGTGCGTTTTCAGGATACGTCCCATAGAAAACTATTTTTGCAGTTATGCATAGCCACGATCCCCCTTGTAATTGCAGGTGTCGCGGTCACCTTGTTATTTGGCGACGCCAGGCAACTGGAGATTATGGCATGGACCAGTATTGGTTTTGGTCTTTTACTTTACCTTATCGATAAGCGCATACCGGCCACAAAAAATTTGGACCAAATGAATTATAAATCTGCCCTTCTTATTGGTTTGGGGCAAAGCCTTGCTGTCATACCAGGAACCAGTAGGGCCGGGTCTTCCATGACCACCTTACGAGCTCTTGGCTATTCACGCGTTGATACGGCGCGTTTTTCGTGTTTTCTGTCTATACCGGCTGTCATGGCTGCCAGTGCTCTCATGGGTTACAAACTTACCAAAATCGAGCACATGGAAATATACAACGATGTGCTGCTGGCTGCAGCTCTATCCTTTGTTGCCGGCTACATTTCTATTGATTTTATGATGCGCTGGGTGCAACGTTCCACATATACGGTATTCGTGGTATACCGGGTTTGTTTAGGAATTTTGTTGTTGCTATGGATCTATTGGCGCTAGTCAAAGTTATTTGCAACTGCTACATTGATATAAATTGAAGCAAGAAAAAATTTGGGGACAGGTCTATAAGCTATGAATCTAGACAGTTTTGAGATTAATAAAATATTATGCGCCGTGTTGCTAGCTTTGCTGATCGGTATGATTTCAGCAAAAGTATCAGATATGCTCGTGGATCCACAAAAAATTGCACAAAGTGTTTACATCGTGGAAGGCGTAGAAACAGTTGCAACCGCTGGTGGTGTTGCGGCTCCTACAGGACCGGAACCTATTGAACCATTGCTGGCGAAGGCAGATATTGAGCGCGGTAAAGTGGTTGCTAAAAAATGTGCCCAGTGCCATACCTTTGAAAAGGGCGGGGCCAATAAAATTGGACCTAATCTATATGCTATTGTAGGCGAAAAAGTTGGCGAAGTTGCAGGCTATACATTTTCAAAGGCGATGAGCACCTTTGGTGGTGTTTGGTCAATCCAAAGGCTTGCGGAATATTTGTATAAACCTGCGGCATATGTAAAAGGAACGAAAATGTCCTTTGCCGGTTTGACCAATGGCCAGGAGCGTGCGGATGTGATAGCTTATCTCAATTCATTGAGCGATTCACCACAACCATTGCCAGTGGCGGCAGAGCCGGCAAAAGCACCTGAGGGTGAGGCGGCGGCAAAGCCAGAAGAAGATAAAGCTACACCCGAGACTGCTAAACCAGCTGAAAAAAAATCGGATATTCCTATAAAGTCAGACACTCCTAAAAAGGAAGATGCTGCTAAAAAATGAAATTACGGTAGGGTAAAAATTAATGAAGCCATTTAATGCCATAGTTATAGCGCTATTATCCTGCCTTTTATCTAGCCAATCCACAGCGGAACAACCAAAAGGTCCGCAACATGGTCTGGAACTTTATGGTAGCCCGAAGTATCCCAAAGACTTCAAGCATTTTGAGTACGTGAATCCAGATGCCCCCAAGGGTGGGCAGCTGGTACTAGGTGGTTCTGGGACATTTGACAGCCTTAATCCTTTTGTTATTAAGGGCACACCTGCAGCGGGTATGTCTTCTTTATATCCATCCTATTTTTATGCAACACTTATGCAACATGCGGCTGACGAACCATTAAGCACCTATGGCTATGTGGCTGATACAGTAGAGCTGGCTGACGATGGTAAGTCCATTACGTTTACCATACGAGAAGGCGCAAAGTTTCATGATGGTAGCCCCATAACGGCAGCTGACGTGGCTTTTTCCTTCAATACGCTGAAGGAAAAGGGTAACCCCTTTTACAAATCCTATTATCGTAAGGTCTTAAAAGTAGAAGCTCTGGGTACTCAAAAGGTACGTTTTGAGTTTACTGTTGCGGGCGACAAAGAGCTTCCTTTGATTGTTGGTGATATTCCCATTTTATCAAAAGCCTATTATGCAAAGCATGATTTCAATAAGTCAGATATAATTGTTCCTATGGGTAGTGGCCCATACGAGATATCAGACGTGGATGCTGGAAAATCAATCACTTACAAACGTCTTAAAAACTGGTGGGGCGCTGATTTACCAGTCAACAAGGGTCGTTATAATTTTGATACCATAAAGATAATTTATTTCCGCGATTCAACCGTTGCTTTAGAGGCTTTTAAGGCAGGGGATGTAAACTTTAGAGTCGAAAACACCGCCAAAAATTGGGTTACCAGTTACGATTCTCCAGCTTTTAAAAGTGGTGAGTATGTGAAAGAAGAAATAATCCATACCATGCCATCGGGAATGACAGGTTTAATATTCAATATCAGAAAACCCATATTCCAAGATATCAACGTGCGCAAAGCTGTGGCCCTAGCATTTGATTTTGAGTGGGCCAATAAAAATCTATTTTATAACTTGTATCAGCGGCATAACAGTTATTTTTCTAATTGTGAGCTTGCTTCGAGCGGTCTTCCGCAGAGTGAGGAACTCAAGATTTTAGAACCTTTCAAGGCGCAACTGCCAGCAGAAGTATTTACGCAACAATTCAAAATGCCGGTGAATAATGGCACTTCAGGTATTCGCAATCAGCTGCGAAAGGCCAAAGAATTGTTGCAAGCAGCAGGCTGGGACGTAAAAGATGGTGAACTTGTGAACAAGAAGACAGGTGAGCCTTTTGATTTTGAGATACTCATTGTGCAAGCTGAGCTTGCCAGGGTCATTAATGGCTTTGTGCAGAATTTGCGTACATTGGGCATCAATGCCAATATTCGCGTGGTTGATACGGCCCAGTATGAGGAACGAATCAATTCTTTTGATTACGACACCATCTGGGGTGGTTTTGGGCAATCCATTACGCCGGGAAATGAGCAAGCGGAGTATTTTAGCTCAAAAGCCGCTGATGCTATGGGTAGCAAAAATTACATAGGTATTAAGAATCCTGTGGTGGATGTGCTTGTGGAAGACATCATTCATGCCGAAGATAGGGAAAGTTTAAAGGCATACGTGCATGCCTTGGATAGGGTGTTGCTTTGGAATTATTATATGGTGCCAGGCTATTATCTAGGTGCATATTGGATCGCTTACTGGAGTGATATCAAACACCCAAAAGTGATGCCAAAGTATGGGCTAGATATGGACTCATGGTGGCATGAAGAAAAGAGTAAGTGATGGCAAACTATTTACTCAGAAGACTGCTTCTAATCATTCCCACCATTTTTGGCATATTACTTATTAACTTCGTTATCATTCAAGCAGCACCTGGTGGCCCAGTGGAGCAGATGATTGCCAAGATAAAGGGCACATCTGTGGATGCAACCGCACGTATTTCCGGAGGCAGTGGTGAGGGTGCTTCGGGCATGTCAGGTATGAATGATGTGTCGGCTGCTGGCATGGAAAGTAAGTATCGAGGCGCAAGAGGTTTAGACCCTGAGTTTATAGCTCAGCTCGAGAAGTTGTATGGATTTGATAAACCTGCTTATGAACGTTTTTGGATCATGATCAAGAACTACATCACATTTGATTTTGGTGACAGCTATTTCAAAGACCAGAAAGTGGTTGATCTCATCATGGAAAAACTACCTGTCTCCATATCTTTGGGCCTTTGGACCACATTGTTGATCTATTTCATCTCAATTCCTTTGGGTATTAAAAAGGCCGTACGTGATGGCTCCTCATTTGATGTGTGGTCCAGCAGTGTAATCATTATCGGCTATGCCATACCGGGTTTTCTGTTTGCCATCATGCTGATCGTTCTTTTTGCTGGCGGCAGTTTTTGGAAAATTTTCCCATTACGAGGTTTAGTGTCCGATAATTGGCAGGATTTAAGCACGTTGGGTATGGTTGGTGATTATTTCTGGCATATGGTGCTGCCCATTTCATCTCTGGTTATTAGTGGATTTGCTAGTCTGACTTTGCTAACGAAGAACTCCTTTGTGGAAGAAATCAATAAACAGTATGTTCTAACGGCTCGTGCAAAAGGTCTGGCTGAAAACCAAGTGCTTTATGGTCACATATTCCGCAATGCCATGTTGATCGTGATTGGTAGCCTGCCGGCAGCTTTCATCGGAATTCTCTTCACAGGCGCGTTGCTGGTGGAGGTAATCTTTTCGCTGGATGGTATGGGGTTGCTGGGTTTTGAAGCGGCTATTTCCAGGGACTATCCGGTGCTGTTTGGCAGCTTGTTTATCTTTACTTTGATCGGTTTGGTGGTTAATTTAATTGGCGATTTGACGTATATGTTTGTCGATCCTCGTATCGATTTTGCTAAGCGTCAGGGGTGAGATAAGTGTTCAGCCCACTGACCATAAAGAGATTAAAGCATTTTCAATCCAACAAGCGTGGTTATTGGTCGTTTTGGATCTTTTTAGCACTCTTTATTCTGACCATGGGTGCTGAGTTTATTTCAAACGATAAGCCTATTTTTGTTTCCTACAATGACCATTGGTATGTGCCTGTATTTGTTTCCTATCCTGAAACGGACTTTGGGGGAGATTTTCAAACGGAGGCCAATTATCGCGACCCGGTGGTGGCAGACCTCATCAATCAAAAGGGCTTTATGATATGGCCCTTAAATCGCTATAGTTATAACACCATCAACTATGATCTGACTGTGCCAGCGCCGTCTCCACCCACAAGAGAGAATTGGCTTGGAACCGATGACCAGGGTCGTGATGTATTTGCCAGACTCATTTATGGGTTCCGCATATCAGTGCTCTTTGGCCTCATTATAACATTTTTCAGCTCGGTAATTGGAGTTGCTGCTGGTGCCGTACAGGGCTATTTTGGCGGCACGATTGATATCGTCTTCCAACGATTTATCGAAATTTGGTCGGGGCTGCCGGTTTTATTCCTACTGATTATCATGGGTAGTCTGGTAGAGCCCAATTTTTGGTGGCTGCTGGGTTTGATGCTGCTATTCAGTTGGATGGCTTTGGTCAGCGTAGTGCGCGTTGAATTTTTGCGGGCTCGTAACTTTGAGTATGTGAAAGCTGCCCGTGCCATGGGGTTGCCTACTCCAATTATCATGTTCAGGCATGTACTGCCCAACGCTATGGTTGCAACACTCACCTATATGCCTTTTATCCTCAATGGTTCCATAACGACGTTAACTTCTCTCGATTTTCTAGGGTTTGGTTTACCTCCTGGTTCAGCTTCGTTAGGTGAGATGTTGGCGCAAGGTAAGAACAATTTGCATGCACCTTGGTTGGGTATCACGGCATTTATTGTTATTGCAACTTTATTGAGCCTTCTTGTGTTTATTGGAGAAGGGGTCCGTGATGCGTTTGATCCCAGAAAGTCAAGGCGATGAGCAAAGACATCATATTAAAAGTCGAAGAACTTTCTGTTTCTTTTGGCGAGTCGCTGGCCGTTAATAAGGTGAGTTTTGACGTTAAACGGGGGGAAACGGTTGCTTTAGTGGGGGAGAGCGGCTCCGGTAAAAGCGTCTCTGCTTTGTCCATATTGAAATTGCTACCCTATCCTTATGCGCATCATCCGAGCGGACAGATACTGTTTGAAGGGCAGGATGTTTTGAAGATGTCGGCGGAGCAAGTCAGGAGCATTAGGGGTGGCAGTATTGCCATGATCTTCCAAGAACCTATGACCTCATTGAATCCTTTGCATACGGTTGAAAAGCAGATCTCTGAATCACTGTTTATTCATAAAGGTCTTACGAACCACCAGGCTCATGAACGCTGTCTTGAGCTATTGAAGCTGGTGGGGTTTGCTGAGCCTGAATCAAAACTCATTGCTTATCCCCATCAATTATCAGGTGGGCAAAGACAGAGGGTTATGATCGCCATGGCGCTGGCTGGTGATCCCGAACTCCTTATTGCCGATGAACCGACAACGGCTTTAGATGTAACGACCCAAGCCCAGATATTGGCGTTGCTTAAGGATATTCAAAAAAAGCTCAATATGTCATTGCTATTGATCACCCATGATTTGGGGATCGTTAAGCATATGTCAGATCGGGTATTTGTAATGTGTAATGGCGTGGTTCGTGAGTCAGGCAATACGAATGATGTGCTTACAAAGCCGGTGGATTCCTACACAAAAATGCTGCTCTCTGCAGAGCCCAAAGGTAAACCTCAAACGGTTTCGGTAGATGCTCAAACTATCGTATCAGCGGAGCATATCACCGTTGGTTTTCCCATCAACAAAGGACTCTTTCGTTCAAAAGCAGGTGAGTTTATTGCTGTGAATGACATATCCTTTTCCATCCGCCAGGGCGAAACATTGGGCGTAGTGGGCGAAAGCGGTTCTGGAAAAACGACGCTGGCTATGGCTTTGTTAAAACTACAGGAAAGCAAGGGGCATATTAATTTATTAGGTCAAAGTCTCGACGGCCTTTCAAACCGTGAGCTACGACCCCATAGGCGGCAAATGCAAGTAGTCTTTCAAGATCCGGTGGGATCTTTAAGTCCCCGCATGTCTATTTCGCAGATTATAGGGGAAGGCGTCAAGCTCCATGGCATCGCTAAAACCATTGATGAGATTGACGATCACGTGCAGGTGGCGTTGCAGGAAGTGGGTCTTAATCCAAACGTAAAAGATCGCTACCCACACGAATTCTCAGGCGGCCAACGGCAAAGAATTGCCATAGCTCGTGCCTTAGTTATGCGACCAAAGCTATTGGTGTTAGACGAGCCCACATCTGCATTGGACAGGGCTGTGCAAGCAGAAGTCATCGATTTGTTGAGGAATCTGCAAAATACCCATAATCTGGCCTATTTGTTTATCAGCCACGACTTAAAGGTAGTGCGGGCTATGAGCCATCGTATCTATGTGATGCTGAATGGGCAGGTGGTAGAGCAAGGCGAAACCGAGAAAATTTTCACCAATCCCCAACATGCTTATACGCAAAAGTTGCTGTCAGCGGCTTTTGATATGAGGCTGTAGCGAGACAGCAGTTCTTGAAAATCATATAGAGCTCTATATGATTTTCATATAGTGTCCTATAAGAAAATCATATAGTCGACTATATGAAAAACACACATTTTCCCCATTTTCAGCGGAAATGTTTAGTTACCCCTTATTTCACGCCTTTGGCCTGCTTCTTCGAATAATCCGGATAAGACTGGGCCATTTCGATGTTGTTTTCTTTGAGCGCTACCCAAGCAGCCATTAGAATGTTGTGCTTAATTTCTGTAGTAAGGGCGGTAGCTCCGTCAACCCAGCACCTAATATCGAATTTTACACCGGTATCGGTGAATTCACTGATGAGGCACGAGGGCTCAGGGGTTTGTATGATCTCGGCATCTTTTACAAGGATGGCTTCAATTAATTTTTGAACTAACTCCAAATCTGATCCAAAAGCTACGGCAAAAGAAATGCGCATTTGAATCTTAGATGTTTCGTAGGACCAGTTATGCACTTTTTCGGTCACCATGGATTCATTCGGAATCAGGATGTTTTTGCCTTCGGATGTGAAGATGGATACATAGCGGGCATTTAAGTGGTCAACCACGCCGCGTACGCCATCGACTTCTAAAGTGTCCCCTGGCTTGATGGATTTATCTAGCAGTAGAATGATGCCCGAAATAAAGTTTGCAAATACCCGCTGTAAACCAATACCAAGTCCCAAACCTAAGGCTCCTGAAAAGACTGTCAGTAAGGTTACATCGATGCCGAGCATCATAAGCCCGATTAGCCCGGCCAGGGTGAATAGGCCGATCCTGCTGAGCTTTGTGTAAAGCACCTTATAGGACGGAGATATGGTTTTGGCAGAGGTAATATGCTTTTTGGAAATCTCTGATAGAAACTGAGCAGCCCATAGCAGTATGGTAAAGATGATGGCTGCCTCGATCACAAACATCAGGCTGATATTAAATTCCGCAATGCACACATTGGCATTGCGCAGGAAATTAAATGTGGAAGAGCCATTTCCAAACAATGACAACAAAATGATGATCCACAAAACAAACGTAACAACCCGTGCCTGAGATGAATGGGCTGCTAAAGCAAATGAGGAACGTCCCAGCACCCAAATGGCTAGTAAAATGAGAACGAGAGTGATCAACCATGGATCTAAATTGAGCTGGGTAAGGATGGATTGCTCCGCCCAAACAATTGTCAGCATAAACACATAAAGACATAACTCATAAAACGTGATGACGTTGTTGTCTTTCAGCTTCTGGATAATAGAACTGCCATAATCGGGTATTTTTGCCGTGGCAAGCGCGAGTCTGTGGGCAATAATTATACCCAAGGTTACTGCAACCGCCTGGCCCAAAAATTCCCAGGTGTAGAGGTACTGTATGCCCAAGTTATACAGCTGCGTCAGGTGTGAAAAAAGGTCTATACGGTTTTCAGGCATCTTGATTCCTCATTGATTCCCACATGATAACATAAGATTGATCAATGGAATAGTTTGTTGGAAAAGGGTGGTTTCTCTTTATGATGTTTTCTTAATGAACCCATCAATAATCTCAGCCAATTCTGGCCCACAGTCTTCTTGGACGAAGTGTCCACCATCCAGATTCTGATGGTCTTGACCTTGGGCGCCTTTGACATTTTCTTGTAAAATAAAATCAGCCCTGCCCAGGATTGGGTCTTTCTTACCAAAGGCGGTCAATAATGGAATGCCTGATTCACATAGCACCTTCCAAGCTATCCTGTTAGCCGGTATTGCCACATCATTTTCATCTGTGGGAACGAGCAATGGAAAGGCTCTTGCGCCTTTTTTGTATTTTTCGCTTGGAAATGGTGCGTTATAGGCAGCAATCACTTCTGGCTTTAAGGGTTTCACTGTTCCTCTTCCAACGATCGTGCCGATAGGGAATATGGGCGTATATTTTGCAAAGGCACGCCAAGCTTTAAAGGCTGCATTCGCAGGGCGATCGCCAATGGGCAGCATACCATTACCAATAACTACCCGCTTGAACAACTCAGGCCTTTCGCCCACCAGACGCAAACCAATTAAAGATCCCCAGTCCTGAGCAAACAACGTCAAATCCTTAAGTTTATTTTTATCGATCCAGTTGTTCAGCCAATCCATATGTTTTTGATACGAGTAATCTTCAATCGCACCAGGTTTGTCCGACCGCCCAAAGCCAATAAAATCAGGCGCAATGGCCCGATATCCCTTGTTAGCCAAACCAGTAATTATATGACGATACAAAAATGACCAAGTGGGCTCCCCATGAAGGAGCAAAACTATCTCTCCCTTTCCCGCCTCCACATGGGCCATGCGCAAACCATCAATGATATCTGTATAATGCGGCTCAAAATCGAAATCTGGCAAATTCTTGAAACATTCGTCAGGCGTACGTAAAATATCCATCGTTGGCACCATTTATTGTGTTTACATTATGGTAGCGGGAATTGGTTAAATATCCGTAACCTATAAATCCTGAGCTCTTAAATTTACCCAAGTTGTTTGAGGAAACCTTTTTATTAACACGCCTTGCTTTCTAAACCGAAATAATCAAAAGATATACCGCTTCATCCAGGCAGCCAGTACGGTTGCCACATACTCGGCGTCTTCTGGGTTGGTGAGCATGTGGTCGGCTCGGTCTAGGGCGATGAAACTTTTGGGGTGGCGGGCGGCTTTGTAGAGGATGCCGGCGTGATCGATGCTTACGGTCATATCGATGGGGGAGTGAAAGATCAGTAGGGCCTTTTGGAAGTTTTTGAGGATGTTTTCCAAATCGTATTTTTCGATGTCTTCAACAAAATCTTTGGTGATGGTGAGGTCTTGACCAGCCACATGTATGTCAGATTTACCTGCCACTTCAATAATGCCTAACTTGTCACAGAATTGATGGCTAACGTGAGCGGGGTGGCTGGGTGCTCCAATGGTGGCTACAGCTCTAACCTCTGGGATGGATGCGGCAGCTGCAATAACGGCGGCGCCACCCAAACTGTGGCCGATGAGTAGTTTTGGCGCTGCATAATTTTGCCGCAGGAATTCTGCTGCGAATACTATATCGCTCACATTGGTACTGAAAGTGGTTTCGGAAAAATCGCCCTGACTGGCACCAAGGCCAGTGAAGTCAAAACGGAAGACAGCGATAGATTCTTTAGTAAGGGCTCGGCTGATGCGAGTGGTAGCCAGGGATTCTTTTGATCCCGCAAAACCATGGGCGAATATGGCGTAGGCCTTCACGTCGCCTTCTGGCAGATCTAGACGTGCAGAAAGTTCAATGCCTTTTGCGTTCAAAAATGTTAACTTTAAAGTTGTCATAATTCTTTCCCCTATTCAATGGTACGAGAATTTGATAAAAAAACCATTAACTCTATTGAGAAAGAATGCATGCGTTTAATTAATTCCATAGCAACCCTTGGTTTTTACACCATCCTTAGCCGGATCATGGGATTCGTGCGTGATGTGCTCATTGCATCCGTGTTGGGTGCTGGACCTGTGGCGGATGCATTTTACGTGGCGTTTAGATTTCCCAACTTCTTCCGCCGATTGTTTGGGGAAGGCGCGTTTAATGCTGCCTTTGTTCCTACGTTCTCGCAGTATCTGACCAAAGAAGGCGAAGAGCCAGCACGGATTGTGGCGAGCGATATCTTGTCTATGTTAAGCATTGTTTTGCTGGTGCTGGTGATCGTTGTGGAATTAACGGCGCCCTGGCTCATGCAAGTTATAGCGCCCGGATTTATAGCAACGCCAGAGAGGCTTGAGCTCACCATCGAGTTCACCAGGATTATGTTTCCTTATGTGTTGTTCGTATGTATAGCAGCTTTGTATACGGGCGTTTTAAATACCATCCACCGATTCGCAGTGGGGGCAGCGGCGCCGATTCTTCTTAATATTCTGATGGTGGTAGCCATGCTATTCTTTGATAACTATTTGAGCACGCCGGGGCATGTTTTATCTTGGTTTGTTATTATCGCCGGAGTAGGGCAGGCCTACTGGCTGCATCGATCTTGCGTACAAAATAACTTCTACTTGCCTTTCCACTGGCCCAGTTTAACTCCGCCCGTTAAAAAAGTCATGAAACTGATGGTCCCTGGAGCGTTTGCAGCGGGTGTGATTCAGCTGAACATTATGGTTGGAATTGTGTTTTTGTCGTTTTTGCCAACCGGAGCCATTTCTTATTTCTTTTATGCGGATCGACTCAATCAGCTACCTTTGAGCCTAGTTGGAATTGCCATCAGTACAGCGCTTTTGCCAACTCTTGCCAGACACCTTGCCGCAGGTCATAACTTAACAGCCCATCATACCCAGAATCGGGCGATGGAGTTTTCCTTGTTTCTTATTTTGCCGGCTTCAGTGGCTTTGCTGGTATTGTCTGAGCCCATGATTCAGGTTCTGTTTGAGCGCAATCAATTTACCCATGAAAGCACTATCCAGACAGCTCGGATCTTATCGGCTTTTGCGCTGGGGTTGCCGGCTTATGTTCTAGTTAAAATATTCTCCACCTCATTTTTTGCCAGGCATGATACCAGGACCCCGTTGGTGGCCGCTGTGTTGGCTGTTATAACCAATCTTGTTTTTAATTTCTTGCTCATTGCGCCTTTCGAGCATGTGGGAATTGCGTTGGCCACGTCCATCGCATCATGGGTTAATGCTGGTTGGTTGATCTATCAACTACAAAAACAGCGGTATTTCATGGCAGATCGCCGCTTGATAGATATGGTGCCCCGGATTGTTGCTGCTACTGCTTTTATGGGGTTGATTTTGGAATCCTGCCGGGTTGAGTTCCAGTCCTTATTAAATGATGGTGAATTTATCCGGTCCCTGGCTCTGACAGCATTAGTGGCTATTGGATTAGTTGCTTATTTTGCCGCGAGTTTTCTTTTCCGCGCTATTCATATGAAAGACCTCCGTTTATATCTGACCAGAAGACCAACAAAAGTTGCCGAACTTTAAATATCTAGCGAAGCAAACAATAGATTTTTCTTTAAAAATATCTTATAACTCGTCGTAAGATCCGTAATTATAGGTTTTGCGATGAAGTTATTAAGATCCTTAACGGCTGTGGGCGGGTTTACCTTGGGTAGCCGCATACTGGGTTTTTTCCGTGATGTATTGACAGCTTCGTTCTTAGGTACTGGGGCTGCGGCCGATGCTTATGTGGTAGCTGTTAAGTTGCCCAGTCTTCTGAGACGGTTACTAGCCGAAGGCGCTTTTAACGCAGCATTCGTGCCCATGTATGCGGGCCTTCTTGCCAAAGAAGGTAAGGAGAACGCCAATAGCTTCGCTGAAGAAGTCTTGTCGGTTTTTGTTGTTTGTTTGATGGTCATTGTGGTTCTTGTTGAACTAGCCATGCCATGGTTAATTCCAGCATTTGTTCCAGGGTTTTCTGCAACTCCAGAAAGAATGGAATTAGCTATTACCTATAGCCGGATCACCTTTCCTTTTATCTTATTTATCTCTTTGACGGCTCTTTATAGCGGCATTTTGAATTCCTTTGATCGTTTTGCTGCCGCGGCGGCTTCACCCATGGCAGGTAACGTTTTTATTATTGGCTTTGTGATGGGCATGTCCGTTTATATCACAGACTCCGGTGTGCTCATGGCGGGCGCTATAACTGGCTGTGGTATTGTACAACTTTTGTGGGTATTGGTTCCGGCCTATCGCAACGGCACGGGATTACGTCTTAGTTTTCCTCGGATGACGCCTCGGGTCAAGCAATTGCTCAAGCGAATGGCACCTGTGGCGCTAGGTTCAGGTGTTCACCAGTTTAATGTGCTCATTGGAACGTTGATAGCATCTATCTTGCCGGTGGGCGGAATTTCATATCTGTACTATGCAGAACGTCTTAATCAGCTACCTTTAAGCGTTATAGGAACAGCCATGAGTACGGTGCTGTTACCCATGTTAGCCAAATGCATTCGTGCCGGTCGGCATGATGAAGCCAAATCCATGCAGAACCAGGGTATTGAGCTCTCCATGTTACTAACTGTACCTGCTATGATAGGGCTCGTTATATTGGCAGAACCTTTGGTGAAAATGCTATATGAGCGCGGCGAATTCAATGCGGAAGCAGCACAACAAACATCTTATGCTTTGATGGCTTATTCCATAGGCTTGCCCGCATACGTTTTGACGAAGATCTTTGACACCAGCTTCTATGCGCAAGAGGATGCCGTGACACCGCTGAAAATTGCCGGCGTTGCAGTTCTGGTAGATATCGTTTTAAGTGTTGCTTTGATTGGATCTATGCAACATGTGGGTATCGCATTAGCAACTGCAATCGCGGCTTGGTTGAATGTATTCCTGCTGGGGTATGTCCTCAATCGCCGTAAGTTCCTTAATGTTACTGAACGATTGACCAAGTTTTCTTTGGGGCTGATTGTGTCAACAGGAACGACGGCTGTTGTTCTGTCGTATTTAAAACCTCGTGTTATGGATATGGTGGTGGCGGGTGGCACCCAAAGGATCATGGGTGTATCCATGCTTATTGGCTGCGGACTTATCACCTATGTGGTAACGGCACAAATGCTGGGTATACTCAACTTCAAAGAATTAAAAAGACAGTTCAAAGGATAACAAAATGACAGAGCGCGTATTTTCGGGCATACAACCTACCAATGCATTACACATAGGGAACTATTTAGGTGCGATTCGTAATTGGGTTAAGATGCAAGATCAATACGAGTGTCTTTTTTGTATCGTGGATATGCATGCCTTAACTAATGCTCCCTCGCCGGATGAAATGAGGGTCAATATTCATGCGGCAGCAGCAGCATATATTGCTTCGGGCTTAAATCCAGAAACCAACTATATCTTTAATCAGAGCCAGGTTTCCGGACATGCCGAACTAGCTTGGATCTTGAATTGTGTCACGCCTCTTGGATGGCTGAATCGGATGACCCAGTTTAAAGATAAGGCTGGCAAGAATAAAGAATTAGCTGTTTTGGGTTTGTATGCTTACCCCGTATTGATGGCGGCTGATATACTTCTTTATAAAGCCAGCCGAGTTCCAGTGGGAGAAGATCAGAAGCAACATATAGAAATTGCACGCGACATTGCAGGGTCCTTCAATCGCAAATATGATATTGAGTATTTCCCCATGCCTGATGTGGAAAATTTTGGCAAGCCAGTACGTGTAATGAGCTTGCGAGATGGCACAAAGAAAATGAGTAAGTCCGATGAGTCCGACTACTCACGTATACATTTTACCGATGATGCGGATCTAATCGCTTTGAAAATACGTAAAGCTAAAACAGATCCTCTAGCTATCCCGGGAACAATAGAAGAGTTAGCGGGACGGCCGGAAGCTGAAAATCTGGTGGATTTATATGCATATTTCACAGACCTTGCACCAGCGCAAGTCTGTCAGCAATATGAGGGCGCCAACTTCTCCACATTCAAATCAGCCCTCGCCGATGTGGTGATCGCTCACATGACACCCATTACCAAAACCTACAACGAACTGATGACTGACACCGCTCATCTAGATTCAATCTTAAGCCGCGGCCGTGATTATGCTCGCTCCATATCAGATAAAACCATGGCGGAAGTTTTTGATATTGTGGGTTTGCTTCGAACGAAGTAAACGGCTGCTGCCGTTAACCTAAAATAAGTAATCTTCTGATATCTTCAGACTTGGTTACAACATTTTTAGGAAGAACAACAATTGATAAATCCTTATAGATCGTACTCGAAGAACCAGTTGGATAATGATGCGCCTGGGGATCAAGTGGCGGCTTTGTTTGATAAGGCGGCAGAACATATTTCCAAGGCTGCAAAAGCTATCGCTGAAAATGATATTCAGGCACGGTTTGATTATTCCCAAAAAACCATGGCTATCATGGAAGGTTTGCTGGCAAGCCTAAATAGGGATACACCGGAACGCGCTGAGGCTGCTGCCAGCTTGGAGGCTTATTATCGTTCGATGATTATGATGATTGGGCGAGTGAATGTTTATAATGATCCGCAAGTATGCCATTCCCTTGAAAAAGGGTTTCGCAGTATGGCAGAATTTTGGCGCGACGCAGCCAGGATTTTAGCGGCTCAACAGATTGAGATTGAATCGCATGTTACTCCAACAGCTAATGTAGTGGCATAGCAAAACTGTTGCATTTTTGTGCAGATTTGCTACTCATTATCTATGAACCCGATAATTTTGATACCGGCGCGGATGGCGTCGCAAAGGCTGAGCCAAAAGCCGCTGCAAATAATCAATGACGATCCCATGATTGTGCATGTGTGGCGGCGCGCCATAGAGGCAGATATTGGTGAAGTGGTGGTTGCTTGTGATGACGAAAGAATTGCTCAAGCCATTCAGGCAAAAGGCGGTCGGGCGATTTTAACAGATCCCGATTTACCTTCTGGCTCGGATCGTATCTGGGCTGCGTTGGAACAAGTTGATCCGGCTGCAAAGTATGATGTGGTAATTAATATGCAAGGGGATTTGCCTGATCTAAATCCCAGTTTGCTACAAAAAGTGCTGAAGCCTTTGCACAATGAGCAGGTGGATATTGGAACGCTGGGTATAGCTTTTGATAACGATGAGGATCGCAATGATCCGAACCAAGTTAAGATCATTCTTTCCAAGGAAGACCACAAAACATCAGGACGGGCTCTTTATTTTTCCAGAGCGAACGCGCCATATGGAGCAGCAGAAGCTTTTTATCACATAGGCATTTATGCCTATCGCAGGCCGGCGCTCGCAAAATTCATATCCCTGCCCGTATCTGGTTTGGAAAAGACAGAAAAATTAGAACAACTGCGTGCGCTTGAAGCTGGTTTGCGCATTGATGTGGAATTGGTTGACCAAAAGCCCGTGGGGGTAGATACTCCAGAAGATTTAGAGCGTGCTAGACTCAGTCTGGCCATTAAGTGTTAGAGGTATAAAATGACCCCAGTAATCGGACTTACATTAGATTGGCGCAAAGAAGGGCATTATTCGAAATACCCCTGGTATGCTTTACGGGAAAATTACTGCGATGCAGTTGCCGATTCTGGCGGCATCCCTTTCTTATTGCCCTTTCAAATGGACCATGTGGATTCCTATCTTGACAGAATCAATGGCTTGCTCGTGACCGGCGGCGATTTTGATGTGGATCCGACTTTGTATGGTGAAACATGCAAACATGAGCGTGTGATGCCCTTGCAGAATAGAACCCAATTTGAATATGCATTGGTCAAAAAAGCACTGGAACGAAATATGCCTGTTTTGGGCATTTGTGGCGGACATCAGCTCATAAACGTTGTTTTGGGCGGCAGTCTCATTCAACACATACCAGCTGAATGGAAGGATGCTTTGGCTCACGAACAACCTAATCCAAGGCATGAACCGGGACATGAGATCAGTGTCACAGCTGGAACTCTGCTCTATGACATAGTAAAAACAAATAGGGCTGATGTGAATAGCGCCCATCATCAAGCCATTAAGCAGGTGGGCGAAGGTGTTGTTGTAAACTCATTTGCACCTGACGGAATTATTGAGGGTATCGAGCATCCGGGATACAAGTTTTGTTTAGGTGTGCAATGGCATCCGGAATTCATCATATCATCCTTCGATAAAGACATATTTGACGCTTTCGTCCAAGCTGCTGCCTGAAATGTCAGATCAGAAGACAGAAAGAATTGCTAAGGTCATAGCTCGTTCAGGTCTTTGTTCACGTAGGGATGCGGAGCGTTGGATCGAGGATGGACGTGTCGCAGTTGATGGTGTCGTAATTGAAACCCCAGCCACCTTGGTCGATGAAAAAAACAGAATATTCGTGGATGGCAAGCCTTTGCCGCGTTTGGAAAAAGTGAGGCTGTGGTGCTATTACAAACCCTCCGGTTTGATGACAACTCATTATGACCCTGAAGGCAGGCCGACGGTTTTTGAAAGCCTGCCTGAGGATTTACCACGAGTGATTTCCGTTGGGCGTCTTGACCAACTATCGGAAGGCTTATTGTTGTTGACCAATGACGGTGAGTATGCCCGTAAGTTAGAGCATCCTTCATCCAAGTTGCTCCGCACTTATCGTGTGCAAGCGTTTGGTGAGTTAAATCCTGATCAACTCAAGTTAATTCGTCAAGGCATAACGATTGATGGTTTTGATTATAAACCCATCGACATCAAAGTTCTTTCTTGCAAAGGACAACGTTCATGGTTTCAGATGACGTTGCAAGAAGGTAAAAATCGTGAGATCCGGAATATTATGGAATATTTTGAGTTGCGAGTTCTTAAACTTATCCGTGAGGAGTATGGGCCGTTTTCTTTGGATAACCTTTATCCTGGAGAGATGTATGAGGTTGCTGATCCTACCAGGTATTTTTCGTGACGGGGACATAGACTTTACCTCCTGAAGTAGGTTTTAACACTTTGGTTGTTTGAGGTAGGCTGATCGGAAGTCCTTTGATACTCCGTACTGCAAGATAGGCGAAGATCTGTGCTTCCATCGCTTTATTGTTCCATCCTATTTCATTCGCCAATTTAATCTCCACATTTTGGTCCACGTTTTTCTTCAGTTTAAACTCAAGTTCTCGTTTTATAACCGGATTGTTCCAGCCACCTCCCGCCAGGATCCATTTCTTGGGCGGTGACATTTTGTTTAAATTCAGGCTGCTAATTATGGAGTCGGCTGTAAATGATTCCAATGTGGCGCAACCATCGCTCAGGCTCAATTGGTCAAGTTCGGGAATTAAATGAAAATCATTAATGTCCAGGGATTTTGGCGGCTGAGATTTGTAATAGCCTGCGTTCTTGGGAATTGATTTCTCGTAAAGTTTTACAAGTATTTTTGGGTTGGTTTTTCCTCTCAAGCCATATTTGCCATTATAATCCATGTTCTCCTTAAATTGAGTCCTTTGTTTCACAAATAGGTCCACAAGACTATTGCCTGGGCCCGTGTCATATGCGAGCAAATCCTTATATTCAGGTCCATTGATAATGGTTATGTTAGCTATTCCGCCACAGTTGACAACGGCCACAGGATAGAGTTTGTCTCTTATGGCCAGGGCTTGATGATATAGTGGCGCTAAAGGCGCGCCTTGTCCCCCTTGTGCCATATCGTTACTACGGAAATCGTTGATCACCGTAACGCCGGTCTCGTCCGAAAGGGTTTGACCGTCTCCTACCTGAATTGAAATACCTTTCTGAGGCGCATGAAACAGTGTCTGTCCATGATAGCCAATTACATCAACTTTTTTTTGAGTCAGTTTCGTATTCATCATGAGCTCCTTAACCACGCGGCTATGGAGATGTGTTGAGTGATCGATCACATCTGCCAAGCTCATTTGTGCAAGGGCGTCCTGTTTTAGGTACAAGGCAGCCTTTTCTATGGATTTTTGTGCTTGTTCAGGAGATAAGAATATAATCTCCGTCAAATAATCTTGAAAGAAATGCATAAAGTCAGCCTTGTGTGCGGCCTCCAGATTACCTTTATGCTGGTGGACTACATATTCAGCAGCTTTGAGGAGTTGATGAAATTCTGGTGCATAGGTGAGCGTATGGTCAGCAATCTCCTTAATATGGTGTTGTCCGTCGGTTTCAATCATTGCTGCGTCGATGCCATCCATGGAAGTTCCGCTCATAAGCCCAATGCTAATAAGAGAAATTTTATGCGCACTTGATATAATGTGTTCACAGCTAAAAAGGAACAAAATGATAAATATCATATTGAAATATTTAGAAAATTTCATAAATTACCTAGTTAAAACAGCTGTCATGGCTGGAATATAAGCATATTACTTCGTACATTTCTATAGGATTCAGTAACTATTTCGTAATATCTTCTTGATAACCTGTAAAGTGACTAGACGTATGGTCTACTTGATTATACAATGAATAAAACTAGAAAAAAAGATGGGGCTGGTTTTAAATAGCCAGAAATAGAATGAATGAAAACCAACAGCAGTCAGATATTTTTCTCGCCTTTGTTAGCGACAAAGAAACCATGGAAGTTGTGCGGTCTTTAGCGCTGTCACGTTATGGCTTGAAAATTGATGTTCATCAGGGAAATATTAAATCAGCGACGTCATACCTGCAGTTCAATCATTCGCCAAGAATTTTACTTGTAGATATTACTGGCTCTGAAGTTCCCCTTTCGGATATGAAGGCTCTTGCAGATGTATCTGAGCCGGGCTTACAAGTGATCGCCATCGGAGAGAGAAATGATGTTGGCATTTTCCGCGATCTTGTTGAACTTGGTGTGAAAGATTACATTGCTAAACCTCTGAATGTAACACTTCTAATCCATAGTCTTGAGCTATTGATGGGCGTTGCCGGTTCAAGTAAGAAAGTAGAATCCGGGTTTAGTTATGCTGGTAAGTTAGTGACCTTCTTGGGTGCTCGTGGCGGTGTTGGATCTTCCACATTGGCAGCCAATTGCTCCTGGGCCATGGCTCATGGACATTATAAGAGGGTTTGTCTGGCTGATCTTGATTTTTATCATGGCATCATGAACCAGGTGTTTAACTTGGGGGCCTCCTCCTCATTAAAGGAAGTTCTTCAAAGTCCTGAAAGAATAGATGAAACCCTACTGATGCGTTCAGTGCTCAAGGTAAGTGAATATCTTTCTACGTTAAGCGCACCTATGCCTATAGACGAGGATTTTCCATTCCCTACAGATGCCATCCATGCATGTCTGCCGTTGTTGCAGAACCAGTTTCACTATACGATTCTTGATATGCCCAGATATAATCATCGCCTTCATTATCCCATCATGGATAAATCCAATATCATTGTGCTCTCGCTAGATTTTACATTGCTGTCCGTAAGAGAGTCTGTAAGTTTATTGAGAGTGTTAAAAACCACACAAGATGTGCAGATTATCGTAGTTGCAAATAAAGCCGGTGAATATAAAAAAGGTGAGCTGGATAGAAAGATGTTTGAAGAATCAATCGGTCAAGAAGTTGATCTGGTGATTGGTTTTGATTCGACAAAACCTCTTCAAACATTGAATGAAGGAACTCCAGTGGCTTCCGAACGTGGTTTGCTGTCTGATGGTATTTATGGAATTACATCACTTATCACAGGTAAAGAGGCGCAAAGCTCGCCTCAAGGTGGATCATCATTCTTAAGTGGTTTATTCGGTGGAGGCAAGGCTAGTGCCTAATTCGAGCGCCAAATACATCGATTTTTCTAAACTGGAGGTTAATGTCCAATGACTGGAAGTACCAATTCACTGAATATTGATGCTCTGGAAGTTTATTCGGTTGCCAATCAACAATTGCCCCCCGCATTGCTTGAATTCAGAGATAAGGCTTTTGATGAAATAATCGAAGCGATAGATTTAGGCGCAGCTCGTAAACTGGCAAAACCTGAATTGTTGGCTGAAGTTCAGAGATTCTTAACCCAGTTGAGCGCTAAAAGTTTGGTGCAGATTAATTATCGTGAGCAAGAGCAGATTGCCAATGAAATAGTCAATGATATGATTGGTCTTGGGCCATTGGAAGCCCTGGTTCATGATGAATCTATCACTGATATAATGGTTAACGCACCTTCATCCATATTCGTAGAACGCTTCGGTAAATTGGTCCCCACAGATGTAACCTTTCGCACCGACAAGCATGTTATGCAAGTGGCACAACGTATCGCCAACCAGGTAGGACGTCGTGTGGATGAATCGAGCCCTATGGTGGATGCGCGTTTGAAGGATGGTAGCCGTGTGAACGTTATTATCCCGCCACTGGCGCTTGAAGGCGTAACTATTTCCATACGTAAGTTTTCAAAGACGTCGATTTCCCTTGATAAAATGGCTGCTCAAGGAAATATTTCCGACCAGATGCTTCAGTTCTTGAAGATAGCTTCCCGCTGTCGGTTGAATATCATTGTTGCTGGAGGTACGGGTGCCGGTAAAACAACACTTTTGAATGCACTATCACAACTAATTGATCCAGCCGAACGTATTGTTACCATTGAAGACTCGGCTGAATTGAAACTGCAACAGCCGCATGTGGTAAGACTTGAAAGCCGTCCGCCTAATATTGAAGGTGAAGGTCAGGTGTCCATTCAGGATTTGCTTAAAAACTCGTTACGTATGCGTCCAGACCGAATTGTAGTTGGTGAGTGTCGTGGCGGCGAGGCATTTGATATGTTGCAAGCCATGAATACCGGACATGATGGTTCTATGTCAACACTGCACGCAAACACGGCCGCTGATACTTTAAGTCGTATGGAAAACATGGTGCTGATGGCTGGGCATAAGCTGCCCAATGATGTGGTTCGTAAATATATTGCAGATGCTGTGGATCTGATTGTCCATATTTCTCGTATGCGCGATGGCATTCGCAGGGTCGGTCAAATCACTGAAGTGCGTGAAGTTATGGCGAGCGGACAGATTGATGCCAGAGATATCTTCCATTTTGAATATGAGGATATGGATGCTAATGGTCGTATCATTGGTCAATTCAAAACAGCTCAGCATGAACCCTTCTTCATGGAAAAGGTTCGTTACTTTAACCTTGAGAAAGAAATGAAAGAAGCTTTGGGGATGCCATTATGATCGATATAACTGCATATTTGCCTATGGAAGATTTGAAATTTTATTTGCCATTCCTATTTTCAGGCCTCTTTTTAGTTATGGTGGTGTTTCTTTTAAGCTCTTACCGCAAAAAAGACAAACGCAATCTGGTCAGATCCAGGGTTAAAGAGGCGAGTAAACAAGGTAAATCAGCTAATGCAGCTGAAAATTATCGATTGTTTGAAGCCGAGCATGAAAAAATGCTCGAAATTCAGTTGGACGATTTCTTTAAAGATTTGACAAAGAAACGCGGGGTTAAAACCAGTTATTTCCAAAAGCTGACGGCGGGTGTGTCCGCTGGAGCTGCGCTTCTTATTATGCTTATTGCCACGCTAGTTGCATTTCTGGTGATAAAAGTCGTCATGGTCTTGGACGCGGCCGATACAATCATATACGCAATTCCTGCAGGTATATGTATAACTATAATCTTGCTTCGTAAATATCAAGATCGCCGGGAAAAGGAATTTCTAATTTCATTTCCCCTTGCCTTTGACATTGTTGCCCGCGGATTAAAAGCTGGTGGTACAATCGAAAAAACATTTAAAACGGTTGCAGAGCAAATTGAAGGCCCAGTGGGTCGTGAATTCAATAGAATTAATGAAGAGAATGATTTTGGTGTCCCGTTTGATGAGGCCATGATAAATGCGGCTGAGCGCATTCAAATTGATGACTTCAGTTTCTTCACGATCGCCCTAATTATCCAAAGGAAAGCCGGTGGTAGCTTATCCGATCTAGTTACAAATATTAGCTCATTCTTACGTAAAAGGCAGGAGCTAAGAATGAAGGTCAAAGCCTTGTCCGCAGAAGCAAAAGCCACTGGATTCATTGTGGGCTCATTACCCGTGGTCATACTGATCATCATGTGGTTCGTAAATCCTGAAACAATCGACACTTTGAGGTTTGACCCCGCGGGACGAAAACTCTCTTTATTTCTCATTTTATATATGTCTTTAGGAATTTATATCATAAAAAGAATGACCAATATAAAAGTATAGGGAGAAGAGAATTATGGGTTACGCAGAACTTATTGTAGGTGCTTTGACGTTCTCTTCATTTGTTTTTATATTTTGGCTCATGCGGAGAAAATATGCACAACAAGATATGGTTGAGCGCATTAAGGCCGCCGGTGATGCAGCGAACCCCCATGCTGGCTCTGGTAAAGCTCATCAAACATTAGGTCAAGCATATAAGGCAGGTGTTTCCGATATTTTCGATGTATCTGCTGGACTTAACAGATCAGAATATAAGATCATGTTCGAGCAAGCTGGGTGGAATCCTAAAAATGCCCAACGCACTATCATACAACTTAAAATATTTCTAGCGATGGCATTGATATTGCCAGCATTTCTGGCAGTTAGTACCATCAATAAACTGGCTGTTCAGCCCACTTACATGAAAGTGCTTATAGTTATGGCTGCTGGTATAACCGGCATGTTTTTGTTTGATAAGGTAATGCAGTTTATCATTAACAGCAGGTACAGAAGGATATCTAAAGATCTTCACAGCGCAGTAGAACTTCTTGTGGTTTGTTCAAGGGCTGGTATGGGGATCGA
Organism: Alphaproteobacteria bacterium; assembly: GCA_041738135.1. Classification (GTDB taxonomy): domain Bacteria; phylum Pseudomonadota; class Alphaproteobacteria; order JAGOMX01; family JAGOMX01; genus JAGOMX01. The sequence goes on from JBGSQK010000061.1 coordinate 29,955, forward strand.
AAAGGGGCTGGAGCGTGTGGCTCAAGAGGTCTCTCAATACAACCCAGATTTGGGCCGTGAATTTTATGTGACTTCCGTTGAGTTGGAGGTTATGCCTAATCGTAAGCTGGCTTATGAAAATCTGAGGCGTCGCGTCGCTTTGCCTTTGGTCTATGGTATGACAACCACATTGATACAGGCAGAAGAGCAAGGTAGCTCGATTTCTGAATCCTTAAAAATCTTGTCCGATGAGTTCAGGACTCAAGTGCTTATGGATTTTGAAAGGCGCGCAGCTAAACTTCCAGCTACCCTATCTATCCCCGTTGTTTTGTTTACTTTGCCCACATTGATGGCAGTTATTTTAGGGCCTGCCATTATCAAGCTGCTGAGTGATACGAGTCTGTTCTAATAGACAGGCTCAGTGGGGTGAACCAACTCATGACGATTGCGCCAGTCTTGGGTTACGTAGTTGACGATGAGGGTTTTCCGAATACCGTTGATGACGCGCGGTTCAAATCCATGCCATGTCTTGTTGGAAGGAATAAACATCAACGCAGAGTTGGTATTAAAAGGCACAGTACGTGCATGTTTATCGTGGCTTTCGTAAATGTCTGTGCCCCAGCCTAAAGCATCCGGTTCCTTAGATAAATATATGAGCATGGTAAACATTTTAACGCCAATATCCGTGTGAGGCTCCAGCCAAAACCCAGCCGTATCAACGGCGTATTCGACCCTAAGTAGGGTGTCTTTAAGGGTTATATTTCCCATTTCTTCAAATTTTGAAACGATCCTAGAATCCTTAAGCGTATTTGCTATACGACTACAAACCTCGTGTTTTTCAATGGAGGGCGGATTGACATACTGCCGTGTGGGATTATGCTCTTCCCGTGAGCCTACTTTGTAGTCAAGAGTGTGGAAATCAAAAGGTACTTCTAAAATTTCGTCAATGACTTGCTGCTTGAATAAATTTGATATGAGCCAATGCTGAAAAGGATAGTTATCTTTCTGCGAATTATCCAGGGCAGATAATAAATGCGTAACATCTTGCTGGAGGTGGTCGGTCATTGCTCAATCCTCTTCAAATATGGGGAACGGCCTGATCTTATGCAAGTATATGGATAAAAGCAAGCATACTGTGAGTAGGAGATTTAAGCAGAAGTGTGTCGTGAACGCAACAATGCAAAAATATTAATGATTTCTTGCTTCCTTCATCTTGATCACAGGACTGATTACGCGATAACTTCCCGTTAAAGGTGATAGTAGTGAAGGTGACTAATTTCAATCGCCCAGATTCAAGATTTTACGTTAATCGGAGGTTAATATGAAGAAGTATCTATTGGGAACAGCCGCCACGTTGTTGGTTTTAGGCGTTTCCGGGCTGACAATTGATTCAGCCAATGCGGGCGCTGACCCAAAAGGTGTAGCTCCCACTTTAAAAATCAGTGGTAACGCCACTGGTACATTTCACTGGTATGAAAACAGTAAGAATGCTCGTGGTGAAAAAGGCTACGGCACAGTATTTGCGCTTGAAGATTCGCGCCTTAACTTTCAAGCTACAGGTCGTATGGCCGAAGGTTGGACTGGCGAGTCGTTCTATGACTGGTTGATCGGCTTTACTGGTGATACTGCAGAAGAACAAAACGTTGAAGAAAACCGTATCCGTGTTAAGGGATATTGGGGTACTGGTATGGTTGGAAATACCCAGGGTGTAGAAAACTTTATGGCTCGCGGTGCTTTCGGTGTTATGGGCGGTACAGGTGGTTTTGATGGTAACTTTAAGATGACAACCACACGTGCTACAGGCTTGTTGTTGACCACTGACATGGTTGGTGCAACCAAGTATGCCACCAAGGGTACTTACGTTACTCCACGTTTTGCTGGCTTTCAGGCTGGTGTATCATATACACCAAACAGCGAGCACAAAGGTGAGGGAACTAATGGTGACCCACATGTGAAGACCAGTCGCAAGACACCTAAAGAGACTTTTGATAACAATAGCTGGGCATTTGGTGCTAACTATATCAATAAGTTCCCTGGTGATTTCTCATTGGCATTATCTGCAACAGCTGTGGTAGGTCACACAAGGCCACCTGCTGGTAAAGCGATAGACCAGACCAACCTGTTTACAGCACATCAGACGGCTCCTCGTAACAGAACCAAGTCGTTTGCATTAGGTGGTGTGGCTAGTTATCAAGATTTCGAGCTGGGTATGGAGTGGATAGATAACGGCAAGTCTCAACAGATAAAGAATGCAAATCGTGCTCTAGGACCAGGCAGAGCACTAACGACTGGCACGCCTAATGGTCAAGCAACCGAGAATGCTGGTGGTGTTCCAGTTGTAGACCAGTTTGGTAATCCGGTAACTACCCCTGTTCCCACAACTTACACTGGAAGAATTGGTTCCTTCAACGCCGGTAAGACATTCAGCGTTGCAACTGCCTATAGCTTTGGCTTTAACAAAGTGTCGTACGGCTACTATTACAGCTGCCGTAAGTTTAACGGTGCGAACACAATTGGCAATGTACATTCACTAGCCTATGACCGTGCTGTTGCACCAGGTTTCTCGGTGTTCGCTGAAGGCGTGTTGTTTGATTTTAAATCAAAACAATCATCTGTGGCGTTCCAGAATGCTTTGAAAGCTAACACACCTGGAAACGCTTTGTCTTCTGGTGTTCTTTCAAACAATGGCCGTACTTTGTTGATGGGTGCATCCACAAAGTTCTAAGTTGTCTGTATATTTTTTTAAGAGGGGAGGGCAGTAGCTCTTCCCTTTTTTTATTTCTTCAATGATTAGTTCACCTAATATATTGACACACTTTGTTAATCTAGCCATGCTAATGTAAGACAAGGATTCAGGGGGCATTGCAGATGTTTAGATTACTACGTAACCCATTGTATTTGGTGCTTCTTAGCCTCACTTTTCTGATTCAAAAGCCTTGCTATTCATCCGATGATCCCATAAGGGAATCTCTCAAAACCTTCTTTAGAACTCTGCTGACAAAACCTGATGTACCCATTCCTTCTCATATAACTGAAATGACCGAAAATCTATGGACAAACTATAAAACGACCGAAATCTTCGAAGAAATAACGGATCCCATAGATGGCATTACAAAACGCGGCTATACGACCATTGGTCTAAAGCTGCCTGAAAAGTTCCAAGAAAGATTAGTAACCGCGATTGTTGGATCAATAACCGACTACAGCGTTCCTGCTTACCCTCTCGGCGTAATGAATCCTCGCATGGGTTATAAATACCACCTAGGTTTCTTAGACGGCCAATTCGTTGTGGATGATTTAACCAAGATGTTAAGCCTTAGGATTCAATTATATCAAGATAAAAGACAAAATCGCATGACCAACGCTTATCGATATTTCATGCCGACCAATACAACTCACTTAGATAAAAAAGACCTAACAGCTTTTTTAAGTCACGTTATGCATGGATTTGTAGTGGAGTGGATGCTACTTGCCAGACAAGAACCTGAATTAGCTGAACATCCGTTTAGTACCGTTATTCATGAGAGTCTGAGTTCTTATCTGCGTGAGTCACAGTTACAATTGATTAATCATTGGGAACAAGTGAATGCACATTTGTTATCGGTCGACCAAGCTTCTAGCTTGATAACAGAATTGCAACCAGGCAAGGAAAAAGTACAACCGACCATGAGTACCTTAATAACGCAGATTTGCGCTTATAATCAAATCATGGTTACGAAACCACTCAATGATACGTTGACCCAAAATTATATGAGGATCAATCAGCTTAGACATCTGAGGGGTCCCCCAAATGATAATGGTATACTTATCCTGTTCACTCCAATTCCCATAAGTATAGTAAGAAAATACGAGTTCGCGTTTGGCAGTGAATGCCTTCCATATTATTTTGCACGACTGCGGAAATTATCTCCCGCTGACAGAAAAAAAGAATGCGAATTGTTCATAAGATATCAATATCAAATGATACCTGATTTGGTTTTGCCAAAAGATCCCTCCTTTATTTCCTTATCAAATATAGAAAACCTAGATCGGTTCTTAGGATTACAGCTTAGGAAACTTAGCGATCAGCTTAAGGATACCAGGCGAAAGATTCATGACGTATCTCCGGGTGATTGGGTATTAGATATAAAGCAACGAACGAGTACCCCTAAGGTCGAGCAAAAGCATGCGCAGGTAGTCACAAAGCTTCCTGATACGGAGAATCCAAAACGACCTAAGAGCTTCTTTGAAAGATTATCGGCGATGCTCAGCTCAGCTGATTATCAAACATTTTTCTCTAGACTAGACATTCCGGGGTATCCCAGAGTGCTCGAAACTGAATCATCAGTTCTCGTAGCCTTTTCTAAGAAGGATGAGGTCTTTCATAAATGTTTTACTGATTGTGTTCGTAGTTTTCCGTTTTACAGCCAGAAAGGGTCTAATGGTGGCGCAAATGGGATTATTATGGAGGCATACTTTGACCAATTAAAATCCCATTGCGTGCAGATAAAGCCTAAGCAGCACATGAACGTAGAAGATTTCAGAGTATTAGGAAAACTATGGGTGAATACCACCTTAGAATACTATCAGCACTATTTGAAAGTTGCAGAAGAAAACCAACTGGCCCCCTTATGCATGTTCTTTGATGGATTAAACCATGGGCTCATCCAAAGACTCTCTTTTATGTTGGAGAGCTTGGGCGTTAACCCTGAGAAAAAAAACGTCATCAAAGATTTTTTTCAATCAAAGCCACATACATCTGAAGCAGCCCTCGAGTTCTTGAGCACTTTAGAGCAAATTCCAAATGCAATTCGACAATGCCTAAGTTATCCTGAGGTCAATGTGAGATTTTACCACATGATTATAGATCTTGTGTCCATTCGTTCGTTTGCCATATACCAACCTGGTGCGTTACAATTTCTGATTGAACATCACGAGAAAATTTCACCATATTTGCTGTCGCAATTTGCATATTGGTATGGTCAGAATCTTCGTAATGCGCCTAAAATACATCCACTGGGTGAGAAAGGTGATGCTAGACTGGCAGGCCTGCTAAATTTACTGATCATGCAGTCAATTGCTGAAAATTCCCGGAATGGAGCGCAAGATCATTTAGAAAAAAAGAAAGAGTTGGAATCATTCGTGAGTGCCATACAAACCACATTGGACAAATTAAAGTCCTTTAATTTTAAACCGATTGTTTAGATTGTATGGAGTGCTAATTTAGCAACCCTCTCGTGTCTTCCCTGCCTTGAGCCGGGATCCAGCGCAACTATGTGCTGCGAAGCGGCTCTGTACAGAACATAGTGTGTCGCTAACGCTCCGCTTATTTCGCTGGATCCCGGCTCAAGGCCGGGAAGACACGGGGAGGTGTCATAATGACTGTTGTCATACTAACAGATTATAAAATCACAACTTCGGATCCGTAGAGCTGTATATCTTTTCGGCATTATCCACTAGAAAGCCATTAAAAAGACTCACTTTATCACCTGAGAATTGAATTTTATCATTCGCGTCCCGTATAGCTCCACGCTGGATGAACTCCACGTATTTGGATGGATAAGATATGGAGGAAGTGATCCCGCCATCCAGCAAGATGGGGAAGTTACTTTTATCAGCCATAATGGACGTCTGTCTCAAGATGCTTCCTCGTTCCCCCTGAATCTTTTGTAAACAATTGAATTTTGCGCTTTTTAGCTTCTGTTCAAGAACTTCTATAACCTCTAGCCCATACCAATGGGAGATATTCAAATGATTCACGGATATGGCTATGTGGCTAAAGTCGGGGCCTAACAAAAGGGCATTTGCAGTTTCAGGCGATTCTTTAGCGATAGCCAACAGCGTTTCTTTTGTTATGGGCCTGCCGTGTCTTTTAAAGTAGTTATCTACAATCTCATGTACCAATTGATTAGCTTCATCCAGGTTGAGAACCTTTTTTTCCTCAAGCTTTTCCAATAGCTCTAGTCCTTTTTTTGAAAGTTGAGGACGATTACTCATATAATCCTTTTCCACCAGTTCTGTGACTTCGGGAGAAAATTCTTCGTAGTGGATGAGCGTGGAAAACCACTTAAACCCGGTGGAGGATGGGAGTTGCAAATCGATTGCCTCTAAATGCTTATGGGGAAATTTGTAGTGTTCTTTAATAGAAAGGCCAAATGCATTGGCAATGCGGGTTAGAAATGCATACACTTGACGATCTGCAGTTCTGGTGCCCCCATGATCCAGCACAATAGTGCCGCCCTGTTCCTTGAGGAGTTTTTCAGCTTTGCTGATGCTGTGATTATCTCGGTTGAATTTCTGGTGAATTGCTGGAACAAATACTCTTTCCCAAATCTGTGGGCCCGTTAATAAATTCTGAGACGCATGTGTCGAGTTGCTGATCTGGAAAAAGATACAAGACAAGGTGATTAATATATACCGCAGCACGAACCATTCTCCCCTTAATATTTTCATATAGTCTAATGTTAGTTTATTATTTTGGCTAGAGGATAAATTCGTCTGCTATAAAAAAAGCCCCGTTCGAAAACGGGGCTTTAATACAATTGGAACAAGCCAATTAAGCTGCTTTTGAAAGCGCTTTATCGGCTGCTGTAACCAGCGACTTGAAAGCTGCAGGTTCATGGGTTGCCATGTCGCTGAGAACTTTACGGTTAATATTAATGCCAGCTTTGAGCAGACCATTCATAAACTTAGAATAGGTCATGCCATTCAGGCGCGCACCCGCATTAATACGTTGAATCCATAGACGACGGAAATCACGCTTACGTGTACGCCTGTCTCTGTATGCGTATTGCAGTGCCTTTTCTACACGACGCAATGCTATGTGGTAGCAATTCTTAGAGCGACCACGATAGCCTTTGGCCATCTTGATAATTTTTTTGTGACGGGCGTGATTCGTTATACCGCGTTTTACTCGAGCCATTCTATACTCCTTTAAGCGTAAGGTAGGTGATGGCGAATGATGCGAGCATCACATTCAGCCATAATAGTTGTTCCACGAGCTTGACGAAGCATACGATTGCTACGTTTGCGCATGCCATGTTGTTTACCAGCGCAGGAACGAATAACCTTGCCGGTTGCGGTCAAACGAAAACGCTTTTTAGCGCCGCTTTTTGTCTTCATTTTGGGCATTTTATACTCCTTATAGATTACATATAATTTGCGTGACTAAGGCATGCCCGGGGAAATCCCCTTGCCAAACCACTACTTTTCTACCTGAGTAGATTAGTACTCATATCAGATCATTGTGTTGGGTGCAAGAAATAATGAAGGGGTGATATGAATCACCCCAAATTTTGGTTAAGCTGTTATACGCAGTCGTTTTAGTTGTTTTGCGATACTATTAAAGACGGACAGAATTCCGGCATTATCACTTGCAGCAGAAAAATGGCCCGGAGTCGTTGCGCAGTCCTGATAAATCTTGTTTACAGCTGGATCCGTCACGCGGAATGTAACAGTGAATATTTCAACACCTTGTTTCTTTAAGGTAGTGCAAAGCCTCAATATTTTCTGATCAATCTTTGTTTTGAAGTTTGACATGCTGGTTGAACCTAACTTGCCTGCTTTCCAGCGGTCGTTTGGTCCAGTTCCATATGATGTAGGGTCAGCATTAGGCGCATTGGGACCATCATACCATTGGCTTTCTCCATCGGTCATGATGAGTATGGCTTTGGTGTTAGTAGGCTCTGAGTATGGCTTGATAGGTTCACCTGTAATAGATACACCATCAGCTTGTTTAACAACCCAAGATCCATTCCAGAATTCAGAAAGCACACGTCCGCCCCAAACGAGACCCAAGTTACCCATGGTTCCGCCGCCATTTACAGGTAGTAGCTTGTTGATGTAGGCCTTCAAGTCTGTCGCATTGTTGCGAAGTGGCATTATAGGTAGGGAACAACTGCGATTGGGGCCCACATTCACGCCAGATACAGATGTCCAGACTTCAAATTTTTCTGTGCCAGCAGGCAATGCCGCAGCTGGGCATTTTCTTTTCACACCCAGTTTAGTTGTCATGTGCCAGTCGTTATCGCGGGCAACACAGTCGTCTGGATTTGGGATGGTTGATTCCACAAAATATGTCGGCCAGAGTGATTTGGTTCCATCAGGGTTGGTTTTCGTAGGTGGGGTATCAAAGGTTTCATCTTCAAATTCTTTTGTAGAATTAACCTTAATACAACCTTGCCATGGTTGAGATGCGGGAAATGTTGCGACGGTAGCAGGATCAGATAGCCAAGTGGTATTATTTGTTCCAATGTTAATTGTCGTTACAAATGGGACTATAGCGATTGCCGTATTATCACGAGTGTTCTGACCCTCATAGATTATATCCACAAGAGAATTAGCGGCTGCAATCAATCCCCCTATTTTATTGTTGGAAGACATGGAACCGGTTGTATCAAGAACCATGGCCAGTTCAAGTCCGCCAAATTCTCGTTTAACCTGCGATTGAGCATGGGCAGCCAAGGATTTTATGCCCATGACAGATGCAAACTTTGTCGGTAGATTATCCTTCACAGTAACAGTCACCGTTTGCGTGTTGGGATCATATACAACCACTGGTTTCGGGTACATTCCCAAGGTGCCAGGTGGAAAGTTGGCGTCAAATATTTTTGTGGCATTTTCTTGGCATTTTGTGATGTCATACCGAGCCCCGGCCACGGCTGCAGCATCGACGGCAAAGGCTAGCTTACTTTCAATATAATTTTGGCGGGAGATTTCAATGCTTATGGTCGCCATGCCTATTATAAGAGGCATACATAGACCTGCTATTACAGCTATGGCACCTTCGTCCGATTGGAAGAATTTTTTTATAAGTTTTTTTATGGGCATGACTTTTAATTCCTACCTTGCATGTTATGCGACAATTCTGAGTCGCTTTAGTTGCTTTCCAATGCTATTAAATATTTGCAAAATTTGCGCATTGTCTGCCGCCGCTGAAAAATGATCAGGCGAAGATGCGCAGTCTTGATAAACTTTGTTTATCCAGGGTTCATTTACTCTAAAGGTTATAGTAAATATTTCGATACCCCTTAGTTTTAGCGCTGTACAAAGCCTTGAAATTTTTTGGTCCACCTTGAGAGTGAAGTCTCCAGGATTTGTGGTGCCAATCCCTCCTTTTTGAGTTGAACCGAGCTTGCCACTTGCATACCTATCGTTAGGTGCTGTGCCATATGAAGTGGGGTCTCCGAATGGCGGAAGACCTTCATCCCACCAGTTACTGCCACCATCGGTCATCATGATGATTGCCTTGGTGTTTGTGGGTTCTGTATAGGATTTAATAGGCTCGCCTGTAATTGTCGTTCCTCCTTGCTGCATAACTGACCAGGCTCCATCCCAGAATTCAGACAAAAGTCTTCCGCCCCAAACCAATCCAATGTTTCCCATGGTTCCGCCTCCATTATTTGGAGTAAGTTTGTCTATGTAGGCCTTTAGATCTGTAGCATTATTACGCAAAGGCATAATTGGAGGCGGACAACTCCGGTTGGGTCCTACCTTAACGCCAGATACAGGCGTCCATACTTCGAATTGTGCAGTGCCGGCAGGTAATGCGGCTGCGGGGCATTTTCTTTTGACGCCCAATTTAGTGGTCATATGCCAGTCATTGTCACGTGACACACAGTCGTCCACAGTAGGTATGGTAGAATCCGCAAAGTAAGTAGGCCATTTCATGGTTGGCGGGGGAGTGTCAAAAATTTCATCGCCAAATTCCGCAGTAGAGTTTGCTTTGATACACCCTTGCCAAGATTGGCTTGCTGGAAATTTAGCTAGAGTTGCCGGATCACTCAGCCAGGCTGAATTGTTCGGCCCCACATTTACAATTGTCACAAATGGAACAATGCCAATGGCTGTGTTTTCTCTGACATTTTGCCCCTCATAAATAACATCAACTAGAGATTTTGCCGCAGTTATTAGCCCACCTATTTTATTAGAATCAGCCATGGAGCCCGTGACGTCCAACACCATGGCTAATTCAAGGCCGCCGAATTCTCGTTTCACTTGAGATTCAGCTGTTACCACAAGGTTTTTTACGCCTATAATACCACCAAACAAGGTGGGCAAATTGTCCTTAACTTTGACCGTGACTGTCTGATTCGTTGCGTCATAAAATACTGTAGGTACTGGGGATATGCCCAATGTGCCTGGGCTATAGTTAGCATTAAATACTTTTATAGCATTGGCTTGCACGTTCGCGATGTCATAACGCGCTCCGGCTACAGCCGCAGCATCAGCAGCAAATGCAAGTTTTGATTCCACAAAGCTTTGTCTAGAAATCTCAATGGCTAAGCCCGCTAAGAAAAATAGAATCGGTAAAGCAAAAGCCATAAGAATGGCAATTGATCCTTTAGGTGACCTTAAAAACCGTTGGAACGAATTTAGAGAGAGCATAATTCAAGTCCTCATATTCTATTTTAACAAAGTCGTCATGTCGCCCAAACGCGGGACGTACACAGACGTTTTGTAAAGTGTCTGACTGGGTACAAAACTCTTAAATACGTAAGGGGTGTAATTATAATAAACTTCTGTGACGACTATGGTCATATCGCTTGTCACGGTTAAATTATTGGGTACATTAATAGGTTTGGTACCAACTTTACCCAATTTGCTCGGGTAGGTGCCTGAATTCTGTTGCCAAGAGATGGACATGTTATTTGGATCTGTTGTGGCGCCTTTGTTATAGATCTGGCTGACAATCACTTCGCCCTTGCCTTTAAAATCAAATGGTTTTGCTATTTCGTTCGATGTATTAATAATAGCCATGATTTTAGCGGGGGTCACATTTTGCATGCTTATAACGTTACTCATGGTGCCCGCAATGCGTACCAATTTGTTGTTCAATAACGCGAACATACAAATTTCAAAGATCCCAGTTACTAAAAGCACTAGTATGGGCATGATCAAAGCAAATTCTACAAGCGTGCTGCCGCGTGAATTTCTTAGAAAACTTAGAAGTAGATGATTCATTCTCATTCTTTTTATCCGTTATTTAAAATTCTCATTCTGTACTGTAGATGTGGCGCTTAAGTGAATTTTTTTCTTGAATCCCAAAATAGCTAGGAACGAATTCCAGTCGTAGGAAACGGTATATTTAACAGCTTGTCCGCCGGTGCCAAAGGATCCTACCAGTCCTTGGTCGCCTTCCCATTTGCCACTACCATTGACATCCACATAGAACTCTCCTACGTCATAAGTTCCATTTTTGTTCGCGTCATCAAAGGGCTCAGGTTGATTGAGGACTGTTATATCTGAATAGGCTTCAACATCTAATACCACATTATTTGTTTTGATAATGCCGCCACTATAAGTGGCAACTGTATTTATGACTTCGTTTTTAATAGCATCTTCACGTTTCATTCCTGCAGTCGCACCTGTTAGGCCAAATCGACTAGCAGCACGTGCTCCGGCATCTAAGGCATTTTGAGCAATCATCATTGCTCCCAGATCAAAAAGTCCAATTATAATAGTAAGAAATACGGGAGCAATCAGCGCAAACTCTATGAGGTTTGAGCCGTCGGTCGACTTAAGATATCTTCTTATCAACCTTTTCAAGTTCATGTTCCTTAAACATTTGACCTGCGCCAATGCTGATTTTACAAACCTAGTTACGGAAATGTAATCACTTGATTAGGGATTATAGAATGACCTTCCGCTGGTTTCCCAAGCGGAAGGTACAATTCTGCATTAATCATCTTTCGATAATTAATTAACCGCCCAAACCTGTGTTAATTGTGTCAAAGACGCTTGTGAGGCTTCCACCTACAAGGCCTAAAGTCACAACAATTACGATTGAGACCAACGCAGCGATCAAACCATATTCAATAGCTGTTGCCCCGTCTTCGTTCCTTAGAAAAGTCTTTAATGTGTTCATTTTTTAGAACTCCCTGTTTGTTGTTCTACCCGTGTTGGGTAATCTAAACATACCCAACACCAACTGGGTATCTACACTATTATTATTACATTAGAGTATAAATGAAAGATGAAAAATTTGTTAATGAAAAGTTTATGTATTGAAGGGTCAGCATAAAACACTGTAAACAAAAGAATTATTTGGAAAAAATCCAACTATTTCTTGCAGCTATAAAAAGTTAGTAGAGGTAATCGACATAAGTTGCATACGTTTTTCGCATTATTGAATTTGATCTAGGCGTTAAAATCGAGCCCCAATAATTGATAATGCTGTGGCTTATCAGTCCAGTTTTCTTTAACTTTCACATGCAGAAACAGGTGCGCCTGTCTACCCAAGGCTTCCGTAATTTCTTCGCGCGCCTTTTGTCCGATGACTTTGATCTGGTGGCCATCCTTGCCCAGGACAATGGCTTTTTGATTGGGGCGTTGAACGAATATGGTTTGGGTTATTTTAACCGAGCCATTATCAAATTCTTCCCAAGCTTCTGTTTCGACGGCAATGGCGTATGGGAGCTCCTGATGCAGATAATGAAAAATCTTCTCCCGGGTGATTTCGGCCGCTAGCAGTCTTTCAGGAAGATCGGTAATCTGGTCGGCAGGATAATGCCAAGGACTTAAAGGAACTTTTTCAGAGAAGGTCTTTTTTAAAGCATCAATGCCATCGCCCTTGGAGGCTGAGATCATGAAAACATCGGTGATTTTTCTGCCTTCAACTAGTTTTGTGGTGATGGCTAAAAGTTCATCCCTATTGAGCAAATCAATTTTGTTGAGGATCAGCATAGGTTCCACGCCTTGCTCATTCAGCAAGTCAATGATCGCAATGGAATCGTCGAGTTTTCTATGATGCGCATCCACGATAACGGCCGTTAAATCAGCGTCTCGTACGGCAGACCAAGCTGCTTTGACCATGGCACGCTCAAAACGTACCTTGGGATTAAAAATTCCGGGGGTGTCCACCAATATGATTTGTGATTTGTCCTCCAAGAAAATGCCAATTACACGACTGCGCGTGGTTTGTTCTTTTCTGGTCACAATGGAAATCTTGGTGCCCACTAGTTGGTTCATCAATGTGGATTTTCCAGCATTTGGTACACCAATAATGGCTATAAAGCCGCAACGTAAATCATTCATATGTTTGTTTTCTCATTCATTAATATTGCTAACAATTTCTCGGCAGCATCTTGCATAGCTGCTCGTTTAGAAAGTCCCGTGCCTTGAACAGGTGATAGGTCTTTAACTACCACTTCCATGACATAGGTAGGTTTGTGATTGGTTCCAGTAACCTCAATTACATTATACTGAGGCAGAGGCTTGCCCTGGCCTTGTACAAGTTCCTGTAATTGCGACTTAGCGTCTTTTTCCGCAGTCAAACTATCAATTATAAAAGGCTGCCAAAATTCTTTAATGATCTTTTCCACAGGGGCTAAGCCACCATCAAGATAAATGGCAGCCAGCAAGCTTTCGCAACAATCGGATAGCAGAGAATCCTTATCACTACCCCCCGATTTTTCTTCACCTTTAGATAACAATATATAAGGTGCCAAATCCATTGCGCGGGCAATTTCAGCCAGCGTTTCTTGCCGAACCAGATTCATGAAGCGTCTGGCAAGTATTCCTTCAACTTCTTCTGGAAATGTTTCATAGAGCAAGGTGGCGACCACAAAACCCAATATACGATCGCCAATGAATTCAAGGCGCTCATAATTAACATCACTGGATTTACTAGAGTGAGTAAAGGCAAGGCTCAGCAGTTCCTCATTTTGAAACTTATAGCCGAGCCTTGCATATAAAGTTGAAAAATCAGTCATCGAACAATCGTAAAGAACCGGCTATAACGGGTAGCCATCGGCCAGCGCCAGATCATCCACCAAGCGCCACCAGTGGTAGGCAGGTCCGTTGAAAAGAATATGAGTTCAGCACGACCGACCAAATTTTCGTATGGGATAAAACCAACCGTCGCAAATCGGCTGTCTTCAGAATGATCACGATTATCGCCCATCATGAAGAACTGGCCCTCAGGGACAATAAACTCGCGTGTATTGTCTTTTTCACTTTGGCCAAATGGTGTTGATTTAGCGATCATATGCTGGACGCCATTTGGTAGAGTCTCCATATACTTCTCAGATTCGTACTCTCTACCAAACTGATCTCGCCAGTAATATTTGCCCACTTTTTCCAAAGTGACCGGTTTGCCATTAATATGTAGAATGCCTTCAATCATTCGTATATGATCGCCTGGCACGCCAATAACGCGTTTAATCCAATCTTCATACGTCTTGTGTGGCGGCCTGAACACGACCACATCACCTGTTTTAGGCATGCTGCCGAAGATTCGTCCTGAAAATAGATTTGGACTTAAAGGAATGGAATAGCGGCTGTAGCCATAGGTGAATTTGCTCACAAATAGATAATCACCAATCTCAAATGTGGGGTTCATAGATCCAGATGGAATACTGAACGGTTTGATCAAAATTGTGTGCACAAGCAAAACCAATGCTAACGCAGAGCCAACCGTCTTGACTAATTCTACAAACCAATTCTGTTTAACGTCCATTTTTAACTCCAAAAGCCGCTTTAAGACTCGACTATAGCATAACTACCCTTGTTTTTAACAGTTTTATTTTTTTCACCTAATTATAGAAAACCTGTTATAATACAAATAGAAGAAAGCGAGGGGGAATGGGCAGAGCAAAACTTAAGCAGACGGCGGTAACGACAGAGGATATCTGTCAGCTTATCGAAACTTTTTTAGAAGCCAAGAAATCCGATGACATCGTCCGTATCAATCTTGCGGGCAAGTCTTCCATAGCCGACTATATGATCATCGCAAGCGGCCTTTCACAACGTCACATTCAATCCACAGGTGAATTGTTAAAGAACTATCTTAATGAGATGGGTATTAAGCCTATTTTCATTGAGGGTGCGGCGCCCTGTGACTGGGTTCTCATCGATGCTGGCGACGTGATCATCCATCTTTTCAGGCCAGAGGTTCGCACCCATTATAATCTGGAAAAAATGTGGGGCGTTGATCTTGCTGACTTTTCAAGGAAAGTGGCTGGGGAAGTTTAGTGTTATCTGTTGATTTGCTGGCCTGGTACGATGCCAATGGTCGTACATTTCCATGGCGCGCCAAGTGGGGTGCCATTCCGGATCCTTATCAAGTGTGGCTCTCGGAGGTCATGCTGCAACAAACAACCACAACAACCGTTATTCCTTACTTCCATTTCTTTATCAGTAAATGGCCAACGGTCCAATGTTTAGCAACCGCCCATTTAGATGAAGTCCTACATGCATGGCAAGGCCTCGGGTATTATTCGCGAGCTAGAAGTCTGCATAAAGCGGCTCAAATTCTTCAAAATGGATTTCCTGAGTCATATGAAGAACTACTTAAAATTCCTGGTATAGGACCTTATACAGCAGGTGCTATCGCTGCCATTGCGTATGATCATCAAACCTCTCCTGTCGATGGAAATATAGCCCGTATCTATGCTCGCCTAAGTCAAATTGACGAAGTGAAGCCACAGCTTTATACGCTCGTCGAACAACAACTAAGGATTCATGTGCCATCCGCAAGAAATGGAGACTTTATCCAAGGTTTGATGGACGTGGGTGCCACTATCTGTCTGCCAAAAGAACCCAAATGCCATGTTTGTCCTTTGTCGAAGCATTGTCTCAGCTACAAAAATAATAGCCAGGGAAAATATCCTTTAAAAGCAACCAAGAAAGCACGGCCTGTCCGTCATGGAAGAATCTTTTGGCTCCAAGATGACAAGGGACAGGTACTCATAAGACGTCGTGCGGAAAAGGGCTTGTTGGGTGGAATGATGGAATTTCCTTCAACACCTTGGATAGAAGGAACTCTATTGTCTACTGATATTGATGCTTGGGCATCAAAGGCTGTGCCTATAGAAAAACGCGTTGAGCACACATTTACTCATTTCCACCTTATTTTGGAAGTGGTAAAGGGTAAGGCGAGTGATTCTATGATGGAAGGCTTATGGGTGAAACCCTCCGAACTGCATTTACATGCACTGCCCACTTTAATGAAAAAGGTCGCAAAGACGGCCATGGAAAGCTAAGCAGCTTCCAATAACAGGCGTATGGGCGCAAAGCTGCGTCTGTGGTGAGGTGTCACCCCTTTTAGTGCCAAAGCTTCTTGATGTTGTTTCGTTCCATAGCCCGCATTCGTCTCCCAACCATACCCAGGATGCTGTTTGCTCAACTCTACCATCATATTATCACGAAACACTTTAGCCAAAATAGACGCGGCGGCTATGGACAGGCTTACTTTATCTCCCCCAATTATAGGAATGGCTTTGCAAGGTAATTTAGGTGTGTCATTGCCATCAACCAATGCAATGTCCACTGACGTGTTCAAACCGTCCAGGCATCGTTGCATGGCCAGAAAGGTAGCCTGCCTGATGTTCACTTGATCAATTTCTTCCACACTGGCTTGTCCGATGGCGTAAGAGCAAAGCTGTGAGTTCGTCAATTCTTCATAGAGCTCAAGACGTTTTTTGTCCGTGACAAGTTTTGAATCGTGGACATGCAAAGTTAATGATTCAGGCAAGTCATAGGTATGAAAAACCACTGCTGCCGCCACAACGGGACCGGCCCATGGGCCTCTGCCCACTTCATCGATTCCCGCCACTATTCCCATGTATTGTTTTTCATGCATTAAGTCAGGCCTTATCTTATTCACGTCTTCATATCCCTGTATAATTTATTAGGCAAGCATTTTTAATGTGGTACCACAATCGGCCTTCTGGTCATAGAGGGCTTATTAATTAAAAATTAATATAATTCTCTTATGGTGAAGTTGAGAGTGGCTGAGAAGGCTTTCTTTTCAACCATAAAATAATGAGGCATATGCGATGTCAAGTTCAAACGGAAATGATTCAGGATCTGGTACATCTAACAGCGGTGGGCACGGTGTCTTCAGCTGGCTCATTAATTTTGTTCTGGGAAGACCAGAGCATAACCAACCTACGGATGCTGCGCAGCCCAAATTTGATGCAGATACAGGGCTCAAATTAGTTGTTTCGCAAGACACAGGTCTTGTGCACAATTTGTTCGATCAAAATAATGATACTAGTCCAACCTTTTCTGAGCAAACACCTTCAGACCAGCTGCAGATGTATGATGATAGCAAAATGATTCATGATTTTATCAGACTGAATCAAGAATCCCCACTGCAACCCATCAATCAAAATAGCAATACAAACTTCGAGCGCCCAGCTGCCCTGACTGCTGATGGTATTCCCCATTTTAATAACAGCAACGACGATGTTCTCGTCTACGCAGGTGGCGAGGATAAAGACTATACGCTCAACGATGGAATTATGTTGAGTGCAGCCAATTTTTATCAATTTGACAGTCAAACGGATTTATTCCCGGCCGTGAACGATCAAGGACAGAATGTTTTGCTGGATGCATCGGACATTTTAGGGATGGGCAATAATTTGATCATTACGGGTCACGAACTGGATAGTGTCTCCTTCCAAGATGAAGGCTGGACTATGCTTGATCGTGATCTGCCATTGCCCGCAGGCATGGAGCCCAAAGATGGCTTCAATACATACATACACGAAAGTGGCGCAATTGTTCAGATAGAATCGGTTATCCACACACACTTTGATAATGATGGACAATCCTAAAATGGCAAATCTTATCAGCATTACAGACATCTATAACAAGTTTGCGTTCGAGTGGACATTTTCCCGTGATCTTATTCAGTGGCAATCACCCGTGCATTTACTATTGGGTGACATCTCATTTTACGAGTCCGGCGATCATTATGCCAACCGTATGTCCTTTGAATGTTTAGAAAAGCGTCTCTCTACAATTCACCAAGCAGCCCAGCAACGAGTGCCCTATACTGTTAATTATGAGCTTCAGGTCCATGGCACGAAGGTTGCTAATATCCAAGAGCAAGGCCGTGTCTTTTTTAATCCAGAGGGACAAATGCTCTTATGCCGAGGATATATCAGAAGCCATTCTGTTCGTGATCAGGAACAAAATGAATATCTGTCCTCATCAAAAATACTGGCACAACTGACAAATATTCTTGAAACAGGTCAGGCGGAAGATATTAATGCGGCGTTCGTCTATTTCAGCATCGATCGCCTGCCACTCATAGCCATTCGTTTTGGTATGGATGTGGTTCATAAATTGCTCGCTCAAATAGAAGAGCTTCTCCAAAGAATGACCCGTGATTACGACTTAGTGGGTCAAATTTCAGGCACGAGCTTCGGAATCATCTTGCAAAAATGCGGGCATAACGAAATCATCGTCGTGGCGAAACGTCTGGTCGAAGTCTTAGAACATACGCCGTTCGAAGTAGAAGGCCAGCGTCTAATTGTCTCCGCCTCCATCGGCGGCTGTGTCATCCAAAGATCAGAAACCGTAACAGCAGAAACAATCCTAGCCCACTCCGAGCGAGCATTGCTAGATGCACAACACATTAAGAAAATTGCCATTTCCCCTGCAATAGCAGCCAAAAACATGGCAAAATCAGACGGCCCAGGCCCCAAAAAACGTCGCACGGAAGACATGGAAGACACCAAGAAGTCTGGTGAGCAATCGGTTTAATCTCTACAAAAATATCAAATGTGCATACCTATCCCCACCCCTATATCAGTGAGCTATGGAATTCTGGTTTGATTTATAAACTTTGACGAGAGATGAGTTCTAGATTATATAAATAGTGAGGGGCTGCAAAGAAGCAGCTTACCCTGATATGTTATTTGACTTAAGGAGCTTAAACCATGTGGAAACATCTAAAATCAGCTATTCTCTTAACCTTACTCAGCAGTCAAGCAGTGCTTGCAACTGAAGTCAGTTATGAGCAATTTGCAGATGCTTTATTTAAGGGATTGACCGGCAAGGAACGAAGTCTTTACCTAGATCTGGATTTAAATGTTGTTGATAAGGTCGATGTTTCTGCGTTTATGGATAGCAAACAAAAAGACGCTTTCTCAGTTGCTGCTCAAAATCTTCAACTAGATGAGGAGAAGCTCAAATCCATCTTGCTAGATGAAGCAAGGAGAGTGTCCGCTCTTGAGATCCTAGAAAGTAAAATGCCCGATGTCTTAACAGGATTAACGGCGAGCATCATTAAGGATGTGTGTGATGTCCGTGGAGTGAATAAATATGCTTTAGAGCTGAGATTGCTAGATGATGTAAAGAAATTGTTGAACGGCTTTATGTCACCTGGCAAAGAATCAAATCCTTTTGCAGGTTTGTCGTCAACCACTAGTGAGTTAAATCCATTAAACGGCTTTGTAATGGTAACTGATGAGCACTTTAGAATCTTTGAGGGGTTTTGTGAGCGAGCCAGAAAAGAGAAGGGCTTTAAGGTCTGTACAGAGAGCGATCCCTCCAGTGAAGATTTTATAAATGGTCTAGTGACCAAGAATCTCGAGTTTGAACCAGATGATTCAATAAAGTTGGAAATGGCACTTAATAACATTCGCGCTCGACAAGAGGTCGTGTCTTCTTTATGGTCAATTTATGTGAGTAAGTTAAAGGAGCGTCCAACAAGTTCAATGTTAGCAAATATCATTGTTACAGCAGATGAAGTAGGCAAATTAAGACTCGTAAGAATGGCGCAATGGAACCTTCTTGAAGGAACCATGAAAATGGTCGGGCAGAGGTTGCAGGCAATGCAAGAAGCCATAAAACGACCTAAATTCAGTGAAACTCGACATGCTTTATAAATGCTTTGTTTGCTAGAGGTGTTTTTTAGTTAGTGTTATTCTGCGGGAGTATGCCTCCTGCCGAATTATTATCTTCACTGATCTTCTATAAGCTTTCTCGCTTCAGCAATATTTCGCCGACTTCTTTCAATAGCTTGTTTTGAACTTTCTATATGGCCTTCCAATTTGGAGATTTTTTCTTTTGCATCCGCTATATTTCCAGCTGAAAATTTTGTTTGTTTGTTCTGATTGTCACTGATACGTTTCTGTTGTCCTTTGATGCTATCTAGGTTTTCATTTATTTTAGCTTCCCTTTTCGCGATCTCCTCTTCATTTTGTCTAATGCGTAAAGATTGGCTTTGTATCATGCTTGCCCGTTGTTCTTGCGCACGGTCATGTTCGTCGTTTTTTACAGAAGAGACTGATGGCGCAGGTAACCTATGAACAGGGTCAGAATTAGCAGGCTGTCTTACGATGGCCTCATAAATAACCCATAATTTCGGTGTAAAGCGCTTATCGTCTTCTCTATCTTGATCCCGATTAAGTTCATGTTCGTATTTAGCAATAAATTGTCTTTTCAAAGCTTCAGTCAGAGGGTGCCAACTGGTGGACATACTCATTTCTTCAGGGCGTTTCACTAGCTGCCTTGGTAAAGATGGGGCTTTATCAATACTTTGAACACGCATGGGATTCAGAGATAAAAAGCTGCAACTTAAGCTGTTACAGTCCTCTTCTAAAAGGGCATTAAGCTCAATGGAATAATGTATTAAATGAGTGCGTGCACTTTCATCAGCGATTCTCTGTGAGTTTATGCAATCTAAAGAGCCTGTTCCTTTAAATAGGTCTAACTGACGGTAATCCCCCCGAAAAATAAATGTGTTTAAAAGTAGAATTTTCTCGTAAAGAATAATGAGTAGGAGATTCGACATGAAACAATCAAGATTTAGCGATAGCCAGATCATCAGCATATTAAATCAATCGAAGGCAGGCAC
>JBGSQK010000062.1:0-8797 GCA_041738135.1 Alphaproteobacteria bacterium
ATGCGTTAGAAAATATTCATACGACGAAAGATTTAAGCCAATTGCTGCCGTTCAACTTCAAACCCGCCCTGAATAAGGCATCCGCTGCTCTAGCAAGCTAATTGTATACCGCAGGGGTGGGGTTGTTTATACGCTCACAAAGATCCTACGTTTTTTGCCGTTGAATTGAACCGATGTTGCACAGGGATACAAGGGTTGGATCGAAATTGCACACTATTTGGCTTTGATCAGAATAGTGTGTTGGAGATTCACAATTTTCGAGGGGACTCCATATCTGACTTGGATGATCAATTGGAGTGTGTGATTGATACGGGTGGCTCGCTGAAGTTTCAGTTTATTGCCGGGGGGACGATTACCATAAGGGGACTCAGTGGGTATGAGGACTTTACGTCTTTGGCCATGGATTATATGGTGGTTTTAAAGGGATGAGTGCGAACGCCTCACCTCAGAATTTAAATTTATCTGAATAGTAGGACTCATCATACTCTACTTTTAGTTGACTATCTTTGAGCAGCTCGAGAGCGTTTTCAGAAGTGAGCACTGCTTCTGCAAACATCATCCTTTGCTGAATAACTTTCTGGCAAAGATCTAAATTATCCTG
Source organism: Alphaproteobacteria bacterium (assembly GCA_041738135.1). Classification (GTDB taxonomy): domain Bacteria; phylum Pseudomonadota; class Alphaproteobacteria; order JAGOMX01; family JAGOMX01; genus JAGOMX01. The sequence continues at coordinate 602 of JBGSQK010000062.1, forward strand.
GCAAATTAGCTTGCCACCAAGTGTTAGAATTTGTATATTTTGAGTTTCTTCAATAAATGATTTTACAAATAAAAGTAGATCATGGTCATTTGTAATTTCACGATGGTTTTGAAATAGTTTCCTATCACTTTCTTCGGAGTTACTTAAATGCGTCCCTCGGAAACGGGGATGCGATGTTTCGCCTCGATCTTCAATCCAACTTGAGGGCTTATGCTGAGGAACAAACCAGTCACCCATATTACTACTTCCTAATATTAAATTATGAAATACTTTTTTGGGCAGCTTTACCACATACAATGTGGCACCTTTCAAAAGCTTCTTCTGGGCTTCCTGGGTGGTCAAAATAGAAGACGCAAAATGATAATATGGTAATTTACCAGCTGCATAACATCCATCTCGAAGATCCTGCATGTAATAAGACAGTGAACATGCTGACGTTTGTCCGTAATCACAAATTCCTGCCATAGTCCCATCATTTATAAAGTTTGCCAGCAATGAAAAAGAATAGGAAAGCGTACTCATGGCTAATTTGGATTTATTTCCAGACATCATGGTTATGATTAAGGGCACATCCATTACTGATAATGATTGATTGTCGTGATTTACGTTTATAATTGTTCTCGAATGCCTCCAGAACGGAATTAAATCCCGAAAATAACATTCCTCTTCAATCTGAGTAGCTTGGACTAGTATTTGCTCAATTTCAGGGAAGAATTTATCTGCGAAAAGCCACATTAATGTTTTTTCGGCGTGCTCATTTACGCGATCCATCTGATGTGTCCGATACATTTTGTCACTAGAATTATACCTTTGTAAATGCTTCGTTATTTCTTTGGCAAAGTAACGAGACATTTCAGGGAAATTTTTTGTGGAGTATAATTGAGAAAGTTGAGTAGTGCCTTTGATTTCTAAATTTAAGGCATTATTTACATTTATCCACCAGGAATTCACAGGCTTAACATTTGGCAGGACATACTCTTTACGATAATAATTTAGCAGTGCATACAAGTCCCAACAGGTTTGTGGGATATAGTTTGCAACAATTCCTTTTTTTTCTAAATCTCTGATGAATCCATTTTCCAATTCAGCTCTGGTAAGTAGATGAGTAAGATCCATTTGCTTGTGGTGAATCCAATCTTCACGCAGAGGCGTGAGTTCTTGGTCTTCTGAAAGCAAGAAAGTTGCATTTGCCATGGGCGTCGTTATAATCGTCAATAAAACAAGGAACCTAATCATAACTCTAATCCTTTAATGTTGAATAGCTAAGGAATGTATTAAACACTATGTGACAAAAAGTCAAATTTATTCCATTCGGTGTTTTTAGAATGTTGTATTGTAAGACAAATTCGGAATTACCTAAGCGTGATCACTCTAATTCGCAATAATCCCATCCACCAGCACAATAGTTCTATCCATGCGTGCGGCCAATTCAGGATTGTGGGTGGCGATGAGGGCCCCCACTTTTAGGTCTTTGACCAGATGCATGAGCTCCACGAATACGGTTTCGGCGGTTTTACTGTCCAGGTTTCCTGTGGGTTCGTCTGCTAGTAACAGTTTGGGATGATTGGCCAGAGCGCGTGCAATGGCGATGCGTTGTTGCTCGCCGCCTGAGAGTTCTGCGGGACGGTGATGAAGGCGTTCGGCAAGACCTAATTTACTTATGAGTGACTGGGCTTGTGCTTCAGATGCTTTCAGATTTGTGCCATTTATGATTTGAGGCATAACAACATTTTCTAATGCGGAAAAATCTGGCAACAAGTGGTGGAATTGATAAACGAAACCAATTTCTGTGCGACGTAAGTTTGTGCGGCCGGTGTCGTTTAAGTTCTCCGTTGATACGCCTTCAATTGTAATTTTGCCGCTGGTGGGTAACTCAAGCAAACCTGCTAATTGGAGCAAGGTGGATTTACCAGCGCCAGAGGGTCCCACCAATGCCACTATCTCGCCCGGATTTATATGCAGGCTTATGCCCTTAAGGATTTCCAGGGTTTCATGGCCTTGCTTAAAGGACCTGCGAATGTCTTGGAGTTGAAGAACCGGGTTACTCATAGCGTAAAGCCTCAACTGGATCTAGACGAGCTGCGCGCCAGGCAGGGTAAATGGTTGCAAGGAATGAAAGAGCTAGGGCTAAGATGACCACGACCACAACTTCTTGGGGGTCTACTTTGGCGGGTAGCTTGGATAAATAATACAACTCGGGACTGAATAACTCAGTTTGGCTCAAAGATTGAACCCACTGACGAATAGTCTCTATATTCAGTGTGAAAACCAGTCCTAATGTGAAGCCCACTAAAGTACCAGCAATTCCCGTGCTAGCGCCGGTTAAAAAGAAAATGCGCATGATCGAACCACTGGTTGCCCCCATCGTACGCAAGATGGCGATGTCGTGGCTTTTGTCTTTCACGAGCATGATAAGACTGGAGATAATATTGAATGCAGCTATTAAGATGATCAGCGTCAGGATGAGAAACATCACGTTGCGCTCTACCTTTAAGGCATTGAAAAAGGATGCATTGGACATTTGCCAGTCGGAAATGAGATAGTCGCTGGTTAGGATGTTGGCGAGTTCGTTTCTTTCAGTGGCGACATTGTTTGGATCATCTACAAATACTTCGATGCCAGTGACGCCTTCGTCAAGTTCAAAAAACTTCTGGGCGCCCTTCATGGACATGAAGGCGGCGGCACTGTCGTACTGGTACATGCCCACTTCAAATACGGCAACTACCGTAAACGGACGCATACGAGGCACGCTGCCGAAGGCTGTTTGTGACATCTTGGGGGAAACCAGAGTGAGCGTATCACCGGGACGCACTTGATATTTAAGTGCTAGTTTGGCACCAATGGCGATGTTGTTGCCTTCATCAAAGCCATCTAAGGTGCCGGCACGGATATTGTTGGCTATGGCTTTGCGCGCTAGCAGGTCCTTGCTTTCAATGCCATGGACAACGATGCCCGCAGCCACGTTGGCCTTCAAGATCATGGCTTGACGATCAATGGTTGCATTGACCGACTGTACACCAGGGAGTTTCTTAAACTCATCAATCATAGGTTTGTAGTGTTTAATAGTATCTCCCCGCGCGGGATATACATTGAGGTGACCATTAAAGCCAAGGATCTGATGGGTGAGTTCCTCGCGGAAACCATTCATGACAGACATGACGATAATAAGGGTGGCCACACCCAAGCATATGCCTAAGACCGAAAAAGCAGCAATGATAGAAATGCCGCGTTCCTTCCGCCTAGCGCGTAAGTACCTAAATGCAACTCTTCGCTCGAAGAAACTGAACATGTTTTATGCTACATCTTTCAGTTTGTCTTTGAGAGTGGATACAACCGATGCTAGAGGGAGCTCCTGCCTGGCGTCGGTGCGGCGGTGTTTGATTTCCACTTGGCCGGCGGCAATGCCTTTTGGTCCGATGATCACTTGCCATGGCAGTCCGATGAGATCCATGTCGGCGAATTTTACGCCTGCGCGTTCGTTTCTGTCATCGTAGAGCACGTCCAGATGAGCGGCCTCCAATTGCTTATAGATGTCTTCACAAGCCGTATCACAAGCGTCGTCGCCACTGCGTAAGTTAATAATACCCACGTGGAACGGTGTGACGGAGTCCGGCCATATGATTCCGTTTTCGTCGTGAGAAGCTTCAATAACGGCAGCCACAATACGTGAGATGCCAATGCCATAGCAACCCATGTGCACTGTTGTTTGATTGCCGTCTTTATCGGCTACGCGCGCCTTCATGGGTTCTGAGTATTTGGTACCAAGGTAGAACACATGTCCTATCTCAATGCCTCTAGCAGTTCGCAAATCTGCTGCGGGTACTGGGCAATTTTCTGGATCATGCATTTCATCGGCGGCCGCATAGGTGTTCATCAATTGTTCCGCACTGATCTCAGAACCACTTTTACGCAACTCGTCCAATACTTTGTCATAATAGATTTGGCTTTCGCCTGTGTCCGCAATGATTTGAAACTCGTGACTCAGACTACCCCCGATGGCACCCGTGTCAGCTTTGACGGGAACGGCGATCATACCCAAACGATTGAAGGTGCGACGATAAGCGTCAAACATCTTCTTATAACTTTCGCGCGCAGATGTTTCGTCCAAATCAAAGGAGTAACAATCCTTCATCAAAAATTCACGGCCACGCATAACGCCAAAGCGAGGACGAATTTCGTCACGGAATTTCCATTGGATTTGATAGAGTGATGCGGGCAGGTCTTTGTAACTAAACACATGCTTGCGGAAGACGTCTGTAACAACTTCTTCTGCGGTTGGTGCAAACAACATGTCGCGATCGTGACGATCCTTCATGCGCAATGTTTCTTTGCCAATAGCATCAGGGCGCCCTCCTTCGGCCCATAATTCAATAGGTTGAATCATGGGGAGTAAGATCTCGTGGGCGCCTGCTGCATCTTGTTCTTCGCGCACGATCTGCTCAACTTTTCGAAGAACCTTCAGACCAAGCGGCAACCATGAATAAATTCCGGCTGTGGTTTGGTAGATCATCCCCGTCCGCAACATGTAGCGGTGAGAAACCACGCTGGCTTCACTGGGGTCTTCTTTTAAAGTTGGCAGAAAATACTCACTTAATCGCATTTATTCCTCTATTTCTTAATCTTAATATAAAGCTGAGTACCTGTAACACCTAGGCCGATTTTGGCGATGTCGCCTGGAAGCCACACAAACATACTTTGCATAGCCATGTCAGCACCCACAAAACTGATGAGCCAGGCCATGCCTAGGCTGTACATGATTGCATAGCCGGCAAGAAACAAGGCTACAGTTTTGGTCCACGTATTGGTCCAGCCTTTTTCAGCCAGATATCCCACTGTAAATGCGGCTATGGGGAAACTCATTAGGAATCCTGCGGAGGGTTTGGCGAGAACGGCTAGCCCCGGATAGCTGATTGAGTCAGCAAAAACAGGAAAGCCTGCGGCGCCTTCTGCCAGGTATGTAAGGGTTGCTGCCAAAGCCAAACGAGGTCCTAATATAATGCCTAATGAAATAACGGCAAGGCCTTGTAAGGTAATGGGTATTGGGTAAAATGGTACCATGGTTTTTGAGCTTAGAATTAATAGCCCAGAGCTGAAGATGACCAGAGCGAGTTTTTCAAAATGGCTTAAGGTTTGATCATTAATAAAAGTTGCTGTTCTTATTTGTTGTTGCGTTGTCATGATATACTCTCCTATCCATGCTATATTCTTGATACTCTAATTTGCAGCAGATTCATAGTGTATTTTTAGCCTTAAGCTCTCTATTTATATGTGCGCCGTATAAAATGAGGATAGCTGTCATGTGGAAAAAGATGAGAGTTACTATAATACCACCAAGACTTCCGTAGAAAAGGTCATACCGAGCAAAATTTTGCAGATATAAAGAGAATAACCCCGCCATCAATATCCAAAGCATGCTTGAAATTAATGCCCCGGGCACACAATCATTAATTTTGATCTTGTGCTGAGGCAACCATTTATACATGGCAACCATACTGGTCATAATTGCAAAATAGGCTCCGATGAGACGTAGAAAATTGATACGTAGCCCCAGATGCTCCGGCAAGTCTGGTATTTTTTCGATATAGATCTCCATATACTGCCAGATTTCCAAACCGACTGGCAAAATAATTAAAACAAAGGATGCTATCAAAAACATTACAGATCCAAATGCGACAAAAAGGATAGCCTGTGTGCGACGATAAAATATAGATCTTGTTTCGTGTATACCGTAGGCATGGTTGAGGCCTTCACGGAGGGCTTCTATGCTGGACGAGCTGATCCATAAAATAACAATGATAGCTAGGGTGAGGAAACTCTTGTGGGGCGCGGTCGTAACTTCGATGATGATAGGTGAGATACCGCTTACCGCTTCCGGTGGTAAGAGACTGTAAAGCTGATGAATGGAGATCTGCACAGCTTCCGTCGTTCCCAGATAACCAGCAAGCGAGACGAGCAGTAGCAAGAACGGAAACAAAGCAAGCAGGCATGTGTAAGCGATATATCCAGCAATATCAATGGATAAGTCGTTAAACATTGTATAGAGAGCGTTCCACAACGCTTTAAGCATTTTATTCATCCCCTCATTGTAGCGTTGTTTGGAGTTTAACAAAACTAAAATAACAAATTCCTGTTTGGCAAATTATAAAGGTTTGGCAAATTTAACTCTGAAATATTTAACTGTATGAAGTTAGTCATTAATAGAGGTTAAGCGAATTTAAATATTACCATCATTAACGATTATTTAATCATAGATTAATCACAATTTAATCTATTTCGTGTCTAATTGAACTAGGCGGGTTGGATTTATGGCCTAGCAACGTCGTCTAGGAGTTAAGTCCAATCTCAAAACCATCGTAAGGATGGATTCATTATTAACGGTAATAGGGAGACTATCATGTCTAAGAAATATCAAGGACCTCAAGGTAATGATTGCAATGTTAACTCACCAGCAAAAGAAAGCAAAAATCCAGTACGATGTAATAACGATAAAAATGATCAAAAGAAATGCGATGACAAAAATAAGAAAGATGATAAAAAAAACAATGATAAGAATAATGATAAACACGGTCTCCTGCTAGCAGCAGCGGTCTGTCATCCAGCCGATAATAAAGGCCATGAGAATAATGATAAAAACCATAAGAACGATAAATTTGACTTTTGTAACGATAAAGTTGAGGTAGGTGGAAGCAAAGGGCATGATAATCATAATGAAAATAATGGAAAGCCATGCGCGCCTAAGTCACACGATAACAAACCATGTTATACAAAACCCCATAATGAGAAACCTTGTAACGACAAGCCGACAGATCATAAGCCTTGCGATACAAAGCCTCATGATACAAAACCATGTGACACTAAACCCACAGAATCCAAGCCTTGTGAACCAAAGCCATGCGCGAAACCTCCAGTTGAATGTAAGCCAGTTCTCACTCTAAAACCAGAACCGTGTTGCTTAACACCGCAGAATAATATTACTGAGGATTTGCAGGCTGCGACTTATCAATTTAAGAATTTGTTATTGAATGACTCCAGCACAGGCGGAGCTGCTCTAAAAATTGTTTCAGCATTCTTAACTGTAGATGGAGGAGGTATAACCATAAATGCCGGCACGAGTACTCTAGGCACCCTTAATGGTTATAAAACCTTTGATGTAAAGCATGGTGATGACCATGTTACCTTCAAGGTATATACAACAGGTAAATTTGAACTCATCGGCAATCCTAGCGATTTCTTTGATTATTTAGGAGAAGGATCCAAAGTAGGATTTAATCTAAAATATTCCGTAAGCAATGGCTATGAATGCAAAGAGACCTATGCGGAAGTATGTATCATAGGCAAAAACGATTGCCCAGTTGTATGCGTTGACGACATGCAGCTTGAGCTCCGTGGTTGTGGGCCTTGTGGAAATGACGGACAACTAAAGGATAGCACTGCAGTCATTTTGAAAGATGTGGACTATGGAGATTGCGTCACATTTTCAGTTAAATTTGAGGGGCTAAAAGGTGATTGCGGTGATTGTGTGCAGAACCTTCCTCGCGATACCTTTACACTAAATGAATTAAAGCACGGCGTTGAAATAGGCGATTACTTCATATTGAAAATGGTTAATGGCAAGCTTTGCGTTACTGCTCTCAGCAATAGCCATGCATCGAAAGAACTCGCAGAAGGACAAATCGTCGAGTTTAAGTTCACTGCAATAGGTACAGATAAATCCGGGTGCGTTACTAAGGATGATTTTAAGGTTAAGTTAGAAGGGGCGAATGATGCACCAACTATCTATGTGAATGATATGTGCGTCCAATTGCCTGACTGCCATGGCGCAAAAACAGCATTAACTGATCGTACCGCTGTGTTCATTACTGATCCTGACTGCGGTGACGATGCTTGCTTGAGCAAAGTGGAGTTTGCTGGCTTCAAAGATAAGTGCTGTGACATTGATATACCACCTGCTTGCTTTACCAAGGCTCAGTTGCTAGGTGGTGTGGATATTGGAAACCTAGGCGAGCTTAAATTAGTGGATGGAAAATTGGTGTTTACCGCTGATCCTAACTCCCATGAGTCTAAGTCCATTGCCGGCGGCGAAGTGGTTAAGCTCTGCTTTACAGCCACAGCGTCCGATGGCCAATGTTGTGCCACCGACAAGTTCGAGATCGACATCAAGGGCGGCAACGATGCACCATGTATCCTTGTAAATGA
>JBGSQK010000067.1:0-6309 GCA_041738135.1 Alphaproteobacteria bacterium
CAAGCCAATCGGAAACGTGAGGAGCTTGTATATAAAGCGAAGCCAAATATGGCTGAATGATGGAAGCTGTATGAATCGAGAGGTTCACGTACAGTTTTGCGAGAGGCTGGAGGGGAAGTTCCTTCGGCCTACTCTCCACTCGAGGTTTTTGATATGAGCGTTTCGAGGTCTTCCGAAAAAAATTGACAGTTTTAAAGTTTTATTTGTATATGTAATGGGTTGATACAGCTTGGTTGCATAATAACCTATAGTAATTTCTAGGAATCCTGATGAATTTGTTGGTTGATTTGATTGATCTGCCTTTGGACATATATAACAAACACCTAGAGACCATTGGCGGTGTTAGGTTTACGCCGCGCGAAGTTGATGTTGTTGCCTGCATTCTGAACGGGAGATCAGCCAAGACTATTCCCTCTTTATTGTCGATCTCGCCTAAAACAGTGTCAGCCCATATGACAAATATTCGAATGAAAACCTCGTGTTCTACGCGTGAGAGCATAATCGACTTTATGGAAAAATCGGACAAGCTTGCTGTCTTAAAAAACCAGTATTACTTTAGTTTGTTGACCCATTCCTTTTTTGAAAAACAACTTGAAAAAATCTCCCAGGGGTTGCCAGCAGAAAAGCTCGGCTGTCATATCACTTGCCAACAAGAACGAGAAGGCAATGCGGCGTTCTTATCTTCTCTCGAACAGCATTTGAGATTGTTGGGTTTTGATGTGAAAGTTAATGGAAAAGCTGAAAGCCTGACTCAAGCCAATTTTCACATAAAGATTTTATCCGAGTATCAGCAAACCAGAGAGAGTGACGACCCTGATGATCATATTCTTCTATTTAGAAACAATGCTAATTTAGCATCGGCAAAGGGTATAGATTTTTCGGATAACCGAAAATACTACGACTCTTTCTATACGCTGCTGGAAATACTGCTTCCTCAAGTTGATGTAAATGTGTGCCGACAAGCATTTCAGGATTACACCCAGGGACTTGTAGCTTCTCAAACATCAAATATACCTTTATCCACCGACTCAGCTTTGGAGAACGAGAGGGGTGTAAAGAATGTTAAGCTTTTGTCCTCATTCACTAAGAGAAAGAAACAAATGCTTCTGGCAGGATTGCTTGTTATATTTTGTAGCATCATCAGCATACCATTTCTAACCTCACCTAACAGATCCCTTCAAAGTAGTGAAGCACCGATAGTTCGCTCAGACCTTATACTTCCTTCTGAAATAACACTAGTTGATCGTTCTCAGCTTTTTTCTCAAATGGACAAAGAATTTGAACAGCAAGCAGGTCTTAAGTCATTAGGAATTGTTGGTATTGGGGGTGCGGGAAAAACAACGCTGGCAAGGACTTACGCCAAATATACTCAAAATAAAATTATTTGGGAACTCAATGGCGAGACACCCGAAAGTTTGATGAGATCATTTGAGGGCTTGGCCCAAGCCCTAGCCACGGATGAGAAAGACCAAAAAAAATTGCGCAGCATCATTGAAATAAGTGATTCAGCGTCAAGGCAGGAAAAGATAGTTCCTTTCGTAAGAGAAAGATTAAGACGTTACCCTGGTTGGCTGATCATCTTTGATAATGTCGAAAACTATAAAGATATTGAAAAATACTACCCCCATGACGAGGCACTATGGGGTTCTGGAACTATCATTATAACAAGCCGAAACAGTGCTCTACAAAATAACAATCCTATTAATTCTGTTGTTCAGATAGGCGAGTTGGATGCTAAACAAAAGCTCACCTTGTTTAAACAACTATTTCAGAAAAACCATGACAGTGCTCATACTCGATTTAATGAAGAACAAGCTGAGGCGTTTCTTAAAGAGATTCCACCCTTTCCTTTAGATGTTTGCATGGCAGCTTGCTATATCAAATGCACAGGTGTTTCCTATAAGGACTATCTCCTAAGCTTGAATGATAATGAAGAAGCCTTTTCAGGCTTGCAAGAATCAGTTCTCTACGAATCGGGAAGCCATAACAAAACGCGCTACAAGATTATAGCCTTGTCTACGCGAAAATTATTAAAATCTGATCAAGATTTTGAAGGCTTACTCTTGCTGATAAGCCTCTTAGGTTCAGAAAATATCCCCAAAGACTTGCTCTATGCCTACAAGAACAATCTCGTGGTGGATAAATTTGTCTATGGCTTAAAAAAATATTCTCTGGTGACGGAAGGAACCCTTTTCAATAGCACGCTCTCGACCCTTTCCTGTCATCGCAGTACCCAAAAGATTGTTCTCGATTATCTTAAAAGATCACTGAAGCCCGAGAGTCAAAAAAATATCCTGTTAAAAATCACCAAAGCGCTTGATCAATATTTATCGCAGGTAGTTTACGTCAAAGAAGAGTTGCCCGTTTTGAGATGCCTTACGGAACATTTCGATAAATTATTAAAGGCTGACAATCCTCTGCCGTCGGATATTAGAATTTTTTTAGAAGCTGAAAGAGGACACATTCACTTCCTTGCAGGAAACCACAAAATCGCCACAGAAATTCTAGAAAAAAACCTTGAAAGCGTCGCAAAACATAACTGCTTTAATAGCCGCGGAGAAGCTTTGACACTTTCCTATCTTGCAGAAATGTATAAAGAATACAGGCAGGCCGACAAAGCTATTCCCTTACTAGAAAAAAGCCTGCAGATCTATCTGGAACGCTTTCCTAATGACCACTATACGATAGCTGATGCTTTAAGTACCTACGGGAATTGCTATAGGATGAGGGACGATCATAAAAATGCTATCTTATATTTTGAAAAGGCTGAAAGCGTCTTTAAATCGAACATACCCAGTAGTGATGCAAGATATGCTAAGTTCTTAGGACTTCAAGCCTATGCTTATGTTCTGGTTGGTAATTATTCAAAAGCAGAAAAGCTGCTAACAGAAAGTCTAAGAATATATACCCAAGATCTGACGCCAAATTTTTACAATCTTGGTCGCACATATGCCTTTTTGGGAGAAGCAAACTTAGGTATGGGAAATCTGGAACAGGCGCAAGCAAACTTTGAGCGCGCAATCACATTATTTAATGATAACTTAGAGGAAAGCCAAGCCAGAAGAGCCAACGCTTTGAGTGTATGGGGCATTGGCATGATAGCGCATAAGTCAGGCGATACTAAAAAGGCCAAGACTATTTTAAATGAGGTCTATGAAACACGGGGAATATACTATGGTTATGATAACAACTATACCGCTCATATACTGATAGATTTGGCCGATATCGAACTGCACGAAGATGATTTGCAAGCAGCAGAGGAAAATCTAACAAAGTCTATGCAGATTTTTAAAGATAATAACTGCACGAATATCTATCGCTGCTTGGAAAGTTTCGCACTCTTGCATATGAAGAAGGCACTAATTGCTCAAAAAAGTGGGGATAAGGTAACCTATCAAACGCATCTAGATCACTCAAAAAGTTATCTATTGAAAGCTATAGATGTAGCTCATAAACACCTGCCTGGGGATTCTCCTCATTTAGAAAGACTTCAAACAAAACTCAAAGCTGTCCTCTAGATCAAATTGTCCTAGAACGCGTCTTAGGACGATTTACCTATAGCGATATCCCACAGAACACGATAATTCCTCTCTCACTTTAACGTGTAATTTAGTTAAGAATGAGGACAGTTATGAAAAGAAGATTTGCAATATACTTTAGCGTAGCAGCGTGCACGATGTTGAGCGCTTACGCATCTGACGACCATATCACTAACGTGCAATTTGATGGTCGAGATTGTACAGAAACTAAAGGTATCTATAGGGCCGACCAAATCGATTTTAGAGTCAACATAGAAAATAGAGACGACCGACAAGCAACCTTAGGATTTTATCCCCTTCCTGGTAGTGATCCCGTAGCTCGAGTCAATCTAATTGCGGACTTAGTTGCCCAGCCCTTGGCATTTACGCCTCAAGGAGATGGTCAAGCCTATAAACCAACGATGACAATAGCTCAATATACTCAGCGATTGAATGACTTGGCAATACCTGGATTTAGAAGATTTATTTGGAATCAGGATGGACTAAAGACTCTGCTGAGAAATCGATCTGGACCTGTTGTTGCCTTCGAGCAGAGAAGAACCCTCAAGTTTTACGAATCTCTGATTAAGCATGATGATAAAGCCCATACATCCTCAGTATATATGAAATTTGGGTTGGAGAATGATGAAGCGCGAAACGAATTCCTTGTTTATCAATTCTCCCATGAACGTGTTCCCACAAGTCTTAATCAGTATTTATGGCTTGATGCGCAAAAGAATATCAGAACCCTGGTTTCGGTCGTTTATAATGCCCTTCCAGAGTCCGTTAGAAGAAGTTGGGCTGATGCAAAACTCTTTGAGCCTTTACCTTATTATGCAGAACTTGAGGATCAATTAGCAGAACAAAAACTATTAAATGTTGATTCGGTAGATGTACCACAAAGTGGTCTCTATTTCAGAAAAGATCACGGAAGTCCTTTAGAGTCTAAATATGTTTATGTTGCTGCAGATGGTAAATATTATATGACACGCCTTAGAAAAGTAAGTTCTCAGCTTTTGCAAAAGGAAAATCAGGGCGCAAACGGTTTTGTCTTTACAGCTATGGAAGGGCAGGGGCCTGAGCTGCATATATTAGGGCACACCAATTATCCCCTCCTTTTAGATCCCGCTGCCATTCTGGCACCCCAGTTCAGAGCAAATGGCTATTACAGGCCTGCTTCAATGAATTGGGATAATCAAAATATCAACCAAACTTTCGTGGAGTTTCCCGATTCTGGAAATGTTGTGGTCTATAAATCACGCAAACAAAGCGCTTTTTCTGAGGCTGACCTGACGAGCATTATACTATCAAGCGTGACGAAAGTGGACGATTTGACCGAGTGTATACAACACTTTAACATGGCTCATCGAGGTGTTTTAATTCCCAAAATTATCGTCAGACTTGCAAACCAAGAGAGCGTAAAAAAAGTCGAAGCCAGCGATCGTCTATTACCCCTCATAGAAGCCTGTATGGCAAGTCGTGAGAGTATCGATCAAACGGATTTTGGCCAGTTGGTGCTTACCGATCCAACGCTTCAAAAATTCTTAAGACCTCATATGGAATCTTTTCCCAAAATGCACCTGGATGCCGACGAATTGCGTTTTGGCAGTGTCGTTCTCTCAAACCCCCTAGTTGAGTGGCTGTGGACGAACCGTTTCCAATTTCAAACCTTAAAAAAGGTAAACGCTCATGAGGTACACCTCAGTTGCTTGGGAAATAATAATGATCCCCTAACCAAACTGAGCGAACTACGCAGCATCAAGCCACCTTACCTGAGAGTTTCGTTTGAAACGCTTGGAACTGAAGATCGTGAAAACTTGATTTCTGTGATTAGAGACAATCCTCATTTAACAGAACTCCACTTTTCAGGGGCTATTAATGTAGTTGGAAGCAAGCTGTTAAAGGTCATTGCCGATCATCCAAGTCTTGTAAAGTATCATTACAAAATAGATGGTGAAATCGCTCAATATCAAGGGATGAGTGACGCACAAGTTAACGCCTTCTTCGTTAAATCAAGGCTGGGTCAAAGTGTGCATTGCGACCTGACCAATCCCGTCCTTAGTCGCTTGACACCTGCTAATGCAGCTATCTTTTTGAAGATGAACAATATTCATGTTGAAGAGCTAACCCTAGGGAAAGATTGTCCTCTTGAGATTGCAGAAGCTATAGGAATTCTTAAAAACCTCAAAAAACTGAAAGCTGCCAACCCTAATCTTACGGATGGTGAAGTCACTCGCCTTTCAAGAAGCTTACGACAGCTCACAAAATTGAAGGAAGTCACGATTCATTTGCCATCTTACAATTCCTTTAATGGATATCAAGAAGTACACACAAGCTTGGCAATGATCCAAAATCTTGAAAAGCTGACACTTTTATGCGGGGACTGGCCGTCGTGGAATAAGAAACAAACAGAACAGAAACGCAATGAAAATAAAGATCTGAAGAAGATTACAATCGCAGCAGAATAAATGTTTTATTCTAAGCACAACAAAAAAGAGCCCTTGCCCCCTAGAGGGTAAGGGCTCTTTACAACTTTGGCTATGTTGTGCTAGTTCAGATAGATACTGGACAAAGATCATTTGGTTCTTTAAAATTGATTCTAGTTTAGAATCTTAGGGTTAAATAGAACAAGCGTTTAAATCTTATATCACTTACGTTAGGCTTGATTCATTTATTGTCAGTTCCCTTATTGGCGACCAATGCTGAACAAAGCGAATTATCTATATTGATTGTACCAATCAAATACCTAGTATTGTATAAATTGAGGTTGCTTTGAGCCATTATCATGAGA
>JBGSQK010000090.1:0-2916 GCA_041738135.1 Alphaproteobacteria bacterium
TTTGATTTTCTCTTTTGGATTTTCAAGATAAACGACATAGTCTGCAAGACTCTCATGTGTAGCAACAAGCTGAACATTGAATCGTCTATAGTCTGTGTAGATATAGAGATTGCTCCTTGCGTTTCCATGAAGAGGTTTGATAGTGATAGCTTGATCTAGATACTCAACTTTAAATGCGCTTTGGTCGCCAACCACTATGCTGTTGGGGTTATCGGGGACTTGAATAATCGTTGCTACTCCAAGTGCCGTTTTAACGGTAATGATTTGATCTTTTTGGACCTCAATTTTTCGCACTTTTGCCCAAGTGCCAATGGGTAGAAGTAATACGAAGAGCGTGGATACGATTCGTAGATTCATAAATCCTCCTAAGAAGAGGGTTTTTATGTCTCAAATAGTTTTCTCAGATTAATTTTTAAGAAATTTCCAAATTGATTCGCCTAATAGTATGAACATACAAAAAAAACCTAAAAACAAAAACATAGTAGGTAATAACAAAGATAAAAACCTTTTGGTTCTCGACTTACTCTTCGTAAGAAAACGCATAATAAACAAATTTAATAAAGATAGTGTGAAGAAAACGATCCAAATGTAAGGTAAAAAATTAAATTTATTGGGAGTCACAGGAGAAATCACCGCAACCGATAAGACGAACAAGACAGAATTTAGAATCAATGCCAACTTTTTTGATGAATTATTTTCTAAAGTTTTCATCCATTTAAAATTCATCTAATTTGAACCAATCTTTCTAAAAAAAGCTTGTAGAGATTCATCTTCTCCAGACAAATCAATATGTTCGATTTCAACAATTTCTCCGCTCTTAAAAGAGATAATTTGCTCACATCTATGGTCGTGTGTAATCTCGCCTTTACGAATTCGATCAAGATACTTTAACTTAAAAACCCCATTACCCAACGGAATAATTTCAGAAGAAAACTGGATTTCATCTAGTTTCTTTAATGCTGAATTGTAGTTGTCAATGTAGGTTTTAAGAATTGCGTCTTTTCCGAGAAAAATATCGTCTCTAAATTTGTATCTACATTCTGGAGATAAAATTACGCCAGCTTCAATGTAGCGATTTGCATCCATATGCTCTGCAAATTCTTTTGCAAGATCAGTTAAATTTTCAGGCAAATTTTTGTCTTTCATTTAATACCTTTGGGAATATTTACTTCGCCATTCAGGAGCCTCATAAGGTTCTCCCCAAAACTCAGTTAATTTTATTATCTTTTCGTTTTTCAACTCAAAAAAGGAAGTTGCAAAGGCTTTTTGCCCAGTATCCGCATAAATAAATACGGCAGAAGTAACTTTGTTTTCGCTGGAGAGCAGTTTAATAATTTCAACTTTATGATTCCCTGGGTATGCTGAGTTCATGTTGATAAATGAATCAACATCGGTAAATCGCTCTCTTGACTGAGGCCATTCTGCGCAAAATTCAGAATGAAATAATTTTTTTGATTCATTCCATTTTTGATCAGAGATAAGTGACCAGTACATTCGAATGATTCCTTCGTTACTATCTGTCACCATGTTTAAACTCCTCGACATTTGAAGCTACCAAAAACCTGGAACGGTACCAGAAGGAGAATTCTTTAGGTTTTTTGAACAAAATTTTACCAAATTACAATTTGTTTGATTTGCATTTAGCGATTCCACCCATTGCCAGACTTCATTCATTGATTGTCCAGAAACTTCGGAGCGCTGCTTTTCTGGGAAACTTACTACTAGCTCTTCTAAGCACCAACAAGCCTCCATTTTAGACTGCGAAGCTTGAGTTGCAAAAAGTTGTTTATGACCGATATTTATTAAATATCGATCAATTCCCATTGCCATTAACCGCTTTTTAGAAACATCTCCAAGTTCAACTGCTTTTTTCGCCCATACAAATGTTTGGAAAAAGTGGTCTGGAACATTTCCATGTTGATAGATGAGAGCGGCCGCTGAGTAGTCCTCTGAGCTTTTAAAGCAACCTTCGCCAAAAATTTCTCCGACTCTTTTTCTGCGATACTCATCTCTAAATTGAACATTATTCCAATTTATCGGAGGAACTCTGTCAGCTTGATCCTCTTTCACAAGTTTTTGAAGCTCCAAAGAACGAGCGGTCTGTCTTTGTAAATCGGAATGACAAGCTGAGAAGCTGTTATGGGCATAAGCCTGTTGTGCGCTGACAAATCCAGACAAATAAAGTGCAAGAATACAAATAAATGGCATTGATACAAATTTCATTTTTATGGATTTAGCATCAAGGGTTGGTCTTCTCAATCTCTTTCTTAATGTATATTCCCCATGGGTTTACAGAGGTTCTTGGTCCTGACTCGAAGCCCAAATCAAGTCGTAAATCTCCGGCTGCTTTGATCCCCTGTATAATGGTTACTCGATCCCCAAAAACAGACACAATGCCCTTTTTCAGATCCACTTTGATCTCATAGGGGTAGGCCCTTTGCGAGACAGCCTTTTCTACAGAGAATTTGACGACATCACTCATTGAGCCGTCAAAAATTCTTTTCGTAGAAGGTAAAATAAATGCCCCGGATTTACTGAGCTGACTGTTTATCGTCTTAGGAGCCCAGTTATACCTAAATTTTATATACTCACGAATAGCTCTTTCGATCTCTACTTCGGGTTTTGGTACAGTAGCATTCTGATAGACTGAAGCGTCTGGCGCAATTGTTAGGACCTGTACAGATCGCATTGATTGCACAAAGATAAAAATGATTAAAAGCGCGCAAAGTCCAAAGGCTGAAAATGCCGAAACTTTCATAAATTGGTTTGAGTGGGAGAGTTCAGCAAGTGCTTTTGGTAATTTTCTAATTTTGAGTTGAATATTTGTATTCATAGTTTTCCTTACATTCGATAAGTATCTTGTTTACGTTTCTTCTCAGCTTGATAGTTCGCAATTTTAGATTTGGCATAAGTGTT
>JBGSQK010000092.1:0-2883 GCA_041738135.1 Alphaproteobacteria bacterium
GCATGCGTTAGAAAATATTCATACGACGAAAGATCTAAGTCAGCTACTACCTTTCAACTTCAAACCCGCCATGGACAAGGCATCTGCTATGGCAGTAAGCTAAAGTTGCAGTGAAGGGGTGTGGTTGTTTAACCGCTTACATATCAAAAACACCGTCATGAACGGCTTAATACATTACATATAAGACTCAATTTTATTTATGCAAGGGTTTTTTTGACAAAGACGGGTTTGTTGTCGACTCAGTCCCGCAAACTGGTGCTTCTGGAACAGGTATAAATGGGGAGATCCTTACCACGACTGGATCTCACGTTTTGCCCAAGGGCAGCATTCCAAATCTAGTGCCAATAGATTATGTTCCAAAACCCCACCTACCCTTGAGTTTACGGTATGGGAGGGTATGGAATTTTTGATAGAGGCGAAATTTCGCTCTTGGCTTGCGTAAAATCATGACTCAAAGAAAGCATCCATGGTTACCTCATTAGCAACCAGTTCTTGCGTCCAGATGCTTTCCTTAGCGCCAAAGGTGGTTATCAGGGTTATAAATATCTGCTTTTTTGTCTTAAAGTGCTTTTCAAAGGTTTCGACTTTATTTAGCAGCGCCTTGGCGTAAGCTTTATCTAGTTTGAATTCTTCAGAAGCGTATTTGATCTCACATAAATTTATAACGCCGTCCTCGCGATCGAACAGCAAATCTATTTGTGCACCTTGCTCGTTGCTCTTCTGTGCAGGAACAAAGCGCCAACTACCTGTTTCGCAAGCAATCTTATTGAGCCCTATGGCCTTTTTAATCAATATGGCATGTTTAATACAAATTCCCTCAAAAGTATACCCAGCCCAGCTTTGATATGACGAGGTTAGTGTCTTGTTTATCCAGTAAGTTGCTGAATCTATCTTATGACCTAGTTTCACAGCCGGTTCAATCCATTTAAGATAAAAGAGGGAATACTCGTCTATTACACGATAATAATGATCCTTATTCTTTTTTCCGTATGGCACAAAGCTTTGAATAAAACCTGCGGCCTCAAGTTCCTCAATACGTTTATTAAAGGTACCACCCGTCTTCATTTCCGCTGCTTTCAACAAGTTGGTTCTCGAAATACCATACCTGCTTTCGGCAATGAGTTTTATTATTCTCAGGTTTATCTCGGCCTCATCAAACAATGACCTAAATAGTTTAGGAAATTCATCATATAATAAGCCGTCCTTTTCAAAACAGATATTGCCTATGTTTTCTGCAGCAGATTTACCTTTTTCTACTGAGTTTAAATAATGGGGCACTCCGCCAATGGCCATGTATAGTTCGAAAATCTGTCTTCTGGTCATCCTGATGGACCTTGAATGCAGAAATTTTTCGGTTTCATTTAGTGTAAATGGTTCTAGCAAGATGGTTTTTGTCAGCCGATTGTGTAGGCCGCCTTTGGCACTAATCAGCTTCTCCATCATCCAAGAAGCCGCTGAGCCGCAAACTATCAGCATCACATTTGGCATCTGACTCCATCTAGTATTCCATATATAGTCTAGGTGCGTCAAAAATTGCGATTTTTTCGATGCGAGCCATGGCAACTCATCAAAAAACAGTACAATCTTTTCTGACTTCGGTATAAGCTCTAATTCAGTCGTCAACAAATTAAATGCGTCATGCCAATTACTTGGTGGCAGTATGCTCAGGCCTTTAAAGAACTTGCGGGATAGAGCCTCGGTGAAATTTCTCAGCTGATCGCTTTGCTTGCTGCCCTTTAATCCAGTAATTTCAAAATAGTTCTGTTGATTTGAGAATAGAGAACGAATTAGGAATGTCTTCCCTACTCGACGCCTGCCATACAAAGCGATAAATGCGGGCTCCTTGGATTTATAATATTTTTCCAATAACTCTATTTCTTTAGTCCGGGCGATTATTTTATGCATTTCATCACATCTGGCTGGTTATAAATTTATTATACCCAGCCAAATCTCAAACATCAATAGAGATCTGGCTGGATATAAATTTAACATACGCAGCCAGATGTAGGTTGTAAACATCTAGCGACTTACCGATATCCTTTAGCCAATAAGGTTTTTTTTGAATTATTAGCCTGATGGGTGAGTAAAGGGCTTATAAATCGCTATATTAATTGTAGCTCCGGCCCTTGGGTTTCTGTTGGTTGTTACATCTCCATTCCACGCCCAGTATCTCTGGATTGCTCACGTTGCAGCTCTCTCCGGAACATTTCTTCCAGCTTGGCTCCTACGGGTTCGTTGACGGCTTTTAGATCAGCGATTAGGGGCGAGAGGGTTTTGTTCAGGTCTTTCATCCTGTCGCTGATTTGATACCGGATATCTGTCCTTTCCATAACGTCCAGCTCTTTGGTGGCATCAAATTGTTTAAAGAGGCTTTGGAAGGACGATGCTACATTGGTAAGCTCGGTGGTGCTGAGGCCCGTAATAGAATTGATTTCAAACTTAGACTTAATCTCCTTCAGGACGTTGTCCAGCGATGATTGCAACATCGGCTGCGTCTCTAACTCTTTAACCCTTGCTACGTGCTCATAGAGTTTGACTTCAAAGCCAGGATTCATGTTTGCCATAGCGACCATTGCTGACTGGCTTTGGGCTAGTGTCACAGCATTCTCATTGCGTAGACGGATAATGTGCAGCCATTCTTGCTTCATTGGACTTTTGTTCATGATCGCCATGGGATCGTCCAGGGTGTTTTCTTCCTTGCCTTTGGCCTGGACCATACTCCAGAGACGTGCGACCTCTTGGGATGGCTCCAGGTAGCCCTTGATAGGCTTGTAAACATCTTCAGGGCTCAAAGCTCCATCAATCATTCCCTCCTTTACGCCCCGGTAAAATGCCACGTCAAATTTGAGGCGATTAAAATCAAGGCTGGCTTCTTTTATAATT
>JBGSQK010000005.1:0-12898 GCA_041738135.1 Alphaproteobacteria bacterium
CGTGCCTGCCTTCGATTGATTTAATATGCTGATGATCTGGCTATCGCTAAATCTTGATTGTTTCATGTCGAATCTCCTACTCATTATTCTTTACGAGAAAATTCTACTTTTAAACACATTTATTTTTCGGGGGGATTACCATACCAGCTTACTTAATAGCCCAACCTGCACAAAACGTCTTTGACTCAAATCGCGAGCCACAAAGAAATAGACAAATCCAAAGACGCCAATCAAGCCATAAAAAGCTTGTTCGTATAAGGTATGCTCAAATGGAGGGGTCATCGCCACTGTATTTAATAGCCAGAGGGGTGAGAATAAATTACTTAGGGATACATACCAATTAAAGAATGCAGCTAAGTAGAAAAATCTGGTCCAAAATATATTGTTTTGTTCTGAGCTCATTATGCTCCTCTTTTATTTTCTAAAAGTCTACATCTGAAACTAGAGTACACTCAACCCTTCCTTTTTTACTTTTTCACGGTAGGTCTCTAGAAACTTTGTAAGCTGCTGACTTTGTGACAATTCTTTAGCAAGACCAGCCGATGAAAAATCCGATGGGTTTTGAGCCGTGATTAACTCAAACGCTTCTTTAAAGGGGCTCGCCAACATCATTGGCAGATGCTCGGCACGCAACTTCTTTAGATCCTCGTCACGTTTTAACAGGCCATAGGCGGTTGCCAATCTCATGACAGCTTCCGGCTCGATCTTGTTGCCCGCCTGCTTTTGGTCAGCAAGGTGAGTCTGTATGTAAGTGGCAAGATTCACCCAATCTCTTTGATCTATATAGGATTGGGTCACCAGTTCAAACGCTGCTTCAGTATGATCGTTTGTCAAGATAACTCGCATGTCATCGTATTTGGATTGCATCAAGTAAGCCTGTGCCACCAAGAATCGTCTTTGATCGCCCAGATCGCCAGGAAGTTGTTCTCCCGGTTGATAATTTAATGCCATCAGGGCTTTATCAGGTTGATCATTGAGCAAGGCCAAGATCCCATAGCGCGTGCGCAATCGTATTTTTTGCTTTTCATCATAGGATACGTCTTTTAAGATTTGGTCCATCATGCTCAAAGCCTGCTCCACTAAATCTGCCTTAACCATGAGATCAATGAGTTCTTCCTGAATCTTTAAACGACGCTGATCTTTAGGAATAAATATATCATACTCTTGGAACAGCCCGATCAGCATCAATAAATCGCTGCCTTTGTCTTCCAATGCTTCTCGAAATAGTATTTCACCCCTCTGCTGGAGCATATCCGAGGAGGCCAACTTTGGAAAATGCCTTATGGATTTTCTTAAGAATTTTAACGACCTATCATAATTTTTTTCTTGCTTATAACAATCACTTAATCGGCTCCACAACTGGTATTCGTTTTGATCGCCTGTCCAATGAAATCTCAATTTTTCCAATATGGCTATCTCTTCTTTGGGCGTTATGGATTTTGCCTCAGCTTTCAACTGAGTCAGCAATAAACTAGATTTCAAACGAAATTCGCTTTGCATGGTTTTGCTAAAATTTTCCAGCCTGCTCATGGCGTCACCCTTCTTCTCGCTACCGGCATCGTAGTATGCTTGAAGATATTCTAAATGTTCTTTTTGCCTTGGTAGCAAATCAGCATGTTCGAGCAATACCAGGAAAGGTTGCGCATCCTTTTTCTGAACCATAGATGCATCAGCCGCAAATAGCAGCGCAGGATTTTTAATAAATGTTGGATAGGAAGATAAATATTCTTTTCCAGCAGCTATGGTTTCATAATTTGCATTTTTTGGACGCGTGCGACATTTTGAGAGCTCCGCCCAAAGTTCCATTTCAGGATCACCTGCGAGTACTTCATGTTCAAAAATCTTTCGAGCTTCATCGTAGCGTTGGGTTGCAAATGTCGCTATTCCCTTCAAACTATAGTAATAAGGGGATTTTTCTAAACTGGGATCATACATAAGTGCTGCCGCCAATAAACCCAGCGCTTCATGATAACGTTTAGTTAGCAGGTAGTGTCTCACCAGTTCCAATCTCTTGGGCGTCCTTGCTTGCTTAGGCGTGTTGATTATCTCCCATTGCAAGTCTCTCTTATTTTCCGATGTGTCATCTAAGTTACTTTGCCATGTTCTAAAATCCAATAAAGGTGGCTGTTGATATCTCTTGCGCGTTGCCACAATGTCCTGTGGATCGGAAAGCGCTAAACCAGTATCTTTGCTTATGAATAATTTGTTCTCTTTCTTTTCAATGCTCAATCCTTGACTTAAGGGATCTACAATTGCGCCGAGAATCGTAGGTAGCAAATTAAAGTCTATGTATCTACGTTTGCGTTCCAAACACACAGACCCCGAAGCAGAAGGAATAAAATATCTGGAATGCCCCGTTTCTGGCATTTGCGCAAATATGGGCTCGCCGAAATTTTCATCTTTAAGTGTTACCTTCCCATCCTCCACTTTAGGCTCAACGTAAACTGGTTCTATTCCCTGTAGGTCTGCGGTTTCAAGAACCCATTGACTACCTTTTTTATAAAAAGCGGCTTTGTCAGGTTCACTGGCTAAATCAATTTTTAGCGCCGATAAGTTGTTGCTTTTGTATGCTACCAAATCAGATATAAATTGTGAGCTATTCATGTCACTCTCGTCCCACGCAAACTTCACAGATTTATCAAAATAGAGCCACATATCACTCGTTTCAATGAAAGCTCCTGCTTTGCTTTCCTCGAGAAAGTCGAACGTAAGCTTTAAACCCTCAACGGTTTCTTCAATTAGAATGTTGACTGTGGACAGATCCGGTTTTTGCTCCTCTTGGGGAGGCTTATTATTAATATCGGGAACCTTCGCATCCGTGAATTCATTTTTATCTTCCTGCCCTTTTCTAGTTTCAGGTTTTTTTTGTTCTTCTTTCTTCTCCACAGGCTTCTTTTTATCTTCGGGTTGAATGTCAAAAAGGAAATCAAGAACCACCAAGCCGCCTTTATTCAAAGTGAGAGCATGCGCAGGTTTCTTTAATTCAAATGTGATTTCCAGTGAATCCTTATTGGTCGTAAATGAATAAACGGAAAGAATCTCTGATTTCAACTGAGAATCAATTTGGGCTTTAGTGACAGGATGGGAGCGTTTAAATTTAATGGTGACAAGATTGTCTTTTTGTTTCAGATCATACAGTACCTCCGACTCCCAATTAAAATTAAGACGACTATAATCATCCCGATGCTTACTGGTGATAAAGGCAGCATGAGCCTGCCCCAGACTAAGGGAGGATAATAAAATCAGCGCGACAACCCAGCGGTATATCAATTTGGTCCGTTCTAATTATTGATTTTGATCTGTAAGTAATATTACCGCTTGTTGCACGAGATGACTAGTGCATTAAAAAATGTGTGAGTATTTTTCGCTATAAAGTGTGAAGATTTTTTAGCAAGATCTTCACACTTTAGGGAGTTCCTGAGCATTCGAGCAAATATATCAACCAGCCGCCATTGCTTTTTTCTCAACTGGCAAGTTCAGACGAATATTGAGCTCTTTCAAGCGATCCGGTGCCACTTCGGCCGGCGCTTGCATTAACAGGTCTTGTGCTTTCTGGTTCATTGGGAAAGTCACAACTTCACGAATGTTAGGCTCATCGGCCAGCATCATTACGATGCGGTCAATTCCAGGAGCGGATCCACCGTGAGGCGGCGCGCCGAATTTGAATGCGTTCAGTAGACCGCCGAATTTATCTTCCACGTCCTTGTTACTGTACCCAGCTATCTCGAATGCCTTGTACATGATCTCAGGTCTGTGATTCCGGATAGCACCACTGGACAGCTCGATGCCGTTGCAAACGATGTCATACTGATATGCTTTGATAGTGAGTGGATCCTTGGTGAGCAAGGCTTCCAATCCGCCTTGTGGCATGGAGAAAGGATTGTGAGAAAAGTCGATTTTCTTGTTGTCTTCATCCCACTCATAAAGCGGATAGTCCACAATCCAGCAGAATTTAAAAGTATTCTTCTCCACCATGTCTAGATCGTTGGCGATTTTAACACGGGCAAAACCGGCTAGTTTGGCAGCCTCATTTTGTGGGGCGCAGGCAAAGAACACAGCATCCCCTGCTTTCACATTGGCTGTTTGCTGCAATCTTTGGATACGATCCGCATCGAAGAACTTAGCTAGCGGCCCTTTGGCTTCACCATCATCTGCAAAGATAATGTAGCCAAGACCTGCAGCTCCTTGTTCCCTTGCCCATTCGTTCATGGTATCAAAGAAACGGCGTGGTTGATTGGCGGCACCGGGTGCGGGAATGGCTCTTACAACCGATCCTTTTTCGATGTTCTGCTCAAATATGGAAAAGCCCGAACCTTTAAAGATATCTGTAATGTCAGCAATCTCAAACGGAATGCGAAGATCCGGCTTGTCGTTACCATACTTCAACATGGATTCATCATAAGGGATACGGATAAATGGTGCTTTGCTCACAGCACGACCATTGCTGAATTCCTCAAATACACCGGCTAAAACGGGCTCAATGGCGGCAAAAACGTCATCTTGTGTTACAAAGGCCATTTCAAAGTCCAGTTGATAGAACTCACCAGGCGAACGGTCTGCACGAGCATCTTCGTCACGGAAACAAGGTGCCACTTGGAAGTACTTGTCAAATCCGGCAACCATCAACAACTGCTTAAACTGTTGCGGCGCCTGTGGAAGTGCATAGAACTTGCCAGGATGAATACGGCTAGGCACCAAATAGTCACGGGCGCCCTCTGGAGAGCTGGAAGTGAGGATTGGAGTTTGCAATTCCATAAAGCCTGAATCAATCATCCGCTTGCGCAAAGAGGCGATCACATTACAACGCAGTTTGATGTTCTGATGCATTTTCTCACGACGCAGGTCCAAGAAGCGATACTTCAAGCGAGTTTCCTCAGGGTATTCCACATCGCTGTTCACTTGCAAAGGCAATGGATCGGCTGCCGATTCGATCACCATCTGATCCACTACTAACTCTATGGCACCTGTGGGCAAGTTGGCATTGGCTGTATCTGCTGAGCGCAGCACAACTTTGCCCGTCACTGTAATAACGCTTTCATTTCGCAACTGTTCCGCATCAGCAAAACAAGAGGATTCATTGGAAAACACGCATTGGGTGAGCCCTGTGCTGTCGCGCACATCTACAAACAAAAGGTTACCATGATCACGCTTGCGGTGAACCCAACCTGACAGGCGAACGGTTTGTCCTTCTTGCTCTTTACGTAATTGACCACATGTGTGCGTGCGATATGAATGCATATTGAATATCCTTTTAAACTCTAAATCTGCCCCACTATAATGGATTTTTTCTCAAAATGCCAAAAATTATGTTAGCATATGGCATGCATTTAGATAAATTCGACCACATCGACACCATAACTGAAACCAAACAGCTGGCAGCTTTTTGTGAGCATTTGAAAATCCATGAGAAATCTGGGTTTATTACGGTTGATACGGAATTCATGCGGCGCACCACTTACTGGTCGCAACTGTGCCTTATACAAGTGGCCAGTTCAGACCATGTGGTACTTATTGATCCTTTGGCAGAAGGCATTGACCTGAAGCCTTTTTACGACATATTAGCTTTTCAGCCCTTGGTTAAAGTCTTTCATGCGGCCCGGCAAGATGTGGAAATCTTTTTCCATGCCATGGGCGGTGTTCCATCCCCTATCTTTGATACGCAAGTGGCTGCCATGGTCTGTGGTTACGGCGACAGCATTGGTTACGGGAATTTGGTAGAAGAATTGCTCAAAGTGGGTCTTGATAAAACCCAACGGTTCACCGATTGGGCACGCCGGCCTCTCAAGCAAGAGCAGCTTAAGTACGCCATGCAAGATGTCACCCACCTACGACAAGTGTATGAAATTCTACAGAGCAAACTCCAGCATGAACATAGGCAAACCTGGATCGCCAATGAGATGCAAGTGTTGACCGATGCAAAAACCTACGAAATCAACGAAATGGAAGTATGGCAACGCATTAAAGTCCGCAGCGATCAGCCCCGCTTTCTAGCGCGTATGCAATATTTAGCTGCCGCCCGTGAGAGACAAGCCATCCGCCTGAACAAACCCCGCGCCCATGTGGCCAGTGATTTGATCCTACTGGAAATGGCAGCAGATCCTCCCGGATCGGTTGAGCAGATTAAAGCAATCAAAGCCTTGTCTCCCAGTAACGAGCTGGCCAAAATTCTATTCGAAGCCTTACAAGAAGGAGACGCCATACCGGATGAACTCTGTCCCCGTAGGGAACGTAAAGAGCAACGCACCAACGTGCTGCTCGTAGAACTGCTGAAAGTTTGGCTCAAGCAGGTGGCCGAGGATAATAAAGTGGCATCCAAGCTCATTGCCACACCAGACGATATCGAACGACTTGTGAACGAACCTACCAGCGAACTACCCCTCCTACATGGCTGGCGATACAAAATCTTCGGCGCCAGCGCGCAAGAAATCACCAGGGGTGATAAGGCGATTCGCTATGAGCAGGGCCGGTTGGTGTTGGGGTAGGACACAGAACCGCTCAGCGGTATATGTTCTCGCGGGCTTTGCCCCAATAAAACGTTCCCCCTAATACCCAATCTTAAACAAATACAACCCCCCCGGCGGTGCCGTGGGTCCGCCGCGCTTGCGGTCTTTGGCGTGTAAAGCATCTTCTAAATCAGACTTTTTCCAGCGTCCATCGCCTACAAGTTTAATACTTCCCACCATATTCCGCACTTGATGATGAAGGAAAGATCTAGATCGCGCAAAAACCTCTATCACATCGTCACCCACTCGACACACATTAAACTCATCCAATGTTTTAAACGGAGATTTGGCCTGGCATTCAGAATCCCTAAACGTGGTGAAATCATGGTGTCCCACCAGAATTTGAGCAGCATCGCACATGGCATCAAAATCCAAGGGTCGAGGTATTTGCCAGGCTCTGTCCTTGTCCACCGTTAAAGGCGCATAACGATTGATGATGCGATAAATGTAGGAACGTTCAACCGTGGAAAACCGCGCATGAAAATCATCCGCAACTCGCTCCGCTTTTAAAACGGCCATAGGTTGGGGTTTGAGGTAAAAATTAATACCATCCCGGACTTTAAATTCTTCAAATTCTGCAGGCAAATCCACATGCGCCACTTGTCCCAGTGCATGAACGCCCGCATCCGTACGCCCTGAACAATAGAGCACTAGAGTCTGCCCACAAAAACGCGCGATGGCTTTTTCGATTTCTTCTTGAATGGTTTGGAGATTTTCTTGACGTTGCCAACCATGGTAATGGGTGCCGTCATACTCAATAGTCAGCTTATAACGGGGCATTAGGCGAGGCTATCTCCCATTACAATGGGCGTACCGTTAAGGAACTCACGGGCAAGCAAAGCCTTGCCGCCGGCTTTCTGAACTTTTAGCAGCCGCAAGGAATTCTCACTACATGCTATTGTTAGCTGATCATCAAGCACTTCACCGGGCTTGCCTGTCGTATTCAGATGAGCCACTTCCGATTCTAACACTTTGATGCGTTCGTTCTTATATTCAAACCAAACCCCTGGCCATGGGTTCAAAGCGCGCACTTTTCTTTCCAGCAAAACTGCGTTCTCATGCCAATCCAGCAAACCCTCTTCACGGGTTAGCTTATCGGCATAGGTAACACCTTCGGTTGGTTGAGGTTGTGGATCCAATTCATCATTTTCTAGATCACGCAGCACTTCTAAAATCAGCTGACTACCCATAGTGGACAGGCGATCATAAAGTTCAGCGGTCGTGGTAGAGGTGGTGATCGGGATAACATCTTGCAATAACATGTCCCCTGTATCCAGCCCTTCGGCCATCTGCATAATGGTAATGCCCGTGTCTTTATCCCCGGCTAATATAGCCCGATGAATAGGAGCAGCACCTCGCCACCTGGGTAGCAAAGATGCGTGAATATTGATGCACCCATGTTTTGGAGCGTCCAGAATTACTTTGGGAAGAATTAAGCCATAAACGGCGACCACAGCCACGTCAGCCTGTAAACTTGCAAACTGCTTTTGAACTGCCTCATCTCGCAAAGAAGCAGGGGTAAAAACAGGTATTCCTAAATCCTCTGCGGCCAGATGAATGGCGCTCTTAACCACACTCTGCCCTCTGCCCGCCGGCCTTGGGGGTTGCGAGTATACCGCAACCACATCATGTCCAGCTCGGCAAATAGCCTTCAAAGCCGGGACTGAAAATTCCGGTGTTCCCATAAATATGATACGTAAAGTCACTGGTTTAATCTTCTTTCCGCTTGAGAAGTTTTACGTTTTTTTGAATGCGACGCAAGGCTATCCTGCGTTTGAAATCTGATAGATAGTCAATGGACAGTATGCCATCCAAGTGATCAAGCTCATGCTGCAAACATGCGGCCAAATAACCAGTGGCGTGCACTTCTTGCATCTGGCCTAACTCGTCATAATACTGCACATTAACTTCAGCAGAACGAGTTACTTCCGGAAAAACACCTGGCAAAGACAAACATCCCTCTCCATTGACCTTTAGTTCCTTCGAACGCCAAACGATCTTTGGATTGATGAGCTTCAAAGGCTTTGGAATAGATTTATCACCGGGATCTGAAACGATTAGGCGCAAAGTGTAGCCCACCTGGTTAGCCGCCAAGCCGCCACCATCATTGGCATACATTGCATCCAGCATCCGCGCAAGCATCTCGCGCACAGTATCATTGATCTCTTCCACCGGATCACACTTGGTCCGCAGAATCGGATCGGGAAAAAATCGTATTGGTAATACAGCCATGGTTTATCCTCTTAACAACATACTATATAACATGTAGGAACTAATTCCAATATCGTCAAGGATATACTGAAATATTTTATGGTGACGTTTGTACCGCCAATTGGTAAACTACAATTATCAACCCAGACGAAAGTTATTTATGTCGCACAAGATTGAAATCGCCCCTTCGATTCTTTCCGCTGACTTTGCTCGTTTGGGTGAAGAAGTTAAAGCCCTCGAGAAGGCAGGTGCAGACTTGATCCATCTGGATATAATGGATGGTCATTTCGTGCCGAACCTTACATTTGGTCCCCCCGTCGTTAAGGATTTGCGTCCTTTTACTAAACTACCTTTTGATGTCCATCTGATGATCGCGCCAGTAGATCCTTACATTGAGGCGTTTGCACAAGCAGGAGCTGACTACATTACGGTACATCCTGAATCCGGTCCACATATACATCGCACCGTGCAGTTGATAAAATCCATGGGCAAGAAAGCGGGCATCGCCTTGAACCCAGGCACACCTACCTCTATTGTATCTGAGCTGCTGGAAGATATTGATCAAATTTTGGTTATGACGGTCAATCCAGGCTTTGGAGGGCAGAGTTTTATACACTCACAACTGGCCAAGATTGTTGAAGTCAGAAAAATGATCGACTATTGCGGTCGCCCTATCATTCTTGAAGTAGATGGTGGCATAACGCCTGAAACGGCTCAATGGGTTATTGATGCTGGTGCTTCACGCCTGGTGGCGGGCACGGCCGTATTCAAATCAGGTATAACAGCTTACGAAAAAAACATCGCTGATTTGAGAGCCAAAATCTGATATGTATTGAACCAGAACGCACATGAGGAGCTACAAATGCCCATACCTATCATATTCGACTGCGATCCTGGCAATGATGATGCGGTGGCCCTACTGGTCGCCATGGCTTCACCAGAGAACTTTACATTTTTAGGTATTACAACGGTTGCTGGCAATGTTCCTCTGGATAACACCAATGTCAATGCACGTAAAATATGTGAATTGGCTGGCAGAACAGATATTCCTGTCTACTCGGGCTGCCCCAAACCCCTTGTGGGCGAACCCATTGTTAGTGACGGAGCCCATGGTAAGACGGGAATAGATGGAGCAGTGCTTCCCGATCCCAAAATGCCCATACAAAAGCAACACGCAGTTGATTTCATTATAGATGCATTGAAATCGCATCCCCAGCCTATAACTATTTTTCTCACAGGTCCCTTAACCAACATGGCCATGGCCATTAATAAAGACCCCAGCATATTAAACAATGTGACTGAATTCGTGATCATGGGCGGCAGCATTACGGCTGGTAACATTACCCCCGCAGCTGAATTCAACTTCTTTTGCGATCCTTATGCGGCAAAAGTTATTGTGGATTGCGGCAAGAAAACCACTTTGATGACGCTGGATATAACTCACCAAGTGCTAGCAACCCCCAGCAACATTAAAAGGCTTCAAATGATTGGCAACAATCAGGCAACACAAGTAGCCAACATGATGGAAGCAACCATAGATTTTGATGTGGTACATATTGGGCTTGAAGGACGAGCCATCCACGACGCATGTGTTCCCATCTATTTACTACACCCAGAACTATTCACATCAAGACCCGCTCATATCCACGTAGAAACGGCCAAAGGCGAGAGTTTCGGCAACAGTATTATCAGCTTCTACCCTCGTCATATACCTAATAATCCCTGGCTATTCGTGCCAACCGTAATCGATGGTGAAGGTGTGTTTAACGTTATCATGGAACGGCTAGAAAGATATTCCCAGAAAAATTCCATGGCCCTGTAAATCATCTAACAAAAAACAACTTGCAGATCCCACATTTTTTGGTTATTGTCCCGAAACTATAGGGTATTCAATATCCTTCACAAAAGCACCCGTAGCTCAATTGGATAGAGCGCCAGACTACGAATCTGGAGGCTAGAGGTTCGAGTCCTCTCGGGTGCGCCAATCCCCACGCGGGTTTCAGCATTTTACCCCAAACACTAAAATCACTCGGGGGAGCATATGGGGAGCAAAATGAAAGTTTGGCTCTTTCCCACTTTAGGGGGCACCATTCATTTGCACAGTACCCTATAACTGCCGCTATTGGTTTCAGTACTTCCAACGCCATAGTGCCAGCATCTCTAAATATATTCAAAATCATGCCATCGGAATGGACATTATCAAATCAAAAAACCGCAAGAACTTTTTGCTGCAATCCATGCAAAAATTTTATGCTTAAATAAAGCTTTTCTTATGAATATCAATGAGCTAGTCTTCTTCTGACAGGTAGGTAAAATTCAATTCATCTGGGAGATGTCTGAGAATGTATTTTCGTAAGAGTACGTGGGTAAACGGTTCCATTAATTTGGCTCGTCAGCAAATGTTGAGAGCTGGACATTTGCCGGTGAATCTCTCGGGACAAAATTAATTCCCTGAAAGCTGTTTCATATATGGCCAAGTCTAGATATTTTGGTGAACTCAATAATACAGGCCTAGTTGACCGAGAATCTGTTAATAGAAGGGGATGGCGAATTCCTCGCAAGAGAACATCTAGCGTCGCACTCATAGGCTTCTTTTCCTTGCTTTCAACCTTAAGCTACTTTTCCTTCACGATTTATAAAGAAAAAACAGTAAGGTTTAATAGTGATAAGATTTTGTTAGCGGAGGAATCGGTCAATCAGGCGCTGAAGTCCCTAGACCAATATCTGGAACTCATAGCAAAGCGCATAGCAAATTATCCAGGGAATGATCAGAAAATCACCGAAATACTGAATATGGATTTTCTTAATCTCTTTGAAGGTAGCTTTCCAGCCATTCTGGCACTTTCATACCACAGGTTATCAGTGCTGGTGTCAGGGACGCTACCCACGTGCTAGACGGCTTGCTGTACCACGAGTCTGATCTACGCATTGAGGAACACTACACAGATACAGCAGGCTTCACTGACCATGTATTTGCTTTGATGCACTTACTGGGTTTCCGATTTGCTCCCCGCATTCGGGACCTGAATGATAAGCGCTTGTTCATTCCTGGTGATACCAGTGCTTATCCAACATTAGCCCCACTAATTGGCCGAAAGCTTAATATAAGTCTTATAAAAACCAATTGGGAAGAAATTATGCGGCTTTCAACATCAATCAAGCAGGGAACCGTTACGGCTTCATTAATCCTACGAAAACTTGGAAGTTACTCACGTCAGAATGGTTTGGCTGTTGCTTTACGTGAACTAGGTCGCATAGAACGTACCCTTTTTACACTAGAATGGGTCCAGAACGTTGATCTGCGTCGTCGTGTTCAGGTGGGATTAAACAAGGGGGAGGCTCGCAATGCGCTAGCGCGCGCTGTGTTTTTTAATCGGTTGGGTGAAATCCGTGATCGGAGCTTTGAGACCCAACGTTTCAGAGCTAATGGCCTCAATCTTGTGACAGCTGCCATTATCTTGTGGAATACAACTTACCTGGAAAGAGCTATCCAGGCATTAGAGAAACATGGATACAAAATAGATGATAATCTTTTAAAGCATTTGTCACCATTGGGATGGGAACACATCAACTTGACAGGGGATTATGTTTGGCCAGACAACAAATGGCACTCTGAAAACGGTTTTAGACCATTAAGGCCTTTCGGAAAAAAATTGAACTAATAAAAAAGTGGAAGTGCAGGATTTTCCCTTAACGTGCAATATTCTCCGTTTTCTCTTGTGACCCCTAGGGGATCAAAGATGTAAGTTCCGTCATTAAGTTGGCCGAGTAGGTTCTCTTTGATGTGACTCCATTCCCGACGCAAGCGCCAGATGTCAGAATTGGCCGAGTAATCTTTACGCAAGACACAAATCCATTTAAAAGCTCGCTGAAGATCATCCACTGAAAATAGCGGGGGGGGGGGGATCATTTTTGTGGTTTTATATCCATCCAAGGCTAATTTTCCCGCGTTATATTTGATTCCCAACGGCTGAATCTACTCTAGAGTATCATGGATCTTGATGATAGGTAAAAACGTATTTCGCTAAAGTGTGCCTATATCAGTAAGCGGTAAAACAACCCCACCCCTGCGGTATAAATTTAGCTTGCTACCGCTGCAGACCCCTTATTCAGGGCGGGTTTGAAGTTGAACGGCAGCAGCTGGCTTAAATCTTTCGTCGTATGAATATTTTCTAACGCATGCT
>JBGSQK010000073.1:0-5680 GCA_041738135.1 Alphaproteobacteria bacterium
AACATTGACCACAGGCTGACAAAACCAGCGACGCCAAAAACAAATGGGATGGTAGAAAGGGCTAACGGAACTATTAAAAACAATACCATCCTTAGAATAAAATATGAAAATAGACAAGATATGGAGAGAGACATGATGGGGTTCCTGCGCTACTACAATTTGTATCGGAGACATGGCTCTTTAAGAAAAGAACTCAATGTAAAAACCCCTATTCAGGCTGTTGAAAGATGGTACGAAATAGAACCAGAATTATTTAAAATAACACCCCAGGAATTTAAAAATAAAATTCTAAGTTTACAATCTAGTTTTAATCAACTTCCATTAACAACCTTGTGAAACTTGACATCTAGAGAATTTAAAATGGTAATGTCCCAAAATGGATATTATGAAAGTTGGCAAAATATTTATGAACAGGTAAAGGCTGACAGGACCTATTTTTCAATGGGTATGGATCATAATCGAGGAGATAACATTGATACTCTGGCTGTATTATTAAATGCTTCTCACGAAAGTGAAAAAATTGAAAACGTTATTATTTTAATAATTGTTTCCTTTATAGAATATAAAAAGTCCAATGATGATTTTTCAGATATTATAGAAGCTATGACCGTAGCAGATTTTTCGAAAGAATCAATAAAAGAAGTAGACAACGCCTATAAAAAGCATAAAGATTTAAAATTACCAGAAAAAGTAATTACAAAATCCACTAGCGCAAAAAAAACTTCAACTTCTAAAGAGAATAAAAAAGATGTATTCATAGTCCACGGTCATAATGAGGAATTAAAAGAGAAAGTTGCGAGAACTATTGAAAAATTAAAATTAAGTCCAGTAATTCTTCACGAGCAAAGCAACGAAGGTCAGACAGTAATTGAAAAATTTGAAAAGCATTCAAATGTAAATTTTGCAGTTGTCCTTTTGACATATGATGATTTTGGAAATATAAAATCTGAAAAAAATCAAAATAAAAGAGCAAGGCAAAATGTAATTCTCGAATTGGGCTATTTTATTGCCAAAATTGGTCGAGAAAATGTAATGCCACTTTATGAACACGGTGTTGAACTTCCAAGTGATATTTCAGGAGTTTTATACACTTTAATTGATGAAACGGAAAATTGGAAATTTCGACTTGTAAAGGAACTAAAATCTGCTGGATTTAAATTAGATGCTAATGATATTATTTGAGTGAAAAACGCCACACAAAAAGTCGGTTACCAGCAAATAGCAGGTATTCCGGTGAAAAGTGCTATTTTAGACACCAAGTAAAAAACAACAAAGCCGACAAGAAAGCCTCCCTACTCCCGGAAATTGCTTAACCAAGACCACCATATCTCATACAGAAAAAGCCAATTCTGGAAAAACTTACAAACTAAGAATGACAATAGAACAATATATTGACAACATTAATCAACGTTACAATCTTGGAAATGCTACTGAACATACTTTCAGAGGTGACCTACAGCAAATAATAGAAAGTTTAATACCTGAAATAAGAGCGACAAACGAACCAAAAAGACAGTCTTGTGGAGCGCCCGATTATATCCTTACAAAAAAGGATATTCCAGTAGGATTCATTGAAGCCAAAGATATTGGGGACAAAGACCTTTCGGGAAAAAAGAAGACCGTAAATAAAGAACAATTTGACCGTTATAAAGCCTCCTTAAACAATCTTATTTTTACCGACTATTTAGATTTTCATTTATACATCGATGGCGAATTTGTAACCAAAATTTCCATTGCCGAGATTACCGATCAAGGAATTGTTGCGTTACCTCAAAACTTTGAAGCTTTCAAAAATTTAATTAAAGATTTTTGTACTCACATAGGGCAAACAATAAAGAGTTCTAAGAGATTGGCTGAAATGATGGCAGGTAAAGCTCGATTACTTTCTGATGTCATAGGGAAAGCTTTGACTAGCGATGAGGTGAACCAAGAGAATAGTACACTTAGAGAGCAGATGAATGCTTTTAAAGACATTCTAATCCACGATATCACTCCAAAGTATGCAGTCGGTAAAGTACCCCTTGTAAAACCGCTAAAATTTTGCTAGCAGTTTCCTTTTGCTTGGTTACTTTCCTGTAATTTCTTGTAATTTTGTGGGTAAAGATCCTTAATGTTCTTGTATTTAATGGTCATAATATTCTCCAGGGTATATTTCAACCATTGGTAAGGATTCACATCGTGTTTTTTGCAGATGGCAAAGAAGGAATAAATTGCAGCAGCTCTTTGGGCAGCCTGATGGGACCCGGCAAATAAGTAGTTTTTTCTTCCAAGAGTAATGGGACGGATTTTATTTTCTATCAGGTTATCCAAACTTTCGGATAACCTGATTTATCCAAACTTTTTTATTATCCCAACTTTCGGTTTAACAGCCGCATAATCAATGCTTTGGCTACAAAAAGTTTGGATAATATTAGCGTAAATTGTGTCCTTAACTTAGATATCATATCATATGGACACATCAAATCTCCGGAAGACCCATCAAAAGTTGATGGACTTCCTTGTTAAAAACGGTTACAAGAAAGATTCCCTCTTGGAAACCAAAAAATGTATCAGATTGGCTTTAGAAGCTGGCGCATCACCGGAAATCACCTCGTATGAAGAACTTTTTTTTCTCGAAGTTAAGAAACGAGGTTATATACCCGAAGAAAGAAGATACAGATCCTTAATGACTTATATGGGGAATGTCAAGCAGTTTGACCGACAAGGTATATACCCAAGCAGAAATGCTTCCAGAAATGGATTTCTCGCCCCACAGCCTTTATACGATCAATTAAACGCTGTTTTCCAATCAGCTATAGACCATCATGTTGAATTTGGCGGATTGCATGAAAAGCGGAAAAAAACCGTATGGACAGAGACCCGTGCAGCGATGAATTTCTTCAAGCATTTACAGGATCGTGGCGTGGAAACATTTGATGAAATTGAAAACAGGATGGTCTATACATTCTTTTTCGATGGGGAACGGCAGATCAGGGGCAGGGATTATTGCAACTTGATCAAGACTGCGTTGAAAACGGCAGTGCCGTTGTATGGAGAACCTGTACAGAGAACACTTGAGATGCTCCCTGCAATAAAATCCGGAAAAAAGAACTTCCAATATCTTACCCGGGAGGAATCCATGAAAATACGGGAATGTCTTGAGAAAGAGGATTCTGGACTGACGCATCTTGAGCGTAGCATCGGATGGCTGCTATATTTCCTAGGCTTAAGAGGAACCGATATCATGAAGCTTAAATTCGAGAACATTGACTGGAAACGCGACCAAATACATCTTGTGCAATCCAAAACAGGCGAACCATTGATAATGCCCATGAACGCAGCAATAGGGAATGAACTTTTTGATTACATAACAACGGAAAGACCCGGAAATGCTATCAATACCATCATGGTGGCGAAAAGCCGGCCCCATGGCGAACTGAAAAGCCTTGGAAGTGTTGTCACTAAGCTTTTTAAAAAAGCGGGAGTGCGGACCGATGGGGGTACCAAAGGGTTGAGGGTACTTCGCCACCACCTGGTCACGTATCTTTTGAGCCATGGAGTCGAATGTGACGTCGTTTCTTCGATTGTCGGCCACAGCTCGCCCGAATCCATCAAACCGTATGCGGATGCTGACATCGAGCATCTGCGTGAATGTTCGATAAGCATCGCTGCATATCCGGTACCTAAGGAATTGTTCGAGATATGAAAAGGCCATTCAACTCATTCTTGGCACCGCTTTTCGAAGAGTTCATCCTAAGCAGGCAGGCCGCAGGGCAATGGAGCAAGACCTACTACGAGAACTTGCATTATTTCGACAACCACATTGCAAACAACTATCCAACAGCGGATACTCTTACCGGCGGGATGACTGAATCCTGGTGCAACCCCAGACCGACGGAAAACGGGAATTCCTGCAGGATCCGCACTACGGTCATATGGAATTTTATGGATTATGCCCACAAACGTAAATGGATGGAATCGGAATCGAAAAGGGACCCCGCGAATGTCCCATGTTCTTATCTGCCACATTATTTCACACATGAAGAACTGGTTTCTTTTTTCCGCGAATGCGATAGTTATTTCATGGACTTATCATTACGACAAAGAAGTCTTCAAGCTATGTTGAACCGTTATGAACTACCTATATTCTTCCGTCTTCTAATGAGCTCTGGAATGAGAACCTGTGAGGTCAGATGGTTGAAATGTCGGAATATGAATCTAAAAGACGGGGTGGTCGAAATTGAAAAATCCAAAGGCGGGGACCAACATCGAGTCGCACTCCATGAATCAATGCTGTCCATCCTGATAAAGTATGACCAAGCCATGTCAAGACTTATGCCGGGGCGCGAATACTTTTTCCCGGATAAGAATGGCAATGCACATACACCGGCATGGGAAGGCTATCACTTCAGGAATCTGTGGTATAAATTGAACACAGGAACGGCACGTGCATATGACCTCCGGAGCCATTACGCGGTGACAAATATCACGAAATGGGAGAACCACGGATATGAACTCAGTGGGAAACTCCTTTTCCTTTCCAGGAGCATGGGACATAAAAGTATCCAAAGTACATATGGGTATTTCCATTTGACGCCTATGCTAACCGATAAACTGAAAAGGAATACAGAGAACAGTTTCAACAATGTCTTACCCCAATTGCCAGACCATGAGAACGAAGAATAACACAAAAAGCGACCTGACCCAGCAAGCAAGGAGCCTTGCCCGTCACACGTATGAATGGATCAATATCCATATCCCATCACTTAAGACAAACAGCCACCATACGGAGCGGTCATACAGGTCATCCCTATCCTTGTATACCAGGTTCTTGGAATCCGCCAAAGGCATCACACCTTTCAATCTGAGCGGCGAATGCTTTTCCGTTGAAAGATTGGATGAATGGCGGATATGGCTGAAGCAGGAACGGGGTGTTTGCAATGGGACCTGCAACAACAGGATGGCGGCCTTAAAAAGCCTGCTGGAATACATCGGTGGCAGGGATCCCGCATACAGTTATCTCTATATCAGGGCATCCGCACATATACGCCCTCTCAGGGAGCCCAAGCGAAAGGTAACCGGAATGAGCAGGGATGCAGTGCAGTCCTTATTTGCTGTCCCTGATACGGGAACACGTATAGGTCTGAGGGATCTTGTTCTGATGATGCTGAGTTACGGAGTTGCCGCCCGTATCGATGAGATACTCTCATTGAAGATCATGGATATCCATCTTGGAGCAAAGGATCCTTTTGTGATACTTCATGGCAAAGGAGGCAGGATCAGGTCGATATATCTGCAGAAGCGACTTGTGGAATGGCTGGAACGGTATCTCAAACTGTTCCATAAGCCGATTCCCAAACCTGACGACTTCCTGTTCTATTCTCCGTGCCATAGTATAAAAGCCAAACTGACTCAACCGGCCATCAGCAAGCGGTTGAAGTTATACGCAAAAACAGCCCATGAAAGATGCAGTGAGGTACCCCTTGACCTTCACAGTCATCTGTGGCGACATAGTATGGCGTGCCATTGGCGAGAAGACAATATCAACATCGTTGAAATCAATTATCCTAACTAAAATATAATCCTAACTAAGGATGATAAATGCCTGATTATTAAAGCATAAGATTGATGCTAGTTAGGATTATTTCGGACTAGTTTTCTTTTTTAAACAATGTTGATAGCTTATCCTTGC
Source organism: Alphaproteobacteria bacterium (assembly GCA_041738135.1). Taxonomy (GTDB): domain Bacteria; phylum Pseudomonadota; class Alphaproteobacteria; order JAGOMX01; family JAGOMX01; genus JAGOMX01. The sequence goes on from JBGSQK010000073.1 coordinate 5,672, forward strand.
CTTTATTCC
>JBGSQK010000049.1:0-6998 GCA_041738135.1 Alphaproteobacteria bacterium
TTTTCTTAGCTTTTCACGACACTCCAGGTTTGTAACAAACAGCCTTGACCTCATGACACCCTCCGATTGAGTTTATAATACGGAGGTCAGTCTGGACTATTTTGAAAACGAAAAAAAGATGGGGTTAAATTGACGGTTACACATTGGCTGCCACCAGCGTTTCATCACGCAGGTAATTCTGATTCACCCAGGTTAGGCGATCGTATCTCAATGCAGGAACATCACTACGCGCCAATGGTTCCATGCCGGTATTGCACGCCTCCGAAAGCAGCACAGCACAGAGGCTGGTTGTCAATTCTTCTGCGCGAGCTGAATTTTCGCTGATATGTGTGAACGATTCGGTAAATCCAGTGCGTGCGGCGATTTCCAACAATATTTCCGGCAAATCAACTTGTGGCATTCGTTCAACAACCAACCTACGCAAGGCAACAAGAGACTCTGGTTCATCAACTTTATCTAATGGACTCAAAATGAGCTCTTCTTTCCCCAGAGGCCCTTCAAATCTCACTGCTTCGTTATCAGGTAAACGGGCAGAAACCGACCGATAAGTTTGATCCAACTCGCATGCTAATTCATCAAGAAGAGGTTTAGGGTCAAGAGGAAGACCTAGTGTGCGACAAATCATAGGACGAGCTGCCTCCCATTCCTTACCCGACAGAAGGCCTTTTCGTGGGTCTGCATAACGCCAGCTTTCGGAAACAAACACATCACGGCGCTTTAAAGCCGTACGCAACTGATCTAAAACACAAAAAATATAAGCCTGTTGATCAATCGTTTGTTCATCAGGGTCTGGCATAACATAACGACGCCAAGCCTTATTAACCACTTCCAACGGCGCTGTATTATCAAACTGATGTTGATGATAATTCTTTTGAATATATTCCAAAGCTGCAACTGTGGTTTTACCGGCGGGTGAGGCGGAGAAATGAATGTGCTCAAGAAGCTTTGGCAAGAATATGCGTACTCGCCTAAATCGTGCCTTAAGTTCACCATAAAAAACGTTATCAGTAGGCCTTACAAGGGAATAGGTTTCTTCTAGCGTCTTGGCTAATTTCTCACGAGGAAATTGCTTAAAAATCAATGTGCGCAGATTAGTGTCAGGTAATTCAGTATCCAGCAATAGGGTGCAAACATTGGCCAAAGTAGTTGCTGCTGCATCCAAATCACGCAAACTACGCAAGCGGGTTTTCTGATCTGATTTGGCGGCATCACTAAAAAGCTCATTTAATAGCTTATCCAAAATATCCAGTGCATCGTCCTGGGCTGTAGCTTCCAATGTTTTCATGAAAGCTGCTAATGTAGCCAAGCGGCGCCGCAGAGGAAGACGTTTGATTGCTGTTACTTTGGCTCGAGAAGCAAACTGTGAAAGTGTGGCTATCCGATTTGACGGAATTGAAGTGGAATGCGGCAAGGTGACCCCATAATTTCTGATCAAGCCTAGCCGTTCCAGGGCGCGTACCAAGGAAGGTCCGCTGATGTTTGTTGGTCCAGCTCTCATCTGATCAAACCATGATCTGCTACTTCCTTCCGGCACAGACATCAATGTTTCCAGTTTGAGTTGCTGTTCCTGGCCGATTGACTGGATAAGCTGTTTCCATAAGCGCTGCTCCACACGGTGCTTTAACTTAGAAATGAAACGCTCTAATATGCTTGCACCAGGCAACAAGACTTTATTTGCCAATAGCCACGTTGTAGCCCTTTCAAATAACAATATGGGCCTCTCAGTTCCAGTCCAGCATTGTGTATAAAGCCAACGGGCTAACCGGAATCCAACTAAAGGGTTGCTAATTTCACTATAGCCATACATTAGACTAATTTCATTGATATGGCGCAACCTCTGGCGTTGATCATTATATTCCATCAAGCATTTTTTTGCATTCGAGAGACAAAGCTGTCTGGATAAGCATTTTAATACACTGACTGGAGCTTGGCTTATGATATTCAAAAAACTCCCTAAGTAGCGCACCGTTGTTAACTGTAATGCAAAACCAAGCTGGTTATGGTCGCCACGTTTTGCAGAAATATTTTTATGATCATCATCGTCCAAATGAAAATATCGAGTCAATTCTGCTGACGTTGGTTCGGCAATATAACACCCATAGTTGGTGCGTTGTTCTTCAGTTAAAAATTGAACAGACATAAAATCACATTTTTCGTTAAAGTGTTGCACAAACGTACGTTTGTGCAACACCCATGGGTTCACCATTTTATAAGGCATTGCGTATTGCAAATACATATTGCATAATCATATCGAATAGCAACAGGTTTTTGCAATTATGCTTATCGGTTACGCACGAGTTTCAACCCAAGATCAGGATACAGCAGCGCAGATAAGCGCGCTTAAATCTGCTGGATGTGAACTCATTTTTCAAGAGAAAGCACCGAGTGGTCGTTGGGAAAGACCTGAGCTTCATCGCCTGCTGGGGCAGTTACGTAAAGGCGATGTTCTCGTTGTTTGGAAGTTAGATCGTTTGTCTCGTTCATTAATAGACGTATTATACTTGATGGAAAAGATTCAGCAAGCCGGCGCTGGTTTTCAGAGTTTAACAGAAGTTATTGACACCGCCTCACCAGGAGGTCGGATGATGATGCAGATCATTGGATCTTTTGCTGAATTTGAGCGAGCTATGTTACGGGAGCGTACTCGAACTGGCCTTGATTCAGCACGAGCACAGGGTCGTATAGGCGGCCGACGCCCTAAACTAAACACTCAACAGCAAACGGAAATCCTGGATTTAGTAACTTCTGGTCAAAAAACAGCTGCTGATGCTGCTAGGCTTTTTAACGTACATCCTGCAACTATATTTAGATTGCTTCGGCGCAACAAATCAATCTAACCTCGTGGCTTAAGTGCTTTTACTGTTCCACTGCTCCCAATACCCCTAGCTGGCGACCAAATCGTGAAAGATGCCTTTGATATCATTCAGACCGCTGAAGAGATCACCGAAAAGCCACAACCCGATGAGATCACTTTACATACTTGTGAAGAGGCAAGGCCTGAAATGGCTTATAACTGCACCAAGAAGCGGCACATCAAGGCACGCGAACCTCAAGCCAAAACACATACATTGCAGGTAAAAGTCCTGAGCCGAAAAATCCGTGGAGCTTTTAACAAGAATATTCTAACGGATGAAAAAATAGACCTTAGCTATGAGCCCAAGCCAAAAAGACTCAACGTCACCATTAAAAACCTTCTGCCGCCTGCATCTTATGAAAAGATTGAAAAGATCGAGCTGGCAAAGCCTTACGATAATATCACCGTATCACAAGCGGGTATATTAACCGTAAGCCCTGTAAAACTCAAAAAAAAGCAAAGGGTCTCCAATGGCGGTAAATATTCCTACATCGACATAGATATACTCATAAATATCACTTATCTGCCTGTGCTGACGGAAAGCGATTTAATCGAATCAGAGGAGGATGGCTGCGAACATCTTGAAGCTAAATGTGATCAAGGCTTATGCAGATATGGGACTGAAACAATCATCCATCAGGGAGAAAGAACCATTGGGGGGCTGAAAATTACTCGCCCCTGGTGGGAAAAACAACGTACATACGTTTGCTCTTTTCCTTCCAAAAATACTTGCGCAGAATTGCGTAAAAAAGGCTGCTCGCAAGTGAACAGCCAATGCAGGAATTGGTTTGGTGAGATGTGCGCTGAATACACGCAGACTTTTGAATGCCGGCAGACCAAGGCAGCCATTAAAACCAGTAAGCTGAAGGGGCAGATACCATTTTGTATGGACGGCAGCTGTGATGAACACTCATGGGCTCCCAATACGGAATTTGCTCAAGCTGCTTCACGTCTTGCCATATTGAAAGAAATGCAGGGCCAGTATGCCGCCGGAAACACGACCGTCTTTAAAGGTAATACGGAAAAATGCCGCAAGAATTGCCTAGGCTTTCGGGATTGCTGCGGCACAGGAAAAGGGTGGGGCAATAATTTAGGCTATGACTGCTCGAAAGAAGAAAAAGCACTTGCACAAAAGAGGGACGAGAATAGGTGCGTCTTTGTGGGCACCTATTGTTCCAAGAAAGTGTTGGGAGACTGCCTTAAGAAAAAGTCTTCTTACTGCTGTTTTGCATCCAGACTAGTAAAGCTTGTGCAGGAACAGAGTCGGGAGCAACTGAAAATCGGTTGGGGAACAAAAGAAAGCCCTGACTGCCGCGGCTTAAGTATTTCTGAAATACAAATTGTGGACTTTTCCAAGTTGGATTTGAGTGAGATCTTTGAAGAAATCAGGTCCAAGGTAAATTTGCCGGATGCAAATAAATTGTCTCAAGAGATCCATCAGTCTTTAAACGCCAAAACCCAGAACTTCCAGTCCAACATACGTGCGGTCCCAGATTTACCCACAGAACAGCAAAGAGAGTTAGATGAACAGACTATGTAATGTCCTTATGGTTATTCTTCTGTGTCTGGGCTGCTCAAAGACGCAAGCTCAGCCGAATCCACCTGAGAAGGGATGGCTTTGGTATAAGGAAGAAAAGGTAAAGCCAAAACCAAAGCCAAAGCAGGAAGAAAAAAAGCCATCTTCAGCATCCCCAAAAGCAGAACAGCTTTCGGCAACCCAAATAATGCAACAAAAACGTGAAGAATTTGAGGAGCTGCTTTCTGCGGCGGCACTAGAGCCGACCCTTGACAATGTAACTCTGGTTAAAAATAAGCAGCTGGAGTTTGAAAACAAGTCGAGCCAGTTTGCCGATTATTGGGTGTTGTCTCATCTTATGGATAGCAAAGGCTACTCGCATGGGGGCAACCCAAACCCATGGCATCGAGAAATAGCTCAAAAAGAGCGAGAAGAAAAGCTTGGAGAGCAATTAAAGCAGGTTTCTAAAAAGTATGGATTGTTCTTTGCCTTTAAGCAGAGCTGTCCCTATTGCCATAAGTTTGCCCCTGTGGTGGCAAGGTTTGCTGAAAAATACAACTTCGAGATCAAAGGAATATCGGTGGATGGGGGCACGTTGGCGGGTATTGCTAACATATCCAAAGACAATGGGGCCTTAAGCGTCATTAATCCGGACGGCATATATCCTGCCTTATTTTTAGCCAACCCACAAACCATGGAGGTAATCCCCATTGCCTGGGGGATGGTAACGACCGAGCAGTTATTAAACAATATGGAAGCAGTCCTGAAACAAAAGGAGATGAAGTTATGAGATATTTAAGTGCGGTTATATGGGTTTGGTTATTAGGGGGCGTGGCTCAAGCTGGTGCACTTGAGCACATGTTTAAAAAACTAGGATCTGACTCAAATCAAACCGATCCTCGCTCGTTTCAGGATCAAGCAGTCGGTCACTATACGCTTGGAGGCTTGGCTGTAAGGCAAAAGAACAAAATAATTCAGCCATTTAACATACGGCTGCCAAGCGGCATAGGGCAGGGGTCTTGTGGGGATATGGACCTGCACTTTGGTGGCATCAGTTTTATGCAAGGTAACGACTTCAAAGAAATGCTTCAAAAGGTGGCCCGGGGCCTTCCCAGCTATGGATTACAGCTTGCTATGAAGACCTATGCGCCGCAAGTGGAAGGACTGATGTCTGATTTGCGACATCATCTGCAGATGATAAATAATATGACACTTGACGATTGTCGCATGAGACAGGCCATGTTTGACGCTGTTTTGCCCAAGCAAGGAGCCATGCGTGAAACCCTTTGTCAGGACATAAAGCGGCGCTCAGGAGATGGGGACTTCTTTGGAGCCATGTCCAGCTGCCGCAGTGAGGAACAACAACATGCACATAAGAGCGAAAAGAAATACGATGATCTGTTGTCGGGCGAATATAACCTCGTCTGGAAAGTGCTTCAACGAATAGACAAATACAAAGGGGATATCGAGCTTGCAGAATTCATAATGAGTGTGACGGGAACGGTTATTTCTAGAAAAACCAAAGGAGATAATGATAAATCCGGTAGTACTTACGAGTTGGTGACCAATTCCCCACAAGCCGACGATCTAGATTTTGCGGAGGCCCATCTAGACGGGGGAAAAGTCTACCAACTGGCTTGTGATGAACACAAAGAATGTTTAAAGCCGAGACTGGTGGAAATCAACATCACTGGCGACAAATCCATGACAAGCCGTGTGATCAATGTGGTAAACGGCCTAAAGAGTAAATACCTGGAAGGAGCCGACACTAAGGGTAATGGACTCACTCCGGAGGAAAGAAGTATTTTAGGGGATGCTTATTCAGTTCCCATATTCAAATACATTCAGGTGGCCGCGGCAGCTAACTCCCAGGTTGTGCTGATGAAGGATGCAGCCAGATACATTGCCATCTCTTTAATATTATCTCGGTTTGACACGGTATCATCCGAAATCATGACGGCTGTTGAGACACTTGAGAGTATCCAACTGGATCAAACGGCCATCAAGGCTTTCAAGAAAAATCTTCAAAACGCTCGAACCCGCGTGCAGGCCATGTTGAAAAAATCTGATTTTGAAGGTATTTGGCGGCTCAATCAGCACATTCGGGCCCTTGAAAATATCATCGAAGCCTCAACGGATTCTTAAAAAAGGGAGAACATTCCATGGATGCAATATATACCTACGGTGGCGGCGAGATTATATGGAAAGTCTTCAATGGCATCGTTATGATGACGAAAAGTGAATCTCCTTACTTTACAAACGTGATTTATGTGAGTGCGCTAGTTGGGACGGTCCTAGCCGTGGCCAGAGCTCTGCCTGGTGGTCAGCTTGGCATGCTAACCAAAACCTGGTTTATTCCCACCTATATCATATTGAGTCTATTGCTTGTTCCCAAGACCACCGTAGACATTATTGATTACGTGGATTCAAGTTTTACTTACGAACCGGTGGAGAATGTACCGTTGGGCTTTGCCTTCTTGGCTTCGGTCGGTAATCCCCCCATTTTTAATGGGTTTATAAAGTAGAAAGTTCTTTAGCTGCCCCATGCAGCTTTTGTTTTGGTGTAATTCCACCTAACCCCATATTAGGTCTTTCGTTGTTATAATGCCATAGCCAATTTGTGGCTTT
>JBGSQK010000037.1:0-42445 GCA_041738135.1 Alphaproteobacteria bacterium
CCCTCGTGTACACAAAAACGAAAGGCATCCGGCGTTTGGGCCCCCGCGTAACCCAAGCAAGTCTGGAAATGAGCGGCGCGGTGAGCAAGTAAGGGATTAGCATGTAATGTGCTATATCTACCGTACGGTTAATGCAAAAAGGTGACGAGGAAGGTATCCCTATAAGCCAAAAACAACCTAAAAAATCCAAACGGTGGAAGCCGAACGATGGCTGAGGCCAGCTCAGACATCTAAAGGCTTCCACCACTTATTAAAATAAGTAAGGAATATGAATAGTAGATTTAAAGATAGGCAAACACATTTAAAAAATATAGGAATTATATAGACAACGAGTAGACAACGAGACAGTTGTCCCCTCCTTGGACGCTAAACTCTATTATCGCTTGATAATGGAGACATATTCTCTTGCTTATTTAGAACCATAAACCGCAATCAATTTTCACCTTTCTTTAATCTCTCAGAAATACATTTTTTACCATTTTCGTGAAAAATATTACTTACAATTGTTGCAACCCAGGAGACCTAAATGAAAAGCGAGTGTTTGAAACTAGCAGTTATGCCAATCAACGACACTTCCGAAATCAAGAACAACAATCCGACAAAAATAGAAATCGAGACGGAACTTAACCGAACTCTCATACCAACCATTAATTCAATTCATATGATTGCACAGATGATGGAACAGGAAACCTTGGGCCCGATCGAACTGGGTCCTTATAAAGACTACATATCAGCTCTAAAGCAATGCGCCCAGGAGCAGGATCTTTTTAGCAAAGATCTCACCACCTATCTCAAAACCAAAGCTTAACGATCTTTATATTTGGAGAGCTCTAGCCTTGCTATTTGATCCCGGTGCACTTCATCGGGACCATCTGCAAGTCTAAGAGTTCTAGCCATTGCATAGCCTCTGGCCAGATTAAAGTCACCAGAAACACCACCTGCCCCATGAATCTGAATAGCCCAATCAACTACTTGGCATAGCATGGCAGGTGCAGCCACCTTAATCATCCCGATTTCTTTACGAGCCTCTTTGTTACCGTGCTTATCCATTTTGTCCGCAGCACTAAGCACCAAGAGACGAGCCTGATCAATGAGTATTCTGGACTGCGCGATGCGTTCACGGGTCACACCTTGGTCTGAAAGTTTTTTACCAAATACCACCCGATCCAAAGACCTTTTGCACATTTGCTCCAGCGCTCTTTCCGCCATACCTATCGCGCGCATACAGTGATGAATACGACCTGGCCCCAAACGTCCTTGTGAGATTTCAAAACCCCTACCCTCTCCCAATAACAAATTGGACACAGGTACCTCAACATTTTTAAAAGTAGTCACCGCATGACCATGAGGTGCATCATCATAACCAAAGACAGACGTGTATCTTTCAATGGTTACACCAGGCGTATCCAGAGGCACCAATATCATTGATTGCTGGCTATGCACATCCGCATTTGGATCTGTTTTGCCCATTAATATGAGTATTTTACAGCGCGGATCCATAGCTCCCGACGTCCACCATTTGGTTCCATTGATGATGTAATTGTCACCATCCCTTTTAATCTCAGATTGGATGTTGGTCGCGTCCGATGACCCCACAGCGGGTTCGGTCATAGCAAAACCTGACCTGATTTTGCCTTCCAGTAAAGGTACCAACCATTTTTCTTTTTGTTCATCCGTCCCATAAACAGCCAGAACTTCCATATTGCCTGTATCTGGTGCAGAGCAGTTGAACACCTCAGAAGCAATTCCCACATGCCCCATAATCTCACAAAGAGGAGCATACTCAAGATTGGTCAACCCTGCACCGCCCCTATGAGGCAAGAACAAATTCCAAAGCCCAGCTTCCCGTGCCTTTTGCTTAAGCTCATCCATAAGAGGCGGAATGACCCAAGGGTTGCCTTTTTTTCGTGCCGCATCCACGTATGCCTCGTAAGCCACTTCATTGGGAAATACATGTTCATCCATGAATTGCCAGAGTTTATCTTGTAAGTCTTTCACTTTTTGAGTTGGTTCGAAATCCATGTTTATCTCCCTGATATAAGTTTCCAAGCAATGTCGGCATATAGAGGGACCATTTTGCCATAAGTTATTGCTGTCTCGCTGGAAGCGTTACCCTGTAAGGCGCGTGCGTAAACACCTTGTAAAATTGCTGCCATTCTGAATAGATTAAAAGCCAAATAAAAGTTCCATTCATGAGGGGACAGTGACTTACGCCCCATGAGTTTAAAATAAAGATCAAACAGCTCTTTTTCCATAGGGATACCAACAACCTTTGCATCAATCCCCACAAACCCTTGGGGAGGGCTGGTGTGGAAGGGTTGGCACATGTAAGCCAGATCTGAAACAGGATCACCCAAGGTCGATATCTCCCAATCCAAAACTGCTACAATCTGGGGTTTGGTTGGATGAAATATCACGTTGCCCAAGCGATAATCTCCATGGACGATTCCTGCAGAACCAGCGATGGGTAAATGGAGTGGCAAATACTCTATCAATTTATCCATCGCTTCAATTTTTTGGGTTTCAGACCCCACATATTGTTTTGACCAGCGATGCACTTGTCGGGCCACATAGTCTTCCGTTTTACCGTAATCACTCAAACCCACTTTCTGGAAATCCACTTTATGCAAACACGCCAAAACCCGTATCATTTCATAATAGATGTCAGATCTTTCTTGCGGACCTATACTTTCACCCAAAGGTGTCTCAAAAACACGCCCTTCTACATGTTTCATAAGGTAGAATTCGGTGCCAACGATAGATGGGTCTTCGCAGAGCAGAATCATTTCGGGAACGGGTACATCGGTATCCTTAAGCGCCTTCATCACCCGATATTCTCTATCCACAGCATGCGCTGAAGGCAACAAAACGCCAGGCGGCTTGCGCCTCAGAACGAATTTCTCACCATCGATTTCAACCAAATACGTGGGATTCGACTGGCCACCCTCATACTGCATCACAGTGTATGCCAAGGCTTTAATACCCAATTGCTTTCGCAAATAGTTCATCAACGCCTGGATGTCAAACGCTAGGTGTGAAACAACTTCTTTGAGTTTTGTCAAATTATGGGCCAACCTATTTTATCCAGTATTCATTCTGCCATGAGGATCTTAATTATGAGTTAAAGGATGATAAAGGTTAAGTACAGAAAGTTACTTGAATCGCAGCAATATGTGCATTTTGGGTCCAGAGCTGTTAGGTTTCATAACTATTATACTTAATGATAAGAGGAACAATCAAATTTGAATAATAATTTATCCATCATTAAAGAAAAATTAAGATTTCTGCTGTAGCATTAACAATGTAGGGCAGCTTATAGGGGCTGCTACTGAGTTCAGTTCAACATTTAGGATAAGGTAGCTAAGATAAAATGAAAAAATATTATCTCATTATCGCAGGGACGTTAGCATTGATCAGCAATGAGGCAATGGCTCAGGCTCAAGTTGTATGTAAGATGAGTGATAGCAAATTATGCCAAGCATTATCAGGCTTAGAAACTGCAGTTAGTAGAATGGATGACAAATCAACTATTGCAGCAGATAACAAAAAGAAAGCCGGCGAGTTCGTTGATATTGCTAAACAAGACTGTCAAAATGAAAGGACAGCTAGCGCATGCAGAGAGTCCATTACAACTGCAGTCACGAAAATTAGGGAATTTCAGAATAAGTCACCAGCCGTTGCCGCAAACAAACAACGTGCGTCAAATACTCAAAGAGTAGAGATCAGACGACCTGTAACACCTGCTGCGGCACAGATGGCTGCAGCTCGAGCAGCAATAGAAGCCAGCAAAAGAAAATAAGGCTGCTGGTGCTTAGTCTTGATTATAAATTAGAAGTCCTGCATATACCTTTGATATTCTCAGCTTCATGAGACATAATATATGGGCAAGGAGCACCCATGAAGCCCAACGACGCGCCCACACCAAAAGCTGACATTACCATATTAGCAGGCCTTCTGCCCTACCTTTGGCCCAAAGGTGAATTTAATTTACGCTTTCGAGTCGTGCTGGCCATTAGTTTTTTGATCATTTCAAAAGTGATCATTGTCTTTGTACCTATTTTTTACAAATACGCGGTAGATTCACTATCCAGTGAAACTGAAAAATTATTGTCAATTCCCTTCTTCATGATAATCGCATACGGAGTAAGCCGTATTCTGGCGCAAACCTTCAACGAGCTCAAAGAAGCAGCTTTTGCAAAGGTTGGCCAGAATGCCTTGCGAAAAGCAGCCATAAAACTATTCAACCACCTGCATAACTTAAGCCTTAAATTTCACTTGGATCGTAAAACCGGGGGCATAAGCCGCGCCATTGAGCGGGGCGTTAAGGCCGTAGATACCATCCTGAACTTTTCCACATTTAATATATTGCCCACATTCGTTGAAATTTTGTTTGTCTGTCTTACTCTTTGGTATCTTTATGATATGAGATTTATGTTGCTGACTTTTTCCACTCTTTCCATATATGTGATCTACACCATTTCCATTACCCAATGGCGTACACATTTTGTCAGAGCCATGAACTCCATGGATTCTGAGGCTAACAGTAAAGCCGTTGATAGCCTACTGAACTATGAAACCGTTAAGTATTTTGGCAATGAAAAACACGAAGCCGAACGCTACGATAGATGGTTTGTTAAATACGAGGCCGCTGCCATCAAAGGTAAGGTAAGCCTTTCCATATTAAACATCGGGCAGGGCTTTATTATCGCCTTTGGACTTATGGGAATTTTATGGCTTGCAGCAGAAGGCATCGTAAATAAAACCATGACCGTAGGCGATTTTGTGTTGGTCAATAGTTACATGATTCAGCTATATATCCCGCTTGGAATCTTGGGATTTGCCTACCGAGAAATCAAGATGGCACTGGTTGATATGGAACATATGTTTAACCTACTTGAGATCAAACCCGAAATTCAAAATAAGCCAGATGCGCCTGCAATTAAGACAGCAAAAGGCGAAATTGTTTTTGAGCATGTAAACTTTTCTTACAATCCTGATCGCGAAATATTGAAGGACATATCGTTTACCCTGGCGGCTGGCCACACCCTTGCCATTGTGGGTGAAAGCGGTGCAGGTAAATCTACTTTATCGCGCCTGCTATTCAGGTTTTATGATGTCACCAGTGGTCGCATCATGATTGATGGCCAAAACATTCAAGACGTCTCGCTAGAAAGCCTCAGGGCTTTAATCGGTATCGTTCCTCAGGACACTGTGCTTTTCAATGACACCATATATTACAACATCGCTTATGGTCGCCCCGGCGCCACTGAACAGGAAGTCATTGAAGCGGCTAAAATGGCCAAGATCTACGACTTTATCATGCAGCTACCCTTAGGTTTTGAATCCATGGTGGGTGAACGAGGTTTGAAGTTATCTGGTGGTGAAAAACAACGAGTTGCCATTGCTCGGACCCTACTCAAAAAGCCTCTTATTTTCCTGTTTGATGAAGCCACATCTGCCTTAGATACCCATACAGAAAAAGCCATTCAGAAAAGTTTGATAGAGGTTTCTCAGGAACACACGACACTTATTATTGCACACCGACTTTCAACGGTTGTGGGCGCGGACAAAATTATCGTACTTGATAAAGGAAAAATAGTGGAAACCGGTACCCATCGCACATTGCTTAAAAAGGATGGGTTATATGCAGCCATGTGGCACAAGCAACATACCCTACCGAGCACGCCCGAGGTGCTGGTCCCGGTGGATGTCGACGCAGAATAAAAGACCCAGGCCAAACATAAACGTGAGCAAGGAAGTGCCTCCATAAGATACAAGGGGTAAGGGTTTACCCACAACCGGTATCAAACCCGTTACCATAGCCGTGTTAATAAAGGCATACAAGAAAATCAAGGTTGTCATGCCGATGCTTAAATAACGTCCAAAACCGCTTCTGCTCTCAAAAGCGACTAAATAGCCGTAACAAATGAGTAGAACATATGCACCCAGCAAGACAAGTGCCCCAAAGAATCCAAACTCTTCACAAAATATGGAGAAGATAAAGTCCGTTTGTTTTTCAGGAAGAAAATCCAGATTGCCCTGACTACCGTTCATAAATCCCTTGCCAAAAAGACCTCCTGAACCCAGCGCAATTTTGGATTGAATGATGTTGTAACCTTTGCCGAAAGGATCCCTTTCAGGGTCAAGAAAGGTAAATACCCTCTCCTTTTGATAATCGTACAAAGAAAGCCAAACAAGAGGCAACCCAGCGGCTGCTGTGCCAAGAACTGCCCAGACTTTCCAAATCTTTATGCCCGCTAAAAAGATGATGCTAACCGCAGACAAAACAAGCATAACAGTCGTGCCCAAGTCTGGTTGTAATAGTACCAGGGCAGCTGGCAAAGCTATGGCCACCATAGGGATAAAGAGCGAAGTGATTTGCCCCTTGTCTTGGAGGTGGGAATAGTGAAAGTATCTGGCCAACACCAGAATAAGGGCTATTTTCATCAATTCTGAAGGCTGAATCTTGATGAAATATAGATCAATCCACCGCTGAGCACCCATGCCTACATAACCCATCACCTCCACTAATATAAGGAGAAATAGTGCTACAAAATAGATCCCATACGCTGATTTTAGCCATACTTCTAAGCTCGTAAATGCGACGGCATACAATATAACCACCCCAATGACAAACCTGGATAATTGCTTGGTCATCCAAGGCTCAACCCCATGCCCTGCGGAGTAAAGCATCGCAAGGCCAATGCTCGCCAAAAAACATATGACGCCGAACATAAAATAATTGAACTTCTTGTTCTTCTTTTGAATGCTTGCGAGCATTGTCATTGCTTTAATCCCTGATCATACTTATGAATCAATCTAATCAAATCTTTGACCACGGGAACAGCCGCTGCACTGGACCAACCACCATGTTCTATGACCACAGCAAGAACGTACTTAGGATCCGAAACGGGCGCATAGCCCATGAACATAGCATGGTCCCTCAAGTGCCAGGGATCGACGATGGTTCCCTTTTGCAGACGTTCTTCCTTGCTAACTCTGCGCACCTGCGATGTAGATGTTTTCCCAGCCATGGTCCAGCCGTTTTCATCCATATGCGCTTTATGAGCCGTTCCTTGCGGTGAATTCACCGCCATATCCATTCCTTGTAGAATGAGATTTCGGTTCACTTCACTAACACCCAAGGATTCAAACTCTCTCACACATTGATCGCCAGTTTTAATGAGTGTTGGGGTCACCTGTTTATTGGCAGCCAGTCGGCATCCAAACAAGGCTAGTTGCAGCGGCGTTGCCAGTAGATAACCTTGCCCAATACCTGAAATCACAGTCTCACCAGCAGTCCAAGATTTATTATACTTAGCTTTTTTCCAAGCTTTTGTGGGCATGAGACCTGGTCTTTCGTCTTTAAGTTCAATACCCGTCTTGGCTCCAAAACCCATTCTATTAGCCATTTCGGTAATTCTATCGATGCCGACTCTTTTGGCTATTTCATAAAAATATATATCGCAAGAATCTCTGATCGCTGTGGTTAGATTTTCACTTCCATGCCCGTGTTTGGCGTGGCAATGGAAGCGGTGATTACCAATCTCCATGTAGCCAGGGCAAAAAATGGTTTCATCAGGTGTCATAACGTTGTGTTCTAAACCTGCCAACCCCACCACCAATTTAAAGATAGATCCCGGCGCATATTCTGCTTGTGTAATTTTGTTCAGCAGCGGCTTGTAGGGGCTCGTCATCCACTCTTGCCAGATATCCGTTTTGACACCCGTTACAAAAAGATTGGGATCAAAGGATGGCACTGATACCAGCGAAAGGACTTCTCCTGACGGTATGCTAATGACAGCAGCACTAGCGCTGGGCTCTTGACTCAGCCTTTCGTAAAACTGGTTTTGAAGATCCTTATCTATGGTTAGTTGCAATTCATGACCAGAAATACTGGGATGACTGTTAAGTTCTCTGACCACCTGACGGCGAGCGTTGACTTCGATTTCGTTATAACCAGGTTTACCTAGCAGATGTTCATCATAATAGCGTTCAATTCCTATTTTGCCCACTTTCGCACCGGGAAGACGAAATGCCATGCTTTCCTTAGCTTTATCCACATCTGGAGTCTGTACATACCCTATAGTATGAGCAAGAGCTGGACCCAATACGTATCCACGCTTTGACCCCTCCTCCACATAGACACCTGGTATTTCAGGCGACCGCACCTCTACTTCCGCTACTTGTTCCCAACTTAAGTTATCACTAAGTGAAACCGGAATAGATTTTGGTGACTTTTTGATGGTTTCCAGCAGGCGTTCCTGGGTTTTAGGTTCTAACTGGACGATTTGACTAACCCTAGTCAACACGTAATCCACATCGGGTGTTTCTTCTCGTAACATGACCAGTCTAAAGTCCTTAACGTTATCGGCAAGAATCTCACCTTTGCGATCTCGGATAATTCCTCTTAAGGGTGTTTTAAAATCAAGTCTCACACTATTTCCAGTAGAGAGCGTTTTGTAATGATCCGCTTGCCAAACTTGCAAGTAGAAAAGGCGACCAAGCAAAACCGAGCTTAAGGCAACCTTGCCCGTGGCAAGAACAAAGGCTCTGCGCGAGAAAAGTTGTTTGCCCTGCTGTTTGGACAAGAGCTAGCCCTCCAGCTCAAAATACATGGGAACATGCAACTGCATTTTTGCAAGATATCTGACGAAAAGGGGATACGTAAAGATAGCTAATAAAGTCGATACAACAATTGGCATAATACCCAGTGCGTGCAAAGCTAGAAAACTATAGGTAACGTACAAAAGCAGAAAATACATGGATATAAGAACACTCAACGCAAACCATTGAAACACAAAAGTCTGACGCAACAAAACGTGTCGTTGGAGCAATACACTCCAAACAAATAGCAATGTGGTGAATGATGAAAAACCTAAAGCCCAACCCTCTTTAACATCAGGAAAAAGGTATAAAATGCATATCCAGAAAATGGAAATGCGGTCAGGTCTGTATATCAACCAATAAAATAATATAAGCTTATCAAAGACCAGATAAAATCCGGTGTCTTGCAGCAATAGCCACTGCATAAAGCATACAGTGATCAAACTCATCATAGGAATATAGGAACAGAATTTATCGCTTAGTTTTTGGGACACGTACATGATTAGTCTTCAACATTCAGCTGTGGTTGAGTCAATATCTGCACGTAATCCAAATCTTTCCAATCCATGACGGGTTCGATTATGACTTTATCCCCCGATTGACGAGTCATACCCAAATAGAGGCCAGGAGGAAAAATCCCGCCCTTGCCTGAAGTAAACACATGCATACCGCCAGTAAGTTCAAAATTACGCTCCATGTGGTCTAGTTCCAAATAGTTATCTTGTGTGCCAGCCAATATGGCTTGATGATGAATGGGTTCAATGGTGACAGGAATACGAGAGTAACCATCTGTGATCAAAAGGACCTCCGAGGCGTTAGAGCTGGATTTCAAGATACGTCCAATAACGCCTTTAGGTGTCACCACAATTTGCCCTTCAGCCACATTTTGTGCCGTACCGGCTTGGATAATGATGCGGTGCACTCCTGGATTAGAAGGATAAGTTAACACTCGGGCTGTTACCACTGGCCTGAATGATTCAGGCACCACATTGACTTGGCTACGCAAGGCTTTGTTTTCTGACATCAAGGATAATGCCACAGCCTTCCAACGGGTTAGCTTCTTGTTTTCTTCACGCAACTCATCCAGTTGACCGTAGGCAGAGAAGAAATCGGATACTTTGTCGAACAGATTGCCTGTTGCTTGATTAACAGATTGAGCCACAGATAAAAGGGGTGCCAGGCCATCCATTATACTCAGCCGAGCGCTTTGAACTATGGGAACCTTATTCGTATCTGCAACAAATAGCAACAACGTGGTCACAGTAAAGCCTACCAATACCAATACATATCGGCTGAATGAGACGATTTGAAATATCTTTAATGCAGAGGAAACGCGCATCCATTTGCCCCTCGAAGGCTTAGTACATAGTTATAAGGACATCCTTAAGTGTATGCATCTGTTCTAGTACCTTACCAGTTCCCAAAGCGACGCAAAACAGTGCATTATCAGCGATAGAAACTGGTAAACCTGTTGCTTCTCTTAAAACGTGATCCAGGTTTGTAAGCAATGAGCCACCACCCGTCATCACAATTCCCTTATCAACGATGTCTGCGGAAAGCTCTGGCGGTGTGTTCTCCAGTGCAATTTTTACAGCTGCAATGATACCCGCAACGGGTTCTGATAGACTTTCTGCCACTTGTCTTTCAGATATTTCTATCTCTTTGGGAATGCCATGAATCATGTCGCGACCCTTGATTTTCATCACGCGTCCGTCGCCATTTTCCGGGATTAAGGCTGAACCGATTTCTTTCTTGATGCGCTCCGCTGTGCTTTCGCCTACTAGCAAGTTATGAGTTCTGCGGATGTAGTTAATAATCGCATCATCCATAGAATCACCACCGATTCTAACGGAACGGGAATAAACGATACCACCCAGCGAGAGAACTGCGACTTCTGTGGTACCACCGCCGATGTCAACGACCATGGATCCTGTGGGCTCTGTTACAGGAAGGCCTGCACCAATGGCAGCTGCCATGGGCTCTTCAACCAGGAATACGCGCCTGGCGCCAGCACTTTCAGCTGATTCCTGAATGGCACGACGTTCAACTGCCGTGGAGCCTGAAGGCACACAGATAACCACTTGCGGGCTAACAAAGCTGCGGCGTTTGTGAACTTTTTGGATAAAATGCTTGATCATTTCTTCGGCAATTTCAAAGTCCGCAATCACACCCTCGCGCAATGGACGAATGGCATGAATGTTACCGGGTGTACGGCCCACCATTAATTTGGCTTCCTCGCCAACGGCCAAAACCTTTTTGTTACCCTTATGGGTCGTAGTAGCAACAACAGATGGCTCGTTCAAAACGATTTCACCACCACGCAAACAAACAAGTGTGTTTGCAGTTCCAAGATCGATGCCCATATCGGACGAAAAATAGCCTAAAAGCTTAGCGAACATGATATTAACCTCTTAAATTTTTAATGACTGCAGCTGAGTATGCTCCAGTTTTACGACACCTGGAGACCAACGTCCAGCGAATAGTTGTTCCAGCAAAAAAGAAATGGAGAGTTGTCCGCATCACAAAACCGACAACCAACTGAGATTTAATAAAAAAGTACATGTTATAAAAAATATGGCATGTGTTTTAAAGACTTAGACCCATACTTTCTCATAAACGGTTTCATTAATATTTCAGCAATAAACTATTAATAACCCCTAAGGCTTTTGTTAATAAATTGGCTGTAAAAATTGAATATCAACACGCTCTTCCGGAGATATACTGATGTTCAACGTAAACAAAACTATTAACACACTAAATTCCAAAGCTAGTTTCTCACTTCTTGTCGTCACTTGCTTTCTCAGCTCATCAGCTCTTATGGCATCAGACGAGAATCCAGTTGATCTGCCAAAAAAGGTTAGGGCTCTCTCGCGTGCAAGCGCTGGTCCTGTGCACAGTTTTGAGACTGATATAGATGACCTTATGGAGAAAACTCATTTTCAGGGAACTGTATTTATCGTTAACAACACCAAAAAAAAAGCATGCATTGAACTTGTTCATGATGCTACGGTCGATGGAAGGAAGAAACGTCCTTGGTTCGTTGAGGTGATCGGAGGCTTTTTTGATGATATCTTTTCAAGATCAAAAAACCAGAAAGGGCCCGCCAGTAGTAGAAGCGGAATGAATCCAGGCATGGCTTGGATACCTTCAAAGGAAATGACCGTCATTAAAGATTATTCTCCAAATGGCAATAAAATAAAGCTGATCACCAATAAGAAATGTTTCCTGAACCTGACAAGCATTGCACATGACGTCACCGTTTTATCCATTGATGACGTACAAATGCTCGTCTATCCCAGACCAGCCCAAACATTCAACTTTGTACCTACATTGTTTGAACCCATTGCAGAGCTGCCAGATTGGGTCAGAAACAATGCCGATAAAATCATCAAATTATGTCCACAATATCCGCCCAATGACGACATGAGTTCCATAGACTTTAGGAAAGAATTCGACAACCACATTATAACAATCGCTTATTTGATTGGGCCACAAGAAGGGATCAAAGATGTCCGTGAGTTATATGAAAAGCGCGCAGAGCTTTACAATTTGTATAACTTTAACATATTCCCGAGGCAATTGCCGGCTCTAGGGGCCCCACGAATTCCACTTATAACCCATACTATTTGGCTTACAAACCCCGCAAAGCCCGTGGAATTTCCTGAAGAAAGTTACATGAAATGGGCCCTGCAAAGTGCTGAATTAATGCCAGCCTGTGAAGGATGGAAACATTATCTGTGGGTGCAAAACAAGAAGTTGCTACCCAAAACAGCAAAAAAACTGAAGCATACTGGGCTTGAAATTAAAGAAATATATGAAGATTGCTGTTTCGACGAACTCAAAGATCTTCCGAAATTTGGCACCAGGAAAATATTTGAAAAGGCTCTGTCTGAATGCAGATTTGGCATGGCCAGCGATATATTCAGACTCGAAGTGCTAAAAAGAATGGGCGGCATATATAAAGATACGGACTATATCTTTGCTCAAAACCCATATTTATTCATGCATATGTATGACAGCTTTTATGGCATAGAGCCCATGTCAACCTTCCTTTGCAATGCCTTGATGGCGGCCAAACCAAAGCATCCTATCACAAAGGCAGCCATAAAGCTTATCAAGCGCAACTTTGATCCAAGAGAAGCTCCAGACTATGTTTTGGATATACCAGAGGATGATGGCTACCTGACCATTGCCAGCACTGGTCCTATTGTAACGATGCTTGCCTTCCACACAGCTGCGGGATTGGATGGTAACCACGATATCGCCTTTCCCCCGGAGGTTTTATACCCTGCAAAAATTCCTGGCATGTATCCACAAAAAGAGATTGTAACGGAAGATGATGCTCTGACCGAACACAGTGTGGGCAGGCATTTGTGGCAGGGTGCTTGGGTTAAGAAAGCCCCCAAAGACGACAGGTTTGGAAGCAACGGGTAAAGCCGGCTTCTGTTATCAAAAAGGCTTCGGTCTATAACAAAAAAAATGGAGACCAATTCGATGAAGTTACTTAAATATACGGCAGTGTTGTCTACCCTGTTCGTTTACAGTGGTGACCTAAAATGTTCCTCGTGCTTGGATCTGGATACACTGGATCCCCAGGAAAAGAAGGAAATAGTGAGGGGGATTTATACACCCCGAAACATAGTACTTGCTGCACAGCAAATAGCCAAAGATGTGACGGAATTATTAGAGCAAAAAGGCATCACTTATTGGGCGGCATACGGAACCGTTTTGGGAGCCCTAAGGCACAATGGTGAAGATGGGAAAAAAACCGGAGGAATGATTCCTTGGGATGATGATATAGACATATGCATTCATGAAAAAGACATGGGAACTATACGTGATCGCCCGTTCAGAGCAGAATTGAAAAAGCTTGGTTATGCAGTCGTTAAACATCCTGAGGTTGGCTTGCAAATCCAGTCTACCACAAGAATTCTGAACCCTAAGACAAATCAGGAAGTGGCGCCTATTGTAGATATATTTATGGTGAAAGCCACCTGTGATGGGACAAAGTATGAGTTCTATCCAGCTGAGCTCAACAAATTGTGGCCCAAAGCATGGTTCTGGAAAAACCAAGTTGACCATTTAACAAGGGTCAACTTTGGTGAATTTGCCTTATGGATGCCTTCCAATCCTGAAGAGTATCTTACCAGACAGTACGGAGCAGATTGGAAGACGAGGGCTCACTATTATTTTTCTCATCTATCAAAATTTGAAGGCTATAAAAAATGGACGTTAACGGGTACGGATTTGGATCCAGCACAACCAACAGGTCCTCTTAAAAACAGGCTGGGTAAAAACATAACACCTGTTGAACCCATCGCTCCCATAAGGGAAAATTTTACTGAGCATAACCAAGCCTACTGGGATCAGTTTTATGCCAAAACTAATCTCGCAAGAGATCCTTCAACTTTCTGCAAATATATTATACAAAAAGGCATTTTGCGCAAAGGAGCCACTTTGCTTGATATAGGTTGTGGTAATGGTCGTGATACTTTCGCCTTCAGGAAAGCATCCATTGCAGCATTCGGCTTGGATGCTTCCCAATCGGCAGTGGCTACGAACATCGCTTATGCTCATAAGCAGGGTATCGAGGAGACAATCTTCAGAGCTGTTGATGTATGTAGTGCGCAAGAGATGAAGGATTATACGGAGTATGATGCAATTTATGCCAGATTCTTTGTTCATGCTATAACTGAGCAACAACAAGCTGTCTTCATGCAATATCTAGCTCATTTAAATCCCAATACAAAAGTGTTGCTGGAATTTAGAACAGATAAAGATCATATGTTTCAGCTTTCCACTAAAGTCGGATCAAGAGAAGGCAAGACTGACCATTACCGCAGATTCATAAACTTTGAACGTTTCTGTAAAGATCTTGAGGGCCTTGGTTACAAGTTAATTGAAGCCTATGAACAAGGCAACTTATCGGTGACTTTCAAAGAAGATCCGAAGTTAGGTCGTATTGAAGATAATCCTATCTTAGGAAGAATTATTGCGACTAAAATTGGGAAATAAGGTCGATCAAGTGTTATCTGATGAAAGGGGAAATGTTTCATTTCCCCTTTCATGGTTTCGGGTTGACTGAATGCTATGTAAAAAATGAGTATTTATGAGAAAAAAATGGTGAAAATTTAATTTCTTTTCGAAAGTAGCATTTTTTTGATTTGCTTCAGTAGATCATTAACCTTTTGTAGTTATACTTTTTAGTGTGGGGTAACTTGCAGGTATGGAAATGATAAACAAAACAAAGCTTCTTCTACTTTTCTCAGCAGCCATGGTTTTAGTTGGGTGTGACATGAATAGCAACAAACAGGTAGGCGGTGAAATATCTCCAAGACAGACCGGTCATGCTTGTCCAGGTTCAGGGGTAGGTGGACCTTTACTAGGTAACATGATCAGCGGTCCGACTCAGCAGGAAACGGATCAATCAGACGAAAATCTGGCACGAATGACTGCTAAAAGGGCACTTGATAATGCTCCCGATGGCATGACGCAGTCTTGGCGTAATTCCAACACGGACATCTATGGACAAAGTACAGTTACCGAAACCTTGGATGGTGGATCATGCCGTGTGCTCCACTCCATCGTTTTCGATGAGTACAGTTTCCATCTGGGTAGCGAAAAGGTTAAATATTGCAAGGGATCAGATGGTGAGTGGTTATCTCAAAGATAATGCCTTAACCACCCAATGCGCTTGACGCCCACCAAAGAATACCTATAACGGTGCCACTCATGCAGCTGGCAATTGTGCCGCCTATGAGTGCTTTGAAGCCCAATTCGATGACTTCCCCGCGGCGTTCAGGGGCCATGCTACCTAGTCCACCTATGAGAATTCCAATGCTGCTGAAATTGGCAAAGCCACATAGAGCATAGGTCATCATTACATTGGTACGGGGACTCAATACACCCTGAGGTAATTCCTTTAAACCTATGAACGCCATTATCTCGTTGAGAACTGTTTTAGTTCCTAGTAAACCACCAGCACTAAAAGCTTCAGACCAGGGGATTCCCATAAGCCAAGTAATTGGTTGCATGATAATGCCAAAAATCTGCTGCAAGGTAACAGGTGTAGGCGCAGTTATGGCTTGATCAGATAGATTTAGAAAATTAGGAAAAAACGAGTAAAACCACATAAGCAGGTTAGTGAATCCGGCTAAAGCTGAATTGGAAAGAGCCACAAGAGCCAAAACAACGACCAGCATGGCGATGATGTTCAAGAACAGTTTCATACCATCACTGGCACCAGTAGAAACGGCGTCCATGGCACCTGAAAATTCATAGGGCAATACAAGTTCACCTTCCGTTCCGTTTCCTTTATGAGGCACCATTATGCGAGATATGGCAATGGCAGCCGGAACGGATATGACCGAAGAGGTAAGAATATGGCTGATAGGGAATGCGATGGTGCCTTCAAGTAAGGTCGCATAGAGCACCATAATGGTTGCAGACGTGGTTGCCATACCCAAAGTCATAACTGAAAACAATTCGCTCCTGGATAAATGCTTAAGGTAGGGTCTGATGAGAAGCGGCGCCTCCGTTTGTCCTAAGAATACCTTGGCTGCCGAACAAACACCCAAAGCACCACCTATACGTAAAGTCTTTCTGAAGGCAAAAGAAAACGCACGCACGATGACCGGTAAAATACCCCAATGGAAAAGGAGCATGGAAAGAGCGCTGACCACTAAGATCATGGGCAATGGTTGAAAGGCGAAAATAAAGGCGCTGGCCCCTTCTTTAAGTTCAAAGGGAATATCGCCGCCTCCCAGAAATCCAAACACGAAGCTTGTTCCTGCAACTGTTGCGCTTTTAAGGGCAAGGATGCCACTGCTTATCCATAAAAGAAACGCGCGAACGGGACCCACTTGGGTTGTAAGGAATGCCAGCGCGATTTGCATGATAAGGGCATAAAGGACCGCAGTGAAGTCAACACTTCGGCGATCCTCACTCAATAAATAGCCAATACCTAGAAATGCAATGAGACCAAATATGCCTTGAATGAGAAGCCCGAAATCTAATGCCGCCATAGGTACTCCTTTTGGATTTGTGCTTGATACTTCATTAGCGTAAATTTCATCCTGATGCTAGCCATAAAATTTAAAATGTTTGTAGCTTCTCCCCAAAGCCTGGTCTATCCTTAGGAAAATAATTGTGAAGGACTAAAAATGGCTTTTGATCTTGCCTCAGCCCTGATGGGCGCTTTTGCTGCAATGTTGTTTATGGGGCTCATACTCATAGTTGCCATACGTCAGAACCGAATGAAGATGAATGAGTTATGGGATAAATGTGATTTTTATCAAACGGAAGTTCAACGTTCATCCATGGAAAAGGTGGAAGCCTTAACGCGGGCTGAAAGACTTCCGAAGATTGAGCAAAAGCTCGAGGAATCACGGGACGCCATTCAATCTCTGGAGCAACAGAATCAGACTTTACAAGCTGTTATGCAAAACGAACGTAAATCTATAGCGGAACAAAAAGAACTGCTAGGATTGGCAGAACAAAAACTGTCCGATGCCTTCAAAGCCATATCCGCTGATGTACTTGATAAGAACAATAAAGCGTTTCTTAATCTAGCCCAGCAGTCCTTTAAGAATTTGCAGGATAAAGCAGGTCATGATTTGGCATCTCGCGAAAAAGCAATTACTGAGTTGGTTAATCCAGTTAAAGAATCGCTGGCAGGCGTCGCTATTAAACTGCAAGAGCTGGAAACCGCACGTGTGAGCGCATATGAAGTGCTCAAGCATCAGGTAACCGACCTGATTTCCTCACAAAAAGAATTGCGCCTTGAAACAGCGAATTTAGTGAAAGCTTTACGCGCGCCTGCGGTTAGAGGTCGTTGGGGCGAAATGCAATTAAAGCGAGTGGTGGAGATGACGGGCCTCAGCTCCCACTGCGATTTTATGGAACAACATACTATAGCTGGGGATGAAGGCATGCTACGTCCGGACATGGTGGTTAACTTGCCCGGTGGCAAGCAAATTGTCATTGATGCAAAAGCACCGCTTTCAGCATACTTAGAAGCCCTCGAGGCGACCGATGATTTTACCCGCCGTGAAAAATTAAAAGATCATGCAAGGCAAGTGAAAACCCATATCCTGGCGCTGAGCAGCAAGGCTTATTGGGATCAATTTCCAACCAATTCGTCACCTGAATTTGTGGTTCTCTTCTTGCCCGGTGAGACCTTCTTTAGTGCAGCCTTAGAACAAGATCCTACACTGATTGAGTTGGGGGTTGAAAAGAAGGTTATTTTAACGACACCTTCTACTTTAATCGCCTTGCTGCATGCTGTGGCCTATGGCTGGCGGCAGGAAGCACTCACGGCAAATGCCCAAGAAATATCTGAATTGGGGCGTGAACTCTACAAGCGTCTTTCCGATATGGGCAAGCATTTTGGTAAATTGGGTAAAGATCTGAATCAAGCCGTCAGAGCCTATAATGATACTGTGGGTAGCCTGGAAAGGCGCGTTTTGCCTAGCGCTCGTCGTTTCAAAGATTTGGAAGCCACCTCATCACGAGACGAAATTCTCGAAATTCCACAACTGGAACATATACCTAAAGATTTGCAAGCGCCCGAACTCGTGGTAAACTTATAAAAGGGAAAATTATGAAGAAATGAAATCATGGCAAATACTAAAAGCAAACAGAATGATTATGATGTTTTAATAGTAGGTGCAGGGCCAAGTGGTTTAACACTAGGGCTTCAACTTGCCCGGTATGGCGTCAGATTTCAGATCATTGATAAGAAAGAGACCTATAGTTCACAATCTCTTGCCTATGCTATCCAAGGCAGCACACTTGAAAGCTTAAATGATTTAGGCATTACGAAAGGCCTAGTGAAGCTTGGCGCTCCAGTACGAAAACTCAATGCTTACATAAAAGGCAAGCCTTCATTTGACATTGATTTCAAGGCAGAAATTCCCGGTCCTTTTCCATTTATGTTAACCTTAGAACAATCAAAAACCGAAAGATTGCTTGCAGGGGCGTTACAGCAACAAGATCATCATATTAGTTGGAATTCAGAGCTCTTATCTTTTAAGCAATCCTCCACAGGTGTGGTTGCAGAAATAGCTCAAGATGGCAAAAAAGTCACAACCACCGCTTCCTGGATCGTAGGCTGCGATGGCGCGGAAAGTGCAGTAAGAAACATTCTTGGGGTTGCTTTTCAGGGCAACTCTTACACGGAAAAATTCATTTTGGCTGATTTGGCAATCGAATGGCCATTGATTAAAGATGAGGCTTATGCCTTTTTGCATCCGTCTGATTTATTTACGGTTGTACCTTTACCCAATGGTCTAAGCCGCGTGGTTACAACGCGCGATGGCATTGAACACAACGGTGAAATCACCATTAAAGACTTGGTGAGTAAATTCCAAAAACTGGTGCCAATTCCAGGCTCACTTAGCAATCCAGTTTGGATTTCATCATATGATGTACAGAGAAGAATCACACCAAGCATGAGGGCTAAAAGAACATTTCTCGTGGGAGATGCCGCCCATCTTCACTCTCCCATTGGCGGACAAGGCCTTAACACAGGTATTCAAGACGCCTATAATCTAGGCTGGAAGCTGGCGTTTTACATCAAGGGTCTTGTGGATGAGAAATTCCTTGATAGTTATGAAAGCGAAAGGTTGCCGGTATCCAAGGCCGTGCATGCCAACACAAATCTGGCTATGAATATTGTTATGACGCATTCTAAAATAGGGCAGGTGGTTCGGGATATTATTGCGCCTTTGATCCTGAATTATCCAGCCGCTCAAAAACAACTGAAACGCATCATTGCTGATATCCCTGAAAGATATAATAATAGCCCGATTCTCTATGCTGAAAAAGAAGGAGGACAAGTTCTTGCCAGGAAACTGAAGGAATCGGTCTTGGGGAGAATCACTATAGGAGACAGAGCCCACAATTTTGATCTGTTGCAGCCTAAAGACTTTAAGCGCTTCCAATTATTGAAGCTCTTGCAAACACCAAAACATGTTTTGTTGTTGCTGCTGGGTGAAAAATCTAAAGAATTCCCTGCCTATTACGCTCAATTTTCTAGCATCAAGAAGGCTCTTGCTGACTTTGCAGACTCGTACTTTATTGTGGGCGAGCATGCCATCGATTACACCAGTTTTGATCAAAACCTAACTGATGCATTTATAGATCCGGACGGAAGGGGGCATCAAATTTATCATTGCGATGAACCAACCCTCTACCTCATCAGGCCCGATGGCTACATTTGTTTTAAGGGCGAACCCAATTATGAAAAGTTGAGAGAGTATATTGATAAAAATTTTCATCTAGAAAAAATAGCACTTGACCGAGAAATAGCTAGATCACAAAAGGTTGATATGGCCGTTTGATTATACGTTGAAATATTAATCACATCCAGATACCATGCCTGCTAATTTGATATATATTTGGCAGGCATAACCCATGGACAACACTACAGAGCAAACACCCGAACACATCCTTTCGGCTTGGTATGCTCTGGAAGTGCTTTCGCCGCAAACTTTTAAGAAGCCAGAAGATTTATGCTCGGATTATTCGCAAACCGTCTCATCTATGGCAAAAGACGGGTTGCCATGGGAGAATCCAAGAAATAGGCCCTCGGAAGACAAAGAAATATTCTATCATGTTCTGTTAGGCTCACTGAATATGCAGCTCATAAATGAGCTGCTGCTTAAAAAATTCAGCTCAGGTTATGAAGAAAAATTCCCAACCAGGCAGCAGGCGGCTATTGCTTTTATTACTGTTGATGGGACAGGCTGTCTTAAAAATGATGAAAATTTATCCCTATCAAGCTTTGCTTGGGGTTACCCACAAGCGTTAAAAGGCAATCTTAAAAAACTGAATGAATGGAGTTATGCGGAGGGCAAGCTGAGATCCGATGTCTTCAGTATTTTTTCCGATCCGGATTCAGATGAGAAAAACCAGGTTTCCACTGACCAAATCACGGAAGCTATGAATAAGTTGGCAGAAAAATTAGAAATCCCTTCCGAGCATATGGACCGCAATGTTTATTTTATCCAACGCATACGGCCAAAACTTAAGAAGCCAAAAGCATTTGATGCTAAAGATACAGACAACGAAAAAACAGTTTATCCAGAATCACCGTTGCTCAATTCATTTTATCTGAAGGATCTGCAGAAAACGAAGACTCTCGTGGCGGAGGACCCTAAAGCCTTAGGTCGCGCCTTGAACTTGTATATTGGAAAAGTGAGGCCTGACGAACCTATTGATGTTCTAAAAGGATTCGATGAGATCAAGGGGCTTTTATCTTTTGTGCCAAAAGAAGAATTGGAGCCTGGCATACAATCAAAAAACACACCCTTAGGTCGTTGGCCTATTACGGGAAATAATTCTCTCATTCTTCTGCAACAAGCAGCTGTAAATGCCGCAGCGGAAGAACTTAAGGAAGAGGGTCTGATGGGTGTCAATGGTCCGCCAGGCACTGGCAAAACGACTCTTTTACGCGATATGGTCGCCTCTGTGATTGTGCAAAGAGCCATTGCTATGGTCAAATATGATGATCCTGAGGAAGCCTTTACCAATAAAGGCAGCATAAAAGCTGGGCAGGCTTATATTACCATTTACGATGTGGACAAGACCTTGAAAGGTTTTGAGATGATCGTTGCTTCATCCAATAATAAGGCCGTTGAGAATATTACTAAAGAATTGCCCCTATTGAACGCGGTAAATGAGACATTTGCAGACTTTAGTTACTTCAAAACCATTAGTGACAAGCTGCATGAGGATGTGGGCCCCACGTGGGGATTGATGGCGGCTGTAATGGGTAACGGAGCCAATCAAAAGGCTTTTCGTGATGTGTTTTGGCATAAGGATTTGGGGCTCCAGAACTATCTTAAGGCAGCCAGCGGACTAGATGTTTACTTTGAAGATGTCTGCTTCAAAACGGGTCAATCAACTGTCAGAACACCGCAGATCGTAACGAACGAAAACCCACCCTGCAATAAATCAGAGGCCATAGCGCTTTGGGTTGAGGTACGCACTAAATTTGAAACCATGCTTAAAAATACAAAAGATTTGTTTCGAATTGTGGAAAAAGGTGAGGATGCTGCACAACTAGTCTCTTTAGAGGGCAACGAGGATGGTTTAATTGCGCTTGAGCGCCAGAGGATAACTAATGAAATTGGGTCGCTGGAACGCGAGGTGAAAAGTAAAAAAGCCAAACTCAAAAAGACCAACAAAGAAATCCTCAAATTAAATAAAAATGGTTTAATGAAGCTATGTGACTTTACCCTAAAAGTGCTTTCGTTCGGCAAAAAATCCAAACAGTTCAAAACGCACCTAAGTGAATTGCAAGATCTCGCTGCTAAGAGCCAGAAAGAAATTGAATTTTTGAGTAAAAACGTGAGCTTGAAAAAGGAAGACATGGAAGACGCGGCGGGTCTTTTGAAGAGGGCCCGGCAACGTTTGGAAGCGGCTCATATGCATTTGACCAGAGCGAGGGACCTGATCAAGCACAGCTTCGCTGATGATGCTTATTGGAAGCAACCAAAAAATGAGCTACACAACTCAACCCCATGGCTATGTCCAGCTATTCAGTTGTGCCGTGATGAGTTGTTTATGACTGCCATGGAGGTGCATAAGGCCTTCATCGACGCTGCCGCAAAGCCTATCCGTCATAACTTGATGGCGCATTCATGGTTGGCTCGTGGTGAGAGTATGGATCCGGCTTTAAAAGAGTACATTCCCAGCCTGTGGACTACGCTGTTTATGATAGTGCCAGTGGTATCCACTACTTTTGCCTCCGTTAGTAAAATGCTGGGTGATTTCGGGCCAAAAAGTATTGGATGGCTTTTTGTAGATGAGGCGGGACAAGCGACACCGCAAGCAGCTGTGGGGGCCATCCTGCGATCCAAACGTGTCCTTATGGTAGGAGACCCCATGCAAATCGAGCCCGTGGTGTCCCAATCAAATAATCTCATCAAATCCATATGCCATGAATTCAAAGTAGATCCGGATCAATGGGCTGCCCCATTTGTTTCCGCACAGAGCTGCGCCGACAGGGCATCTAAATACGGAACTTGGCTCGAAAACGATGATGGCAGCTTGCGTATAGGGTTTCCCCTACTTGTCCACCGGCGGTGTGACAATCCCATGTTTACCATCTCAAACAAGGTTGCCTATAACGGCTTGATGATTCATGCATTTAACAATTCTTCATCAAAGATTCGCGATCTGATTGGTCCCTCCAAATGGTTTCATCTGAGCGGATCGGTGCAAGATAAATGGTGTCCTGAAGAAGGCGAATTGGCTGTCAAAATCCTCCGCACACTTGTAAACAGCGGCATATTGGACCCAGACATTTACTTCATTACCCCCTTCAGGGATGTGGCATATAAATTAAGAATGCGACTGTCGCAAGAAAAGGGTCTGTTTGAGCAGATGAATAAGGAAATGCGTCCTTGGCTGTTTGAGCGCATAGGTACAATCCACACTTTTCAAGGCAAAGAGGCAGAAGCTGTCATTATGGTGCTGGGTGCGCAAGGTCAAGACCAGAAAGGCGCCCGCCTTTGGGCAGGCTCCAAACCAAACCTCTTAAATGTAGCAGCAACCAGAGCCAAAAACGCCTTTTACGTCATTGGGAATCATTCACTCTGGGCTAATTGCGGAACTTTCAGCATGCTAAACAAGTCTCTTACAGTTGAAGGATTAGCTGCCAATCAAGGACGAGCCGCGTGAATTTTTAGAACCTTTTCCTATAGAAAAGGTATCGACCTTCCTTGTGTGGTAGTGGATGGGGTTGAACCAAGGTGAACCCATGTTTTGCATAAAAAGGCTTGGAAACCTCGTTGAAAACCCTGGTATCCAAAGTCAACATAACCAAATCATGAACTTGTAATGGCAATAACTTAACGAAGCCACTACCTATTCCACTTCTTTGGTTCTGGCTTCGAGTACCTATGTGATCCAGGTAGTAATGACCTTCTTCTTTTTGAAGGAGAAGTGAGCAAAATCCTGCCAGATTGCTGTAGTCTTCCGTCTGTTTACCTTCACAAGCGTAGAAAAGGATACGCGCTTTAGGGTCTTTGGTATATATAGTCATGTCAGCTTCAAGTAGCTGGTCAAGGAACTCCTCATAGCTGTTCACATCTTTCAGGCCCATTTCTTCTAGAGTCAGTCCCTCGTGCAATTTTGGATCATACGCCGCATACAACATAACTCGGGCCTGCTTAGCCAACGTTTCAGGCATTGCCTCATTTTGGGAGATGCTATAATAGGAAATAGCTCCATCTTCGTGCACCAACGATGCCTGAAGCGAAGTGGAAATTAGGATTAGTAGGTAAGTTAATTTTCTCGCAATCTTCATATCTACTCCACGTGGTAATATTTATTACACATTCATATCCAGTGGGAAAGAGAACATATCAGACTCTTGAATTCAAGGAAAAATACACGATACTGCCTACTAATTTACGTCTCCCCTTGCCTTACAACACTTGAATCAAGCATTCAAATAAAAAGGACCCCGAAGGGTCCTTTTTGTTATTTTCCTAGTTCTTCTTCAAAGGTTGCAATGATGGGTCTATAGGACGGATGAATTGCGCAGGCTATATCCCGCCCGTATGAATCTTTAATGCTTGCTTCACTACTGGTTTTTACCTGGCCCAAGACATTTACTACCTGTTGATTCCAAGCTAATTCCTGTTCCAACAGAGCTTTTGCCCCATCTAGAACGCGGGATTTTTTATTTATAATTTGAGCCGGACCAGCTTTAAATTTATCAAAGGCAGCTTTTTCTTTCCCTAGCTCTTTCAATGCTTTTTCAACCCCCTGCATCATTAAGCCCGACCAAAGCTTCGCTTGGCCTAATTTTTCGATGACAGGCAAGTTAAATATATTACCAGCTAATTTAATTACAAGGGCATCATCGTCCTCGGCTTTTGCCGCAGCAATTTGAGCCTTAACCATTAAGTAAGTAGCTAGTTCTTTCACTTTGACATCGATTTGATCAGCCTCATCATGGAGCAAAGCAAGCGTATTTTGCATGTCCACGATATTTTCCTGTCCTACCGTTACCAATCGTCTGTCATCATGTACAAACTCATGAATCAGTGCAGGCGCATTTTGGCCTGAAAGTTGAGCACTGGCTTCGGGTGTTAGCTGAAAAGCATTGACCATAAATGGCTTTGATCTTAAATAAACAAATGCGGCCTTCAATTTTAAGATGTAATTCTTCATAGGCTCAAATGCCGTTGGTGCATCCAAATCCAAAACATCTAAAAATGCATGCGGGCTACCATCTTGTGTTAAGTCAATAGACTTTTCCACTGGATTATATCGCATGTGCTTTTTCAAAGGTGATGCACTTCCCACCTTTTTAGACAACAAAGTCAAACGCAAACTCTCACCAATGTTCTGTGGCAACAAGTCACCACTGGATAGGGCAATTGCGTATGCATACTGCGCATCTGGATAGGATTGATCCGCAGCCTTTTTAAACCATTCCAAACAAGATTTATCTTTTGCTTGAGCAAGAATTTTAGCTAAATAGTGCTGAGCTTCTGCAAGACCATAGTTTGCCGCAAGTTCTAAATATAATTTAGCTACGATCGAACGAGACCTTTCATCCTGGTTCTGATCTGCCAAAATTTGCTTTCCGACTATAAGGTTTACCTTCATGAATTGTTCTTTAAAAGCAGGATCCGTATCTGAGGCATCCTTTAACAAGTCTAAAGCTTTTGAACTATTTCCCTTTTGTAGATAAAGCTCAGCAAGTTCGGCTTTAGCTGTCAAGATGCCCGCCGCAGATGCAAATTCAAATGACTGAATGGCTGTTTCTGGATCCGTATCCTTTAAAGCACGTGCAATTTTATGATGAATACCAGCTTGTCTTTGCTTTAAAGCCTCTATTTTGAAGTTTAAAGGTTTCAACATTTCCAAAGCATTTTTAATGTTAACCTCTCCGCCTTCTGTCACTAAAACGTCAGCAAACTTCATGCGTGCTTCCATATGCAGCTGGTTAGCACGCCTGCTCAAGTCATCTGTAGCATCCTTAGATACGTCAACAAATAGCCTGCATGCTTCTTCCAATTGCGCCCGCGTTGCATTTTCATCATTTGATAAATGACGACCGTGCTTAATTTTAGCTTCATTAAGATCTTTTTTTACTTCCGCGCTTTTAATGTCAGCCTTAGAAAGCCAATTTATGGCCTCTGGCAGATTTACATCTGTGCCTTCGCCCTTCAAATACATTTTAGCAACTTTGTGGCATGCATCTGTATTGCCAAGATTGGCAACTTCGATCATCCATGACAAAGCCTTTCTGTAATTTCTAGAAACACCATTTCCACCTGATAGAAGATTTAAAGCATATGCATATGTCATTTGCTCTAATCTTTTCTCAGATTTATTCACGCCCTTAGCAACGACAGATTTCATTAAAGCAATGGCTTTTTCATGATCAGGTATTGGTTGCTTCAGAAATTCCTGAGCCTCCATATATTCAATTTCACCTACCTTTATTTTGGCGTCCGTAAGACCTTTATCCATAGCTTGAGTAAAATACGTTTTTGCTTTCAACAGATCTTTGGTCAGACCGCGATCTCCAAAGAAATAAATTTTACCAATTTCATAGAGAACAACTGAATTGCCAAACTTTTCGGCAGAACCAAGTAACCTTTTAGCTTTCTCTATGTCCATTGGGTTTTTAGATTTCAAAAGATCTTTTGCTAACCACAATTGAGCCTTTGCGGTTTTTTCTCTGACCTCCTCATCATCCAATGAATCCAACAGGTTCAAAGCTTTTTCCACCAGAACTCTATCTCGACTTAGACACCAGATGTTTGCCAATTTCAACTTGGCTTTTTTCAGAGCTTCAACAACTTGCGTGTCCCCCATGGAATCTGCAACCCCCAGATAGCGAACAGCTTTATCTAAATCTACAGCAACATTGGTACCATTCAAATACCTCGAGCCTAGTTCCTTACAGTATTCAGACAATGTTTTCTTCATCTCATCAGATTTATCTTTAAACACAGTCAGAGTATGAACTGCCTGTTCACAATCGAATCCACTGTTCTGAGACCATTGAATATGGGCTAATTTGAGCACAGCTCTACGGTATTGCTCTTTTGAATTCGCATGTTTGGCCGCAACTCCGCTTTCTAAAAACTCCATTGCTTTAGCTGGGTCAACCTCAACACCATTGCCATCCAGATAACAAACTGCCATTTCGCAGTTTAAATCATGCAGCCGTTTCTCAGCTTTGACTGATTTTCCAACAGCCTTCCTACAAAACTCGATTGCTGCTTTTAGATCTTTTTTGATCCCGTGCATACCATTTGCATAAATATCAATCAACATTTCTTGAACAGAAAGGTCTGAATCAGACAGACTTTTAAGCAACGCGATGGCTTCGTTGGATTTTTCTACATCGTTCTTTTTTAAAAGACGTTTTGCGTGAGTTAACCTAACTTTTGTTTTATTTTCATTAGCCTCTTTATGTCCACCAGCCACAGCAAATTCATACAACTTAAAGAATTCATCCAAATCAAATGGGAGTTCAGCTGTTCCCGTTTTATACAGGAACGCCAATTGGTAATGAACGTCGATTATTTTCTGGCGGGCAATACCCTCAAATTCACCCGCACATTTCTTGCCATAAGCCACAATTACATCGTCAAAATCTTTGCGGGTTTTTGCTACTTTTAGCTGAGCGTCTTCTCTAAAAAAAGGCCCAGCATTTTGTTCTTCTAAAGCAAGATTGTAGAGTCGCTCCGCGTCGTCAATTTTACTAATTTTTGCTTGCTTCAAGTAAGCAACGGCAGCTTTTAGATTGCGGATCTCTTCTGGACCCTCCAGGAGCAAACGACCCAATTCGAACATGGCTCGAGGATTAGTCCCTTTGGCTTTTTCTAGCCACAAGATGGCTTCATTTAAATCTTTATCCCAATCAGCACCGCCTTCCAGACACTTCAAAGCATATTTGAGCTGATAATCGGGTAACAGGTGTCTTGCCGACTTCAGAGTTCCTTGATCACGTTCAGATTTTGCAACTCCCGATTTTACAATCTTTTCTAAACGATCCAACCCTTCTTTGAATTGAGTTTTGTTCTGATTGTCACTCATTTGAAGGCGAGAAAGTAGTAAGCTAGCCTTCAGATGATTTTTATCGGCGGCCATTTTATAATAATGCTTAGCGCGCTCAAAATTAACCGCTTGATCAATAAAGCCCTTATGATACAAATAGCCCAAGTTAAACATTGCATCTGGATCAGCGTCTTTGATCGCCGCTTCAAAAAAGATTTTGGCCAATGAATAATTTTGTTGCTCTAAATAAACAACCCCTAACATATTTTTACAACCGGTATGCCCATTTAGTTGTCCCGCTTGAAATAGCTCAATGGCCTGTTTAAAGTCGTTGCCGTATGCGTTATCACCGGCCTTTTTCAAGTTATTATATCGTTCAAAACAAGACATACCGCGCTTAAATATGGCTGCTGAATCTCCCGAGCTTATTAATTTAGTCATGTCATCTAAAGCACTGATGTCCTGGGACTGTGACATTGCATAACGTTTGCTCGTGTCCTCTGAAGAGTTTCTAATGGTTGATGGAGTGGCAGGCTCTTCTGCAGCTGCCTCACCAAGAGCGCTTTCTAGAAGCTCTTCCCGTGAACGTTTTTTAGCTATCCCTGCAGCTTCGAGCGTTGTATTGTTGTCCACGTCATTTAATTCATCAAAATTTAAAGTTGAAGAGCTCGAAGAATGCATCATTGTGTCTTTTGCTACGGGTCTAGCTGGCGTTGCAAAAACTTCATCACCCTTCCATGAGTCCATCCACTTGGATTTTTTATTTATAAAGGTCTCTGTCGGCGCAGCTGCTACTGGAGAAGCAGGAACTTCTCTCTCTTCTCGTTTGTTTGTTGGGGGCGCAACTTTGACTTTTTGAGGAGCTTTTACTTGCCCGGGCTTGCGTTGAGTTTTCGATGTCTGCTTCTCAGCTGCATCTCCATAATATGTAACAACCAATTCCCCTTCTGGTTTTTTTGGTGTCGCGATGCTAGTAACATTCTTCCTAGCGGACCTTTTTGCGACAGGTTTTTCTTTTACTGCAAGCTGGTCCGGCTCTTGATTAGAACACAACGCAGATGCAGATGTTGACAACATAAGAACACCAGCAAGTAACAAACGATTTAAACTCATAACTCGAAACCCTCATATATTATTAAATGATCAATTAAAAAATTGTTGATAACATACAGTTAATCTGTTTACTTAGTCAAGGAGTTAATTTTTAAAGCATTGGATTGCTATGTCAGAAAAAATGCGAAATCAACGCATTCCCTAAGTCGGGTATTAAGTCCCACGGGGTTTGCGGAATATGAACTATCTGAGGCTCTGCAAAGTTAGCCGAACCTTTTATCAAGGAGGAGATTGGTAGGACATGGAGGTTCACTAATCGAACGGTATAACAGAAGGTTTTCATAGGAAAATGAAACTCTTTCAAAAAAGAGCTTATGGATTTAGAAACTTTGAAAACTATAGAACCCTTGTTAGGGTGTTGTGCAAATGAATGGTGCCCCCTAAAGTGGGAAAGAGCCAACAAAGGTAAACATTCTTAAACAAACGTAAACAACCATTTTCCCCTAAATGCCTCATTTTTGGCGTCTTTATGCGGGAAACACTGGTGGGCGCTGCAGGGTTCGAACCTGCGACCCGCTGATTAAGAGTCAGCTGCTCTACCAACTGAGCTAAGCACCCACTTTTTGAAAGTGTTATTAAGCGTATAGCAAACTATTGGTGCCTAGTCGAGAGAAAAATCACTTTCAAATTAAAAAGAGCGGCTAACGCAATAGTCTGCAAAATTTTCAAAGGCTTGTTTTAAGTCCGAGTTTGGGAAAAGCCTTAAGCATTGCTGGGCTTTGCTTACATAATCGAGGGCTATGACTTTCACTTGGTTGTACACGTCGGCTTTTTCCAGGGCGCGTTTTACAGCAGCGAATGTTTCATCGGATTGATCATCGCTTTGGAAGCATTTGTGCCAGAATTCTTTTTCATCAGCGGTGGCCGTCTTGTATGCTAGTAACACAGGTAGAGTTATTTTTCCTTCACGGAAATCATCGCCTGGCTTTTTTCCCATGGTTTTTTCATCTGTGAAATAATCAAGTAGATCATCCACACACTGGAAGGCTATACCCACATACATGCCGTAATCGGCCATGGCTTGACGTTGCTCGGGACTAACGTTAGAAACCGTGGCCCCTACTTCGCAGCCTGCAGAAAACAGTTGGCCAGTTTTTGAGCGGATAATATCAAAATAGCTGGCTTCTGCTTGCTCAAAATCATAGCTGGCTGTCAGTTGCAGAATCTCTCCCTCGATGATGATGGAGGATACTTTTGATAAGATCTGTAAGACATCTAGATGACCGTCCGCCACCATTAGTTCAAAAGAGCGACCAAAGAGAAAATCGCCTACCAATACGCTGGCTGAATTGCCCCAAATGGCGTTGGCAGAGGGTTTTCCCCTGCGAACGGAACTATCATCAACTACATCATCATGAAGTAAGGTGGCTGTATGAATGAACTCGATGCATGCTGCCAAAGGTATGGCTCTTTGAAAGTCGCCATTACACAACCGAGTGGTTGCCAGTGTTAACAAGGGTCTTACGCGTTTGCCGCCTGCTGATAAAATATGTCCAGCCAGCTGTGGAATAATGCTGACACGGTTTTCTAAATGCTTTGAAATCAGGGTATTGGTCTGATTTAGTTCTTCACTTACAAATTGTACAAGATCCTTGTAGGAACAACTGGTTTCAAGTTTTGTGGCGCTGGAAATCTGGGACATGGATATGTGTTTACCTAGTTACATTTTGCACGATTAGACTATGTTTCAGGATAAAACTCAATCCTTTAGTAACATTTCGTTCAAAATGTCCGGGATAAAAAGAGGCATGTCCTCCGCAATTAAACCCAATCCTATGAGTTGGCCCACTCGAACGTGAACATATGAAGCACATGCTGCAGCTGCCATAGCTGGCATTTCTTGTGCAAGGAGAGATGCTATCATGCCTGCTAGAATGTCGCCAGTTCCACCTGTTGCTAAATATGGGCAAGATTCATCTTGCACTAGCGTTAAACCTGAAGGATGTGAGATGACCGTATCGGCACCTTTTAGCAAAACCGTAGCTCCGCTTATTTTAGCGGCTTGCTGCACTCGCTCAATTTTGTTGCCTTTCACGTCAAACAGATTCTGAAACTCACCTTCATGGGGAGTCAACACAACGTCTGCATACAATTTGTCAAATAGCTCGCCAGGATTGTCCTTAAATAGGAACAGAGCATCCGCATCCAAAACACAAGGTTTCTCAGTGGCAAGCCATGAAAGGACCGCATGCTTGGTAAATTCACTACGCCCGCTTCCCGGGCCTATAAGGGCCGCAGAAATTCGTTCATCATTGGCAAAATCTTGAGGGTGTGAGAGGGCTCTGGTTAACACGCCAACTGATTCCGCCTTATAGATGTCATGGGAAATGGGAAGGGATTCTATCCTTGTCATGCCGACACCCATGCGACGTGCTGATGCTGCTGCAAGTCTTGCAGCGCCGGTCATCTCAGGGCCGCCCAAGATACTTAGAAAGCCACGGGAGTATTTATGGGACAAGTCCGTAGGTACGGGATAAAGGTGCTGCCATAGTTCTGGATGGTTGACGTAAACTTTATATTCTTCGCCCTCAGGTTTCACCAAGCCTATTTGACTTGCAACGAGACTGCCGCATTTGGCTCGCCCCGGTAGAAGTAAGTGCCCGTTTTTTCTGAAATCGAAGGTTACGGTGAGATTGGCTTGTACAGATACACCCAATATATGCCCTGAATTTGAATGAACACCGCTGGGGATATCAATGGCAACTACATTGATGGCTGCTTCGTTCATTTTAAGAACCATAGCCCCATATATTTCATCCAAATCTCGTTCCAAACCTATGCCAAAAAGAGCATCCACAATCAAAGTGTCGGGCTCAATGGAATCAGGTTTCAGGGGGAGTATTTCGCCTTTCCAGAGTGCTCTGGAATTAGGGGGATTTTTTTGATCGGCGCCAATTACTTTAACAGGCCAGCCGTCTTCTGAGAGCAATCGTGCTACCACGTAGCCATCGCCGCCATTATTTCCAGGACCGCAGATCACTTGCACGGGCATCTTGGGGTAGTGCGAAATTATAGCCTCAAACACAGCATTACCGGCTCTCTCCATAAGGGTTTCAACGGAAGTACCCTGGCTTATGGTCAGTTTTTCTGATTTGACCACTTGTTCGGACGTCAAAACTAATAGATCATCCTCGAGCTTTAATACTGTAATGTGAGACCTCCCTTTTCTACTTTGTAGCCCTTAAGTTTATCCAAATAACTTACCCCCAGCAAGGATACATCCAGTTCGCTTTGGGACACGCTTGCCCTGACATCGTTGATGGTATGGTTTTCCACCGTAATGCTCTCCAAAGTAATAGGTGCATCCCATATGATCCCATTGGCTGTAGAAGATTGACTGTTGAAGGTTAAATCTTCCGTTTTAATGCCAAGCCGCTGGGCATCACGGGGACTGATAACAACCCTTGATGCACCAGTATCAACCATGAAGCGGATTTTGACACCATTGACAGTGGCTGCCACATAGAAATGTCCGTCGCTGGCTGCTGCAAAATATACTTCGCCTTTTTCTTCGCTATTACCATTTGAAGGATACAGGTTAGAGGTTAATTTGGTCTTAATGTCCATGAGTTCGAAACGATACACATAACCGATCATCAGAACCAAAGCTAGGCCAACCCAGATCAGAATAGAGCGAAATGCTTCAGATAGGTTGAGACGTTTTTGAAAAAGGGCCAGCAACAAATATGAACTCACCAATATGAGGCTGACGAAATTAATCAGTTTCTCATCAGTTAGGTTTACTTCTGGAAAGGCCCAAAATAAGATGGCTACTAGAAGTGCTATCGCTATAAAAACATAAATGAATATGCGGGCCATGTATGTATCCTTTTATGCAGCTATACTATCAAAACTTGAAGGTAATAATTCAGATGTGCTGGATTCATATTCTTGTCCTTTAAGCTTGTAAAAGACTTTAGCGTGGGGACCAAATTCAGCAATGACTTGCCTGCAAGCGCCGCATGGAGAGGCGCCTTGCTCGCTTTCCACCACAACGGCTATGGCTTCTATTTCGATCTTACCTCGCTGAGCTATGGCGCTGAATATGGCATTTCTTTCAGCGCAACTGGTGAGCCCAAATGAGATGTTTTCTACATTACAGCCTGTATAAACATGGCCGTCCTTGGTAAGCACAGCTGCTCCTACGCGAAAATTCGAGTATGGCGCGTAGGCTTTGTGAAACGCATTTTCGGCTTGTTCCATGAGCATGTGTTTTATGGTCATTTTTTATCCCTCTATCTTTGAAAAGTCGGCTACTTGATGCAGTGTATGACGAATTAGTGATAAAAGTCTCAATCTGTTTTCGCGTAGGTTTTTATTTTCTGAGTTGACGGTTACCTTATCAAAAAAGTCATCAATGTGGGGACGTAAATCCGCCAATACTTTCATCACTTTTTCAAAGTCATGCTGGCCCATGTCTACTTTGATGGAATTTGTTGATTCTTGTAAGATTTGATGCAAGCATTTTTCTGATTCGTCCTCAAGGAGGTCGCTTTTAACTTGTGGTTCAAAAATGACGTTGTCCTTTTTTTCTTCAATACGAACTATATTGCTAGCACGACGATATGCAGCCAGCAGTTTTTCGCCATTGCCATCTGATCGTTCAAGGAATGCATTTAAAGCTTCTACCCGCAAAGCTATAACGTCGAAT
This sequence comes from Alphaproteobacteria bacterium, assembly GCA_041738135.1. GTDB lineage: Bacteria > Pseudomonadota > Alphaproteobacteria > JAGOMX01 > JAGOMX01 > JAGOMX01. The sequence continues at coordinate 33,410 of JBGSQK010000037.1, forward strand.
GAGTCTTTGCCAGCTATAGAAAAGACAGCATCTAAATAGTCGTGACGAAGACCTTTTTCTTTCCAATAAGCTTTAAGGCGGTCAAAGAAGAATTCCCTTAGTTCGATTATTAAGTCTGATAATGGGGTCACAGGCTTGTCTGTTTTCGAAAATACGCTGGCATATGTTTTGTAAACCTCGGCGATTAAATCATCGATTTGGAGGTTGCCCATGGTTTCCAGAAGCCTTATGCAGCCTATGCTTGATCGCCTTAGAGCATATGGGTCTTTGGAACCTGTGGGTTTAATGCCAATAGCGAAATAGCCAACTAGTGTGTCGATCTTATCGGCCAGGGATATGATACGACCAATGGCTGAACGGGGCATATCATCTGCAAAACCTTTTGGTTTGTAATGATCTGCTATGGCCTCTGCGATGATTGAATCTTCCTGTTGATGGCGGGAATAATAGTCGCCCATAATCCCTTGTAGCTCGGGGAACTCTCCAACCATTTGGGACATGAGGTCGCATTTACTCAAAGTTGCAGCGCGTTTGGCTTGTGTAGAATCTAGCTTTAAGGTGTCTGCCAGATATTCAGATATATGGACCATTCGGGTGACTTTGTCTGCCATAGTTCCCAGATCTTCTTGGAAGATGGCTTGGGTTAGACCTTTGCCGTATTCTTCCAATGACTTTAATTTGTCTTGTTCAAAGAAGAACTTGGCATCTGATAAGCGGGCTCTCAGGACTCGTTCATTTCCTATGATCAGGGCTTTACCCCCGTCGGTGGGCTCAATGTTGGAGATGAGGATAAAATAGGGAGCCAATTTGCCATTTTCTTCCAAGGCAAAATATCTTTGGTGAACGCGCATGGAGGTGATGAGAACCTCTTCGGGTAGATCCATGAATGCAGGATCAATCTTGCCGATCATGGCTACCGGCCATTCGACTAAACCGGTTACTTCATTGAGTAAATCTTCGTCTTGGCGAACCGATAGCCCATGTTTTTGGGCAAGGCTTTCTATATCTTTAGCGATTTTAGCTTTTCGTTCTTGTTGATCAAGAAGCACATAATTTTCCAAAAGCAGTTCGCGATAATGGAGATAATTATCAGGAGATAGAACGGTAGGTGATAAAAATCTGTGGCCAACGGTTGTGTCACAAAAGGGTATTAAATCAGAGCCTAAATCTAGATGGCCGGGTACCGCTTCATTGTTAAACATGCATAAAATAGACCGAATGGGCCGCACCCAAGCAAGAGTGTTCTTTGCCCAGTGCATGGATTTTGGCCATGTGAATCCGGCGATTACATCTTGGATTATGGTGGGAAGAACTTCTTTTGTATTGAGGCCTTTGATGAATTTAGTGGCAAACCAGAAATCACCCTTTTCCGTGGCACGTTGCTCGCACTGGTCAAGGCTTGCGAGTCCTGCTGATGTTAAGAAACCTTGAATGGCTTGTTCAGGGGCGCCTACTCGTGGGCCGCGCTTTTCTTCTTCGCGATCTTCTTGCAGAATGGGGATGCCTTTAATGTGAAGTGATATACGTCTAGGGGATATAAGACAGTGCGCATCTTCGAACACTAAGACATAGTCTGTCAATTTCTTAGCGAAGGAATTTTTGAAACTTTCAGCCGCATTCAGTTGCATGCGGGAAGGAATTTCCTCGTTGAGGATTTCTAAGATGAGATCTGCGGTCTGAGTCATAGTTGCTCCAAATAAACTGTACAACAAGCTTTAGCAAGGGCCCTGACGCGGGCGATATAGCCTGGCCGTTCCATAACGCTCACAATTCCTCGAGCATCCAGCAGGTTAAATACGTGACTGGCTTTCATGCATTGATCGTATGCGGGTAAGGCTAGTTTTTTGTCCACTAAATTCATGCACTCTTTTTCTGCGTCGATGAAATGTTTTAATAGCATATCTGTATCAGCATATTCGAAGTTGTATGCGGAAAACTCACGCTCTGAGCGCAAAAATACGTCGCCATATGTCATAGCTTTATCACCGATTGCGCCGTTCCAGTCCATATCATAGCCATTTTCTTTGCCTTGAATGGCCATAACAATCCTTTCAAGACCATAGGTAAGTTCGGCCGAAGCAGGTTTGCATTCAATTCCAGCAATTTGCTGAAAGTAGGTAAATTGAGTAACTTCTTGACCATCACACCAGACTTCCCAGCCCAGTCCAGAGGCCCCCAAGGTAGGGCTTTCCCAGTCATCCTCAACAAAGCGTATGTCGTGGAGTAAGGGGTCTATATCTAGCGCACGCAAGCTTTCTAAATACAGCTCCTGCACATTTTCAGGTGACGGCTTCAAAATCACTTGAAACTGATAATAATGTTGAAAGCGATTGGGATTCTCACCATAGCGGCCATCTTTTGGCCTTCTAGATGGTTGCACATAGCATGCGTTCCATGGATCTGGCCCCAGAGCACGAAGTACAGTTGCCGGATGAAAAGTGCCAGCACCCACCTCCATATCGTAAGGTTGTAAGAGCACGCAGCCTTGATCGCCCCAGTACTTCTGGAGCCTGAAAATAACTTCTTGAAAAGATAATGAACGCAAGTGAATAACCCTTAAGTTGAAATCCTATCCAAACTTATCCTTGTCGCTCGCTCAGGTCAAGCTTACTTAAATGAATGGATCATTTACCTGTATTTTGACTAACAGTCTCAGAAGATGACGAATGGTGTTGCTAGAATGACACAAAGGACAAATTAAATAAATGTTATGTCAAATTTGATGGGAATTGTATCTTCTTTAGATGCATAATGAAAGTGAAATCTAAAGGAGCTAAGGAATGAGAATCACAACAAAATTGTCACTAGCATCATCTGTCATGGCAGTGTTTTTAACACCTACGGTAGTGCATGCCAATGCCGGCCCTGAAGCTCAGCAGTCAAATTGTTGTGACGATCTGTCATCACGCATAAAAAAACTAGAAGATCATGCAGTTATGTCCGATACAAAAAAGATCATCTTGTCTGGTTTTCTAAATAAAGCCGCCATGTGGCTTGATAATGGCAAGCATTCAAATACAGCTTATGTGGATAACGGCAATGCTGAGTCTCGTCTTAATTTAACGGGAATTGCAAACTTTAATGATGATATTGCAATTGGAGCTGTCATTGAAGAGGGCTTCAGTCAGAACTCCACTTATTCGAATGATGTACATAATGCACAAACCACGGCACAATCTACGAAAGATTTTCAAATCCGCATAGCCGAAGTTTTTGCTGATAGCCTGAGCATGGGCAAAGTTTCCTTAGGTCGCGGATCCATGGCTTCTGACTTTACAATGGAAGAAACGGATCTATCCGGAACCAGGGTTGTAGCTAACGGTGCCAGTGTTTGGAAGATAGCAGGCGGGGCAAGTTTTTATCAAAAAAATAATGGCTCCAACGGTCAGTTGTTTGTAGAAACAGATTTAGGATCTACAAATTATTCGGTTTTTGCTGATGTGAATGGCTTGGATAAGCATGATCGCATACGCTACGACACACCCAAATACTATGGTTTTCAATTATCCGCTTCGCATGGGTATCAAAGCACTGGCGATTTATTCGACGTAGCCGCACGTTTTGCAGGTAAGTTTGTTGGCATTAAAGTTGTGGCCGACTTGGCTTACTCTAACAATCAATCCATCAAAACAACGGTCGCGACAAATCCAAATGATGCTGGAAATTATAAGTACCAACAGGTTAATGGATCCATGGGTGTCCTAGTTCCGATCAGTATGAGTAATAAACCAAACACTGGAATTAATTTATTCTTTGGCGCGGCAAATCGTGATTGGTTTGCTTCAGGACAAAAAACCGGTCGATTCTACCATGGTAAATTAGGCTACATAGATAACTACGTCCCCTTGGGAAACACGGCTTTTTCAGTAGATTACGCCTATTCGAAAAACATGGCCAGAGCGTCTAACGCTACATTTACAGCCCTTGATCCATCCGTTAGCATTTCAGGAAAAACTTGGGGTCTTTTCGTCGTCCAAAATGTAGATGTTGTTGCATCTGAACTCTATGCAGGGTATCGTAAATACTCTGTCAACAGAAGTGATGCTTTACGCTTTGACGACATCCAAGCTGTAATGGTTGGTGCTCGTGTAAAGCTATAAGCTTTAACGAGAAGGAAATTAAAATGAATAAAAAGAGTATATTAAGTATTCTGCTATTGCAAACAGCTACATTGGTCCTATCAGGATGTGCTTATTATGAGCCAACTCTCGTAACCAGGCAAGATGCCCCAGGTTATATGCCTGAAGGGCCCGGCCTGCTCAGCGGCGAAAAAGGATACTATGAAATAGAGATGGATCGGTAAAATCGGTCCTTCTAAAAGCCCGGGTTACTCCGGGCTTTTTTGCTAAGCACCTGCCTTTGCGATGCGAAAAATATTGACCATATACAAAACTCCACATACATCTATCATATGGAACCTATAACCGTATTGGTGTGACAATTGACAAATCTTGTAAAGCCTCACCTTTTTCAGCTTAAATCGGACTTTCAGCCCGCCGGGGATCAGCCAGCGGCTATAGCTGAGCTTATTGATGGTTTGCGTAAGGGTGAGAAAGATCAGGTTCTTTTAGGGGTAACGGGATCGGGTAAGACCTTTACGGTAGCTCAGGTGATTCAAGAGTTGGGACGACCGGCATTGGTGCTCGCCCCAAACAAAACTTTGGCAGCGCAGCTTTATGGGGAGATGAAGGACTTTTTCCCCGACAATGCGGTTGAGTATTTCGTTTCTTATTATGACTATTACCAGCCTGAAGCTTATGTGGCTCGTACCGATACTTACATCGAAAAAGAATCCACCATCAACGAACAAATTAACCGTATGCGACATTCAGCCACTCGCGCCCTTCTAGAACGTCGGGATGTGATTATCGTAGCCAGCGTTTCTTGTATCTATGGCATTGGTGATGTAGAAAGCTATGGCAATATGATCATCACCTTAAAACCAGGTGAGCGTGTTGATATGCAGATGCTGCTGCAGCAATTAGTTGAGCTGCAATACAAGCGCAATGATATGGATTTTCACCGCGGCACGTTCAGATTACGCGGCGATACACTTGAATTGTTTCCTGCCCACTTGGATGACCGGGCCTGGCGGTTTTCGTTTTTTGGCGATGAGCTGGAGACTATAAATGAGATAGACCCACTGACGGGTGAGAAGGTTGCTGCTATAGAAGATGTTAAAATCTTTGCTAACAGCCACTATGTGACACCAAAGCCCACCATGCAGCAAGCCATTAAAGAGATCCAAATTGAATTAAAGGAGCGCTTGGCTGAGTTTGAAGGCAATGGGCAATTGCTGGAAGCGCAGCGTTTGCGCGAGCGTATAACCTTCGATTTAGAGATGTTGCAAGCCACCGGTGTGTGTCAAGGCATTGAAAACTATTCCCGCTACCTGACAGGCCGTAAAGCAGGAGAAGCACCTCCCACTTTATTTGAATATCTACCCCAGGACGCACTTTTGTTTGTGGACGAAAGCCATGTGGCGGTGCCGCAATTGGGCGCCATGTATAAGGGCGATAGTGTGCGAAAAGGTACTTTGGCTGAGTACGGATTCCGCTTGCCTTCTTGTCGCGATAACCGTCCCTTAAAGTTTGAAGAGTGGGAAGCATTGCGACCTCAAACGGTTTATGTATCTGCCACACCAGGATCCTGGGAAATGAAGCAAACCCATGGGGTGTTTATAGAGCAGCTGATTCGTCCAACAGGATTAATTGACCCGGTCTGTATCGTGAGACCGACGCAACATCAGGTGGATGATTTGATCCATGAGTGCCAGCAAGTAGCTGCAAAAGGGCAGCGTGTTTTAGTGACCACTTTAACTAAGCGTATGGCAGAAGCATTAACGGAATATCTGACTGAAGCGGGCTTGCGGACGCAATATATTCACTCAGATGTAGACACTCTGGAACGCATTGAAATTATTCGCGATTTACGTCGCGGTGTTTATGATGTTTTGGTGGGTATTAACTTGTTGCGTGAAGGTTTGGACATTCCTGAATGTGCATTGGTAGCTATTTTAGATGCGGATAAGGAAGGTTTCCTTCGCGCCAAAACGTCTCTGATCCAAACCATTGGACGAGCGGCGCGTAACGTGGATGGGCGGGCTATTCTTTATGGGGACAAAATGACTGATTCTATGAAAGCCGCCATAGATGAAACCAACCGCCGGCGCGAAAAGCAGCAGGCCTATAATGTGCTTCATGGGATTACGCCGGAAACCATTCGTAAGTCCATAGGCGATATTTTGGCAAGCGTGTATGAACATGATTATATGACTGTCGAAATAGAAGGCACGGATCATCTAGTGGGCAAAGATCTGGAAGCTTATAAAAAGGATCTGGAAAAGAAGATGTTGGAGGCTGCTTCCAATCTAGAATTTGAAGAGGCAGCAAGATTGAGAGATGAACTGCACCGACTGGAAAGCGCCGATTTGGGTTTGACCTATAAAAGGAACAAACCCAAAAGCACTGGCCGAAAAAGATAAAGACATTACGCGAAACGGTGCTTACAATTTTATCCACATTTAACATGGGATTAATTTTTCTATGACAGAATGAAGAATAAACTTTTCATTATGATCGAAGGAAGTAAAAAATGAGCATCGTTTCAAAACAAGTCACTTTAGTAAGCTATCCACAAGGCGCCCCTGTCTTGGGTGATTTCAAAATTAAAGAGACGCCCGTGTCTGACATTAAGGATGGCGAAGTACTCCTCAAAACCCTCTCGTTCACCCTTGATCCATATATGCGTGGCCGTATGACCCCCTCTCGAGATTCATATGTGCCAGCGTTTAAATTAAATGAAGCGCTGCAAGGCTCATCTATCTGTGTGATAGAGCAGTCCAAAAACCCGAATTTGAAAGTGGGCGACGTGGTTTTAGCCTCAACAGGTTGGCAGACCTATGCAGTAAGTAAGGGTATTGTCCTCGATGAAGGGATACCCTGGGCCCCGGAACATGTCCGGAAAATTCCCGAGGGTGTAAAACCATCTCTATTTTTGGGCATATTGGGTATGCCTGGCGCCACAGCCTATCATGGGCTAATGAAAATCGGAGAACCTAAAGAAGGAGAAACGGTTGTTGTTTCCGCAGCTACTGGCGCAGTGGGTGCATTGGTGGGACAACTGGCAAAGCAAAAGGGCTGCCGAGTGGTTGGTATCGCTGGGGGCTCTGACAAATGTGCATTCGCTGTCAAAGAACTGGGTTTTGATGCCTGCGTGGATCACAAAAAACCTAGCTTGGCGGAAGATTTGAAGAACGCCTGCCCTAAGGGTATTGATATTTATTTTGAAAATGTGGGAGGAGCAGTACTCCAGGCCGTACTCCCTTTACTGAATGCTTTTGCACGCGTTCCTTTATGTGGCGCTATCGCCTGGTATAACACACCTGGCTTGCCTGCTGGCCCTGATTTTAGCCCCCTGATTATTTTGTCTGGAATAGGCAAACGAATTAAGTATCAAGGCTTCATCGTATCTGATCATATGGATGAGTATGATGAGTTTCTAAATGAAGTTTTGCCGCTTATTCAAGCGGGCAAGATTAAGCCTAAAGAAGACGTGGTCAAGGGCATTGAAAATGCGCCTGAAGCTTTTATCGGGTTATTGCAAGGCAAGAATTTTGGCAAGCTGGTGATCGAAATTTAGAGGTTTAGGCTGGGGGAAATAAAAATGGAAATGATGAATCAAAAGATTGTTTTGGCGCAACGCCCCAAGGGAGCACCTAAAGCAGAAGACTTTAAATTGGTTGAAGAGACAGTGCCTGAACTCAAAGATGGTGAAATTCTGCTCAAAACATTGTCATTTTCTTTGGACCCTTATATGCGAGCTCGTATGGGCGAAGGTGATTTGGAAGGCCCGAGCTTCAAGCTTAATGAAGTTCTAACAGGAGCGGCAGTATGCGAGGTTGTGGAAACTAAAGACCCATTATTTAAAGTGGGTGATAAGCTGCTTACTGGTTCGGGATGGCAGAAATTTGTTGTTTTAAAGGCAGATCTGTTAGCTCAAGGATTTCCGGAGCTTGACGATGAGCTGGGTGTTATCAAACTATCACCAGACGCAAAACCATCGCATTACTTAGGTGCGTTGGGCATGCCTGGTTATACAGCTTTTCACGGCCTTAATATAATTGGTGAGCCTAAGGAGAGGGAAACAGTTGTGATTACAGCTGCTACCGGTGCTGTTGGATCCATCGCTGGGCAGTTGGCCAAGTTGAAGGGTTGTCGCGTAGTGGGAATTGCTGGCGGCGAAACCAAATGTAAGTATGCGGTTGCGACTTTAGGCTTTGATGCCTGCGTTGATCATAAAAGTAAATCCTTTGCCAAAGATCTAGCCACCGCATGCCCTAAGGGAATCGATATTTATGTGGAAAATGTGGGTGGTCCCATTTTCTGGACTGCCTTTAACTTATTTAATGAACATGCACGTGTTCCAATCATTGGCGGCATTGTCTGGTACAATGATGCAGGTACACTATTGGAACCAGGCTTTAAATTCGGCGGCATCTTTCGCAAGATTGGTGCGGCTTTTAGATTATTCTTTCATATAGATCGCAGTCCTTTACTCTTTTTGTTGAGTATCGGCAAACGCTTGAAGCTTCAAGGCATGGTTGTAACTGATGATATGAGCCGATATGACCAATTTGTGGCTGATTCCATTCCCCTTATTAAGGCTGGAAAGATCGTAGTCAAAGAAGATGTGGTAAAAGGAATTGAAAATGCACCTACAGCCTTCATTGGACTGCTGCAGGGTAAGAACTTCGGCAAACTGGTGATAGAAATTTAATTTCTGCGCAAAAAAGCTACAAAGAACGCGGCAAACGTCAAATCAATCGCTGCTGCAGCCAATAAATGCCAACTGATGTAGCCCATATACCAGTTGCCTATGACCAGGGCAGACCATACGGTAATCCCCCCATTTTTAATGGGTTTATAAAGTAGAAAGTTCTTTAGCTGCCCCATGCAGCTTTTGTTTTGGTGTAATTCCACCTAACCCCATATTAGGTCTTTCGTTGTTATAATGCCATAGCCAATTTGTGGCTTT
>JBGSQK010000011.1:0-1836 GCA_041738135.1 Alphaproteobacteria bacterium
ACGAATATCAGCTGTCTCCCCAAACAACCATTTTCTACACTTTTGACTCAAAAAAAGTAACCATATTGTTACTGTGGTCAAACCGCATGAACCCCGACAACCTATGATCTTAACCGTCAAAGAAAGCTACGAAGGGTGCATACTAATGTGGCAAGACCGCGAAAAACCCGCTACCCCCGCTGCCGAGCGACTCCCGTCGCGCGGTGATTTGATACTATTTAAATTTGGCTTATGAGCCGCAACTACAGGTTTCATTACCTGCTACGTATTCTAAGGATTATGCAACCTAAGTTTTCAACAATTACTGAGTTTGTGACCATAGGTTTCAACATATGGTGTTTCTCGGTTTGCAACCGCAAAAATTCGGTGGAGCAGCTTATTTCTAACAACTTTAATGAACACTTCCCCCCATTCTAGTTCCAACCATCCCCCAACCATGTCCCAAGTATCTCCCAATCATGTCCCAAGTATCTCCCAAGCATGTCCCAAGTATGTCCCATGTATGTCCCATGTATGTCCCAAGTATGTCCCAAGTATGTCCCAAGCATGTCCCAAGTATGTCCCAAGTATGTCCCAAGTATGTCCCAAGTACGTCCCAAGTCATCCCAAGTGAGCCACTTTCTTGGCTCTAAGGGAGTGTTCATTGAACTGTGTGTCTATTTAAAAATCGATCTTCAAAATATGCGTGAAAATCCCGTCTGAAATGGCAAGCAGATATTTACGGTCGTTTGTTTATGCCTAATTACTATCGGTAATGAAATCATCACTCATCATCTGTTCTCTCCTTGTCTTATTCACTGCTTGTGATGTTCCAGGAAGATTAGAAATAGTAAATAGGACTGATCAGACCGCTTATTTCAAGTACCTATTGGTTAATGACTCAGGAGTAGTTGACACCTTCAACATTGAAGTTCAAGGAATGGGTGAAGCAGGAATCTTATATGGCTTTGGCTGGCAGTGGAACGATGAACAAATAAAAGATTACTCTGAGAGAATAGAGAAAATCGAGCTGCTATCGGTTAACGATACCATTGTGATGAACAGTCAAACAGCTCTTGAAGAGTTTTTCACGAATAATCGTCAAGGTTTATTTAAAAAGAACGTTCGAGTGGTCTTTAAATGAAGTTCATTTTACCCACGCCATCTGCTGCACATTTGCTTTAAAAATAAAGCCGTCCAGAAACTAAAAGAGCATGGCTTTTTTGTTTTCCGGCAGTCGTTCAATTTTACGGAATTGCTACTAAGACGCGCACCCTTTTTTATCAAAGCCATTTCATTATATTTGAATTCAAAAGCAAAACCATGGTTACCGTCATAAAGAAGGGCTCAAGTACTGCCGAAATCCAGCGCAAAATTCAGAAAGCTTTAAAAGGAAAAAGAAAATTGGGCATCATGGATTTTGCAGGTCTTCTCAAGAGCGATTTGGATCCTTTGGATTTCCAAAAGCAGATCAGAAATGAGTGGGCGTGATATTTTCATTGATACGAATATAGCCCTATACTTCCTTAATGGAGATCCCGAAGTCATTGAAATATTCAGAGATAAATCAGTGGTTATTTCATTCATCACCGAAATAGAGTTGCTTTCTTTTCCTAAACTCACAAACCAGTCAGAGAAAATGATTCTTGATTTTCTTTCTTATTGCAAAGTGGTGGGATACAGCAATGAAGTAAGAGATAAAACGGTAGCTTATAGAAAAACATTTTCATTGAAACTTCCCGATGCTATAATTGCGGCAACATCTTATGCACTTCAATTGCCTTTGATCACTGCCGATAAGCAGTTCGGTAAGGTGGAAGACATCAATGTAATTTATTATCAGGTGTCCTAAAGTAG
>JBGSQK010000051.1:0-68754 GCA_041738135.1 Alphaproteobacteria bacterium
AAAGCCACAAATTGGCTATGGCATTATAACAACGAAAGACCTAATATGGGGTTAGGTGGAATTACACCAAAACAAAAGCTGCATGGGGCAGCTAAAGAACTTTCTACTTTATAAACCCATTAAAAATGGGGGGATTACCCACTTCCAAGCCTGGGATCCCGAATCTAAGGTGATAATAGCCGATGTCTACACGAATGCTAACAGTTCGTCTGCTGCTAAATTCCTAGATAAGGTGATCAAAGAAATGCCTTTTACAACTAAGTCTGTTCAAGTAGATGGAGGATCAGAATTCATGAAATTGTTCGAAGAAAAATGCAAAGAATATAACATACCTCTTTATGTCTTACCCCCCAAAAGACCTCAATGGAACGGTGGTGTTGAAAGAGGAAATAGAACCTTTAGGGAAGACTTCTATGCCTCTGATAAGTTTATTCCTGGCAGTATAAGTGAGGTCAGGCAACAGCTCTCATGCGCTCAATTGAAGTACAATTCCTACAGACCACATCAACGTTTAGGTGGACTAACTCCATACGAATATGTTAGCAACCTAAAAGAGGCCTCTTCAGTCCCATATGTTATGAGCTAGTACAATAAAAATTTGACAACCTTTAATTTTCTGACTAGTAGTATACGAACAAATTCAATGTTGAACACTTAGTTACGATAAGGAGAACCCAATGTTAAACAAACTCATTCCCATCGCCATCGTTTTAGGATTTATGTCAACGGGAGCATCGCAAGCTTCTGATGATGAAATAGACCCTGCTGGCTATTCCAATACATCAGCAGCATTGCAAGCATTGCTGTCAGACCCAGATCTAATGGAAAAAGATCGTTTAATGATTTCTGCTGCTTCGCAAGGAAGTCCAGCTGCAGCATTTGAAATGGGAAATATGTATTATCGCATAGGAGACCAAGACCAAGCCTTAGCTTTATATCAAGACGCTGCCCGCGAAAACTATGCACCGGCATTACATGCACTGGCCGTTCATTTCATGCATGGAAAAGAGAATACGGATGAACATAAAACTAAGGTGCTAAATTACCTCAACAATGCGGCAAAACAAGGCTACGCCCCTGCCCAATACACCCTTGGTTGTTTATATGGCTATCACCATGTAAGGTTTGTGGAAAAGGATAGAAAACTTCAATTCTATTGGATCGAACAAGCAGCAAATCGAGGACTTCCTGAGGCTGAATATAAGCTGGGTCGAATTTATGAGCGTCCAAAAAGTGAATTTTACGATCCACAAAAGGCTATCCTATGGCTCAGCAAAGCAGCAGGGCAGCCCAATTCAGATGCGGCATATGAGTTAGGTCATATATACGAAAGAGGCCGTGGGGTTGGAAAAGATTTAAAAGCAGCTATCCAATTTTACGAAATGGCTAAAAAAGACGGGAATAAAAAAGCTGAGAAAGCCTTAACAAGACTGAAGGTAGTGGATCCTGAACCATCCTTGGCATCCTCATTGATGTCTTGGTGGAAGTAGTCCAAAGCCCACCCTTAAAGGGTGGGCCAAACACTAATGCCGTTCGCTGGCGAATGATTCGCAGGTCTAACGTAGCTATAACTGGTGTCATGCTATGCTTCAGAAAGCAGGGCTTTTAAGCAAAAGCAGTTGAGGCGGCGCACATCGCCAGCGTCGTGAGCTTAAGCCAATGGCAGGTATGATGATTCATCAAGATAGTTCAACGCATGCATGGATTCCGGCACTTGATTATAATGTTGATTTAATCGTAACCATGGATGATACAAACTCTGAAATAACTTCAGGATTATTTAGTGATCAAGAAGGCACGAATAGCTGAATGGGGCTCCTAACCTGACCACGAAGGTTTATCTAGCCAGCCTTTTTCGGACAACCACCGAGTCCTATAGACCGGACAGCTACACTTTTGCGTGACAGGGGATGTTTCATTTTATCCAGAATAAATAAGTAGCAAGAGCCCTATTTTTTCTTTAGTCCTTCTAAAATCAGATCCAATTTTTTATCGATATCTAATATTTTGTCGTGATCCTCATGTGTATCGGCTGAATGGCTTCTTTGCATAGCATCCACGATCACAGCAATAAAAAGATTTAGCACGCTGAAGGTCGCAATTAAAATGTAGGTAATAAAGAATACCCAGGCAAAAGGTTTTTGTTCCATGATAGTTCGCACAATATCAGGCCATCCTTCTAACGTCATGATCTGGAATAAGCTAAATATGGATAGATGAAAATTTCCAAACCACTGCGGGAAATCATTTCCATATAGCTTACTCGCAATTAAGGCAAAAACACAAATAATGATCGCCATGACCGAGCCTATAGCTCCTATGCCCGGTATTGCCATGACAAGACCCTCAATCACACCTCGAAGCCTTGGAAAGATAGAGATTAAACGTAAAGCACGTAACGCACGAGCTGCCCGCAACGCACTGAAAGCTTCTTGGCTAGGCACAAGCGCAATGCCGATGACAAATAAATCAAAAAGAGACCAAGGTTTTTTAAAAAAAGATATCCCTTGGGCGAGGAAGCGAATAATAAGCTCACAAACGAAAATTCCCAGTATGGCATTGTCGACGAAATGAAGCATGCCCCCATAAATAAGCATCATTTCAGGATATGTTTCGAGAGCCAGAACTATCGTGTTAATTATGATCAAGGCTGAAATACTAAAATTCCAGATTTTTCCTTCAATGATGTTCTCTAAGGAGCTGCCCATAGTTTTACTCATTTTGCCACGGTATCTTCTTTTTGTTTAACAAAAGAAAGCAATACGCCTGACAAAAGAATAACAACGGTAACGGATAACGAAAGAATCGGTGGAATTTTGGCTAAACCAAAAGCATCCGCAATAAATATTTTGGAGCCAATAAATATGAGGACCACCGCCAGTGAGTATTTCAGGTAATAGAATTTATCCATGATGGAGGCAAGCGCAAAATATAAGGCTCTTAAGCCTAAAATAGCAAATATATTGCTGGTGTATACGATGTACGTGTCCTGGGTTATAGCAAAAATGGCTGGTATGCTATCGACGGCAAAAATTAAATCAATAAACTCTATAAGGACTAAAGCCACGAACAAGGGGGTGAAAAATAACGTTTTTTTATGGGTTTTAGGGTGATTTTGATATATGTAAAAATGCTGATCATGCATTTTATCGGTTATGTTTAAATGCCCTCGCATCCATATCAAAAGCTTATTTTTAGAAATATCTACGGTATCGTGAGAGACAAAAAACATCTTTATACCCGTGAAAATCATAAAGGCAGCAAATAGGTATAACACCCATGAAAAATTAGCAATAATTTGCGCGCCTAAGCCAATCATGATCGCCCGCAAGACAATCACGCCTAAAATGCCCCAGAATAAAACTCTATGCTGATATTTTAACGGTATGGAAAGATTAGCAAACACCAAAGAAATAAGGAAAATGTTATCCAGGGCTAAAGATTTTTCCACAAGAAATCCGGTGAGGTACTCGGCGAATTTTTCAACACCATTCATATACCAAATCCATAAACTAAAGAGTAGAGAAATGAAAATGTAAAAAGCACTCAACCAGAGACTTTCCTTAAAACTAATTTCTCTATTTTTCTTATGAAAGACGCCAAGATCTAAAACCAAAAGGGATAGAACTATAGCAATAAAGACGATCCAAACGTATAAAGGCTTATCCATAAATTTTGCACTTTTTTATTTATAGATTACGTGGATATCCAATCCATGACAAATGAAATTTTATACCTTATAAGTTAGTACTTAAATTGGATAGGGATTTATCTTGGAGCGCTGCAGGGATGTGATCAGTTCATTGCGAGATCCTCTTCAAAGTAACAACGAATCATTAGGCAGGTTAGTTTACTTCAATTATTCTAAAACCGTTAACCATCCTTTAACCCCCATTGCGCGACAATAATGTTGAAGATACCTGCAAAGCCATAATAATAAGGATGAACGTTATGTCCAAGAACTTACTTCTCACTATCACAATTATCACCGGTACATTTGCTGTTGCTCAAAATTCTCTAGCTAGCACTCCACAGAGCAAGAAAGAATGCGTTAAAGTATGCGAAGCCAAAAGTGAAGAGTTAAATGGCCAACTAGTCCATCAACGATATAAAAAAAAGATATCAAAAGAAGAATACGACAAACTCTCTCGTAGTATGCACAATGAGGACCTGATCTGCATTAGAGACTGCAAAAAAGGCAAGAGCAGTAAACCTGAAAAATCTGGGAAGAATTAGTAGCAATTACTTCCGAACCCAGCAATAGGTATCCCTTAGGGTTGCTAGTAGATGAAAAAGGATAATAATCGGTTACTGCTTTGCATTACCGGCGGCAATGAACTTTGCAACAGCAGGCATATAATTATGCAGCGGATATTTTTATCGTAATACGTATGTGAACGTAATGCAAATGGGAGGGATGAAAAATGTCTGGGGACAAACAAAAAAACCCCGACTCCTGAGGAGACGGGGTTTTAATTTTAAACGAGCCGTTTATTCGTCAGAAAGCTTATCCAATTCTTTTTTGAACTGTTCGATATTGACTTCCTTATCCGACAGCTTAACCTTGCCTAGAATGAAGTGCATCACTTCGTCCTCTAGCAAAGGTGCGCGCAGGCGAGCGTTGGCTTCTGGGTTTTTGAAATAGTACTCGAAAGCTTCTTTTTCGTAGCCCTTATGCTGTCTTGCCGCTTGCATCACAGCTTGTGCGATTTTTTCTTTAGGCACAGTAACATTATTTTCTTTAGCAATTTCTGAAAGTACCAAGCCTAGACGAACTCTACGTTCTGCCAAATCCTTATACTTCTTTTTCAAAGACGCCAGTTCTTTGTCAGAAGGCTTGACTTTGCCGTCATGTTCCACTTCGTGCTTGATCTCTTCTTCGGCTTCTTCCCAGATCAGGTTGAATTCTTGATCCAAAAGGGTTTGTGGTAAAGCAAAACTGTATTGATCAGCCAAACCGTCCAGAACTTGTCTCTTGGAATGTAGGAACGATGGACGCTCAATGGAATCTTCCAGCTGCTTTTTTGCTTCCGCACGAAGTTCAGCTAAATCCTTAAACCCGAATTCCTTGGCAATCTCTTCCGTAAGAGCTGGCTTTAAAGGTTCACGCAATTCTTTAAGTGTCGTCTTATAATGCAAAGTCTTTCCAGCAAACGGTTTGTTGGGAAAATTCTCAGGCAATGTGAACTCAATATCAACCACATCGCCTTCTGATTTACCTGTTAGGCCACGTTCAAACGGTTCCAGATGACCTTTGCCCAACTCGAGGGAGAACTTCTCAAAGCCCTGCTCGCTGGCGTCAAAATCTGGATGCGATGCAACAGCGTCAATCACAACCGTATCTCCGGTTTTTGATTTACGCGCCTTTTCTACCTTAGTGGTGCGATTTTGCGCTTCCAGCAGCTTCATCAGATGCTCGTCGATATCTTTGTCAGACAACTTCACATTCAGTTTTGTGACTTTAAGGCCGCTGAGTTCTTTAACTTTGAAAACAGGTAGCACTTCCACTTCCATGGTGTATGTGAGGTCTTGACCACTGGTGTAATCTGCCACATCAACCTTAGGATTGGTGGCAGGATGCAGTGATTTTTCTTGTAGTATAGATGACATGGAATCGCGGACAGCCGCATTAATCGCATCTTTGCGAGCACTGGCATCAAAACGCTGGCGCAATACTTTCAAAGGTATCTTACCAGAGCGAAAACCTGGGATCTTCGCAGTTTTGCCATACTCTAATAAAGACTGCTCAACCTGTGACTCAATTTCTTGAGCAGGGATTTCAATTTTAAACTCATGTCTTAAATCTTTGGATGATTCCGCGAGGACTCTCATAAGGTCTGCCCTTCCTGTAGCAAATAAAAAATTGGTGCGGGCGAAGGGACTTGAACCCCCACAGCCTAAGCCACAAGAACCTAAATCTTGCGTGTCTACCAATTTCACCACGCCCGCATTATTTCACCAACTGCTCTCAATCAATCAAACCGAAAGCATCTCAGTATGATTGCTAATAGCAAACTATTACCCCAAATCCAACTAAAAAATGGAATTAGGCGTGTTTTTTTTGACCTTGTCGTAATTGGAACAGCATAAAGGCAGGAACAGCAATGGTTACAAAAAGGATGATCGGCATTAAAATAAAGTGATCTTCACGAACAATTCCGCCGATAGAAGCACCCAAAACGCCCATAAAAGTCTTGGAGCTGGAAAGAATGGCAGCAGCAGCGCCCTTCTTTTTGGTTAAATCCATAGCCAGCGTTGCTCCTGATGGTGTTAGCATGGCTGTGGCACCAATGTAAAGCGCAGCTGCAAAGGCCAATGAATCAGGTCTGTTGGGGAAGAAAAGCAACACAATCAACAGCAAAACGGCCCCCACAAAGGCTATACCGAGACCTTTTTGGATCACCCCATAATTTCCAATCTTTTCGATAGTAAACTCGGTGAGCAGCGAACAAAGAATAAAGGCCCCTATTAATGCTGCCGTATAATACCCAAAAACAATGGGCGACAGCCCCAAGCTTTGAATAAAGATAAACGGCGCAACCGTTGCGTATATCCACTTGCCACAGTTTAACGAGCCATGAATCGTCACCGCATACAGGAATTCCCGGTGATGTAGCATTTCACTGAAACCTTCAAATATTTGATGGTACTTCAACAACAACTTCGCCTTCAGCTTACTACCCTCAGGACAATGAGCATGATGGTGTACGCAAGACTCCTTGTAATAGAAATAGATCAACAACCAGCAAAATGCGCCGTAGGCAGCCATGAAATAAAACACATACTGCCATCCAAACCCAACCGTCAGATGTCCCCCAATGATGGGAGCTAATATACTTGCGCCCACCGACGCGACCATAATGCGAGAAAGAACTTGCGTGTTGTGGGGCCCTGAAAACTCATCGTTGACCATAGCCAGTCCTATAACAGTGGACGCACCACCGCAACAACCCTGTAGAAACCGGAACATGACCAATTGATGGATAGTCTCCGCATAGGGACAAATGAGTGTAAAAATCACATACAAGAACAGCGAATATAACAACACATTCTTACGTCCATAAGTATCCGACAGCGGACCATGAATCAAAGCAAAAATAGCAATACCCGCAAGATTCATCGCAACAGTCATCTGGGTTATTTCAGTGGTGGTGGAAAAATACTTAGCAATAGTAGGTAAAGCAGGCAAAGGAAGCTCGTTCGAAAACATCATGTTTGCTAAACATACAATGGCAATTACTGATATTTTGATTTCACGAGGCAGTGTCATTTATGGATGCACACCCTTTTATTTTTAGGATACCACATTTGATGACACGAATGCCAGAATTGTCTTAATGGGAAATTAGTCTTTCAAGAGAGCATTTGGAACTCAAAGCATCTCCCGCGGGGATGCTTTGAGTTGACCTCGTTCATTAAAACTTAAGCATATCATCTTCTCTACCTGATTTACGGTAAAACGGGTTTAGGCCTTTATCATAATGGGAATCCCACATTTCAAAACCAAGTTTTTGGGCCGTTGGACGCGATTCATGACTTTGCTTTTCTATCAAATTGTCATCAAAGCTGATGACGCTTCCATGACTCGAAAAGCTCACAAAATCTTGTTTCGGTCCTACCATGTGAAGAAAAAGCGGCTTAATTTCAGACCATGTATCCATAAATGAATACTTGTTATTCCTGGCGCCATATTTCTTGTCTTCAGAGGCAGATATAATCTGCTTTACGCTGGGCACACCTGGAAGAGATCCAAACATTTTCATTGCCTTAACAACACCATCGCCCAAGTTATCATTAAGCTCTTCCACATCAACCAGGGCATCCATGCTTATGCTTGCAGACCAAAGAAAACGCAATTGACCAGAAAACAGGTAAGCCAGCATTTGATCTTCGCCTGGCAAGAACCTTTGCTTTTGGGAAAATTGTGTTTTTGCCTCTGTTGCACTGTCATACAAATTAAAGCTCTCCTCGTAGAATCTCCAGCAATCATTGTAGAAACCCACAGATTGTTTTGCTTTAGCCTTCAGCTCAGGATTGTTCTTAAAGACTTGCGCCAGATGATACTCAAACAAATCTTCTTTGTTGATTAAGTGCCAAGGATTCAGCGGATTTACGTTGAGCCCTGAGCGAAACTCACCATAAGCCTTAACCTCCAACGAGTCATCACCCTCCACAAATGAGGTGTTGTCTGCTTTTACGCCACATGCAAATAGCATATGCTGGAAGGTTCCCACATCATAAAATATCTCGCCATTTTTACTTGAATCAGAGTAGTTCAGGATGTATCGAGACTCCGGTAAACCTGGCGCCGCCATTGAGAAGGACGATTCAAGCTCTTGCTTGCTTACGCCCATAGCTGAGAGCATCCAGCTTTCAAAGCTAAATAACTTAGCCTTCATTTCGCCTTCTACGAAGCAGTACAATGTTACATCAACATCATTAGAATTATTTTCTGCAGCTTTCTCGCTAATTTGGAAGGTCTTATGAGAGTTGAAATCATAAAAGAAAAGCTCATCCGTTCCCTGGCCCTTGATTATTGGCAGCCAACGCTTCGATATGGCGTAAGGATTTACCATTTGGAAATTGAAGGGCGAGTAAGAAGGACGGCGAGCCCTATCTAACTGCTTAAACCAACTATCCATGGTTTCGATAGGCTCACCTTTAGCACTAAATCTTTGGTTGTCCTTGATACCTTGCTCGCGTATAGTTCTTTCATATGCTGCATATGATCCGTTTGCATTATTAATATTGTCATACATTGTATCTAGAGTACGTATGCGGGGTAAAAACAAAGCATAGCTATTAAGCTTAGTCGAATAATCTGCCTCCTGAAATACGATTTGACCGCCGTCTCTTGCGCGCATATCACGAATCTTTTGCAAATTCACCCAAGGCAGGAAAGGGCAGACAGCACCTTGTTGTTGGTGCACAGCATATTTAGAAGGGAATTTACCTTCAGATGCAAATACATCACCCGAGTAAGAAAAACCAACAATTAAACTCAACACACTAAAAATATAACGCATAAAAACCCCCATCAATAACGCCTATTATTGATATAAGAACAAATTTATGATTTTCAAGGGGAAATAGGAAAAATATTTCTACTTTAGAACTTAATCACATCCTCTTCCGTTCCTGGTCTTTGGTAGAAAGGCCTAAGCACCTTCTCATACAGTGAGTCCCACACCGCAAATCCCAGTTCTTTTGCTATATGGGGTGTTTCGTGGTGCTGGAGTTGAACGAGATCTTGGTCGAAACTAATCACTGAACCGTGGTTTGAAAATGTTACGAAATCTTGCTTCTGGAGGGGGGCTATCCTTTGTAAAAATAGGGCTCGTATTTCCTTCCACATATCAAAAAATGAGAACTGTTCGTCGCCTATCCCGAACTTCTGGTAAAGTGCGGAAAGAATAACTTGTTCGGCATCAAATTCTCGCAAATTTCGATCTTCCCTATGGAGCTGCTCACTCATAGCTTCTGGTATACGTTCTTCAACACCTTCAATGGCCTGAACTGCATCGCTGCTTATGGTGGCTGCCCACAAGAACCTTAACTGATTCGAAAAGAGGTAGGCGAGCATTTGATCTTTGCCTGGCATGAAACGTTGCTTCTGTGAAAGCTTGGTTCGCGGCTCTGCAGGCGCATCGTAAAAATCAAAGCTTTCCTCATAGATTTGCCAGTAGTTATTATAGTAATCCACTGCCGCCATAGTACGGTATTTCAGGTCCTCATTGTCCTTAAATATTTCTGCCAGATGATATTCAAAGAGGTCTTCCTTAACGAGATCTGCCCAAGGATTTCTGGGATCAGCCTTTATGGCTTCTTGCAACTCGCGGCTAGCCATAGCCTCCAGGGAAACATCCTCGTCAGAAAACGTGGAGTTATCCGTATGAACGCCACAAGCTAAAAGCATGTGCTGGAAGGATCCTACATCAAAGTAATATTCTTGGCATAATGTTGTGTCGTCTGTTACCGGAACAAAATAACCTGTTTTGAAGCCAAACGTTTTTTGTTCCGTAATAGGACATTCTATTTGTTTTGCGTTCACCCCCATTTTCTCTAACATTGATGGCTGCAATGCCACTCGCGCTTCGGAAAAAGAACTGGTGGGCTCAACACCATTATTAATGGTGACATTCATAATTATAGCACCATTAGATTCTGTGCTAAC
The DNA here is from genome assembly GCA_041738135.1 of Alphaproteobacteria bacterium. GTDB lineage: Bacteria > Pseudomonadota > Alphaproteobacteria > JAGOMX01 > JAGOMX01 > JAGOMX01. The sequence goes on from JBGSQK010000051.1 coordinate 10,175, forward strand.
CATGGGCAGTTGCGTGGTCTTATTATCATGAAAGTCATAGAAATAGAGCTGATTGGTTAGCGAATATTGTAATATGGGAAGCCACCGCTTGATGGGATACTCAGGATCAACCAAGATATTATAGGGCGTAAAGGCCGTGCGAATAGCTTGCGACACCAGATCAGGATCCATTGTTACGGTAGGAATTCCATTGGCATCGAATATGCGACTACTTATGATCCCTTGAGTACGGATTACCTTCTCGTATTGCGCATATGCCCCACCAGCACTGCGAAGGTTGTCATACATCTGATCCAAAACACGCAGCCTGGGTAAAAACTTGGCATAGCTGTTTATCTTGGTAGAATAGTCACTATCCTGAAATGTAATTTTTCCACCCCCACGGGTTCTCATCTGACGCACCTTGTCCAGATTAACCCATGAAATATAAGGACAAACCGGCCCCTCTTGCTGGTATACCGCAAACGTGGAAGGAAGTTTTTTTTCGGAAGCATGAGAATAGAAAGAAAGAGAAAAAAGTATAACTAAGAAAAAGAAGTAATTTTTGAAATGATCCATAAAATTCTCCGCTGACAAATCTTATTAATTTTCTCGCTATTTAGTATGCGAGTCAATAATAAAAGCAGAGCCGCTTGTGGTTATAGGAGTTTGCGAAGGGTGATACCTATCCCCTTGGCCATCAATATGGAAAAGGGAATCCACATTTCTTGACTAATCTCGGAGATTACCATCTTTTAGGGTTTCATTTTAAAACCATTTATTTATCTGAGCTTAACGTACCGCGTTTTTACTATTTTGGCGAATTTTGTAAGCTAACAAAACAGATGTAGGAAGGGATTGTTAAACACTAGAATAAAAGATCGCAGGTAGCTAGAACCTTTCAGGGATAGTAGCTTTGAATTAATGTTTATGCTTATTCTCATCAAGTGGGACGACTGAAAGTCTATAGCCTAGACCGTGCAGAACGGTTTCTATAGTATGAAGCTTTGGCGCTCCTTTTGCAGAAAGAGATTTATACAGATTCTGTCTGTTAAGATGGGTTTTCTTTGCCAACTGAGTTAGGCCACCTTGAGCTTCTGCCACAAGTCGCAATGCCCCTAAAAATGACGAAGTGTCCTGATCCATTTCATATTCCTCAAGGGCTACAGATAGATAAGTCTGCGCATAAGAAGAATCCTTAAGATCCTCTAGCAACACGTCTTTTAGTTTCCTAAATTTCCTCATTGCACTGCTCCACAATATTGAGCCCAATAAAAATGGGCATTTCCTATATCCTTCTGCTGCGTTTTCTTGTTACCAGCACAAAGTAGAATAACGACGCGTTTACTCTCAAGCGCATAATAAACCCTATAGCCAGGACCAAAATCAAGTCTGAGTTCCCATACCCCCATCCCTACCGAGGCGTGGTCTCCAAAGTTACCATTTTCCATCCGCAATAACCTTTGAAGAATTCGAGCTTTCGTCTTGGTATCCTTTAAAGAGCTTAACCAGTCAGTAAAAGGTTCATAACCAAACTCATCGCAGTAAAACTCAACAGTCTTTTGATCATGCATGGATCGCATCCTAATAGATAGTGTATCCTATAAGCGACAATTAATCAACTTCAAAAAACGGACTCCAATAAACGAAAATTTTTCAATCGGCCATTTTTGATGAATTAAAATATAACAATGGATTAGGTGTTTCAAGAAGCATATTGATATTAACTTCGTTAGTTACAGTTTTCGGCCTAAAGGGGAATCCTCACACTAATTCCTCGCCAATTACGATCCTGTATCTATGTTAAGACGTGGCTGATAGAGTCGCACAAGATCAAGCGTGCGCCAGGGCCTAATCTTAAAACAATCCACAACGGTAATTGATGTGAGGTGTGGGTGCATTGCTGCAAGGGAGGCCAAACCTTCTTCACTAAGAACGGTAAATGAAACATCAAGTGAGGTAAGGTTTGGGCATTGCTTCACAACTGCTAATAGGCCGCTCTCGGTATAATTTCTCCCAGAAATCCTTAGTGAGCTAAGCTTTGGGCATCTCCCTACGATAGCGAGCAAGTGTTCATCTGTAAGCTCTCTACTTTCAACGGTAAGTGAAGTAATACTTTGACAAGCTTGTGACAGTCTAGACCAGCCCTCAACGCTAGATTCCAATTTTACCCAGTCACCTTTTAGATTGCTTAAATGCAAGGAGGCAAGATTTTGACAATTTTCTGCAAAGTCGCACAGGCCATTCATAGTTACCTCTGGGAAGGGGATCGCGCCTCCCGACATTCTTAGTGAGTTAAAGATTGGACACCCTTGCGCAACGGCTAGCAAACCAGCATCGGTGACACCTTTACACCAAACAAGATCAAGAACTCGAAGTTGTTTACAGTTTAGTGCAAGACTTAACAAAACATCATCAGTAAGATTTTCGGAGTGTCCTAATTTAAGTGAAGCAAGGGCCGTAAAGGTCGCTGGAATGGTAAGCAGGCTTTCGTGAGTTAATCTGCAGCAACTAAGATCCAGTGACCTGATTTTTCTGCAACGCCCTGCAATAACACTCCAACCCGTATCGGTGATATTAGTATACGCAAGGTTAAGAGAGACAATGTCTGGACAGTCTCCTGCAATGCATAGAAAGCCAAGATCCGTAATCTTAAGACAGCCACTAAGATTGACTGAATCAAGATTTTTGAGGCTTTTAGTGATGGTACGCAATCCCCTATCTGTAAGTTTCGTGCAGGCGTCAAGATTCAGCAAAGCAAGGTGGGGAAGGGTCGCTGCAATGAAGCAGGCCCCCTCATCCGTAACCATAAAGCGATTCTTAAGATTAAGGGAGGCAAGCCGCGGGCAATTTGCTAAGGCTTGCAAGCCATCATTGGTAATCAATTCACAGCCGTTCATTACATTTGAATAGCTGGGGTTGCGGCATTCTTTTTTACCTAGGTTTATTGATAGAAGGGTTGGGCAAGATTCTGCTATCCGGCCCAGAAGTTCATCGGTAATTAACAAATTCCCAAGATTAAGCGATTCCAGAGCAGGACAGAGCTTGAGGACTTCAATCAGTCCAGCATCCACCCCTTCCTTCGAGAGCTGCTCCTCAGTGCAGCTGCTTAAATCCAAAAATCTTAGTAGTTTACTGCCCGCCGCCCTATCCTTTATCAACTTCAACAAAGTTTCGCCATCTATCACGGCGTTAACTTTCAAGATTCGCTCCTGCTTCCATTTTCCTGCCCAAGCACGCAGGTTGCGATTTACCGCTCCAAGTGTACGTACAACCTTAGGGTCATCCACAAGCCCAAGAATAAATTCGTTAATGTCCGGGGGAAAGACTCCAGAAAGAACTGGGCGCATACGATTGTCTTGTTCAGGCTGATAAATTGGGCCGGTTGCCAATACAGATGACAAGGTCGACAGCATAATTATAGATCTGATAAGCATTCTATTTAGCATAACATTCCTTATAATAATTAGTATGCCAACAGGTCATACGGGACAACTTGATTAAGTCTATAAGCATTCATATTCTTTGTGTCAAGTTACAAAACCGTTTCTGATAGAAGAATATAACCCCCAGTTGATTTGGTTAAAAAATTATCTACCCTTGGCCATATCATGGAAAAAGATATCACCCACATGTCAGGACCGAATCGCGTTTTCGCTATTTTAGCAACCGCGTTTTTACTATTATGGTGAACTTTATGATACACACTCCATTGAAAGGCATTTATTGCTTAACCCATGGATCATAAGTTCCTATACTCCATAGCCTATTCTCCAAGTCTCGACAAGAAAATCCTCTGCCGCCATAGCTTTCGTCTTTGATGGGAATTTCTATTTTTACACCACTTGCTAATACTTTTTCATATACAGTATCGGCATCTTTTACAGCCAGATAGATACTCATGGTTTCAAGACCGCCGATATCATTTGGATGTGTGATATTTTTCGAGAAGGGAGTTTCTAATGTTTGAGTCGAAATCATGATCATACCACCATCCAGTGTCAATTCTGCATGGGCAATGGTACCATCTGCATTAGAAAAAACGTTGAGCTTGCTAAAACCAAAAACATCACATAACCATACGATAGCTTTTGATGCATCATAGTATGCAAGATTCGTTATACACCTGTTCTTAGTCATGAAATATCCCTTTCAAGTTGTAGAAATATGATAAATACTTATCCGTTAAAAATGAATTAACTTGCACCTTAGGTCTGAACAGAATTCTCTCCTTACATTTTCCTTCAGTCTTGATCTATACCCGATGATTTTGGTGTGATAGACTGCTGAAAATGTAATGTATAAAATGGAGGAATCACCTACATGTCACGATTTGGAAGAGATCATCTGAAAACCTGCAAAACCTTGAATGTGGCGGGCAAGAGCTTTCGCTATTTCAGCCTCAAAGCAGCTGAAAGTCAGTTAGGGTCCATTGAAAAGCTGCCTTTTTCATTAAGGGTGTTATTGGAAAATCTATTACGCTATGAGGATGGTCACACCGTTAGCACGGATGACGTCCAGGCTGTGGTTGACTGGCAGAAGGAAAGAACCAGCACACGCGAAATTGCATTCAGACCCACACGAGTTTTGATGCAGGACTTTACGGGTGTCCCAGCTGTGGTGGACTTGGCAGCCATGCGGGAAGCCATCAAGACACTGGGCGGTAATCCCGCGCAGATTAACCCCCTATCCCCTGTGGATTTGGTCATTGATCACTCCGTGATGGTGGACCGCTTTGCTAATGACGAAGCCTTTGAATTAAATGTGGAATTTGAATACATGCGCAATCGCGAGCGTTACGCTTTCTTGCGTTGGGGGCAACAATCCTTTGACAATTTCCGTGTGGTTCCTCCGGGAACAGGTATTTGTCATCAGGTAAACCTGGAGTACCTAGGCCAAGTGGTTTGGCAGAAGGATCAAGATGGGCAAGCTTACGCCTATCCAGACTCCTTAGTGGGAACAGACAGCCACACCACTATGATTAACGGTCTTGCCATCTTAGGATGGGGCGTTGGCGGTATTGAAGCCGAAGCAGCTATGCTTGGCCAACCTATCTCCATGCTGATTCCAGAAGTGGTTGGCTTTAAGATCACGGGCGCACTGAAAGAAGGCACCACAGCAACAGACATGGTTTTGACCGTAACCGAAATGTTACGCAAAAAAGGTGTGGTCGGTAAGTTCGTTGAATTTTATGGCCCCGGACTTGATCATTTGACCATCGCTGACAGAGCCACCATTTCCAACATGGCACCCGAATATGGCGCTACCTGTGGCTTTTTCCCCATTGATGAGGAAACTTTGAGATATCTAAGGTTTACCGGACGCGATGAGAGCACAGCGCAGCTGGTTGAAGCTTACGCCAAAGAACAAAATATGTGGCGCCATGCGGACACACCAGACCCTGTGTTTACGGACACCCTTTCCTTAGATTTGACACAAGTGGAACCAAGCTTGGCTGGCCCAAAACGCCCTCAAGATAAGATTACATTATCCAAGTCAGTGGAAGCGCTACACGAAGCCTTGAGTAAGGAAGAAAAGGCCAACCCCGGCAAAGCAACAGTCACCTATAACGATCAGACATTTGAGCTGAGCGATGGAGATGTGGTCATTGCAGCGATAACCAGCTGCACGAACACATCCAACCCCTCAGTAATGTTGGGAGCGGGCTTGATGGCACGCAAAGCTTTGAGCAAGGGCTTAAAATCCAAGCCTTGGGTTAAAACCTCTCTTGCACCTGGCTCGCAAGTAGTAACCGATTACCTCGACAAAGCAGACCTCACTAAGGATCTGGATGAATTAGGATTTAATTTAGTGGGTTATGGTTGCACCACATGTATCGGCAACTCGGGCCCCCTACCCGATCCCATTGCAAAAGCAGTGGATGAGAATGACCTGACCGTTTCTGGCGTGCTTTCCGGTAACCGTAACTTTGAGGGACGCATTCATCCACAAGTGAAGCTGAATTATTTGGCATCGCCTCTATTAGTGGTGGCATACGCTTTAGCTGGATCCATGAAGGTGGATCTTTATAAAGACCCTCTGGGTCAGGACCAAAATGGCAACGATGTATACTTGAAGGATATATGGCCAACCAATGCTGAGATTTTGGACAGCGTTGCCAAAAACCTAACGCCAGCCATGTTCACCAAGCGTTACGGCGATGTTTTCAACGGCGATGAGCTATGGCGCAGTCTTTCTGACTCACAAAGCATGACCTATGACTGGACGCCGGATAGCACTTATGTGAAGCATCCTCCCTTCTTTGCCAACATGAACAAAGAACCGGATGCCATAAGGGATATTTTAGGTGCAAGACCTTTAGCGATCTTGGGCGATAGCGTGACCACAGACCACATCTCGCCAGCGGGCTCCATCAAGGAAAGTAGCCCAGCGGGTGTGTACCTAACAGAACATGGCATACCGGTGAGTGAATTTAACTCATACGGCTCACGTCGTGGTAACCACGAAGTCATGATGCGCGGTACATTCGCTAACATTCGCCTGCGCAACGAAATGGTCCCCATGACCCCAGGTGGCTTTACAAAGCACATGCCTGATAACAAAGCCATGCCCATTTATGATGCGGCTATGCAGTATGAGGATGAGGGTACACCTCTGGTGATTGTTGCCGGTAAAGAATACGGCACAGGTTCATCCCGCGACTGGGCTGCTAAGGGTACACGTCTTCTTGGGGTCAAAGCTGTGATCGCCGAAAGCTTCGAGCGCATTCACCGGTCAAACTTGATCGGCATGGGCGTGCTGCCATTGGTGTTCATGGACGATAACAATCGCATAAAATTGGGTCTCGATGGTGAGGAAATTTTTGACATCACGGGTCTTGAAGGCGCGTTAAAGCCCGGAATGATCGTTCAATGCAAGATCACCCATTTTGATGGCAAAATGTCGACCATTCCATTGCTATGCCGCTTAGATACTCTAGATGAGGTAGAATACTATCGTAACGGCGGCATATTACATTATGTGCTGAGAAAGCTGATTGCAGCTTAAGCAATCCAAATCCCGGCCGAAACGCCGGGATTTTTTATTACTGCCCAACCCTGGCACGGTAATTGCATATGAATAATGCACAGTTATTGTGACAGGGAAAACAATGAAATATAAACTTCTAGCACTCTTATGCTTAACATTCTCGCTCGGCGGCTGCGGTCCTTGGCTCAATGACGTCTTCTATAAATCTGATCGTTTACAAGAACGCGACTGGGCTGCTTATGGTAAGCGATTCAACCCTCCTGAAGTTTATTGTTACAAAACCCTAGGTAGTGCCGATTGTTACGGGTATCCTCAACCAGCCCGAGAAGGACAGTTAATTGAATATTATTTGCCGCCTCAGCCGGCTCCTCTATTGATTAATGACTGGTGGCCCCCAACCGAATGCAATATAGTAAGGCAAGAAACGATCATTGATATGAGGCCGCTACCGCTTACGCCTGCTAATGCTGAATATTAAATAGTCGTTCGAAATTTGTGGTTGTTGCTGCGGCAAGTTCGTCCATAGCAACGCTTTTCAGCTCAGCTACTTTTTGCGCCGTGTGTATCATGAAGCTGGGCTCATTACGTTTTCCACGCTTGGGAACTGGCGCCAAATAAGGAGCATCCGTTTCTACCAATAACCTGTCCAGTGGCACGGTCATAACCGTATCCCGAATACCTTGAGCTTTGTTAAAGGTTACAATACCTGAAATAGAAATGTAAAAGCCAAGTTCCAGAGACTGTTCAGCCAGCCACTGAGAACCACTGAAGCAATGAATAACGCCCGTAATATTCCCTCTCTCCTCTTTTAGCATAGCGATTGTGTCTTCTTCTGCATCACGTGTATGCACGATCAGAGGAAGACCAGTTTCTTTGGCTAAACGAATATGACTTTTAAAGGCCTCCTGCTGTTCAGCCTTAGGGCTGTGCTCATAGTAATAATCAAGCCCCGTCTCGCCCAAACCGATCACTTTGTCGAATTGAGTGAAATGCTTGAGCCTTTCATACAAATCACCCTGCTCCACCGCCTCTTTCGCCTCATGGGGATGCACGCCAACCGTACACCACAATTCATCCCTTGAGTTCGCCAAATCCAATATGGCCTGAGCTTCCTTCAACTCCGTGCAGATGGTCAACATCTTCATGATCCCAACGTCCTTAGCTCGCTGGATCACCAGATCAAAATCATCGCCGAAATCATCGTAGTTTAAGTGACAGTGACTGTCGATTAACATGGTTGTTTCCTTAAGGAATGACTATTCCTGGGGCTTTGCCCCAGACCCCAGGATATTTAAGAAAATGATAAGGTCGTTCGATTTTTTTTAGTCGAGGGGCCATTATAGCCCCCTCTCCTTACCATTTTGTGGTCATCGCCGTCCCCGGCTGTACCACAGATATATTATTACGATCGGAGAGAAGAAAATTCAAATTAATAATTTAACAAAACCATATGAAAGTAAATTAAGTACCATACACAGCCTTACCATTTCAATAAATATCCCGGGGTCCAAGGGGCAGAGCCCCTTAAAAATCAAGCCAGTGACTGACTCAAAACCCCACCCACACGAATAGGCGTGATCCTCTCCGCAAGCCCCGTATCATCATTGATCTCAACCAAGGTCCCACACAAAGTCGCTTCACCTTCCGCAGGCTCCATCTTCATTTCTACTAACTTACCTAAGAATTTAGCCAGCGGTACTTTCTTATCCATACCAATGACCGAGTTGTAAACACCACACATACCAGCATCGGTCTGATAAGCCGTACCGTTAGGCAAAATCATATGATCAGCGGTAGGCACATGCGTATGCGTACCCACCACCAGTGACACACGTCCATCCAAGAAATGCCCCATGGCCATTTTCTCACTAGTCGCCTCGCCATGAAAATCAAGCATGATACCGGCGATATTCTTTTGCGACAGGGAAACCGACTCCATCACTAGCTCAATGGCTTGGAAAGGACAATCCACTTGATCTGGCATATAAAGGCGCGCCAGCGCATGAAGAACGATAAAGTTACGACCATCTTTAAGTTTATGTATGCCAATCCCAGAACCAGGCAGTTTTTTGTTGGAATAGTTCATAGGACGCAGCAAACGCTTTTCTTGCGTAATGTAAGACACCACGTCCTTCTGCCGCCACACATGATTACCAGTGGTAATCACGTCAATACCCGCCTCGAAGAATGACTTACCGATGGTCCCAGTTATGCCAAAGCCACCGGCTGAGTTCTCACCGTTGACCACAACCACATCCAGTTCATACTTTTCTCGCAAGAGAGGAATTTGTTTTAATACAACGTCGCGACCAGAACGGCCTACCACGTCACCACAAAATAATAGTTTCATTACACTTCCGCTTTATATACTTGAGACTCCGTCACAACAAAATCAAGTTGCTCGTCAAAGGACTCGTTAGCTAATCTATCTATACGTTGCATATCATAAGCAACGCCAATTGCCAAAACATTCCTCTGGGCTCGGGCATTTTCAAGGGTACGATCAAAGTGCCCTTTTCCATATCCCAGGCGATGGCATCTGGAATCAAATGCCAACAAAGGCACAAAATAAAGGTCTGGCTGAACTATGGGGGCCGATTCGGGAGCCTCTTTCACATTATAAGTACCCGTCACCAATTCTTTACTAGAACTAACCATGCGAAAAGACAAACTTTTGTCATGCTCCACACGCGGATAAGCTATCACGTGACCTTCGTCCTGTAGGAAGAAATTCAGCAATCGCACATTTTGTTCATCATCTCGCGGATAATATGTGCCAATAACAAAATTTTTCGGAAACAGGAAATAACTTTGAACGCGCTCCACCAGATGAATAGCTATGTGTTCTTGCGTTTCTTCACTTAAACTTGCCACATATTGACGACGCCTCTGAAGAGCGGTTTTTCTGATGGACTCTTTATCACTTACCTCCAAAATAACATCCTATTCATGACGTTATCTTTGCGAATAAAATGATGATACAACGCTGCCAATACATGAAGAGATAGAATAGCAATCACGTAATAAGGTAGATTCACATGGATGAAATGCGTTGCCGTTCCTAGTGGAGACGGTCCTTTCCCTAGATCAGGTAAAGTGAAATACCCAAACATATCGATTGGATGCCCGTTCAGAACAGACATCAAGTAGCCAGTGATTGGCATAATCACCATAAAGAAATAAAGCGCATAGAAAACCACATTGGATGTTTTTTTCTGCCAGTTGGGCAGTTCCACAGGAAGCTGCGTTTTAGTTTCGAACAATCGCCAAATAATCCTCAAAAGAACCAATCCAAGCACAACCATACCCAGCGCCTTATGGAAATCATACAGAAAAATCTTAAACACCTTATCGGTCAAAGACGTCATAAACAAGCCCACGGCCAGAAGAAGAATGAATAAAACAGCAATAAGCCAATGAAATGTTTTAGCAATAAATCCATAGGCAGCATTTGTACTTCTGATCATTTAGGAGCCCTCGCATTATTATTACTAATCATTCTACGCGAGAGCTGAAATAGATTCAAGCGACTCCTACCCCCAAGGCAACATGCGACGTAAGATGTTATCTTTGCGGAAAAAATGATGATAAAGGGCAGCAAGGACATGGAGACTGATAATGCTAATGAAGACATAGGGCAAGTACGTGTGCAACAGATATGAGACACCCGCAACCAGACCTGGCTCCTCCGCCATAGCTGGAATTGTAAAGAGTCCATAGAAATTAACCGGATGCCCAGTCATGAGCGACATCAACAAACCTGAAACGGGAAATACCACCATTAAGGTCAAAAGCGCATAATGCGTCCAACGAGCTGCTATCTGCTGCCATGCAGGCATATCCTTAGGAAGGCCCGGAACTTCATTGGTGCGCCGCCAATAGACCCGAAATAAGACCAATACCAGGACGACCGTACCGGTTGCCTTGTGTAGATCATAAAAATACCATTTGTCACCCCCATTTGGCAGACTAACCATATATAGCCCCACACCAAGAAGAGTTATAATGAGCAATGCGACAGTCCAATGCAATGTTTTCGCTATTATCCCATATGATGAATTGGTATTTTTAAGCATGTGGCCATCCCTTTTATTATTGTTATTAAATTCCACTCTACTCGAAGTTGGCCACACATTCAACGTAAACCCATACACCCAATGATGGCTAAAAAATCAAAGGATTGTTTTTTTCTTCGCCATATGATTAGGTAATCGTTTATACTAACAACAAAGCGGAACCCTCATGGGTTCAGGTGCATGTAAAAATGCGGGGTACCATGGCTAAAAATGCAGCAATCGCTAAAAACAACACACCTACCTTAGGTGGCGCCCGCGCTTGGTTTATGGTTGGCTGTGGCGGTATATTTTACTGCTACCAGTTTATCCTGCGCGTTTTGCCGAACGTTTTGAACGATGAGATCATGACAGCTTTTGCCATAGATGCAGGCGCCTTTGGCCTCATCGTCGGCTTTTACTACTGGGCTTATTCTGGCCTACAGATCCCCCTTGGCATCACCATGGATAAATTCGGCCCCAGACGCCTGTTATCCATAGCTGGTTTCATTTGTGGCATAGCTTGTTTCATATTCTCCATGACCACAAATATCTATGTTGCTGGTTTTGCCAGGTTCATGATGGGCATGGGCGCCGCTTGCGGCTTTTTGGGAACCATCAAACTGGGCACTCTCTGGTTTCCACCCCATAAAATCGGCAACGTGATTGCCCTGACCATGATTTTTGGCACCTCAGGCGCCGCGTTGGGCGGCCCGCCCTTGAGTTACTTAACGGACGTGCTTGGCTGGCAAGCGTCCCTCCAATTCTTAGGCGTGGTGGGCCTAGTCATCGGCACAGTCATATTTATCTTTGTCCGCAACACCCCTTCCGGTGACATGCCACCTAAAATCTACGAAAAGGATGAGCATGCATTCAGCGGCTTCAAACGAGTCGTAAAATCGCCACAAGCATGGCTCATTTCGGGCTTTAGTATGCTCATGTATGCACCGCTCATTATAATGGGCGATGCCTGGTGCGTGCCATTTATAGAAAACATATATACCATAGATGAAAAACTAGCTGCCACCATCCACACGAGCCTCTTCATAGGCGCCGCCTTAGGAAGCCCCTTCTTTACCAGCCTTTCCGATAGACTATTGAGCAGGCGAATCCCCATGATGCTGGGCGCCCTGGTATCTTTGGGCGTTTACATGCTCATCGTATTTGGCAACAACATCCCCCTACCCTTCATGTACGTGCTATTCTTCTTAGCCGGCTTTTGCTACACCGCAAAATGCCTCTGCTTTGCCAGCATGACCGAGATCATGCCACCCTCAGCCAGCGGTGTCAGTGTTGGCTTCAGCAACATGATCGTCATGGCCTTTGGCGCTATCTTTCACCCAATGATCGGAGCCATGCTGGATTTCAGCTGGAACGGCCTGGTCGTTGAAGGCAGACCCATCTACGGGGAACTAGATTATCGTTTCGCCATGAGCGTTATACCCATATGCCTAGCGCTGTCATTGTTCCTCGTAGGATTCATCAAAGAAACCCACCCGGGCCGGCCGGATAGATTGAGTAATCGGTAAAGTCCCTTATTAATTGAATAGAAATGATGAACAGTATGCGCCGACACACACGTATGTCACAGCTCCATCTAATTGCTGCAATGATTTGTTTTGCTGACCTAACCTATGGCTCTGAGCCAGGTGTTCTTGAAGACATCCTTTTCCCCAATAAAAAAAGCATTTCAACTAAAGAAAACATGTGTAATTTCTGGCTACCCAGGGATATTCAGAAAATCATTTTTGGCATGCTGGACATTAAATCCATGGCCAGACTGGAACAGACCTCCAGGTCTATTCAACTGCTAGTGACTCAACTTAAATATACGCATATGGAAGCTTATGAGTTGATTGCAGAAACTCAACACTTGCCAAAGGATGTTTTCCAATGCCTCCACGCACCATATTTTTCATGGGCGGACTTAAAAAGAACAAGAATTTCCCATAAAGAATTCATACCCTGGACCAGTAGATTCTTGCTAAAGAACATAAGAGTTGAATTGGGCATTATTTATTCATTGATGACTAATAAAGATACTGTCAACACTCGTTTCGGAAAACCCTCAGACCAAGACTTAGCCCTATTGAATAAAACGGCAAGAGTACTTAATGATACCCTCATTCTTATGGGTCTCAAAAAAGCCTACTACAAGAAGCAATGTGGTTTGAATTTTGATCACCGCGGTAGGCAAGGTTTTTGGGGATATCCACTGGACTCAAAGGAATATGATCGATTCAAACAAGTTATTGTAACAAAAAGCATGAGCAACGGAATAGAACGTTACACATTAAGAACAAAACCACTATCAGATCCAAAGACCGATCAAACAGTTGTAGAACACCTACCCAACGTAAAAGAAAATCTTCATTTACGATTACATCATATTTTCGAAGCACAAAGCGATTCCCCAACATCCAGATTTTTTATCGAGCAATATGTGGAGCAAAGAAATAAGACAGCCATAAGATTTAAACTTAATGGTCTAAGTCTTGGAATGTACGGGTATGCTCAAAGCAATGAAGAAATAAGAGTTTTTCTTGATCTTCTGGTGGAAGAAGGCAACAGATTTGCTATAAAAAATAAAATCATAGCCTGGGCAGGAGGCGTTTGGGGTTATGATGCTGATTTATTGGGTGCCTTTGAGCTCTCAAGGAGATGGCTAGTTCATTTTTACTGACCCCTCACATTCCCCTTGCATTCAGCCCCGATGGATGCGAAAACTAACGCATACAAATCACATTCAAAGGGGACAGCCTTGAGCCACCATTTTCCAAACTTGCACGTTATCGACCACCCTTTGATTCAGCACAAATTAACGTTGATGCGCATGGAAGAAACCAAGTCCGGACAATTTCGTAAGTTGTTACGAGAAATAGCCCTCCTCATGGGATATGAACTAACCAAAGACTTTCCCACCAAATCGGTGACCATCCAAACACCCATTACGCAGATGGAAGGAAAAGTATTCGATGGCCACGACATTGCTATCATCCCTATCTTGCGCGCAGGCCTGGGCATGGCGGATGCTTTGCGTGAGCTCATCCCGACAGCCAACGAAGGTCATATCGGTCTATATCGTAATCCAGAAACCCACCGTCCAGTGGAATACTTGGTCAAGCTACCAGAAATCGACAGCCAAATCTTCATCGTCGTCGACCCTATGCTCGCCACCGGCCATTCTGCAGTAAGGGCCCTAGATATCCTAGTAGAACGCGGCGTAAGTCCTAAAAACATACGCTTCCTAGCCCTGGTGGCCGCCCCTGAAGGCGTCGCCGTCTTTAACGAAAAATACAGCCAAATCCCTTTGTATGTGGCAGCCCTTGATGACCACCTCAACGAACATGCCTACATCGTTCCCGGCCTTGGGGATGCGGGTGACAGGCTTTTCGGGACGAAGTAGATCATTCAACAAAAACGCTTGTAAAAAGCTGTAAAAGACGTTATACCCTAATCATCAAAACACACGCAGGATAGCGGCCAGCAGTTGCTGATCGCTCCGGTGCCAGGAATGGCAGTCCCTGCGGAGGATTTAACCGGAATAGGAGTTAAGAATGGCATTACCTACGTTTACTATGCGCCAGATGCTTGAAGCTGGCATTCACTTTGGACATCACCCACGCCGCTGGAACCCAAGAATGGAACCATATTTGTTCGGTGTGCGGAACAATGTTCACGTTATCAACCTAGAAAAAACAGTTCCTATGCTCGACGCAGCTTTGCGCGCGGTGCATGAGGTGGTCTCTAAGGGCGGTCGTGTATTGTTCGTAGGAACTAAACCTGCTGCCTCAGCTGTTATCGCAGAAGCTGCGCAACGTTGCGGTCAATACTATGTGAACCACCGTTGGCTCGGCGGCATGATGACCAACTGGAAAACTGTTTCCCGTTCCATCAAGCGCCTTACAGAATATGAAGAGCTGCTGAACAACCCGGAAAAAGGTTTGACCAAGAAAGAAATTCTACAATTGACACGTGAGCGCGAAAAGCTTGAGCGTGCCATTGGTGGTATTCGCGAGATGGGCGGCGTGCCAAACATACTCTTTATCATCGACACCAATAAAGAACAAACAGCGATTAAAGAAGCTCGTAAATTAGGTCTTCCTATCGTTGGTATCGTGGACAGCAACTCAGATCCAAGCGATATCGACTATCCTGTTCCAGGCAACGATGACGCTTTGCGTTCCATCCGCTTCTTCTGCGACTTGTTTGCAGGCGCTGTTCTAGATGGTCTTTCAGACCAGATGGTTGCAGCCGGTATTGACCTGGGCGAAGCGACTGAGCTTCCGGCCAGCGAACTACAGGCCATAAAGGCATCCAACTTGGATAAGAAATTCGACAAGTTAGCGAAAAAAGCCGTTGCCGAAGCTGAAGAAGCCGAAGCTATTGCTGAAGGTCTAACAGTTGAAGATGTGGCTGCTGTACCTACCGAGAACAAAGCTGCTAAGGTTGAGCTAAAGCCAAAAGCTGCGGCGCCAGCGAAGAAAGCTGAAACTAAGGTTGAAGCGGCCCCAGCAAAGAAGCCAGAAGCCAAAGCTGCTGCACCTGCGAAGAAAGCCGAAACTAAGGCTGAAGCTTCTCCTGCTAAGAAGCCAGAAACTAAAGCTGCGGCGCCTGCGAAAAAAGCCGAAACTAAGGTTGAAGCAGCTCCTGCAAAGAAGCCAGAATCTAAAGCTGCAGCTCCTGCGAAAAAAGCAGACGCAAAGCCAGCTGCTAAGGCTAAGCCTGCAGCTAAGAAATAATTTTGAAAAGAAGAGGTTAGACAATGTCTACAATTACTGCCGCAATGGTCAAGGAACTGCGCGATCGCACTGGCGCAGGAATGATGGATTGTAAAAAAGCGCTTGCTGAAACCAATGGTGATATTGAAGCTGCTGCAGACTGGCTCCGTAAAAAGGGCTTGGCGGCAGCATCAAAGAAAGCATCACGTGTGGCTGCTGAAGGTCTCATTGGCGTTGCCACCACAGGCAACAAAGGCGCATGCGTTGAAGTAAACGCGGAAACAGACTTCATTGCTCGCAATGATTCTTTCCAAGCTTACGTATCCACATTTGCCGACGCTGCACTCTTAAAGGGCGCAGACTTGGAAGCTATCAAGACAGCCAGTTATCCTCACACAGGTAACACGTTTGAGTCTCAACTGACTCATTTGATTGCAACCATCGGCGAGAACATGAACATTCGCCGCGCGACAACCATGGAAGTTAGCCAAGGTGTTGTTTCCAGCTATGTACACAACCAAATCGCCGACCGCGTTGGTCGTATTGGTGTGCTGGTTGGCCTAGAATCTTCAGCCGATCCTAAAAAATTGGGAGACCTGGGCAAGCAAATCGCTATGCACGTGGCTGCAACCAATCCTCAGTCCGCTTTCATTGCTGACCTGGACCAAACAATGGTTGCTAAGGAACGCGCTGTCCATGAAGATATGGCCAAAGCATCCGGCAAACCAGCTGAATTTTTGGACAAGATGATTGATGGCCGTATGCGCAAGTTCTACGAGCAAGTCGTTCTCATGGAACAAGAGTTCGTTATGAACCCTGAAAAACGCGTTAAAGACATTATTGAAGATGCTGCTAAAGAGCTTGGCTCACCAATCACCTTGAAGGGATTTGTGCGTTACGCTTTAGGTGAAGGCATAGAAAAACAAGAAACCGATTTTGCTGCTGAAGTTGCTGCACAACTCGGGAAATAATTAATGGAGTTGCAGAGAGCCATGACTTCCCCTGAACAAAACGCGTACAAACGTGTACTCATCAAATTATCGGGTGAGGTTTTAACAGGAGAACAAGATTATGGTCTCTGCCCTTCTCTCATTTTGCGAATAGCAAACGATATCAAACAAGTACGAGATGCTGGTTACGAGGTTTGCCTCGTCATAGGTGGCGGGAACATCTTCCGTGGCGCCCAAGGCGAAAAGGAAGGGATTGAAAGATCCACCTCTGACTACATGGGCATGCTAGCAACTGTAATCAATGCACTTGCCCTGCAAGACGCCTTGGAAAAGCTGGATGTGGATACACGCGTCATGTCAGCTATTCCCATGCAAACCATCTGTGAGCCTTATATCCGCCGCAGAGCCATGCGTCATTTGGAAAAAGGTCGGGTTGTCTTGTTTGCCGCTGGTAGCGGAAGTCCCTACTTCACCACAGACACAGCCGCAGCATTGCGCGCTTCTGAGATGGAATGCAATGTTTTGCTTAAAGGCACCAAAGTTGACGGCGTTTACACCTCTGACCCCATTAAAAACAGTGATGCCAAGCATTATAAAACCATCAGCTACAACCAGGCCTTGCAAGAGCATCTACAAGTCATGGACGCACCTGCCCTTGCTTTAGCCCGTGACAACCACATCCCCATTATTGTTTTTTCCATCAAGGAGCCAGGAAATATCCTAAAAACTCTGGGTGGCAAAGGCACTTTTACACGCGTCGACCACCAAGACAACCTCTAAAGGGAGTTAGATACATGCCAAGTTCACTCATCACAGATTTAAAGCGCCGCATGCAAGGGGCCCATGACGCCCTCCACCGCGAGTTTGCCGGTTTGCGCACAGGTCGCGCATCTGTGGCTTTATTAGAGCCCATCATGGTGGAAGCATACGGCTCTCAAATGGCCCTCCCTTCTGTAGGAACCATCAGCGCGCCTGAAGCACGTTTGCTCACCGTACAAGTATGGGATAAATCCATGGTTGGCGCTGTAGAAAAAGCCATAAGAGAAGCTAATTTGGGACTCAACCCTATGCCGGACGGCCAACTGATCCGCGTGCCCTTGCCTGAACTCAGCCAAGAACGCCGCATCGAAATGACCAAGATTGCCAAAAAATATGCAGAAAGCGCACGGGTATCTATCCGCAACATTCGCCGCGATGGAATGGAAGCTCTCAAGAAAATGGAAAAGGAGGATTCTCTTCCAGAAGATGAGCATCACCGTTATTCCGACGAGGTTCAAACTCTGACCGACGACTTTATCAAACG
Organism: Alphaproteobacteria bacterium; assembly: GCA_041738135.1. Taxonomy (GTDB): domain Bacteria; phylum Pseudomonadota; class Alphaproteobacteria; order JAGOMX01; family JAGOMX01; genus JAGOMX01. The sequence continues at coordinate 28,170 of JBGSQK010000051.1, forward strand.
CGTTGACGAGGAACTCGCCGCCAAAGAAAAAGACATAATGCAGGTCTAACGCGTGAAATCATCCAACACCCACCAAGATCTGTTAGAACAATTCCAAAGCTCAGGCCAATTGCCTGAGCATATTGCTATTATAATGGATGGTAACAGACGTTGGGCAAAATCCCGCGGGATGCCCGCTCTAGAAGGACACAGGCAAGGTGTCAAAGCCCTTCGCCGTACTTCAGAGGCATTACGTGATTATGGAGTTCGTTATTTAACTGTTTTTGCCTTTTCCACAGAAAATAAAAACCGTCCCGCGGAAGAGGTTTCAGGCCTCATGCACCTCATCTGCCTATCACTGAAAAAGGAACTGGCTGAAATCCATGAAAATGGTATCCGCCTACGGTTCATCGGCGAACGGGAATCCTTAGGCAAAGAAGTCCGAGATATGGTTGAGTACGCCGAAAAGCTAACGGCTCAAAACAATAGATTCTTCCTGACAGTAGGGCTGAATTACGGCAGTCAGTTTGACATTGCCTTGGCCGCCAAAACACTGGCGCAGCAGGTTCAACAAGGTCAAATAAAAGCAGAAGACATCACACCTACCCTGCTCCAAAAACATTTATCAACCGCAGACTTACCCACACCGGACATATTAATTCGCACAAGCGGCGAAAACCGGCTGAGTAACTTTTTGCTCTGGGAAATATCCTACGCTGAAATAATGTTTGTGGACGATTATTGGCCTGATTTTGGTAAAGACCAGATCAATCAAGTACTACTGGAATTTCAATCACGACAACGCAGATTTGGGCGGTAAACCTTGACCAAAGCAAAAGAACTTTTTTATCGTATTTTTTCCAGTCTTATCCTTTACCCCATCGTGATCTGGAGCCTGATTTTTGGCAAGTGGACAACCCTGGCGCTCATATCAATCGGCGGCGCCTTGTCCCTGGTTGAATGGTTCCGTATGACCCTAAAGGCTGATTCCATCACCAAGAGCGTCACCTTTTTACTCATCGGTAACGCCTACATATTTATAGGCTGCTTTTTATTCTGGCTCCTCTCAACCCAGCTCAGCTGGATCATGATGACCATCATCCTGACGCTAACCTTTTTATCAGATATCGGCGGTTATGTTTTCGGCAACATCCTGAAGGGCCCCAAGTTGGTCCCAAGCATCAGCCCAAATAAAACCTGGTCTGGTTCGCTTGGCGCTATCTGCTTTACCGTAGCCGGCGGCTATTTGCTGCAAATGACACCTTATTACGAGCTTTCATTCCTATCCTTCATACCATCCCCCCTGTTTTTTGTAGCCATTTCTGTCGTTGCACAAGCTGGCGACCTACTAGAATCTTGGTCCAAACGCGCCCTCAACGTCAAGGACAGCGGAACACTTATCCCTGGTCACGGCGGACTCCTGGACAGACTGGACAGCGTAATCGCCGTGGTCTATATGGTCTCGATCCTCATGTGGATTTCCAGTTACGGGGGCTAACGCTATTACATCTTAGGATACGGCATAATATCTGCATCAATTTCGCGGATATCATCCAAAACACCTCGCCTGAAGAGAACCAGTGAAACTGCATTGGGATTCAAATTCAACCGGTCAAAGACAACCCCATTGTCCACCACAGATGCAAAACCAGTTGAAGACCTCGTTTCACGCAGAAACGCGTCCAAAGCATCGTCATGAGTTTCCGTTAAAACCACGTGCTCACAATTAATTGGACGGTGAGGTGAAATCACATAGGAGACATAATCACTTTTCAAATGATGCGCATAAAACGCCTCATGTAATTTAGTCTTATGAGGGTAATTTGTTGGAATGGCGAGCACAGCAAGAATATCGGTTAAGACATATGTGTCATGGAAGTTTCTCGCTGCTCGAGTTAACCCTGAAAATGTATTGGTAGTCATCCCCACTTTAACTGACGGTATAAAACGAATCGCTGAAGAGCGAACAGAATCAGCCACAAACAAAGAAACTGCAAACGTAAATCCCAATGAAATTCTCTTAAGCAACATGTCGTCCCCCTATTTTTTTGTTATAGAGAATTTTAACCATGTTCAGTCTGTATTGTCACGCTTATTCATACAGCGGCTTTAAGAGCGGAAAAATAGTTAAAACCAAAATTATTCGCCACAAAACTTTCAGCTTTGTGCAGCGCCAACCTCCCCACGCCCTGTTCGCGACAGCAATCGAAAATGGCCCAGACTCATCTTTCGTTTGATGGATTGCACCTTATTGCACAAGATTTTCCCGTTCATATTGGTGCAATATAGAGCAAGGCTATATAAATCTTTAGAAAGTTAGATTCAAAGAGGAAGCTTGCGCAACATTGTGCAACAATTCTGACTCTAAGTTGCACAATGTTGCCCAAAGCAGCTAAAACACCAGAAACACAAAACTCAAGTAAGCACCCGTGATAAACAAAAGCGCCACACAGTACCCCATGATTTCGCGCAGTTGCAGACCTGCGATGGCAAGCACGGGCAGCGCCCAGAAAGGTTGCAGCAGGTTTGTCCACGCATCACCCCAAGCCACCGCCATAGCGGCGTATGGGACGCTTGCGCCTAGCTTGGTGGCTGCATCCAGTATAACAGGCCCCTGCACGGCCCACTGCCCTCCTCCTGAAGGAATGAACAGATTCAGCAAACCGGCACTATAAAAAGTCAGCAGGGGAAACGTATCAACGGTTGCCGTTTGCACAAACCAGTTGGATATGAGCTCGGCCAAATGAGAGGATTCTATCATACCCATAATACCCGCATAGAACGGAAACTGCAGCAAAATAGGTCCCACCTTAGATGAGGCCTCCGTAATGGCATTGAGCAAAGAACGAGGCGTCCCGTGCAGAAATATGGCTGAAAACAACAGGGCAAAGTTAATGTCATTCAATGTGAACGCAAAATTGTGTTCCATTACCTGAAAGCCAATATAGGCAAAACCCAGGGCTGAGATCACCAGGGAAAACAACCGACTGTTTTCTGCCCACTCCGCGGGCACCATGCGCAAGGAAGCATCCCGCTTGGGAGCAGCTGGACTGTCGTTAAACGTCACAGGCGTCGTATTAGGATGAATACGTCCCAAAAACCAGTTGGACAGAGGCAACAGCACAAACAGACCCGTAACAGCAGCAATATTCAAAGGCGACAACAATGTCTCCGTAACAGGAATAGTGCCACCAATCAAATGTTCCGTAAAATGTCCAGGCGTCGCAATCACCAAAGGTATAGATCCAGACAAACCGCCATGCCAAACAATAAACCCGCTGTATGAGCTAGCCACCAGCAAGCGATAGTTAACCGTCGGCAAAACCTTGAAAATCTCGCGGCATAATATACCGCCCACCACCAAACCAAGACCCCAGTTAATAAACGAAGCCGTCAACGCCACAAGCGTTATCACCACAACCGCTTGTCCTGACGTCTTCACAGTAGATGCAATCATCGCCAAAAAACGCTTAGAAGGCGGCGCCACCGCAATCACGTAACCACCCACCAGAATCATAACCATCTGCAGGGTAAACTGCATCAAAGCCCAAAATCCATCTCCCCAGAAAAAGACCATCTCCTTAGGCGTAGAAGGCGTCAATGTTACACCCATGACAAACAAAACCATGGTCAGAAAAAGGCATAACAAGAAAGGATCAGGCGTATACTCACGCATCATGCGATCGAAAAAAGCGACAGTGTTGGTGATCATGTGAGCCTCATATTCATAAAAGATTTTGGATTCTATTCAGTGATGCGTAAGCTGTCAACCTTACTGAACTTAGCGTATGATTTTACTCAAACACCTAAAAAGTCCGTCCAAGTTACCCTGGACGGACTTTTATTAAAGAGTTAAGAATACTAAGCTTTTCCGAGCTTCTTATCGATCTTACCTTCTTCGCGCTCTTCAACCTTAACGGCTGCTTGATAGAGCTTGTTAAGACCAGATACAGCAAGAATCCAGAGCAAAATAATGACACCTGCGATAACAGCTAAGTAAGGTAACAAAGATGCCACAGATTCAGCTGCCGTAATTGTAAGTAGTGCTAGGGTAATTAAACCACCGCCAGCCTTACCCAAACGACCGCCAATCACGTCCACCGCAGCCTTACCTTTGGTTTTCAATTCTTGGTCCAGAGGAATATATGCCATTTCTTTCGTTGGATCGAAGAGAGAATACTTCGTACCCTTAGAAAGCACGTTTTGCAACGTACCCACGATCACTGCCATCAGCAAACTGGTAATGCCAAAGAACGCCGCAAAAGGTGACATGAAGTCTCCAAACAAGACAAACATGAAGAAGATAGCACCGGTTACAGCCATGATAATTGGAGTAAAGATCGCTCCCACAAACCAACCAAATCGCGTCACAATTTCCTTAAAGAACAAGATCGCAACGATGGTCGCAAAACCTGTGGCCAGCTGCAGATTTCCATAAAAATTCTGCAGATCCGCCTTTTCAGGATATTGTAGTCTCACAATTTCTTTCCAACCTACCTCGATCAAATTCATAGAAATACCATAGGCCAATACTAATAAAGCGATATAGCCAATGTACTTGGATGTAAGCAAGTACTTGAAACTCTCAGCCACAGATAGTTTAGGCCCCTTAGCCTTTTTAGAACCTGTTTTCTCGGCCGCATCATAAAAATTAGGGTCAACCAAAACATTGGATTGCATCCAGCTGTAAATGTAGATAACCAAAAGGCCGGCCACAATAACTGAACCCAACGTATAAAATAGAGATTGCGTAAAGATATCCTGTCCGCCACCCGCCGCATTCTGAGCCGATGCAGACCATTTTAACACACCGCCGGACAAGATTAGCGCAAAGTTGGCGAGCAAGCCAAATAGTGCATAAAACCTTTTAGCTTCTCTAGTCCGTGTGATTTCGTTCGCAAACTGCCAGAACAACAGAGATAACATAATGCTTCCCCAAAGCTCAGAAAATGTATAAAAAATCACATCTGTCCAAGCACCATAAATAGCTATAAAATGCTGTAGGTATGGATTTGCCAATTTCATCGCCGCAATATTTTCAGGATTCGGCAACAAAATGTCATTGTTTGGATAAAGAACGAAACCATATAAAGCAAAATAACCCACAAAGAAACCCGTGAGCATATAAAAGACTTTTTCGCGGCTAAAGACGTTGACCAGCTTGCTATACAAAATAACAAACAAAATCGCCGCCGGCATCACGATGAAAAACTTGATAAAAGGAGTAATGGCTGAACCACCCTGAGGCAAGATGATCGTATCTTTCAAACTGCGAAGAATCGTATAATCATACAAAATGAAAAACATCATCAAACCCATAGGCAAGAATTTTTTCATTTCATAACCGTGAATAGGCCACAAGGCCGCACGGATCTTACCAAATTCTGGTTCTTGCTTTTTTGACTCTACAGCTGAGCTCATTCTAAATACTCCATTAATTTATTATAAAAACAATAGAACAACCATACTCTTATACTAACATAAGAATAGTTTCCTATTAGTTAACTCTTTAGTTGTTTTTCTATTAAAAGGCGTCAGGATTGTTAAGCGAATAATTCCAAACACTCATTTAAGCTGTATTGATAACTTATGCTGGCCTATTTGTCAATAAATTTTGACAGATAATATCGAGTTCTGGAAATCCACCAACCAAAGAAAGTGAGCGGCTTTCCTTAGATTTGGGAAAACCGCTCCATCTTTAGACTGTCAGAATTACTTATTCAGCCAGAGCGCCTTCATCATCTTCATCTATTTCCTCCACTTGATCGCCAGGCATACGAACGGTAACTACAGGAAGAATTAGGTTTAAGCGGGCGAGTGCTTCGGCAGTTATATTGACTGAGGGATCAAAGTATAATAATGATGCCGCTGGCACCACGTACATATAGCCCCTAGCCTTAGCAATATGGGCAGCGATATCTAATACGTCATGACGTATTTGATTCATAGCATTTTGAGCCGCATTAGAAAGCTGGTCTTGATGCACCTGGATGAAGTCTTCTAGTAGTGCAACTCTACCTGTGAATGCATCCTTTAGAGCTTGGAGCTCCTCCGCATTCATGTTTGCGCCTTGTTCCAAAATATGACGCTCCTCCGCCCGCAAAGCTTGCTCCTTCTGGGCCACTACAGCAGAGTACCTATCACGCAAATTATCCATTTGTTGCGCAAGACTTACGGCTGCCCTTGAGTCCTCCAAAATAGCATTAATGTCCAAAACTGCCATACAAGGCATTACGACAGTTACATTAGGCACTTCCAACGACGGACTCGGTGATATGTTTTTCCTAGGGCTAGCTCCCCTCTCATCTTCATTATCGCCTGGCGCTCCATCAGAACCGTACGCGCTGAAGTTTGCAAAAACCGTCAATAGACAGGCTAGTATAATTTTTCTCTTAAGCGTCATATCAACTTCCTCATATGTGCATTCAACCAACATAAATATTTAACTCAGGTGTAGTAGCATTCAAAGTTGCAGCTGTCCAGTACTTAAATCCATATATGCTGCAATATTTACGAGCATACTAGGATTTCAAATTTGACAAATACACCCATCTAAGGTAATGCATGAGAGTATACGATATGATTCAGAATGTTATTATGCGAAAGGCAATACCCATGAACTTTAAGAAATTCTTATTAGCAAGCTCTTTGGCCATATGTACTGCCTTATCAGCCCAATGCTCGGAGCAATCTGAGGAAGCCTTCCCCTTGATGGGATTACCCCGCGATGTGCGGACGTATTTCTATGAGCATCACGCCCCCTTGCGTCTTTTGTCTTTAGCATCAAAATCTCTGCAGCAAGACATCTTAGAGGGGGCCCTGCAATCAAAGGGACTTAGGATTAAAGTGGACTCCATTCTCTTAACTAGTAAGGGTAAATGGGATGGAATAGCTACTATACATCATATGCCAATAAATGATTTTGTGAAATTGCTCAGCAAGCCTTTAACTTTTATTTCTGGTATAGCCCTTTATTTCAGTGCCAATATAGAGACAATCTCAGAAGAATCTTTGGAACTTTTATTATGTAGCGATCACATAAAAAGGGTCAATCTGTATGCGGGCGCTGTGGAACCTTTACCAGCCCAAGAAATGGATAGAGCCTTAACCACCATATTAAAGAAGGCACAAGGTAAAGGTCGCCTATGCAGTTTTACATATCATGGTCATCCGGTAAGCAATGACCTATTAATGGCTATCACCGGCAATGACAAACTAACATATCTGTATATTGATGAATGTGTAGAAGGATCCAAAGAATATCTGAAAGGATTTCTTGAACCAATAATTGCGTTAAGGCGAAATCCCAGCCGTATGAATCCAAATGATATATTTCAGATGATTCAGTGCACCCAATGCCAAATAAACATTATTAAATTAAGATTTTGTGATTTAAATAGATCCGATTTAGCAGCATCCGAACCAAGAACTTTTTTTGAAACAGATTTTTTCATTGCACACCTCTTAAAATTTGAAAAACAGCTCAATAACCTTAGACTTGTTTTAGACAAAACTTTTGATGAAAAGAATCACCAATTAGCGCTACTTAACAACAGCGACGAAGCCATCCAAAGAAATGCTTATATTAAACAGTTGTCCTGTAAAAACCTCAGTATCACTTTACGTGAAGGCATGTTACTTTCCAAGCTTGCAGAACTGGTTCATGTACCAAGTGGTCAATTCTCACTCCTATCAAATGGTAGGAATATTTTTTCTGGCCGGAGATATCGCTGCACTGATACAGATCGCGTAGACTTTGTTCACGCCTTAAAAAACTTTCAGAATCTACACCTAGTCCCTCATCTTGGTCGCGCGCCAATTTGCAAAAATTATTTCGACTCGACAACTGTCGATGTAGAGCAATTTGCTGCCCCCGAAAAACAGCTTGCGGGGGGAACCACCCACTAAAACTTGCTATTTTAGCCCAATCTGTGTTAAATCATCATCAGTAGCAAGCATAGCCATACGTGAATAAAGGACATATAAACCTTGACCAACACGTCTAAAATGAAATGGATCTCCGATCCATCCACCATGAACCTCACCAAAAGGCTCATTCGTGAATACCTGCATCCCTATATATTTTATTTGATAGGTGGCTTGTTGTGCATGGTTGTGGGCGCTGGTTGCACGGCATATTTGGCTAAGCAAATGCAGCCCATTATCGATGACATTTTCATTGCCCGTAACCCTGACATGCTTACTTTGGTTGCGTTTCAAGTCTTCTTTTTATTCCTGTTCAAAGGCCTATCCGATTACGGCCAAACGGTCACCATGACCTTTGTGGGTGAGCGCATTGTGGCGGACATGCGCATGCAATTGATAAAACATGTGCTCAAAGCCGACCTCAGCTTTTTCCATAACACCCCCAGCGGTGAATTGATTTCGCGTTTTACCACCGACGTGAACATGCTACATCGGATCATCAGTCGTACAATCACCAGTCTTGTCAAAGACGGCCTCACCTTAATATTTCTGGTCGCCCTCATGTTCTACACGGACTGGAAGCTATCCGCCTTTGCCTTCATCGCTTTTCCTTTGGCCTTCTACCCCATTATCAAAATCGGCAAGAGCATGCGTAAGAAATCGGGCTCCATCCAATCGGATTACGCAGATTTTACCGTCATGCTCTCACAAATGTTCCAAGGCGCTCGGCTCATCAAGTCCTATTGTATGGAAGAGCAAGAACGCAAAGCCGCTGACAACCTCATTGGTCAGCTCTTCCACAAAATCATGCGAGCCACCAGGACTCGCTCTGCCACCCACCCCATCATGGAATTTCTCGGCGGCATCGCCATTGTGATCGTCATCACCTATGGCGGCATGCAGGTGATCAATGGCGTACAAACCTCTGGCTCGTTCTTCACATTCATCACAGCCCTGCTCTTGGCATACGAACCGTTAAAACACATCGCTAACCTCAATGCGGAACTACAAGAAAAGCTCGCAGGCGCCACCCGTGTGTTTGCGATCCTCGAAGTCGAACCAGAAATTAAAGATAACGCCAACGCCAAACCCATCCAGCTGAGCAAAGGCCAAATCGAATTTAACGACGTACATTTTGCTTACAACAAAGACAAAACAGCACTTAACGGTATCAATATCGAAATTGAAGCTGGCAAGAAGACGGCGCTTGTGGGATCCAGTGGCTCCGGCAAATCCACTATGGTTAACTTAATCCCCCGCTTTTATGATGTCACAGATGGCTCCATCACCATTGATGGCCAAGACATAACGTCCGTCACCCTTGACTCCTTAAGACACAACATCTCCCTAGTCAGCCAAGAGATCATGCTGTTTGATGACACCATCTACGGTAACATCGCTTACGGCAAACCGGACTGCACTAAGGAAGAAGTGATCTCCGCCGCAGAATCCGCCGCCGCCCATGAATTCATTACAGGCCTTCCCAATGGCTACGACACCCTCGTCGGCGAGTTAGGTGTCAAACTTTCCGGCGGACAGCGTCAACGCATCGCCATCGCCCGCGCCATGCTGAAAAACGCCCCCATTTTGCTCCTTGACGAAGCCACATCAGCCCTGGATAACGAATCCGAATATCAAGTGCAACAAGCCCTTAACAGCCTCATGCAGGGCCGCACCACGCTTATCGTCGCCCACAGGCTCTCCACCATCATCGATGCGGATAAGATCTACGTGATCGATAACGGCCGCGTGGTAAGTTCCGGTTCGCATCAGGAACTGCTACAAACTTGCCCCTCCTACGCCCTTCTCTATCGCGGGCAAGGAGTAACAGAAGAAAAGTCCCTATCCGCATGAACATGAGGAAAGCAATAAAGAACTTCACGCGACAAAACTGGGTGCAACAAACCGTTGCATGGCTAGGCGCCCAATTTATGACCCTGGTGTTCAAAACCAACAGCTGGCAGTACCTGAACAAAGAACGCGTGGAACCATACTGGCAATCGAGCCGCCCCATCATCGTCTGCTTCTGGCACAATCGCCTTGCCATGATGACCTACGCCTGGCTCTCAGAAACACCATTCCACATGATGATTTCCGGCCACGCAGACGGAAAAATTATTTCGTTAACCGTCGGCCATCACGGCATCAAAACCATCGCCGGCTCCACCTCCAAAGGCAGCTCGGAAGCCATCCGCAAGATCTTAAGAGTCCTCAAGCAAGGTGAAAGCGTCGGCGTAACACCCGACGGCCCCAGAGGCCCACGCTTTTCCATCAACCAAGGCCTCATTAACCTGGCCAGCAAAGCCGGCGTCGACCTGGTCCCCATGACCTACTCCACCTCCCGTCGCATCGTGTGGAAGTCCTGGGACAGACTAGTCTTCCCCCTCCCCTTTGGCAAAGGCGTCATCGTCTATGGTGAACCCATTCAGATGAACAGCAACCAAAGCGAAGCAGATCTCATAGCAGCTGGCAAGCTCTTACGTGAAAGGCTCATTGACATATGTAACCAAGCGGATCAACATTGTGGCAATGAGATAATTCCTGAACCGGACATGGTTAAGGCAACCACATGATACGCACCATATATAAGTTGTCCTCGCAAATATTCGCAACGCGCGCTCCCGCTTACTTACGCAAACGCATTGCTTTGGGCAAAGAAGATTCCGCACGCGTTACGGAAAGATATGGTGTTGCCTCCTGCGAAAGACCTGAAGGCCTCGTGCTCTGGGTGCATGCGGCCAGTGTCGGCGAATCCAGGTCCATCCTAGCCCTCATACATGCACTGCTGGAAAAACATAAAGGTTGGAACATACTTATCACCACCGGCACCGTATCCTCAGCCAAGATCATTACGGCTGAGCTACCCAGCAACGCCTTTCACCAATACCTCCCCCTAGACGTACCCGCTTGGGTTAACGCATTCTTAGACCACTGGCACCCCGATGCAGCCATCTGGGTCGAGCAAGAACTGTGGCCCAATATGTTAGAACAAATCCATGCCCGTAAAATCCCAGCTATTTTGGCCAATGGCAGATTGACAGAAAGCTCATTCAAGCGCTGGCTTTGGATCAAATCCTTAGCCAAAGATTTACTGACTCCCTTTCACCGCATCTATGCACAATCGCCTTACGATGCGGAACGTCTGGAAAAACTAAGTGGTCGACAGGTGCTCGTGCGCGGCAACCTCAAATACGCTGCCGAACCTCTCCCATATAACCCGGTTCTGCTAGACAACCTCAAAAAGGAAATAGGCGATCGCCCTATCTGGCTGGCGGCGAGCACACACCTTGGGGAAGAACTGGTCATCGCCCAAGCCCACAAACTCATTTTAAAAGAACGACCTGACTGCCTGCTGATCATCGTCCCAAGACATCCAGATCGCGGCGACCAGATCACCACGGACTTAAGTGAATACCATCTTCGTGTAGAGCGCAGATCATTCAAATCACCCATTTTAAAAGAAACCCAAGTCTACCTGGCCGATACCTTCAGTGAGTTGGGCCTTTTCTACAGACTCTCAGACATCGTATTCCTGGGAGGCTCGCTGGTTCCCATCGGTGGTCACAACTTAATCGAACCCGCACAACTAGAATGCATAACCCTTTACGGCCCCCACATGCATAACGCGCAAGAAATTAAAGAACTGTTCGAAAAACACAACGCCAGCTTTACCATCCGCACAGCCCAAGAACTATCCGCCCACGTCTTAAGCTTACTCGCCAACCCAGAACTAGTAGCAACCATGACCAATACCGCCACAAATCTCGTGGCAAAAGAAGGCGAAGTCTTGCAAGATTTGATCAACGACGTGGAATTGCTCCTGAAATAGTCAAACCCATTTAATATTAAATTAACCACATTCAGCTATCTTAGCCTTATAGCCTCCTATGAGATTAAAGATGAAATACCTGAAAGCAATAACAGCCATCGTGGCGTCAATCGCCCTTGTAGCAGCCGTCGTATCTTATTCATTCATGGAAGAGATAGGAGAAATGGCATTTCATTATCAGGCTAAAAAATTAGTTAATCGCAATTCCATTGACAGTTTACCCGATGGACTACATGTGGCTTTAGTAGGAAGCGGATCTCCCCTTGCTGATACATCACGCATGGGACCATGCACAGCTATTATAGCCGGAAAAAAATTATTCATCGTTGATGCGGGAAGTGGCGCCCCCAGAAACTTGCTGCCTATGGGGCTACCAACAGGATTAGTAGAAGCTGTCTTTATGACACACTACCACTCTGATCATATAGACGGTTTAGGTCAATTAATTGGCGACCACTGGATCTTTGGTGGAAAATCTACACCACTGCCCATTTATGGCCCAACGGGCGTTGACACAGTTGTGAACGCCTACAATACAGTGTACCAGTTCAACAAGAATTACAGAACTACCCATCATGGAGCAGAATCACTGCCACCAGAAGGTGCCGTTGGTGAGCCACATACTTTTACACTTGACCCTAAAACTAAATCAGCCGTTGTGTATGAAAAGGATGGTTTAAAAGTTACAGCATTTGCTGTCAATCACGAACCCGTTGAACCAGCTGTTGGCTATCGCTTCGATTACAAGGGTCGCTCAATAGTTGTGAGTGGCGATTGCGCCAAATCAGAAAACCTCATAAAGAATGCCAAAGGAACCGATTTACTCGTGCATGAAGCTCTAAATAAAGAAATGCTGGACTACATTTCTGGCTTATTGAGCAGTGGGGCATATGATAATGAAACCTTTTCTGCCAAAGCTAACAAAAAAACGGCTAAAAATCTTAAAGAGATCCAAGATTATCACACCAGCCCCGTAGATGCCGCCAAAATAGCAAACTTAGCTGGCGTTAAAGAATTGGTCCTAACGCACCTTGTTCCATCTTTGCCTTTATCCTTTCTTAATTCTTATTTCCTCAAAGGTACTGCCGCTGAATATAAAGGCCCCATAACCGTAGGCGAAGATGGCATGGTTTTCTCCCTACCTGCAGGAAACTCAGAGATCATAAGCGGTAGATTAAAATAGCATTCAGCTTGTTGCATTATTGCAACACTTGTACAGATTTTGTTTCAAAAGGCTAACTTCCTCTGGAAAACCTCCCCATATAATTTACAGTGAGCATATAAATATATCATCCCGTATGTATTTACAGGCTCATTTAAAGATTGACAAAATCTCAATATCCTACAATAAACATACAAGATCATTGGACGCGTTGCTTTTTAACGCCCCGTAAACCCTAAGGTTAGATGAAGTAAAATAAATGCAAACAGAATTAAAGTTTTCCGATTTGAATCTATCTCAAGGCTTGCAAGACATGCTTTCGGAGATTGGCTATCAACACCCAACTCCTATACAAGGCCAAATCATTCCGCACATTCTGGCGGGAAAAGATGTACTGGGTTGCGCACAAACGGGAACAGGTAAAACCGCATCCTTTACTTTACCAATGATTGATATACTTTCAAAAGGTCGCGCACGTGCGCGCATGCCTCGCTCGTTGGTTTTGATTCCCACAAGGGAATTGGCCATGCAGGTGCAGAAAAACTTTGAGACCTACAGCCAAAAAACGTCTCTTAAACAAGCCCTACTCATAGGAGGCTCTGGATTTTCAGAGCAAGAAAAGCTATTGGAAAAAGGTGTCGACGTGTTGATCGCAACGCCCGGTCGTTTGCTCGATCTGCACCAACGCGGCAAGATTATGCTTCATGACATCAAGATCTTCGTCCTCGACGAAGCCGACCGCATGCTCGACATGGGATTCATGCCGGACATTGAGCAGCTGATCAAGATCCTACCACCAAAACGTCAAACGTTGCTATTTTCAGCAACCATGCCACCTGAGATCCGTAAGTTGGCTCAAAACCTACTAAAGAACCCTGTGGAGATCACCATTTCGGCCGTCACTTCATCGGCCACAACCATCACTCAATATGCATGTCATGTATCCAATCAAACGGAAAAACGCAAAATTCTAGTAAGTCTATTGGATGCCAAAACCCTTGAGCAACAGGTCCTCATTTTCTGTAACACGAAAAAAGAAGCCTCAAGCGTTGCCCAAGCCTTTGAAAAGCAAAACATGAAGGTAGGCGTCCTCCATGGCGATTTGAATCAAGACGTCAGGACCGAAACACTCAAGTCATTTACGGCCGGCGACATTAAAATCCTCATCGCCAGCGATGTAGCCGCACGCGGCCTGGACATTGAGGCCATTTCGCACGTGGTCAACTATGACGTCCCCAACAGCCGCGATGACTACATCCACCGCATCGGCCGCACAGGCCGCGCAGGACAAGCGGGTGATTCGATTACATTCATTCAACCAGCCGAAATTGAGACGTGGAACAAGATCATATCCGAAGCCAAAGACGCCATCCTTGATTACCGGACCAAGTTACCCTACCAAATGTTATCCGTAGAAAAGATAAGCAAAAGCAAAGGCCGCGGCAAAGCACCTGCAAAAGCTAAGGAAGAAACAGCACCCGTTCAAGCTCCAGCCAAAAAAGTCCAACCGCCCATACCGTTAACACCATCCCAAATGGCACCCCATAAGCCATACGAACAAAGACAACGCCAACCCCGCCCAGAAGTCATCGTCAGCAATGAACCAGGATTCGGTGATAAGCTACCAAACTTCATGACTATCTCGTTGCCATTGCCAAAAACAAAAGTTAAAGACGAGACTTTTTACGGCGTACAGGATGAGAAGATACCTGAATCACAAGGGAATGCTTGAGTACGGGACATCCCCACCTCCGTCATTGCGAGCCCACATGGGGGGTGGGAATCTACTTTTATATACAGAAAAAATATGTTCAACGGCAACACCAAAGTGGATTGCCACGCCCCAAGTGGCCTCGCAATGACGGAGGTGTAGGCCTTTTGTCCCCCCTTAAACAATCATTAGTAATTAAAAATGAAACACACAAAAAAAACTTGTCAAAATAAAATCCTATAGTTATATTCAATTTTCCAATGCACCTTGCTCTAGTTATAGCCCATTGGATAACTTAGTTTTGCATATTCCATTTAGAGGATAATAGTTATGTACCGTTTCATTCTTAGTTTGATTTTGGCGTTCTCATTCAGCGCACCACAAATTTATGCATCTGATATAAGAGACGTTTTCATACAGGACATACCTCATACGCTCGGTGAGTTCGGTCTAAGAGCGAAGCAGATACTGAATAGCATCCACAAAAAGAACATAAGTGAATGTTCAGATCTAATAGAAATATTGGCTCCAGAAGAAGCTAGTGTGCAGGAGAGTATTGATAGCGTGTTCTATTCATACTTACAAAAATCCGGCGTGATCCCTTCAAATGAACCGATGCCTATTGCGGTCCAATACTACACCCTATACTCTAGCAATAATACCGAAGATACCTGCATCAAAGCTAAAGAAATTAAAACACTCATCAAAGCTCTTAGAACCTACTCACAAAATGACATCCGACTAGACGTTGATGACTACAGAACTATTATATATAATCTATGCATTAGCATTTTTACAAAAAAGATATTTCTATGCAGAGCTATGTCCGTGCAAGAATTACAGGGTGATCATTTCAATTATGCCCATAATGTTCTAGAGTCAGTAGACTTGGGAGCACTAAGCTCGCAGTCTCTGCTATTAACAAATATTAATATACAAGAAATAGGTAATAGATATTTTATAAACGGACTAAACTTAACAACAGCTCCACACCTTGTTACCTTAATGGGTCAGTTAAAAAATAGGGCCATCTACTCAATTTGTAGCTATAACTTCACAGCAGATCAGCATTTTAGGAGCTCGCCGGAAAGAGAAAAAGCTCTGTACATGGCCAACATCTCCTCATATTTGAGCAGCAGAAGAATTCACTTCCCACAATTAACGGCAGGTTGGATAGAGAGATACAAGGCCAGCACCGCTAAACCTAGTGCATCAAGAAATAAGCATAAAAAGAAAAATAAAGGTGCCAATAGCAAAGCTGTCCGCGAAGTTGCTACCAGCGCGCAGGAAGCTGACGCTCAACCTGATGATCAATTTATCCAATATAAAGTCTGGATGGCCGCATTAATTCCAACGCTAGAAAGCACGTTCGAACGCGCAGGTTACACAGCTGAAGAAAGAAATTCGATTCTAACCAAATTTCATCAGGTTACAGTGGATAAGTTTGGTGGCAACCTTAAGAAAATGACCGAGGCCTTCGATCAGAATATTGCCTTACTTAAGAAAGAAAATGAGACTCTCCAGGCAGCCCATGCCGCCTCGGAAAAAGAACTTAAACTCAACGCAGCCAAAATAACCAAATTGGAAAACTTGATTCGAGCCTTAGAAGAGGAACAACTTCCAGCTAAGGACAAAAAAATTTCACGATTAGAAGCTAAAAAGGATAAAGCGGAAAAAGCTTTAAATGAAAGCCAAGAGAAGTTAGTAGCTTTAAAAGACGAACTGGCCGATGCATTGGAAAAAAACAAAGAACTAAATAAACGTGTTCAAGTTGCAGAACAAAAAGCTCAGCTGCTTGAAGAAATAAAAGCCGAATTAACGGAAAAAAGCCGAGCACTCAAAGACGCAGAAAAAACAGAAAAACGTTTAGTCAACAGAGTAGCTATGCTTGAATCCAAAGAACAAAACCAAGCAACCCTTATTGCCGAACTACAACAAAAGCTGGCCCAGCAAGAACAAGTCCAACAAGTCAAAGCTGCTTTGATTCTTGAACAGCAACAAAAGCTAGCCCAGCAAACACTTGTATTCCAGCAAGAAATGACCCAATTTGACAAGCACATGAATGAATTGAGATCAAAAAATAGGCAGCTCTATGAGGCAGCCGTTCTACTGAACCAAGAAAAGAATAAGTTAGAAGCTGACAATAAAACTTTGGCAGAAGTTAACATCAATCTTCGAGCAGACTTGCTAGCCAGCGCGAAGGCTGCCGAAAGCCTTCAAAACGCCCTAGCTCAGAGACAAACAACCGAGGATGCAAAAGCAGAAGGAGAGACCATCTATATCGTGCAACAAATCGATTTTGACGATGAGAAGTAGCATCTGAGGGAAATTCTACCCCCGCAACTTACGACAAGCTTCCTTCACCGCAAACTCATCTTCATGAAACAAAGGTTGGCCGTTAAAATAAATACGGCCATCCTCTTTCACCTTAACAAAACCTAGCTGGGCATAATCCAAAAAACTATTGGCCGGATTACCCAAAGACCCCATGTATTGACTGGTATCAATTTGAATGGGGATACTTATAGATTTAGGCATCTTCACATTCAAAGCCCCACCAATATCCCCTGGCGGTCCCATATCACCACTGGTGTCGGACTTATACTCTACATCCGCATCGGGCACATGTTCGATCACATAGAAGTCACAGAATTCCTTATTGACAACTATTTCTTTCGCCAAAGCATTACTTGCCATAAAAAGTAGGATTAAAAAGAGGAATTGTTTCATTGCTTCTACTCCTAAATTGTCTTACACAATTATAACATAGTATGGAAACAAGAGAACCCCATGACCATAGACAAGATAATTGAAGAGCTGCTGACTAAAGAATTCTCCCCCACAAGCCTAACCGTCAGAAACGACTCCCACCTACACCAAGGACACGCAGGATCCCCAGGCACAGGCGAAAGTCACTTCACGGTCACCATTGTTTCCAATGTCTTCGAAAACAAATCCCGCGTGCAAAGGCACCAAATGATTTACAGCTGCCTGCAAGAGCTAATGAATAATCCTATCCATGCATTGGCCATACATGCCTCTAGTCCTAAGGAGCAAAAATAACTCTCTACTTCCCCTCGATCTCTTCCCGCAGCATTTCCAGATCTAGCCATTGATGTTCCAGTTCATCTTTTTTGTTTTTTGCAGTTTGCAAATCTGCAGCTACCTTGTGTGCTTTTTCTGGTCCCTTGGCGTATAGATCAGGATCATGCAAAGCGTTTTCCAGAGCTAGAATCTTATCGGCTAGCTCCTGAATCTGCTTTGGTAAGTGGGTCAATGCATATTGATCTTTATAGGTGAGCTTTTTCGGTTTATCTATAGACTTTTCAACGACAACCTCAGGTGCTTTCTGCTTTTCACCCACAGTCTTTACCTGCTTCTGAGCTACACCACCACGTTTTTGGGCCAGATAATCCTCGTATCCACCCGCATACTCAATGGTTGTGCCATCGCCTTCCATAACGATGGTTGATGTAACCACGTTATCTAAAAACGCACGATCGTGGCTCACAATAAGCAAAGTCCCATCATAAGCAGCCAACATATCCTGAACCCGATCCAGCGTATCCATATCCAGATCGTTAGTAGGCTCGTCTAAGATAAGTAAGTTTGAATCCTGCGCCAGCGACAGGGCCAACAGCAGTCTGTTCTTCTCGCCACCAGACAAGACGCTCACAGGGCCCCTCAATTGCGCCGGATCAAATAGAAACTCTTTAATGTAGGCCATCACATGTTTAGGTTTGCCCATAACCTTAACCATATCACCACCATTGGGGCACAGAATCTCCAGAATGGTCTTACTGGGATCCAACTTTGTACGGTTCTGATCCAGATAAATGGGCATCAAACGCTTAGAGATCTTCACAGAACCCGTATCAGGTTTCAGATCACCAATCAGCATTTTAAGCAGCGTGGTTTTACCCGTACCATTAGGCCCGATAATACCAATCCGATCACCCCGAACGATCAGCGTCGAGAAATCCTTAATCAAACAACGACCATCGTAGGATTTGGAAATATTATAAGCTTCAATAATTGATTTGCTGGAAATATCAGAGGAAGACGCCTCCAAACGACCCAACTTTAAGGATCGCAAAGCCTGCGCCCGCATGGTGCGGAGCTCACCCAATCGTGCCAAGCGTCCTTGATTACGTTTCCGCCGTGCAGAAATACCGCCGTGTGACCACTCTGTTTCCGCCTCGATCAAACGATCCATCTTGATTTTAGATTTGGTTTCTTCCTCCAAAAGCTTGGCAGACCATTCTTCAAAATGACCATAGCCCTGGCTCAAGCGACGTATAACGCCTTCATCAAGCCATAAAGTGGTTTTAGTTGTATTAGTAAGGAATGTGCGATCGTGACTAATCATCACTACACTACCACGGAAAGACTTAAGCTTCGCCTCCAACCATTCAATAGTCGCCACGTCCAAGTGGTTGGTCGGCTCGTCGAGCAACAATATGTCCGGCTCATTTACCAACGCATAAGCCAATGAAACCCTTCGGGCTTCACCACCTGACAAGTTATCCAAAAGCTTGTCGTATGGAATACCTAGGGCATCCAACAAAGACTCCGCCTCGTGAGGACTCACATGCTCTTGTGAAGATACATATTCCAAAGCCGTCAGATCAGCAGGAAAAGATGGTTCCTGAGGCATATAAGTAACACGCGTACCCGGCTGGATCGAGATCTCACCCTCATCAGGCTCCACCAATCCCACTATAAGTCGCATCAACGTGGACTTACCACACCCGTTGCGACCCACCAAACAAATGCGCGCACGTGACTCAACCGCCAGGTCAACCTTGCGGAACAAAACAGAAGAGCCAATCGAAAATTTAATATCTTTCAGCTGTAAGGGAGGGCTTTCTCTACTCATGGGTTAGATTAACCATAAATCGTGGGGAAAATCCACTTTTAACGGGAGCTACCCGCAGCCCCGACCATTTTTTCTTGCAAATACTCACAGACTCACCGTTCGCACGTTCATTGCGTATTACTTTATGGCGTTTAAATGATAATCACGAGATGATGAGAACCATAGTTGATACCACCCATTTTTCTTAAGGCGCAAGAAATTTCAAATTCTTTTCAATATCTTATTAATTTTAATTTCGCAGTTTAGCATTTATTAAACCCCTATTAACCCCCCTCTTTCATAATGATTAAATCCTACAGAGGATAATGTTTAACTGTATATACAAAGGAAAATTAAAATGGCTAAGAATATCAATCCAAATTTCTTCAAGAAACTTCAAGCTTGCGACGTAAAAGAACTTGTTTCATGCAAGGGTAGAGCAACTCTTCATGGTCAACCATGTGAATTCAAGAGCCCATCATGCGATGATAAGGTTCTTAGCACAATTCTTCAAGACAACAAGTGCACACTAAAGATCGTTGGCAGCCCAGCTCCAGACTGTTGCACATACGAAGTTTGTGGCGCAGGTAAGTCTTGCCAGGTTAAAATTGCTTGCTGCTAATCAGCAATCAAAACAACAAAAAACCCCCAGGATTTCCTGGGGGTTTTTTGTTATCTTTTTTTGATGAGATTCGTAAAGAAAAAATAAGCCGTAGCTTTTCTTTAATTTCTTGCTAAGGAAAAGATAATAGCGTATCTTTTCTTTATGAGCATTAAAAAGAAAAGTTAGCGATGAACTCGAGATTAGGCAGCTACATTACGGTAAAATCTAAGATGGAAAGCTTTCAAGCTTTCATCCCGACCCCATTACCGCCAATACCTGCCGTAGATTTGCAGAACCTCTACCCAAGGCTGGAAAAAGCCACGCAAGCCATCTCCGACCTAAACAGCATTGCCACGAGCATCCCAAATACAACTCTATTCATCTATATGTACGTGCGAAAAGAAGCATTGCTCTCGTCACAAATTGAAGGCACTCAAAGTTCATTTTCGGATCTAGTTTTATTTGAGAATAATCAAAAACCAAACATTGCCCAGGAAGATGTGGAGGAAGTCTCAAACTATGTAAAAGCCCTCTATTATGGCCTAGGCCGTCTCAAAGCAGGTTTTCCTCTATCTCTACGTTTGTTAAGGGAAATACATGCCGAGTTGTTATCGGGAGCCAGGGGATCCTCTAAGTTACCTGGCGAGTTCAGAAAATCACAAAACTGGATTGGCGGAACCAGGCCAGGCAATGCAAGCTTTGTGCCCCCTCCTCCTGAAAAACTGATAGAGTGTTTAACTGATTTCGAAACCTTTCTTCATGATGATCGTTTGCCCGTACTTATCAAGACAGGTCTAGCACATGTCCAGTTTGAAACCATCCACCCATTTTTAGATGGCAACGGACGACTGGGACGTCTTTTGATCATGTTAATGCTCTGTGAAAGCGGTATGCTCAAAGAGCCCATCTTATACCTTAGTCTTTATTTAAAACAAAACAGAAGCCTCTATTATGAACTGCTTCAAGAAGTCAGACTACAGGGCACATGGGAAACATGGCTGGAATTCTTTCTTGATGGCGTTATTAGCTCAGCCAAACAAGCTGTGAGTACAGCCAAGCAGATTGACGATTTGTTCGCAGCAGATATGGAAAAAATCAACGGCTTAGGCCGCGCTAGATTTTCTTGCTTAGATACACTGGAATATTTAAAAAAGGTTCCACAAGTCACAGCTCCCTTCCTTGCAAATACTCTAGAGATGACGCCCCCCACGGCTCGCAGTACGCTTAATCGCTTACAAGCAATGGGCATATTAAAAGAGATCAGCGGCAAACAGACTGATAAAATCTACGTCTATAGCCGCTATCTTGATCTCCTAGAAGAAGGCGCGGATCCTTTTTAAAAAATGTCGCCCCGAATCATAAATTCTGCACTCCATTTGTGACATATCCGCGAAGGCGCGTATGACAAGTGGGTCAAACTTTATTACTCCGAGCCTACTTCACCTCAGCAACAAAATCCCGGATCTTTGGCATTATATGCTTACGCCATTTGCTGCCGTTGAATATACCATAGTGACCGACGCTCTTTTGTTCGTAGTGCATTTTGCGATCTTCTGGGATACCCTTACACAAGGCTTGCGCAGCCTTGGTTTGTCCCAATCCAGATATATCATCCCGCTCGCCTTCAATTGTAAGCAAAGCTGTTTTTTCGATCGCTTTGAGATCCACTTTCTCATCCCGATGCATCATTTGGCCTTTAGGCAACGCATGTCTTTGGAACACAGTATTGACCGATTGCAGGTAATATTCCGCCGGCATGTCGAGCACCGATAGATACTCATCATAAAACTTACGATGGTTTTCAGCTCCGCTTTCGTCGCCTTGGATTAGGTGATTGTAAAAACTTTTGTGTGCTTCCATGTGACGTTCCAGATTCAGACTCATGAAGCCAGACAGCATTATAAACCCAGGACAAACACGACGCATAGCTCCAGGATAGTACCATGGCACATGGGCGATAATATTCTCCTCGAACCACTCTATGGATTCATTTCGGGCTTGCTCATTCACCTTCGTGGGATTCACACGGGTATCAATAGGACCGCCCATGAGAGTCACTGACCGGGGCACCATAGGATCCTGTCTCGCCGACATCAATGCAGTTGCTGCCATAACAGGTACAGAAGGTTGGCACACCGCAACCACGTTCACATCCGGACCCAGCAATTGGATATAGTTGATCACATAATCAATATAGTCATCCAAATCAAAATGTCCGAAGAACAAGGGCACTTCACGAGCATTCTGCCAATCGGTGATATACACATCGTGATCTTGCAAAAGCGCATGAACTGTATCCCTTAACAAAGTGGCGTAATGTCCCGATAAAGGGGCAACCACCAATATCTTTTTCAGTTTATGGGATGGCAATTCGTTTTTCGTGTTTTCATCAAGCACACGGGTAAAATGTAAAAGTCTGCAAAACACGTCCCTTTTAAGAGTTTCTTGCTTTATTTTCACCTCAACGCCGGATGCCACTTGAACCGATTCAATGCCGAATTCAGGCTTCGTAAATCGTCGGGTAACACGCTCCAAAAGCTCCCAACCAGCAGCAACCGTACGTCCCTCTTCAGAAAGGGTCGCAGCATTGAATGGATGGCTCAAAATCTTGTTGGTAGCATCGGCCACCATATGTGCAGGCGCCAACATTAAGCTATTGAATTCATACATTTCATAAAGCATCTTGTTCATAATGGATCTCTCACCCTGTTTATTTCTAGTATCAGTTTGAATGATAAAGGTTAATTATCCGTTCACCACCATGGAAAGAATGGTGGTGTATCCTTTGACAGCTTTCCGGGAAAGTTTGGCAAGCGCTTTTCTAGAAACGACTGAACACCTTCTTTGCCATCAGCTCCCAATAATGAATGCATAAACAAGGCAATCTCCAAAGCCATAGTTTCATCAGGCTCTGAACTAGCCAGCCCACGCCAAGCTAATTGTCTGGTATATGCCACGGACAAAGACGATGTTTTTGTAACGATTTCACGGGCAATGGCATAAGCGGCAGGCAATACGTCTTCAGGTTTGTGCACAGATGTCAACAAACCCGATTCCTGTGCTTCCTTTGCATCTATCATGCGACCTGTTATAAGCCAATCCATGGCTTTTGTAGGACTAACGATGCGAGGCAAAAACCAGGAAGAACCTGCCTCAGGCACAAAACCCCGGCGCGTAAAAGGAAATCCAAACTTTGCAGTGTCGGAAGCAATACGAAAATCCATTGGCAGCAGCATGGTAGATCCAATACCGACACCTGGCCCATTAATTGCACCTATCACAGGTTTGTAGCAACCATAAATGGACATGGGCAATTTGGTGTCAACACTCTCGCGATTAATTTCATCTATATCCAGTTGTTTTTGACTTAACCATGCAGGCCCCACTCTATTGGCATTGCCTGCAGGCCCGCCACCCGAAAGATCGGTTCCCGCGCAAAAATAATCCCCCGCAGCCGTTACCACGATGCAACGAATCTCATCATTGGCATTTGCGGCAATGAAAATATCTGATATCTCCCGCATCATTTCGACGGTCATGGCATTTAGTTTATCGGGACGATTTAGTGTAATGGTGAGAACATTATCTTCTAACTTGGTTAAGACAGAATCAATGGCCATTGGTTGCTCCAATCGTTGTTTAGCTTATGGTAGCTCAAAATGAAACGCATTCCTACCTGCTCTTTTGCGAGCCTTCATCCACTTCAAATATGTAGCCTTCGTTTGGATCAACACGTCCTCCGAGAACATCTTTATACGCATTATGCCATTGCCCTGAGTGAAAAACTCTATATTGCAGCCACCCATCTGCCCAGGAAGTAAAGCCTTTCCAAGCCCTTAAGGTACGAGCAGCAAGTTCTTCAGGCCCCCAATCTTGATTTCTCTTTATGATCTGATCAGGGACAAAAAAGAATATGGGCTTAGCGCCAGGTAAATGCTGATCCTCAAATGACATCTTCGACCAATGTGTGGCACCTACACTCATACTGTAAACCAGGTTACTCTCAAGATAATTATGAATCTTGGCACGAACTTCTGAGTCACCAGACATATCCACATATATGGATACTGTTTGCGGCAAACTGGAAATCTCATCATAAGTAAAGACCCGGTCATAGCACCCTAGATTTTCCGCAAAGGCTTTATTTCCAGAAGAAGTCAATCCAATAACTTCTATACCCTCACGCAAACTAAATGAATAGGCCGCACCAATAGCCGTTTTAGACGATGCGCTTGCTAATATAATTGTCTTGGCACCAAATAGATCATTATCAGCAAGAAAATCATCAATCATGAAACCTGTAAAAAACAATGGATACAAAAGCGCTCTATGATTATACCCTTCTCGTATATAAGGATCCATCTGTGCAAACTGATACCGATTATAGGTAGGAGCCATAGCAGCACGATGTGGCGAAACATCCATAAAACCCATTGGACTCAGATGCCCTGGCGTCATGACAAATTCTGTGGACATGGGGATATACCCAAAAACTCTCTCACCAACGTTGATACCTTCACACTTGGTTTCAACCACATCCGCAAATCCCCAAACAGGAATGCGGCCCCACGCAGGGTCCGATGAAGGAAAAAAATTCCAATAGCCCATAGGATTTCCAGCCACCGCGTAAGTTATATTATTAGATGTGAAGGCGAAATTATCCACCCCGAGTCTAACCTGGCCCTCTTCCAGAATTGTTCGTTCATTTTCCACAATCCTAGTCTGAGATAAATCAGCTTTATTTACTTCAAAGTCCATTATGATCTCCATTATTTGCCCCACCAGGGAAAAAACCAAGGCAGATTCTTCGATACTTTTCCGGGAAATTTTGGTGGGCGTTTTTCCAAAAAGGACTGCACGCCCTCCATAATTTCCGGACTCCTACCTATGTAGCGCAGACAAGCGGCCTCATATAATGTGGCGTCCTTAGGACTATTTAGGCTCTGCGTTTGGAGCATTAGCTGCCTGCTCATTGCCACGGAAATCGGTGAAGTATTGGCAACTATGTCTCGGGCAATGGCATAAGCTGCTGGCAAAAGTTCTTCCGGCTTATAAAGCGCGCTCACTAAACCCGATTCTAGTGCTTCCTGTGCTGAGATCAAACGTCCTGTAATAATCCAATCCATAGCTTTTGACTGTCCTACAATACGAGGCAGAAACCAGCTACAACCAGCCTCAGGCACGAGGGCTCTACGTGTAAAGACAAATCCAAATTTAGCCGTATCCACAGACAAACGAAAATCCATAGGTAAAAGCATTGTTGACCCAATACCTATAGCCGAACCATTCACAGCTCCTATTACCGGCTTCAAACATTCAAAGATGGAGAGTCCTAACTGACTTGCGGCTGTATTTCTATCATTTTCTTCCAAATCAAACTCAGGTTGGTCAAAAGATAATTCTACAACGCCAACGGCTGAAAGGTCAGCGCCCGCACTGAAATAATTTCCAGCCCCCGTCACCACCACACAGCGTATATTGTCATCCAGATTGACACGCCTAAATATGTCAGCGCACTCTGCTATCATAGGATTGGTCAGAGCATTCATTTTATCGGGACGATTAATGGTGATGGTATAAATCCCATCCTTCAGATCAGTCAAAAACACATCACTGGACATTGCATTCTCCCTAAGTACCTATATCCATAATACGACGCATAAGTTGAAGAATCCTTAATGCGGCACCCAATTTCTTTTTGGATAAAACAAGAGCGCCACACTCACAATAGAGGCAAATACAATACTGGCCAGGAACGGAAAGCTAGAACCCAACTGAGTCCATAACACCCCAGCAATTACGCTGGCCATCAAGGACATAAAACCACCGATCAAACCAAATACACCAAAGGCAGTTGCTTTCATATCAGGTGGAGCAGCATTGGCGATCATGGTAGCCAACAAACCTTGCGTAATTCCCAGATGAACTCCCCAGAGAGCAACACCAACTAGATTGATAATTGGTCTTGTGCTACTTGCCAAAACAACATTTGCTAAAATCAGCATGAGCATTCCCAAATGCAGCAGTCTGGCATGGTTAGCCCTGTCCGAGTAATGTCCAAAGGGATAAGCGGTCAGCAAAAAGAAGAAATTCATGACGATAAGCACAATTGGAATCATGGTGGGCGACAAACCATCTTCCGAGGCTCTTAAGATGATAAACGCTTCACTGAATCTGGCAAGACTGGCCACGCTGCCAATACCAATCACCCACCAGCAACGGTTACTTAATGTGCTTATTTGTCGCCATTCAATGACGCCGCGTGCAGCCTCCCTTCGCTTATGCCTTCTGGGTTCGCGAACCCTTAAGTAGAGCAAAGCAACGCACATAGCCGCCGGAATAATGGCCACAGAAAAAACGAGACGTACATCCCCGCCCCACAGATACATAAAATACATAGCCAAGAGCGGCCCAAGAAAAGCACCTGACGTATCTAATGATTGTCTCAACCCATAAGCAGCTCCACGTTGTTTCGTAGGCGTAATATCAGCAACCAAAGCATCCCGAGGTGGCCCACGAATACCCTTACCAATACGGTCAAATACTCGCGCTGAAAGAATCACCCAACCACCAGTCGCCAAAGCAAACAAGGGCTTTGAGATCGTACTAATTCCGTAACCTAAAAGAAGAAATGGTCTACGCCTGCCGATGTTATCGCTGATAGTTCCAGAAAACACTCGAATAAGCTGAGCCACTCCCTCGCCTACCCCCTCAACAATTCCTATGATCAGAGGACTCAAACCAAGGGTTGTCGTCATAAATATGGGCAACAAACTATGGATCATCTCAGATGATGTATCCATAAGCATGCTCACCATACCTAAAGTAAGTATACCCTTGGGCATGTGCGTGGGATGAGGTTCCCCCTCATGATAATGCGGAGGATCCTCTAAAGGTGGATCCGTAAGTTTAGAGTCAGTCAGGAGTTCTTCCCCTTTGTTTCTTTTCTTACATACTATATGGGACGAGGGCTTATAACAAGCTGATTGCTACAGAGGGAGGCTATAAATTTGATATGCATTTACTATTATGTTGCATAATAATAATGTAGCAGACTTGAATAAAAAATCACTATTTATATACAATTTTAGGTTATTTTCATATATATTTAATATAATACAATATAATTTGACTATTTATACAATTTAATGATATTCTGTTATTAAGCTTCATATTATATTGCTTTAACAAAATTCTAACGGGCTGTACATAATGACTTATTTAAAAAAATCAGTTCTACTTCTTACCATACTATTAGCTTCCTTAAATTTATCAGCATTCGAGAGCAAAGCCGGCGGCGATCAAACTCCTTATAGCAGCTTTCCGGGAACTCCAGAAAGCACACCTCCTGGCACCCCGGAGCTAGGACGTAAGGCCGCTGAGGAGCCAAATCCACTGGTAATACCACAAATCTCAGCCCCTAACTGGAAAATGGTTACAGAAAAAATTGATGAGCTCCTCGCCAAGGGAGTCGCACCAGCAGACATATTGGTAATTTCTGATGTGGATGGTGTTTTGTTGAATGGTTCAAACCCACTTACAAAGGCGACGCAGGGTGCAAAAAAAACAGAAAGAGTTTACCATGAAGTCTCTGCCGTCACAGGTGCATTGGGTGCGGTAACTACAATAATTGGTAAAGGCGTCAAATTTGTAGCAGCAACCGCGTGGGATGATCCTGCTAGCAGTGCCAATCGCCTCACTCAGGGGGGGTTCGGACAAATTTTAAATATCGATGTAACCGCTAATACTCTTAACGCAGATGTCCCTATAGTTGCACCAGGCATTCCAAATGGTTGGCGCATAGCCCATTCTGGTCTTCTATCAAGCGTGGGAAAAAGTAAGGAAGCAGCAGGAAATGATGGAATGCAACGACAATTCTATATGGCGAAAGCCTATGCGCCCCTGGTTATATTTGGGGAAGATTTGAAAAATATAAAGTACGTAATATTTGTGGATGATAGTGTACCCGCCAATTTTGATTATTTCAATAAAGACCGTGAAGAAGGCAAAATGTATGGGACTGACACCAAATTTATATATTTCGAATTTCCCAGAAATTGATCATAACAAAAAACGATCCCAAGGCAGAAAACCTTGGGATCGAGACTATCCTCCAGTGTCACTCAATATTATATATTAATTCCTCACAACCTATTGACAAACAACACATACAACCCCATATGAGATAATAGAAGGTTAACTCTGATTGGATTGTATCATGTTAAAAAGATTAGTTATTTTGACCATAGCTTCATTAAATTTATCAGCATCAGCTTTTTCCAGCAATAATGAGCTTGATAATTGTGATTTACCACGCGACCCTATGAGTATTGTAGTAAAACAATTGGATAACCCTACGGCCAAGAGTTTTGCACTTGCTTCTAAAGCCTTTAAAAACGCCGTCAATCAGAGGCAGCACCTGAAGATTAAAGACGGCATTGATGGGGAGCACCTATTAGAGATTCTTGCCACTAAAACTAATTTGACCTCACTGAATCTTGAAGGCTGTGAAAGCATGACTTCCGATATTGTTGTTAAGGCAGCGAGAATGCTGCCCAATCTTACAAGGTTAAACCTCCGGAACGTAAATATCTCCAATGAAGGACTTATGGCCGTTTTAAATTCCTGCCCAAAGCTCAGTGATCTAAATTTGAGTGCAACCACATATCTCAGCCTCGATAACATCAACACACTTTGCTCAGTGTGCCCCAACATACTTTCACTTGATTTGTCCGACATAGGAGGAACCTGTTCTGAATCAATCATTAAATTGGCTGATACCTACCCCAACCTAGTTTGTTTAAACATCTCTGGGACAGCAGCTTCTTCAGAAGCCATTACGAAGCTGGCTAATTCTTGTCGTCACCTCAGGTCAATTGATCTTTCAGGTTCTGATCACTTGACTCCAGAAGCGTTACTTCAGGTTGCACTAAATGGCTCGCAACTGAATAATCTTGTTCTTGATGGCTGCTCTCAAATGAATTCAGAAGTTATGACTTGGGTAGCTAAAACCTGTCAGCAATTGGTTACTCTAGACATATCTAGATGCTCCCTGATTAATGAAGACACAATTATTTCCGCACTAGAAGCATCTAAGGGCTTGAAAACCCTTCCCCTTACTGCTTGCACTCAAATCAGCTCAGAAGCCCTTGTAAGGATGGCTATAGCCAGACCTGAGCTAGAATCATTAGATCTGCAGGGCTGCACGCAATTTACTGCTGAATCCATATTAGAGGTATGCAAAATTTGCCCACAACTGTCCTATCTCAGCTTAACGTACAATCCTAACATTACCAAAGATAACATTAAGCAAATTGCTACGGAAAATCCATCCATTGACCGTCTAAGCATTTGGGGATATACAAACTTGAAGCCAAGTACTATTCTCGCTAGAATTGAAGCATCTGAAAAAAGGAACGTTACGACCACACCATAATACTATTCAGGCCTTGTAACCCAGAAAGTAAACTCACCATTTTTTTCTTATAAATACTCACTGGCTTAACGCGAGCAAGCGACTCACAGATTCGCTATTAGCTTTGATTTAGATGTTAGCAAGTTGAAAGGGGTCACAAAAACGCAAAAAACCCATCCGCATCCCCTCCTCCGGCAAAAGCACAGAATCTGGAGATAACAAATGGGTTTTTAAAACTTAAACTGTTAAGCCGAACTAAGCTTGCGCTTCAGCCGCATCTTGCTTAGCTGCGCACTTGGCAATTTGCTTCTTCAGAAGCAATGCATCGCCTGTTAGCTTGCGAGCAGGTGTGGATGCCAAAAATGCATCGATACCGCCCTTAAATTCGATTGTACGAATACCGCGTGTGGTCAGACGCATCTGAACTGTACGGCCTAAGGTCTCGCTCAAAAAAGATGCCTTTTGTAGATTCGGCAAAAAACGCCTGCGCGTTCTATTTTTCGCGTGACTTACTTTATTTCCTGATTGTACACCCTTACCGGTGACATCGCAACGACGTGCCATCGTTATTCTCCTTTAATAAAAACCTGGGATCATTAATATGCAAAATTATGGATGACGTCAAGCTTTATCTGGCTGCGACCCATTAATATAAATGGGGTCCATAATTAACCAGGATGACGGACTAGGCAAAGCCCACTTTAACACATTTTTAAGCACTTCATGATATTTTTCATAGCATAATAATTCAAAGATCTAACGGAGAGAAAAAAATGCCACAGTTATTTAAAATATTCGCCGCCATCGTTTTAAGCGCAAGCCTAACCCCCTCATCACATGCAACGGAAGACAAGACCAAAACAGCCAGCGATAAGGACGCACAAGCCATCGCCGTTGAAGCCTATATTTATGGATATCCACTGGTTACTATGGAAATATCTAGAAAAGTAATGACAAACAGCATAAAGCCCCAAGAAACGGGAGGAAAATTATCAGCTCCCATGGGGCAATTTTGTAATGTACGTGAGTATCCAACGGCTGCATTTAAGGATGTGGTTTCTCCCAATGCAGACACACTTTACTCTTCTGCATGGTTGGATTTGAAAAAAGAGCCATACGTGCTCAGCATTCCGGATGAAAAAGATAGATATTATTTATTTCCCATGCTCAGCGGTTGGACTGAGGTTTTTGACAGTCCAGGCAAACGCACAACAGGGACCAAAGCTCAAAAGTATGCTATTACAGGACCAGGATGGAAAGGAAACTTGCCCAAAGAGCTGAAGGAAATTCAGGCTCCCACTAACATGGTATGGATTATAGCTAGAACCTATTCAACCGGCACCCCAGAAGATTTTAAAGCTGTCCATGAATTACAAAATCAATATATTCTGACTCCTCTGAGCTCATACGGCAAACCATACACGCCACCAGCTGGTAACATAGACCCTGCTGTGGATATGAAGACACCTGTGGTTGAGCAAGTCAATAAAATGGAGGGTGAGGCATTTTTTAAACTGTTAGCTGACTTGATGAAAGATAATCCACCTGCTGCTGAAGATAAAGAGATGGTCGAAAAATTAGCCAAAATCGGCCTCGTTCCAGGACAAGATTTTGATGTAAAAAGCCAATCTCCAGCCATAGCAAAAGCCATTCAGGCAGCACCTAAAGAAGGCTTGCTTAAAATTCAGGGGCAAATGAAAACGGCTGGTAAAGAGGTGAATGGTTGGCAATTCTTGATTAACACTGGCAGCTATGGAACTAATTATCTGCAGCGCGCCTTTGTTACCTTGATTGGCCTTGGTGCGAACCTGCCGGAAGATGCAATCTATCCACGCACCACAACTGACAGCAAAGGCACCCCCCTATCCGGAGCCAATAAGTATAAGATTCATTTTGATAAAGGGAAGTTACCCCCCGTGAAAGGATTCTGGTCCTTAACCATGTATACGCCTAAAGACTTCTTTGCAACAAATGCACTGAATCGCTATACACTCAGCGCCAGATCCGATTTCAAATACAATGCGGATGGCTCATTGGACCTTTATATCCAACATGATAATCCTGGAAAAGATAAAGAATCAAATTGGCTACCAGCACCCGCAGATGATTTTCATCTAATGTTCAGGTTCTACTGGCCAGAAGACGACATCATTAATGGGAAATGGAAACTACCACCCGTTAATTTGTCTAAATAAAAGCAAAGCAGAAAAACAGGAAGGCTGAGGTTCAACACTCAGCCTTTTCTATGGTTATTTAGGGAACAAAAACTGTATCTGCAAACGCACGGACCAATCGGCTCCTTGGCGTGGAGTGACCACATTATAGTAGCCTTGTAGTGATGCATTAATAGGTTGCGTGCCTATTTTAAAAATCTGCCCCAAACCCATTCCTATGGGAACCACCCAACGATCTCTATTTCGGGCTTCCCAATTAGCCGTAATTATGGGCGCCATGGTCAAATACGTCCCAGGCGAGGAACGAAAGTTATAATTGATAAAGGGCTGCACCAACATCTGATTCACGTGCGATCGGTCTTTATCGCCAGCAAAATCCCAAATATTATTGATGAGTGCTCCCGCAACCCAAGGACCATCGGAAATAAGAGCTACACCAGTGGGACCCGCGCACCATTTTTTAGAACCCAATATGGTCTCAGATGCCGTTGGCAACTGAAAGATAGGCCCAACACCCCATATCAGCTTGCCCGAATCGGCGGGGGAAAAGAACATGGAAAGCTGGACATCACCTATACCGCTCTTACGACCCATTCCCGGCAATGGTCCCGGTTGGGAAATCACAGGCAGAATGGTCCTTGTGATCAAATTCAGGTTCGATGATATTTTTATGGGTATAACAGGCTGTATATTTAAGATATTTTGGATTTCATCCTTAGGACCTACATTAAAATTCGTGTTGTTTTGAAACGGTAAGCTGATCATATTTGCAATAGGATTTTGGGCGGCTTTTGCTAATGCTTCCGTATCGGCTTCTTTATCAGGCGTTACGGCTGCTTCTTCGGCTCTGACGCTTACTACCACTAATACGGAAATGCATATAGCTATGATTCTTATATTCACGAGAAACCCCTCTTTTTAGAAGGAGTATATAACAATCCCAAACAGTAAGTCCATGGTGATTTACAATTCCTACACCCCTCTCACTGACAATCTCCTAGCTTGACTCTTTCCAGCTAAAATTTCGGTGTCCTTCAACTCAGCCCTTACTTTATCAATCTCACCGGACTCAAGATCAAAAAAGTTACCACTCATATTTAAAAATTTGAGAGTATTTCTCAACTCAATTATGTTGACAGGAATCTGTCTCAAGCGGTTCTTGCTTAAATCTATGCTTTCAAGGCTGGCCAGACCTCCCACTTCCTTTACAAAGGAATCTAGTAAATTATTACTCAGATCAAGAGTTTTGAGTTTTTTCAACTGCATAATTGTTGCCGGTAGCATTCTCAATTTATTGGATCCTAGCCACAGTTCGTCAAGATTTTTTAGCTGACCAATTTCTGTAGGCAATAGGGTTAAGTTGTTATGCATGAGCCACAAGCCAGTGAGTGCTCGCAAATCACCTATGGTTGGCGGCAACGAACTAATCTGATTGTTCTCTAGCCTTAAATCCTCAAGCTTGACCAAGCCACTTATCTCTACAGGTAACGACTTCAGGACATTCCCGCTAAGATTTAATATCTCCAAACTCTTTAGGCCACCTATTTGCGTAGGTAAATACTCAAGGTTATTATTGCGTAACCATAGACTCTCCAGCTTATTGAGCTTGCCTATGGTGGATGGTAAAGTTTTTAGCTGATTGTCAACCAGATTAAGCTCCCTAAGCTCAGGTAAGTTCCCTATGGATGCGGGAAGCACTTTAATTTTGTTATAGCCCAAATCTAATTCCTCTAAAGCTACGAGGCGGTCAATTTCATAAGGAACTGCCTTTAAATTTCTATGATTAAGGTTCAAAGTAGCTGTCGAATCTTCCTCTGCTAATACGAGCTTACGCGCTTCCACAAATGCCCGATCAAAAATACCAATGAGCTCACCTGATTTTACAATCTCGGACAGCGATTGTCCGTGTTGCTTTTCAAATTCATTCACACCCTCTAGGGTATCTAAGTTAAAGTACTTGATCACATAATCAGTGGTAACTATGTCTTCTTCCTCAAGCGTATCAGCCTTGTCTTCTTGGACATCAGGAGATATCAGTGACTGAACAAACGCAGCTAGCCCACCCTGCTTCCCTAGAACAGCCATAGAGCTAGGTCCCATACGTGGTTCTATAGGCATATTTTTAAGATCCACCTCTTGTCCTTCTTTAGGACGGGTAGATGAAACAGCTGAGGGAACAAATTGACAACATATGATTAAGACCAAAAGAAACTTTATTAAACAAGCCATACCAACCTCAAACCATCTATACTAACCTACCACATATATTACAGTTTATTACCTTTGGGTTAAAATATGGTTAACAAAAGTCAAAATCGCCGCTATACATGCAAATATTCTTAAGGCAACAAGCCCATAAAACCTAAAAAAGCCCATCTACTTTTCTTGCATTTTTCGTCCATTAGCATATACTGCGCAAACAAGAAAGAGGAAGAATCAGATGGCTGACTCACGTTTTTTTACATTCTCAGGGAGCAAAACTTTAGCTGAGATTATCACAATAACCGAAACTGAAGTATATGGCACCCTGCCGACCGATATTACGTATAACAGTTGTTATTCAGACGTTGCGACTCTTGAAGGCGCCACAGGTGAGCAGGTGGCAGTCTTGCACAACCGCAAATATTTACCATCATTGGACACCACAAAGGCCGGCATCATACTAGTGGAACCACAATTTGCAGACCGCTGCCCAAAGACATCCGTTGTTTTGGCGTGCCAATCCCCTTATCGAGCCTATGCCCAGCTATCTAATGCTTTCTATCCCGAGCATGATTCATTTGAAACTGGCACATTAAGCACCTCCCCTATTCATCCAAGTGCTTCAATTGGGCCGGATTGTCAGATTGAACATGGCGTCATCATTGGCGAGCATGCAGAAATCGGAACAGGCTGCTTTATCGGCGCCAACACAGTTATCGGCAAAGGTGTGAAAATAGGCGACCATTGCAGGATAGCCGCCAATGTCACAATTACCCATGCATACATAGGTAACCGCGTTATCTTGCATACGGGCGTTCGAGTTGGACAAGCTGGATTTGGATTCCACATGGATAAAAAAGGCCACGTATCTGTGCCTCAACTGGGGCGTGTTATGATACAGGATTTCGTGGATGTAGGCGCCAACACAACCATCGACCGCGGCAGTGGAGATGACACAATCATAGGCGCCGGCACTCGTATCGACAACCTGGTCATGATCGGCCATAACGTACAAATTGGCCGCGGCTGCGTCATCGTTGCCCTCGTTGGTATTTCAGGCAGCACCACTGTTGGCGATTATACAGCCATCGGCGGACAAGCAGGACTTGCTGGTCACCTGAACATTGGCAAAGGCGTACAGATTGCTGCACAGAGCGGCATCATGCGAGACATTGAAGACGGTATGATCGTCGGCGGTTCTCCCGCCTTACCTGCCAAACAATGGCATCGCCAAACCGTCGCCTTGCAAAAACTTGCGAATCAGAAAGGAGCACTATAATGACCTCAGATAACATCGTACAATTACACCCTGAAGTGGAAAATTTGGTTTTGGATGTGGAGCAAATACAAAAACTCATTCCCCATCGCGCACCCATTTTGATGCTCGAAAAACTGAAAAACATTGTGCCAGGCGAAAGCGCTGTGGGCGTGAAATGTGTTTCCGTGAACGAACCCTTCTTTCAAGGCCACTTTCCTGCTTTACGTGTTATGCCCGGCGTTTTGATCGTCGAGGCTTTGGCTCAAACCGCAGCAGCCCTGGTTATACATACTCTCAATCGCAATCAGGAAGATTTACTGGTTTATTTCATGTCCATAGACAATGCGCGTTTCCGTAAACCTGTTGTTCCAGGTGATTTACTTGAATTGCATGTGAAAAAGGAACAACGCCGCGGCAATGTTTGGAAATTTAACGGCAAAGCTTTAGTCAACGGCGTCATACATGCGGAAGCCATGTTTACGGCCATGATCATTGATACTGACAAGCCAACTTAAAGGAAACACGAATTATGATTCAGCTTATACACCCAACAGCGATTATCTCACCCAAGGCTAGCATTGGCAGTAATGTGCAGATTGGTCCCTTTTGCACAGTGGGTGAGCAAGTTACCTTACACGATAACGTTACATTAAAAGCACATGTGGTCGTGGATGGCATGACCATAGTGGGCGAAGGAACCACCATTTATCCTTTCGCCTCCATTGGCCAGCCTCCCCAAACCAGATCAGACGAGCAATCGCAACAAACCAAGCTGATCATAGGTAAGAACAATGCCATTCGCGAATACGTGACCATGCAACCAGGTACGGTTGCGGGTGGGCTTGTGACCAGCGTTGGTGACAATGGCCTATTTATGGCTGGCATACATATTGCCCATGATTGCCACATTGGCAACAATGTGACCATGGCTAATTATGCCACATTAGCAGGTCATGTTATTGTAGGCGATAACGTCACCATCGGCGGTCTTGCAGCCGTTCACCAGTTTGTACGCATCGGCCATCACGCCTTTATTGGCGGCACAGCAGGCGTTAAATACGATGTGATACCTTATGCCATCGTCATGGGACGTCCTGATAATTTGTCAGGATTAAACCTGGTAGGCCTCAAGCGTTCCGGCGTTTCCCGTGAAGACATTATGGAAATGGTCAGCGCCTATAACGATCTATTCGCAGACCAATACACCATGGCTGAACGCACAGCTCACGTGTCTGAAAAGTATAAGAATCATAAGCAAGTGATGGAAATCATTGATTTCATTACGGAAGATTCAAAACGTTCCTTAAGCGTACCGGCGGCATAATGACCAATAAACTAGGTATCATCGCAGGCGGTAACGATCTTCCCAGGGAAGTCATTGCCCATTGTCGCGCCACGAATAGACCCTACTTTGTCCTCGCTATTGAAGGGCAAACGGATCTTGATACTGTGCAAGACAGCGAGCATGCCTGGGTACGATTAGGAGCCATTGGCCAATCCTTAAAACATCTCAAACAATCAGGCGTGCAAGACATCGTCATGGTCGGCCCCATCAGACGCCCCTCGTGGCGCGAAATCCGACCCGACGCCAAAGGCGCATTCTGGTTGGCACGCCTTGCTAAGAACGCGTTTGGTGATGACAGCACACTTCGCATTATTATCGATGAGATTGAAAAAGAAGGCTTCCGTGTAATCGGCGCCGAAGATCTCATTGGCGCAACCATCTTAGCCCCTGCAGGTCCTTTGGGTAAATGCACACCAGATGCACAAGCGCTTAAAGACATCAAACATGGCATTAAGGTGGCAACTATTCTGGGACAAGCTGATGTGGGGCAATCAGTGATCGTGCAAGATGGCCTTGTATTGGGCGTGGAAGCGGTTGAAGGCACCAATGAGCTCATCAAGCGCTGTAAAGACCTCCACCGCGAGGGCCCCGGCGGTATTTTGATCAAGTTGGTTAAACCAACCCAAGACAGACGCGTAGACCTGCCCACCATCGGTTCAGAAACCGTGCAACTGGCCATCGACAATGGCCTCAGAGGCCTAGCCATACAAGCCAAAAGCGTCCAAGTGCTGCAACGCAAAGAAGCCATTGAGCTTGCAGATAAACACGGCATTTTTATCTTCGGGGTAACGGATGAACAAGCCTAAACGCATCTTTGTCTTGGCAGGTGAGCAATCGGGTGACCTGTTGGGCGGCAAGCTCTTAGAGGCCATCCGCGCGCAATCAACTGAACCCGTTGAATTCGTCGGCGTCGGCGGTCAAACCATGACTGCCGCAGGCTTAAACTCCCTCTTCCCCATGGAAGATCTCTCTATTATGGGATTCGTGGAGGTTATTCAAAACCTTTTTCAAATCCTCAGACGCCTCAAGGAAGTGACCAATTACATCAAAGACACAAAACCAGATGTGGTGGTCACCATTGACCTGCCGGACTTTTCTTTCCGTTTAGCAAAAAAGCTGCGGCATCTAGGCATTCCTCACATCCATTACACAGCCCCCACCGTCTGGGCCTGGCGTCCAGGCCGTGCCAAAAAGATCGCCAAAATCATCGATCATTTGCTGTGCATTTTGCCTTTTGAGCCCCCCTATTTCACCAAACACCATCTGCCTGCAACCTTTATCGGGCACATGGTAACCGAGCTGGGAATCGAGCAGATTCCCCGAGAAAAATTCCGAACAGAACACAATTTATCGGCAAAGGATACCCTCCTATGCCTCCTCCCAGGCAGCCGCAAAGGTGAGGTTGAACGCTTGCTACCTATTTTCAAAGATACTATTCGCAAGCTCAAAATCCACCATCCAGATATGAAGCTAGTGGTACCCGTGGTTGCTAACGTGGAAGAAATGGTTCGCCAAGGCCTGGCAGATGTAAAGATTCCCATGATTTTTGTAACCACCCAACAAGAACGCTACGAAGCTATGCGCGCCTGTAATGTGGCCCTAGCTGCCTCAGGCACAGTCAACCTGGAACTGGCTATGGCGCAAGTACCATTTGTCATCGGCTATAAAATGCACCCCTTTACAGCCATAGTTGCAAGACCGCTCATCACCATTAAATACATAACCATGGTCAACATTTTACTAGATCGCCCAGCCATTCCGGAATTTGTGCAAAACGATTGCGCAGCCGACAATTTGTTCAAAGCTACACATAAGTTTTTAAGTGATCAAATCGCTGCGGAAACAGTTGTGAAGAGTCAATTGGAAGCCACTAACTTGCTCAGACCCAGCCAGGGAACGCCTAGTGATATGGCTGCAAAGGTTATTTTAGACCTATGCAACACGGAACTACAACTCAGTGAGAACAATAAGCTCAAAAATGCTTCTTAAGACACTATAATGTTTACACCGGCATCCACCAAGTTATGGAATGAATGCATCGCAACCCCGAAACTACCTACACCATCCATCACTATCGTTCCATTTGCCCCTAAATTAATTTGGACGTCTGGACCATTGACTGAAATAGTAAATACACCACCCGCATAGTTGCCCTCATGAACGGCGTTTACAAAGTGCGTATCAAGATCCGCAACGGAGGTTATGCCTGGGATTGATCCAAACACTAACTCGTCACCTACTGTATTTATGGTTGTTCGCGCAAAGTCGGTAATAACGTCATTGCCATTGTTGTAGTTCTTAGTAATATCATATAAAAACCCATCAACACCTGAACCACCAGTAAGCTCATCATTTCCAGTTCCACCAAATAGAGTATCATTGCCAGCATCACCTTTTAATTTGTCATGCCCTGCTCCCCCCACAAGGATATCATTTCCAGAACCACCATTTAGAGTGTCTTTGCCTGAACCGCCGATCAAGAAGTCTGCACAAGCACCACCATCGAGCTTCGCACCTCCGTTACCAGCGACCAAAATATCATTACCAGCGCCACCACTCAGATGTATATCGCCATCTTTGCTGCTATCAAAGATGTAGTCATCCCCGTTGCCACCATTTGCATTATTACCCTTTATAGCTTCTATGATTTGATCACCCACTGCTGGCCCAGAGCCATCAGTTGGTAGCCCTGCCACAAAATAGTTATAATGGTGAACGCCACCAACCCCACCTGGATTTAAAGCATCAGGATCAGCGAAGTAATTAGCCATAGTTTCCAGGGAATGTACACCTAATATACCATTAATGTCATACCTCACGTCTGCGGCAAACGGAGGGCGATGTATAGGAAAGACCGTGCAATCATCTATTCTCACTACAGGAATCTTGGCACTATCAGACACTGGTGCAGTCTGGTTACTATCGCCCGTAGCCTTGTTATCTATAAAGCCATCACCACCGCCGTTGCTATCAATTTCTGCTTGTGTCAGTGTGTGGAAGGCGGTGTAATTCCAGGTCTCACCCACATCGAGCTTAGAGTTCGAGTTGGTATCACCTGAAACAAAGACAATACTGCCGGGATCCGCATTAGGATCTGTTAATGTTATGCCTGTCAGGGTCACATTACCGGTATTATAAAGGGCTATTTTATAGTACAGCTTTTCTCCAGCCACATCGGCAATCTGGCCGGCAACCGCCACTTTATCGATACCCATGCCAGGGTCATAACAAACAGGAATCTTGGCACTATCGTACACAGGTGCAGTCTGGTTACTGTCGCCTTTTGCAGTGTTATTAATATAACCATCACCACCGCCGTTGCTATCAATTTCTGCTTGCGTCAGCGTGTGGAAGGCGGAGTAATTCCAGGTCTCACCCACATCGAGCTTTGAGTTCGAGTTGGTATCGCCTGAAACAAAGACAATACTGCCAGGATCCGCATTGGGATCTGTTAATGTGATGCCTGTCAGGGTCACATTGCCGGTATTATAAAGAGCTATTTTATAGTATAGCTTTTCTCCAGCCACATCAGCAATCTGGCCGTCAACAGCTACTTTATCGATACCCATGGCAGGATGATAACAAACAGGAATCTTGGCGCTATCGTACACAGGCGCAGTCTGGTTACTGTCGCCTTTTGCAGTGTTATTAATATAACCATCACCACCGCCGTTGCTATCAATTTCTGCTTGCGTCAGCGTGTGGAAGGCGGTGTAATTCCAGGTCTCACCCACATCGAGCTTTGAGTTCGAGTTGGTATCGCCTGAAACAAAGACAATACTACCTGGATCCG
Organism: Alphaproteobacteria bacterium; assembly: GCA_041738135.1. Lineage (GTDB taxonomy): Bacteria > Pseudomonadota > Alphaproteobacteria > JAGOMX01 > JAGOMX01 > JAGOMX01. The sequence continues at coordinate 68,426 of JBGSQK010000051.1, forward strand.
CATTGGGATCTGTTAATGTAATGCCTGTCAGGGTCACATTACCGGTATTATATAGAGCTATTGTATAGTACAGTTTTTCTCCGGCCACATCGGCAATCTGGCCGGCAACTGCCACTTTATCGATACCCATGCCAGGATCATAGCAAACAGGAATTTCCGCACTATCGGACACAGGTGTAGTCTCGGCGCTATCGCCTGTGGCAGTGTTATTTATAAAGCCATCGCCACCGCCGTTGCTATCAATTTCTGCTTGCGTCAATGTGTGGAAGGCGGTGTAATTCCAGGTCTCACCCACATCGAGCTTAGAGTTCGAGTTCGTGTCGCCGGAA
>JBGSQK010000055.1:0-3880 GCA_041738135.1 Alphaproteobacteria bacterium
GTTATTGACCAATTGGATTTCTCAGCATATTTTAACATTCGTTGTCGGGGCACTTAGCTCAGTCGGTAGAGCATCTGACTTTTAATCAGAGGGTCACTGGTTCGAATCCAGTAGTGCCCACCAACAACAGCAAGGGTTTCATGGTTTTGGACAAAACCGAAAAACCACGCGGGGGAGCATATGGGGAGCAAAATGAGAAATTTCGTCTCTTTCCCACTTTAGGGGGCACCATTCATTTGCACAACACCCTAACACGGGTTCTATAGTTTTCAAAGTTTCTAGGCTCTTTCCCACTTTAGGGCGCACCATTCATTAGCACAGTACCCGGCTGTTTCCCACTTTAGGGGGCACCAGTACCCTTGCACTGGCACTATAGGTTTCAGTACATCCAAATCCACAAAGCCTGCATCACTAAATATATTGAAAATCATGCCATCGGAATGGACATTACCAAATCAAAAAACCGCAAGAACTTTTTGCTGCAATCCATGCAAAAATTTTATGCTTAAATAAAGCTTTTCTTATGAATATCAATGAGCTAGTCTTCTTCTGACAGGTAGGTAAAAATTCAATTCATCTGGGAGATGTCTGAGAATGTATTTTCGTAAGAGTACTTGGGTAAACGGTTCCATTAGTTTGGCCCGTGAGCAGTTTTTGAGGGCTGGGCATTTGCCAGTGAAACTCATTCGAAGCAAGATTAATTCCCTTAAAACTGTTTCATATATAGCCAAGTCTAGATATTTTGGTGAACTCAATAATTCAGGCGTAATTGACAGGGATTCAGTTAATAGCAGAGGCTGGAGAATTCCTCGCAAGAGAACCCGTAGCGTTGCTCTCTTTAGTTTCTTTTTCTTACTTTCAACCTTAAGCTTTTTTTCCTTCACAATTTATAAAGAAAATACATTAAGGCTTAACAGTGACAAGATTTTGACAGCGGAGAATTCAGTCAATCAGGCGCTGAAGTCCTTAGACCAATATCTGGAACTCATAGCAAGGCGCCTAGCAAATTATCCAGGGAATGATCAGAAAATCACCGAAATATTGAATATGGATTTTCTTAATCTCTTTGAAGGTAGCTTTCCAAACATTCTGGCACTTTCATACCACCCAATAGATGAAGACAAGTTTTATACTAGGTTGGGAATTTTAAAGGAGTCTCGGGTCAGCACAGATTTTTTGAGTGCAAACAATCCAAAAAAACATGTCTTTCTTATCGAAAAAAAAATTGAAGGATTTGGCGCATTTACAGTGCATATCTCCCTCAAACACCTACTTTCCATTTATTTCATAAAAGCGGATACCCTGTCAGAAACGACTGATACTAATGGGTTTTCAGTCAATATAGGCGGAAAAAGCGAACACTTCAAACTTGACCGACCTCAACCTTCATTTTTTCACTTCCTTAAAAAATATTCTAACAACTTATTTTTGCTTGTGATAGCAGCCATTGGCTTTACTTTTCTTGGAGGCATCTGGGTTTATTATTTTATACGGAGACACAATAAGATACTTCGCTTGCAGAAAGAAGACTTGATAAATGACCGGCTGATGCTGCAGCAGTTGTGCGACGAAAAACAAGAGCTGATAGAAAAGAAAGATTTGAGTCTGGAAGGCCGCAAGAAGGATGCTAGCAAAAGAGAAGAATTGTTGCGGTTAATAATAGCAAGACTACAAGACCTCGCCTGCGAAGGTCTTTCTACAAACGCAGTGGCCTCAAATCTACTAAATCAGGAATATGTTGAACCCAAGACGGTCAGTGAGATTGCAAAAATGGTAGACAGGGCTAATATATTCTTAGATCAAATCTCAACGGGCGTGCCCATTCAGAAAAAGGAAAGCCAAGTTGATCTTAAGAGGATTATGCTAAATACCTTGAGTGCATATGAGGACAAAATTGCAAGCAATGGTGTTACATTTTTAGTGGAAGATAAGTTGCAGAAATTAATTCAAACTGATCCTGGCTTGCTTCAATTAGTTCTTTATAGTGTGGTCAAAAATGCTTTGGATAGCTATCTAAGCCACTTAATAGTTCAAATAGATCCGGCCCCTGAGAGTGGGTTTCTGATTTCATTTATAGATAATGGACACCTAGGAGATCCTATGGCTTCTGAAACAAAGAAAAATATCTTGTCACTTTCCAGGCAGGAAATGTTAGAACTTACGCAGTTGTTGGGGTGGAAAATTACATGGGGTGAGTTAGATCGCAAAAACAGAACAATTCTGTGGTTACCCGATACTTCGCGGGCCAAAGGCAAGATCTTCAATATGGCAGAATTTAGGAAGCATGGGTAAATTTACTACTGGAATAATTATGACAGTGGCATTTTCAACAATGGTGTTGGCATCGGATCATGCAAAAAAACCAGATTTATGGGCAGTGCCAGAAAAAACTCCTCATTATGTTGATAGGGCAGAACCATTTAGACAGCTTAAGGATTATTTCTCAAGCCACCGAACAGGCAGATTTACCATTACTGGAATTTCTGGGGTCGGAAAATCAGAGCTGGCAATATACTATGTAAATAAGATGTTTCATGAATATGATATTGTTTGGTGGTTTGATGCTAAACGTGAGATCATCCCGCAGTTTCACAAATTTGCTGCAGAGTGGAACGCAACTTTTCCTGATCCCAAAGACCAGATTCATTTAGACAAGCTTTCTATCAATGGAGTGGTTACACTGATGAAAAGCTTACTAAGAAAAACATCGAAAAATTGGATTATTATTATTGATAACGCAGATTCCGTCGAAGCAATAAGCGAATTCATTCCTACCATTCATGAGGGAGAGCCACAAAAGAAGCACATTCTCATAACAAGTCAAAATGATCATGATTGGATAAATAGGCTTTCGCTTACTGAATTTTCCGAGGATGAGGTAGTTAAGTATGTAACTTCAGAGCTCAAAGATCAGGGACCTGAGCAAATTAAGGAAGTTATAAATGTCATAGAGCGTTTGCCATTCTATCTTGTAGGAGACATTCGCGATATAACTTCAAAAAATGTGAGTATCAAGGATTACATTCGGAAACATAAAGCAAAGGGTAAAAGTGTAAAGATGAAGCAAATGAGTGTAGATCAAGTGAACGCTAATTATATTGAGAAAATCTTGGATATCCAAAAAACTAGCCCAGCAGCCTACGATTCACTGGTGTTGCTCGCATTAAAACGGGGATTGGCCCTGCCAAAGCCAATAATGGAAAAATTCTTGGCCCTTAAGCACCCTGACACAGACTTTGTGACTGTAGCCAAAATCTTAGGTGGCGGTAGCTTTATGAAAGAATTGAAAGCAAAGAATGACAGCATTGAACTTTATTCGATACACGACATTGTGCAAAGAGCCGTTCATGAACAAATTTCATCTGAAGTAGCCAGAGATTTGACCAATAAACTAGCTGGCATCCTCCTGTCACTGCTTGATACACAATGGGAAGATCTAGTGAGCTTTACATCTGATAATCCTGAGACAATTGCTTTAGCCCAAGTTGTTTGGGACTTAGCATTAGAAGAAAAAGCAGCTTCACCAGAATTGTTCAGGCTTGGCTTGTCCTTACTTGAATTTCATATGTTTAAATCTAGGGACCATAAAGCTTACGAGAAAATATTCTTCCAGCTGAAAGAAATGATGGGAAAGGTGGGTCATAAAAATATTAGAAAAGATTCTTTTGCCAAATTCTATATCACCGGTGTGTATGTTAGAGGGATCTATCTTGACCCAAAGCTTTCAAAGGAATTTAAGGGGTAATCCCCCCGAAAAATAAATGTGTTTAAAAGTAGAATTTTCTCGTAAAGAATAATGAGTAGGAGATTCGACATGAAACAATCAAGATTTAGCGATAGCCAGATCATCAGCATATTAAATCAATCGAAGGCAGGCACG
>JBGSQK010000056.1:0-4115 GCA_041738135.1 Alphaproteobacteria bacterium
CATGCGTTAGAAAATATTCATACGACGAAAGATTTAAGCCAGCTGCTGCCGTTCAACTTCAAACCCGCCCTGAATAAGGGGTCTGCAGCGGTAGCAAGCTAAATTTATACCGCAGGGGTGGGGTTGTTTTACCGCTTACGAAGGTCCGCATACTGCTATTATGGCATCGTCAAGTTTATCCGATAGGCCGCATAGCAAGCCACCGCAACTTCGGATACTCATAGCGGTAAATTTATCTCCTGTAATCTCGTTTTTTCCAACAATAGTATAACAACCTGAAAATCCTTCTGGCCCCTTCTTACAAAATTGCTTGCGTCTTATTTCTGCCCCCAAAGGTTTTTCCTTATTTGGAATAGCGCCAGTGTCTGTTTTAAGTTTTTTTATGGCAGCATCCAACACCACATTTCCTATGACCAGGCCTATCTTTTTTAACAGGGCCAGCGCTTCTTTTACCGCCTCGGTAGTAGTAAATTCCATCTTATAGTCGTCTATGTTGACTATAACTCCATTTGTTTTTGTGGGGTGAGCTTGTTTTATGGTGACTTGCTCGGAGACCTTACCTGCCTCTGTTGGGTATGTAAAAATAACTGCTACTGCTAGCGTCATACTTAGTATTCTTATTTTTAGCGTCATGGTATATACCTGAAATATTGGCCTGCTTTAATTCTCTTATTAATAGCTATGCACTTCAAGCAAGAAAGCAGTCTCAAAATACACCGTATTGATTTTGTTGTGATAATTATATGACTTCCATGAAGGCTGTATATTCTGATTTACCTATCCCGGGATTTACCGAATCTGATTTGTGCTTTAGCCATATTCAGATCCATTAACTTAAAGCAGTTAAAATCAGAAGGTTCTATAAGTGGCGAGAAGGATTTCTTTTTTCGAATCCTCAAAAACTGGAAACAACCATAAGTGCCTAAACCTCATATTATTGGGAGATAAGCATCCATATGCAGATGTGCTTGCGCTGTTTCAATTCTGGCAAACGGCCGCAATCAGAGGTATACTAGTTCATACTTAAAAATATTCGAACAAAAGGCAAATTTTGAAATGAAAAATTACAACTTGATATCATCATTAATCCTATTTCTCATGGGCAACTCAATTGCCTGGAGTAGCAATCTTGAGGAAAACATAGAAGGAATGAATCCTGCCTGTCAGGCCAAAGTAAACAATGTACCCCTCTCCACATCACTGGAATTGAGTCTGCGTTATGATTTCATGAACAAGTTTGAGCAGTTAATAAATTTTGTTTCAGATCCAGTAAGAACTACAGGAAAACCTTATGACCTCACACAATTAGAAAAGGAATTAGCTCAACGACAACTAGTTGCAGGCTACACGCTTGTTGATTCCTTTGTATCGGATGAGATTGATGGTGCTCACGCTGTTCTTATTGTTGGTTACGACTATTGTACATCATTCTTTTAGAGGTTTGATTTAATTAACCTATTGGGTGTTACATGAGAAAACAAGGATCAGTTCGAACTTCCACAAGCCTGGGATATTGAGTTTATTCATTCGGCTGTGCTGCCGGAGAACGTAGTAAGATCAAGGCAAAAGCACCGTTTCCTTGGTAGAAGCAGAGTTGAAAGAGTAGTGCTAATCTTATCCTTGTGAACAAAATTCAAACTAAAGACGACCCCTCATATGGTTCGCCTACCCATCCGGCTGTTTTAAAAACTAGCTGCTTCCACAAACTCAGGGCTTTGAGCTTATGGTTGGTCTCTTTAAAATTAAGTTTGAACTCAAAAAACTTGCATTTCTGCGCTTCAGTGCTTACATGAAGATTAGAGGCCAATTTAGTAGATTTAGAAAGCCACGATGACAACATTTGTAAACCCTTATTGCCAGCCGCTGGTGCAGTTTAACCGGAACAATGCGGATAAGATCAATGCACTGTGTGAGCCGTTGAAGACACATTTTGGGATTACGGCCTTTGGCTATGTGCGTACATTTGACGATGGGCGCTATCTGTTTCTTACTAACAACGATGCATTTTTAGAGGCGGTGGCTGTCAAAGACGGTTGTTTCAAGACCGAATATTTCAGCAAGCAGACCGAGCTTTTCTGTAAGTACGAGCCTTGTATGGACATCTGGCCGGATGAGCTGAAGGATGAGTCCATCGAACTCTACCGAGCCAGGGGGTTTCATAATGGATTTTCAATCGTGAAAGAATTAGCAGGTTCAGTGGAATGCACTTGGTATTCGAATGCTAAAGAAAACTCAGCCATAAAAGAGTTTTATCGTAAACACCATAATGTACTTGACGATTTTATGACCCATTTTCGCACCATTGGTGGAGAGTTAACGGATCCTGATGGCCCAGCTAATTTGGGTGTTTCACCTTATCTTAAGGCAACTTATCCTCAAATAAAAAAGATATTCAAGCAGACGACTCCATGGGAAAGGCAAATTCTCGACTTTAATGATTCGTTGAATAGCTTGGTCAAGCAGGGTATAGCAGAGCTTGGCCGCAAGAACAGCCTCACTTTGAGAGAGCTGGAGTGTCTATCCTATTTTACAACTGGCAAAACCGCCAAGGAAATAGCCAGGATTCTTGATGTAGCCCCCCGAACCATAGAAGCTCACCTCAACAACATCCGGGTTAAAACCAGTTGCCAAACCAAAATCGAGTTGACCCAATGGTTTGAGGAAACGTTTAAACCGTTCTTAGTTAAATCGCCTTTTGGGATTTCATTATGACTCAGTTTATAAACCCATTTTGCCAACCGACGCTTGAATTTAATAGGGACAATGCACATAGAATGAATACTCTGTGTGCTCCATTGAAGCAGCATTTCGATATCACGGCTTATGGATACTTACGAGTAATGGATGATGGGCGTTTTTTAGCTGTCTCTAATAACCAGCATTGGCTGGATTCCATAGCAAAACACGACTACTGCTTCCGATCAAAACACTTTATCGACTTAACAGAATCATTGTGCAAATATGATCCTCTTATAGCTTTATGGCCAGGCCATGAGCACTCAGAAGACGAAGCTATACAATTGCTAGGCAACCATGGACTGCGTAATTGTCTTAACATTATCAAAGAGAAAGACGGTAGCGTTGAGGCTCATTTCTTTGCTACAGATAAAGATCATCCTTTGATAAACAACTTTTATCGCCATCACCTTTCTGCACTTGAAGATTTTATAGGCTACATGCAAATGGTTGGTTCTGATATTTGTGATCCATCAAATATAGCAAAGCTTGGCATTTCACCAAATATGCTGGAAAACTATCCAAGAATAGAAAAGATTTTCAAGCAGACAACCCCCTGGGAGCGAAAGATTCTCGAGTTCAATGACTCACTAAACTCTCTACTCAAGCAAGAAATCTATGAGCTGGGCAGAAGATACGGACTTACCATACGAGAGCTAGAGTGCCTTTCCTATTTTACCACTGGCAAAACATCAAAAGAAATAGCACGATTGCTAGATATTGCTCCTCGAACTGTTGAGGCTCACCTCAACAACATCCGGATCAAAACGGATTGCCAAACCAAAATCGAACTGACCCATTGGTTTGAGGAAACCTTCAAGCCATTCTTAGTCAAACCGCCATTTGGTGGATTGGCTTTGTAAGCCCTATTGTAGGCCGAGATTATAATGGAAAATTTTGGTTTATGAATTACTTGTTCTGACAGCACTGCTGGATTAACTCTTTCCTTGTAAGCAGAATGTGCTTGTTTGCTGCATACCACTCTTTTGCCTTTTCATAAGCTTGGTTTACCAACGCTGGTGATGAGCCCGTCCGCGTTTTGTCAATATACTGCTTGAACTCTTGAGCAGAGGTCGAACCTTTGCTTCTGAGTTTTATTGAATTGCCTTGCTGCCATAATTCAAATCCGAAAAGCCATATCAGCCCCTGTAGCTTCTCCTGTGGATTTTTTTCTCGTTCAATATACAGCCGCCCTATCAGAAACAGAGCGCTTGCGGAGCCTTTCTCCAAAGCTTGTTGGGTAATCCCCCCGAAAAATAAATGTGTTTAAAAGTAGAATTTTCTCGTAAAGAATAATGAGTAGGAGATTCGACATGAAACAATCAAGATTTAGCGATAGCCAGATCATCAGCATATTAAATCAATCGAAGGCAGGCACG
>JBGSQK010000047.1:0-2736 GCA_041738135.1 Alphaproteobacteria bacterium
CATATATAGCGTAATGGCCTTATGAGGGCTGTTTTGGGAGTAATTATAGTGCGATTGTTTAAGGCTGTTTGTTTAATTCTATTGTTGAGCAAGGGGATGGGGAAGTATTTGGCGACTTCAAGGATCTGCACGGACCTTTTGTGGAGTCATCTTTCTTAGAGTTTTCGCCCTTGCAGGAACTTAATTCGGATTTCATGTGGACATTCCGAAGCCAGGGCCATGTGGGTCCCTTGAACCGTCATTTTTCACGACCCCTTTGCCGGTCTTTAGATCCAAACAATTTCCTTCAAGATGCATACCCTCAGGATGCAACAGCATCCCTTTTGGAACGCTTGTTTCCATCACTAATGGGCTTGGTTGTCAATCACAGTAGTAGTGATAAAGTTAATGCATTTCTCAAGCCAATGAATATAGCTCTGATTCTTAATCTAATCAGCACTCCGGGATTTTATGAGGGCGTAGCTATGTGCAATTGATCTAAAGGGTACACTTTGCGGACGGTTGCGCATGTGGAACTGTTGACCAAAGCAAGTCTGCGGAATTCGTTTAAAGAAAGGTACGACCCTATAAGTCTAACAAGATCGCGATTTTCAAGTACTTCACGTTGAACTGTAACGGGCCCTCGCACTGGCTGAGCCACATGAAGCGCAGACTCAGAATTTCTGTCATCCCGAACAACACCATCAGAATGATTTGTGGATACCTTCAAAAGAGGCATCGTTTCATCCATTTCGGTCTCCGTGTTCGAGGCGAAGCTTGTATTCACGAGGAATAAGCAAAATATAAAACCGATCTTAATAACATTCTTCATAACATTTACTCCAATTAATCTTAATCGGGTTAATGTAAATTATCTTTGGGAAAAATGAATCAGTAAAAAATACGGATAGACGAATGCTATGATTCCTATATATTACACAGGTCCCAGCATATAAAATGAGGGCTTTTAGAAAAGAATGAAATTTTGGAGATGAGAATGAATTTAAGAATAGGATCGTTACTAAGCTTAGTTCTGATGGGCAGCGTGCATGCGAGTAATGCAGAGAAAACCCCTTGGGACGACCAGGATTCGCCACAAGTGGCTTATAGCCAGTTTTTAACCTATGCAGGTAAAAATGTCCGGGATTTGGTTGAGTACAATGAAATTACAAGTCACTCTCTTTCAAAAATGTATTCCCAGAAAAAAGTGACTGAAAAGGAGCTAGATCCTGAGTCTGCGGATGTGAATCCATTGGATTCTCTTAAAGTTGTCGCGGCTCATAGTGGTGCTTTTTATCCTTTGAACACATGGAATGGTAATACATATTGCTCCAGATTGGTTGTTCAGAATCTTAATTTTAAGTCTATAGTATTTTGTTTCGAAGAGGACATAATACCGCGTGTATTGGGTATGGGACAAGTATCTAAAACTATCGGCCAAGAAGCCCGCGTTGCCTATAGGAATATTGTTCCTAGCTTATTTGGAGAATCATCCAGCCTTGCTGGTCCCATGGGATTAAATGAGTTCCTAGTAGATGGTCACAGACTTGATTTCACAAAGGATACCATAATATTTTTTGCAAACAAAAATCGGGAAGTCACGCCGCTGGAGGTATATTTCAAAAATTGTACAGGCCTTGTGGGTGTTAAAGGTATTGATTCAGATAACAAGATCTTTCACAGCTCAGATAGCCCTGATTTGAATTTTCTTTATACGGATGAAAACGAACGGGAAAATGGTTTTGACGGTTCAGAGTAATTAAAGGCCCAAGAATAAATCCGTGCCATATTGCTTTACGGCACGGATTGATTAGTTAGTCTGAAACTGGAATCTACTCATTGATCTATTATTAAAGGTTCTAAGTTTTGAATAAAATGGTGTTATAAAATGATCATAGCAGTAAACCATCTCACCCTGGCCGTAAGGGACATCGAAAGATCTTTTTCTTTTTATCGCGACGTTCTTGGTTTCAAACCTTTGGTCAAATGGGAGAAGGGAGGCTATTTTTTGATCGGTGATGAAGACGGAGGCTTCTGGTTCTGCTTAAATGTAGATTCGGCCCATAAGCCTGCTGAGTGCTATACCCACTATGCATTTTCGGTTCAGGAAGGAGAATTCGATCATATGGTGGAGCGTATTACTGGCGCAGATGTTCCCACGTTTAAAAAAAACACCTCGCCCGGCGAATCATTTTACTTTCTTGACCCTGACGGCCACAAGCTGGAGATCCATGTGGGGACTTGGCAACATCGTGTGATTGCGAAAAAGGCAGATGCGGGAAATTGGGAAAATGTGGAATGGTATATTTAAGTGATGAGTAAGATCGAATTACAAAAGTATCTACATGTGTATCACGGTTAACCATGCCACAACAGATCAAATCATATTGAGCGCATCGCTGGCCCCTAACATTAATCATAAAAAGACTGTGTTTGGAGGAAGCTTCCACAGCGTTGCCACACTGTCTTGCTGGAGCCTATATATAAATTTGAGGCACCTCTCCACCGTAGCTGAAATTGTCATATCAAACAGCTAGATTAAATATCTGGTGCCGGTCACGGATGTTTGAAGCAATTTGCCGTATACCTAGCGCACAAGTTTATACAAACCCTGCTAAAAAAGGGCAAAGCGAGGTTGCTATTGACTTCTCAGACATTCCAAGGTGACAGGCTACCGGTAGAATACGCCGGGCCTTAAATAATTGTAAAATAGAATATAGTGAGTTTTGCCGTATGCACCTTGAACGCTACGAAAGT
>JBGSQK010000015.1:0-2278 GCA_041738135.1 Alphaproteobacteria bacterium
CTTTTCTTAGCTTTTCACGACACTCCAGGTTTGTAACAAACAGCCTTGACCTCATGACACCCTCCGATTGAGTTGAAAATACGGAGGTCAGTCTGGACTATTTTAAATACGAAAAAAAGATGGGGTTAAATTGACGGTTACTGAAGAACGAGCAACCCTTAAGCGGCTTTTTAAGAGTCCTGCGGCTGAATTTGTTGCCGTCTACGGGCGACGCCGAGTGGGAAAAACCTTTCTGATCCGTAATTTCTTCATGGGGCAAGAATGCGTCTATTTTGAGGCAACGGGCCTAAAAGATGGGAGCTTATCCCAGCAACTTATGCTATTCACAGAAAAGATATCCGAAGTATTTTATGAAGGACTGCCTCTGCAGACCCCTCAAACCTGGTTGGATGCCTTTAAATTATTGACGAAGGCTATGGAAAAAACTGCATCTGAAGCGAAAAAATCCCAGAAGTTTATTATTTTCATAGACGAGATTCCATGGTTTTCAACTCCAAGATCCGGTTTCATACAGGCTCTTGATTATTACTGGAATACAAAATGGTCTACAATCCCTTCCCTGAAATTAATTGTGTGTGGATCTGCAGCTTCATGGATGATTGATACGCTAATACACGCTAAAGGTGGACTGCATAATCGATTGACAGCCATAATGCCATTGCGGCCCTTTACCCTCAAGGAGACACAAGATTACTTGGTGCATAAAGGTGTTAAATACAATAAGCGCCAAATCGTAGAGCTTTATATGGCCATCGGTGGAATACCCCATTACCTGAACGGTATTATCCCTGGATTCTCTGTTGCCCAAAGCCTAAACAAGCTATGCTTTCAAAAAGATGGTTTTTTTTTCAAGAATTTGAAACCCTTTTTTCTTCTCTTTTTGATTCGTCTGAAGCCCATAACGAGCTAATCCGAATAATCTCACGCGCCCGTCAAGGAATATCCAGAGATGAAATTTTGAGGGCGGCATCCCTTTCATCTTCCGGAGGTATGTATAAAAAACGACTGGGCGAGTTGGAAGAAGCAGGCTTTATTTTAAGTTTCACTCCTTTTGGCAATTTGAACAAGGGCACATTCTTTCGAGTCATCGATGAATATGTTCTATTTTATTTAAGGTGGATTGAACCAGCCGCTAAACGGCTATCCTCAACCCTGAAAAATGAATCTTATTGGGAAAGTAAAATGCAATCCCAGTCCTGGAGAAGTTGGTCCGGATATGCCTTTGAATCTGTGTGTCTCAAGCACATTGAACAGATTAAGGGCGCTCTGGGGATCTCTGTTATTTCGAGTGAAATCGGCAGTTGGCGTGAGATTCCAAAAAAAGAGAAAGGTGTAGTGAGCGCTGAGGGATGTCAAATTGACCTACTCATTGACCGAGCGGATGGAATTATAAATTTATGTGAAATGAAGTTTCATCAAGGGAAGTTTACCCTCACAAAGAAGAGTGCTGAAGACATCCAACGAAAAGTTTCCTTGTATCAGACCCACAGCAAGACTAATAAGCCAATTTATGTGACCTTAATTACCCCCGAAGGCTTAAATGTCAATGACCACTCAATTTCTATGATAACCAACGAAATTACATTGGGGGACTTGTTTAGTTAGGACTCGCCAATCCCTCAAACGCATGAATCTGACACATTACCAGGTGCTTTTCGTAAGAAAGAATAAAACGCGCTGTTTTGCAACAGAAAAGAGGGGATTTTCATCCCCCATTTTTACGTAAAAACTTATGCCGCTGGTGCAGCAAATAGCTTTAATATTTTATCAAGGAAAATACTGGGGACAAATAAATTATTGCCAGAGGCCAATTGCTTCTCATCCCTGATTGGCACGGATTCTTTTTCTAAAGCAACACTCGGAAGAAGGCTTCCCTTCAACGCTTGCTCCCCTTCTTTACCGGCCCAAGCAAAAGCCTTGTCGTAAAAAGCTTTCAGCATGGGGATATACTTCGTGGATAACAAACCAACCTCAGCATCAGACAAAATTTTACCTGGCGCGACTGCCTCCAGATCGTGCATTTCTTTTGCGACCACAGCAAGCTCATCTTTAGCTTTCTGGATATCTTTAGCTGAGCTATCTGAAAACTTTAGGATTTCGATTTTCTTTAATAGGTTGGATTCAGTGGTTTTCAGCTCCTTCATATCCTCATCATATTTGTTTTGTGAGATATAAACCGCAAACCCTTGCTTCTTCATGATAGATTGTTGTTTGATATTCATCTGCATAGCAAAGCTCATCAATTCTTTAACATCATGAGCGAACGCATCATCAAAAA
>JBGSQK010000053.1:0-98893 GCA_041738135.1 Alphaproteobacteria bacterium
AGCACCAAAATTATCTCCACGGACTTTTAGAAACTTTAAGTTTTCCTTCAGACGACTATTTCCTGAGATTATTGTCGTTTCTGTCTCCAGGATATCAAGTTTTGTGAGTGGGACCATTTTTGAAAATACGCTAGAAGCATACTGATCTAAGTTGTCGTCAAATGTTTGCTCAGCATCCGATGCTATAGACTGGTTAGCAATAAAAGACACCATTATCGTTGGTAATAAACCGTAATGTAATTTACTCATAATACTCTCCTCATAAAGTTAGGCTTCGTTGCTATTGTATATAAAGGAATACGCTAAGAAAATCTATCCGTATAAATACGGTAGTGTTGTAAAATTTCAAACGGTTAGAACAAGAAAAGTGGGTACAGAAGTGTTAAGCAAGTTAGGGCGGAGCTTCTTACAGCAACCCCTCACCCTTGCAGACTGCGAGGACTTGGCTGATGTTTCTCAGTCCTGATTTGACTTTTATATTGCCTAAATAAGTTTCGACGGTACGATAAGAAATACCCATAAGTCGAGCTATCTCTTTCGCTGAAAACCCTTGATTTTTATGTCTCAAGCAATCTAATTCGCGTGTGGACAACGTGAAACTCTCGCTTCCATGACGAAGGAAATATTTATTGAGGGCAATTTGCCTTAGAAACTCTGCTAAGTGCTCGCTATTACAGATATTTTCCGCCAACTCAGGTTCAGCTGTGATGGGTTTCAATAAGATTTTTGATTTATCAGATGTATCAATTAGATCTGAGGCAGTACTTCTAAAATAGTGAAAGAAAAGTTTAATAGCTTCCTGATTATTCAAAATAAAGTTAGGAAGTGCATGATCTTCCAGTGTTCCACCTAAAGCCCAACCTTCAATGTGATCGCCTCTATGAAGATAGAAGGAAGCCCCATTCCACATATTAACGTCACGGCGTAGTTGGGTTAGATCTGTATTATCCGCATTCCATAAGTAGCACTTAGGCTGGTTTGAGTCCGGGTTTGTCCCTTGATCTGCAAGGCGATTCAAGGTTGCGGGTTTTTTATATATCCCCAACTTAAACCACATATCTGTATATTCAGTATGATTACCGATTCGGAAAGTTTCGTTGTCTTTTGTGTACTTAACATATGCAAAATTCGAGATCCCAAGCAGCTTCAGCGGTTCCAAAATTTCAGTTAGTTTTGGCTGAACGGCCCTGTTAAACTCAAGCAACGATTTGGCCTTATCAAAACTTGCCATTACAGTATACCCTCACCTCGGCAGATAGACAGAAGCTGGCTAAGATTGTCCATGCCCGATTTGATTTTGATATTGTTTAAATAACTTTCAACAGTTCGGTAGGATACGTTGAGTTTGCGCGCACTTTCTTTGGCTGTAAGCCCTTGATTCCTCAGCAACAAACATTCCATTTCGCGGATTGTTAAGTAAAATTCATTGTTGCCTTTGGAAATCAAATACTTATTTGAAGAGATAAGCTTCATAAATTCGTCGACTGCTTTAAGGTCAGAATCGAATGCAGGCGTGATTTTATTTGTGAACTCAATGTCAATTGTTGCCGAGTTATCTATAAGATCCTTCGCAGAAGTCCTGAAATAGGCCATAAATCTTTGCAATACATCCATATTATTAATAATAAAATTGGGAAGTCTTGTATCCTGCGGCGTGCCACCAAAAGACCATGCTTCTATATAGTCTTTATTCGTATAATAGATATTTGCTCCATTCCACATATCTACGCTTATTCGAAGCTGACTCAATGCCAAATCTGCGGTATTCCATATAAATATTCTTGTCTGTTCTTCCATCTCGAAAGTTTTTGGATTGAACAATCCTCTACAGTTCTGAGGATGATCAAAAAGTTCCAATTTAAAATAAAGATCCGTATAGGGAGCATAGGTGCCCATACGCAAAAGCTTTTTGTCTTTGGTTATCTTGGCATAACTAAAATTAGAAAAACCTAACAACTTTAATGGCGCGCAGATTTCTTCTAATCTAGACTGAACTGATCTATCATAGTCCAACAGCGCTTTTGCTTTATTAAAATCAATCACTCTTATAACCCTCATAAAAAAATGGTTCTATTAGACAAGTAATAACTTTCTTAGGAAAAGCAAGAGGTTTTCGAACAAAGAATGCAACAAGCCTCTTTATCCTTGCCACCATCCACCGAATTATCGCTTTGAAACGCCCTTAGAATACCGAGGCTTTAAGCCAAAACAGAGGCAAGGGTAGGGCCCACCCATACCTTATCATCACAATTTCCATACATCAGGCATATAAACGGTTTTAAGAAAAATCTTTGATGTTAACCTTGTGTATATGTCTTTTTTAATAAACTTGTCTATCCGTATAAGTACGGTAAATCACCTAAACCATCTTGCTCTGGAAAGTATCATCCAGATCTGAGTTCAGCCATAGCGGGATTAGTTCGACAAGTGTTTCTGGGCGCATGTCTATTTGACTTAACTGATCCATGGGAATCCACACTATCTCTATGTGGGTTTCAACCTGAATCAAAGGCTGTCCTGGTCCTGGCAAATCCTCGCTTGTGGCTTCAAATATAAGATTATACTCATGAGTGTGGCATTTGGCATGGACCATTTTTTCGGGATCGAAGGAATACTCCAGACAACCTAAAAATCGAGAAACATGGAACTGTATTCCAGTTTCTTCCAGCAGTTCCCGCTGTAGCGTAACCCGCGCACCTTCCCAGTGCTCCACATGACCACCCGGTAAGAAGTAAAAATTGGTTTCTTGACCCGTTGTTTTGCAAAGAAGAATGGACCCATCCTTGATAATAACCGCCCTTGCTTGGACATGTATTTCATGTTTCATGGTATAAACTCACGCTGGCTTTTAAGGTTGTATTTTAATAAGTTCTAAGCGTCAGTCCACTCACTAGGCCTTACATTAAACTCCCACTCCGCCTGCTTCATAGCTCCCTCTATACTCTCATGATAGGTATCGGTTAGCTCATTTTTATTGGCATCTAAATATATAAGGTAGAAGCCTTCCACATCAGGGTAGGAAACAATAAGCAGCCCAAGAAATGTATGGATCTTCTTGCCTCCAACTGTATGCGTGGTTTTGGGTTCCTTACCTAGGTGAAATTCACGGAATAGTTGTTTATGAATCTGATATTCGTTAACATTCTGCTTCACCAGATTAAGCCCTTTCATCTTCTCAAGACTTTCTCGGGCTTTGTCGTGCCCCTGCTCAGCAGCTTTTCCATACCATTTGGCCGCTTGCTGGTAGTCCATTTCCACACCATCGCCACATTCATAAGCCACACCCATGTTATATTGAGCGTTTATTTGACCTTGCTCAGCAGCCCGTGTGAACCACTCAATAGCCTTGTCGGCATCAGGATCTACACCATATCCGGCTCCAAACATGATCCCTAGGTTAAGCTGTGCCTCAGGATAACCTTGCTCAGCCGCCATAGTGAACCAATAAAAGCTCTGTTCGAAATCCTGTTCTACGCCATCACCATTAAGATAGTTCTGTCCGAGGTTAAACTGGGCCTCAACCAACCCTTGATTGGCTGCCTTGGTATACCACTTCATGGCTGCCGCAGAATCTTTTTCTACTCCGATTCCATTCTCATATACATGTGCAAGATTGTGCTGCGCTTCTTTCAGCCCTAAGTCAGCGGCCTGTGCAAAAAATTCGAAGGCTTTCTTGTGGTCTTGCATTACGCCAGAACCTTTGGAATAGTTTATTCCGAGAGAAAATAGAGCACCGGCATCATTGTTTGCAGTCATTGGTTTAAGCTCCTCTTCATTAAAATTAGACAAGATCTGCTCCTTGAAATGGACAATAGAAATAATAGCCATTAAAATCAGAAGCAAAAAGAATGAAATTAACCTCATTAACTTAACCTGTTTCATATTATCCATTTTCATTTAATTCATCATTTATATGACAGACATCTTCTTTCGAAGTTAGCTTTTCAATTAGATCTTGGCTTCTTTGTGTCAAAATACTATCGCTTTCTGCAACCACTTTAAAGCCTCCGTCATCAGCAGATAAGCTTTTCTGCCAGTTCAAAATTGGAATCAGGTTGCTAAGGTGCTCTGACAGCATTTCTCAAGGAACGTCCTGATTAGATTTTTTATGGGTTCACTAATCTTTCCAGTGAGGGGATTTTCTCCTGCTTCCACAGCATACTCCACCTGAGGAGAGTTAATAATATCAATTAGCTGCTCTTTAGTTAAATAAAATATTATACTTGAGCTCTTATTTGGCATCGGAAGGATAAGGCCTTGAGCGACATATAATGGCTGAGTCCCATAGGTAGTTCCCGGAATTTCTCCTTGAAAAACAATTTCTTCACTTTTTTGATTTGGGCCGGATAGCTTAAATCTCACTTTAGAATTTGCCGAAAATGAATCGTAACTAGTAAGTCCGATATTGCTTCCCGAAGTCAGGATGGCTTTAATTTTTTGGTCCGCACGTTTTTCAAGAGTAAGATGAGTCTGCCTTGAGGACGTCATACCGAACTCATTTCTGATGAGATAGTTATTAAGCTTACAGACCTTTGATTTGGTAAGCTCATCATATTCTTCTATGACCCACGGTGTTGGCTTACAGCCAGATAAAACCAAAGATAAACACATTAAACCCAAATGGGTGAATTTATTAAACATCTCGTTTACTCCAATATTAAAGCAATTCCAATATTGCTTAAGCATACACATTAAACCATACATATCTCTATAAAGCTGAATGACATAAAAATTCAGGGTTCATAGAAAGTCCGTTGAATATCAATTCAATATTAGCAAACCATACTATGTGTCAAGGACAATCGGCTTATACCGTATTTATACGGGTGGACAGAGTGTAATTTATTCTGTAATTGTATAATTTAAGACGAAATCCGCTTTATTGTTTGAATTTCTGATTTACTGGAATGGTTTTAAGATGATAATTAAATTACACAGAGAACATAAGTTGTTGTTAATTCAGGATCAAGGAAAATCACAATGAATTCATTAGCCCTAAACCAATTATCACTCATTGAAGCCGGAAATGAGGGGATTTACCCACTATGCCCTGTTTTATACGGTGGATGCCCATATACGAGTAACGATGCAGCTCAATATCCGGTGGAAATTGGTTATGACTACGGCCTGGTTGATAGGTCAATATTTACCAATGACTCCACATCCATACTTCATTGGAGTCCGATGCTGCCTCCTTTAAATAAAGCTCTTACTTTAGGCGAAGGGCAAACGCCCCTTATAAAGTCGTCACGGTTGGACAAAGAAGTCTCTAGAGGGCATGACGTTTATCTTAAGTTGGAGAGCAGCAATCCAACCTGGAGTCACAAAGATCGTTACAATTTGTGCGCAGTCAGCACAGCTTTGGCAGTTGGGGCCAAAGGTATTGTGGTTGCATCCTCAGGCAATCATGGTGCATCGGCTGCAGCTTTTGCTGCTAAAGCTGGCTTGCCTTGCACGGTTATTGTTTCAGAAGATTGCCCTGAGCATATATTAAGATTCATCTCAGCCTATGGGCCAGAAATAGTCAAAGTACCTTTCGATGCCAGATGGTCCACGCTGCGACAATACGTTCAAGAAAGAGGCTATCATCCCGTCAGCAATTACACTGACACACCCACAGGTCATCCTTTTGGTGTAGAAGGCTATAAAACTATAGCCTATGAATTATTCCAGCAACTAGACCACTCAGCCCCTGGAGCCGTCATGGTTCCCACGGGATATGGGGAACTGTTATTTGGCATCTGGAAAGGGTTTAATGAGCTACATAAACTGGGTCTCATAGATGATCTACCTGTAATGGTTTCATGCGAGCCTGAACAAGGAGGGCCGCTCAATCAAGCATACAACTCTTCTAACTTCCCCATAAACATCGATGCTTTCTCAACTAGAGCCTATGCCATAGCATGCAGAAAAACAGGTTATCGCGGACTTCACGTTTTACAAAATTCACCCTCCCAATCATTGCTAGTGTCAGACCAAGAGATGGAGAATGCTCAACGTCTTTTAGGGTCTGAAGGTATTTGGTGTGAACTATCTTCAGCTTCAGCTGTCGCCGCCATAGAAAAACTGGACTTCAGTCTTATTAAACCTGGCAAGCCGATTGTCAGTATTATAACTTCCTCAGGTTTTAAGGATGTCTGAATCGTTTACAAATATTTACTGCTAAGCCGTTACAGAAATGGTGCTAAGTAAGATTTAGGGTTTTCGGAGGTGAATTCTTATAGTTTCTAGATAACCACTACCGTATTTATACGGATTGTACATTACTGAATTATCTGCTAATTCTGTGCTGAGGATCATTTACTAAGCATCTGGTTCATCGCTAATTTTAAATGGAGAATATAATGTTTTATAAATCAGTTACTATTGGATTAAGTTTAGGATTCATCTCTTGTGGATACTCTATTGCGTCAGATCCTTTCAAGGATATCCATGTTTTAGATTCTGATGAAATCACATCATGGAAAACAGTCATTGCACAACAAAAAGCTCAAGTGGCTGCTTCGAAGCTCGCTCGTTTAGAAGCCGAAGAGAATCACGATTTAGTGAGGCAAGCCAAGACTGGAGAGGTTGAGGCGCAGTATTCCTTGGCCATTAAATACTCCAGCGGAGGTGAATTTCACCAGGATTTAGAAAAAGCTTTTCGATGGATGCTCAGTGCTGCAGAAAGTGGACATCTAGAGGCGCAAGATATGGTCGCAAGAATGTATATAGATGGTTGCGGCATCAAGAAGAATCCTGCTGAAGCTTTTAGGTGGTTTAAAGAAGCAGCGGGCCGAGGCTGTGTTAGGTCACAGGCTAATCTCGGGGGTTTTTTCCTCAATGGCTTGCCTAATGGCAACCCTGATTTCAATGAGGCACTTAAATGGTTTCGCTTGGCTGATGAAAATGGGCACCCCATGGCACCTTTTGGAATTGGCTGTATGTACGAGCAAGGTAGAGGTGTGTCTCAGGACCCACAAGAAGCATTTAAATGCTACCTAAGGTCTGCTGAACGAGCATATAGTCCAGCAGAAAATGCTGTTGCATTAAAATATTATACCGGGCAAGGTATCGAGCAGAGCTATGAGAAGGCCCTTCCATGGTTACATAAAGCCGGAGAAGCTGGGGAAGTAGAATCTATGCTACTTTTAGGGAATTCATATTATTTTGGCAGAGGTGTAAACACAGATCATCAAAAAGCTGCCAATTGGTGGGCCAGAGCCGCCAAGAATAAAAACCCTGAGGCTCAGATATTGCTTGGTAAGCTGCATCTTCTGGGACACGGCGTGAAAAAGGATCCATCCGTAGCGAAGTATTGGCTCTCCTTTGCAGAGAGCCTTGGTAATCCCGAAGCGGCTACGCTTCTTGCGCTTGCTGATAAAGCTGAGAGTGAAGAGTTGAGGCTGAAATTTGCGATAATGTCGAGCGGTAAGCATAAAGCTGAAGAGGGTGACGTTGAAGCACAATATAGTTATGGCTTGAAATGTCTTCACGGTAAAGGAGTCAAGAAGAATTTTACCGAAGCCCGAATTTGGCTTATTAAGGCAGCTGAAAACGGTCATGCTAAAGCGCAGCTAGAAGTTGGCAAACTGTTCTCCAAAGGGATAGATCTTACAGAACCGGATTATAAAAACGCATTGTACTGGTATAAAAAAGCGGCGCAAAATGGCAATGCAGAAGCGCACTCTGGAGTCGGATTGATTTATTATCAGGGATTAGGCGTTGATATAGATTTTGATGAAGCATTTAGGTGGAATAAAATCGGCGCTGAGCTTGGTGATATGTATTCCCAATTCTTACTAGGAAAAATGTATCTAAATGGCCAGGGGACCTCAGTTGATCTCGAGCAGACAATTGTATGGTGGCAGAAGGCGGCTGATCAAAATTATCCGGGATTAGTTCTTGCCCGTACTCGTATGAAGGAATTCGTAGTGGCTTTCAAGGAAGGTAAACGCTACATATAAGATGCGAATTTCTTTTAGTTATTAGACTTTTGGGCTTGGCATGTTCTATGCCAAGCTCAATGTAAATGGGGTTTAAACTCAAAAAAGGCATTTTTCTCAAGCAATCCCCCAGCAACAATGATATAATCTAGCCAATGCCCCGGGTGACGGCACCTCATCCCTGGTTAAGAATAACCCAAAACAAAGGTGCCAAACATGAGCGCATTGAATTTCTTCACCCGCGGCGGGCAATTGGCCGTTCACCAATATCGGATGCTTAAGCAGATTTTATCCATTAGCATCGCCATGTCGTTGCTGGTTGGGATTGGGGTTTTTGTGACCCTGATGTATCAGCAAACCACCCCATATCAACGCTACTTGTACAAAGAATCGCTCTATGCTGAGCTAATGGTCAACATGAGTCTAAATGACGATGACAAGGCCATGCAGGAGTTTAAATATCCTGACGGCATCCCGCGGCAAGTACAGTCTAAGCGGATCCTCAATAATCCTTCGATTAAAGCGCATATATCATACATAGAAAAATTGGCGGAATTGAATGCCATCAAAGGCTTGTGGGCGGCATTGGTCATGGTAATGATAGTAATCAGCTTCTTCATCATTCGGGGTTATCGTCAGTCCCTGAAAAAGCTAGAGCGAGGGGGCGAGATCGTCTCTGCCAAAATCCTTAAGCGGATTATTAGGAAACAAAAGCTGGCATCCGATCTGCATTTAGATGGGCTGCCCCTCATCAAACACAAAGAAACTTCACACATCCTCATCACGGGCACGACGGGGTCGGGAAAGACAAATTGCTTTCATACCTTGCTGCCTCAGATCAGGGCGAGGCCTAATCGGGCGATTGTGGTGGATCTGACTGGGGATTTTGTTGCCAAGTACTTTCGCGAAGGCCAGGATGTGTTGCTGAATCCGCTGGACGCGCGCACAGTCAATTGGTCGCCTTGGGCTGATTGCTTGACCGAAACGCACTATGATGCCCTAGCGGCGGCAATTGTGACTAAGTCCTCTAGCAATGATAAGTTCTGGGAGAATGCGAGCAAATCCTTGTTATCGGCAGCTTTCAGAAAGTACGCGGAGCTGGGAGATCGGGACGTCCACAAACTTTATAACCTGCTGGTACGAGCCAATTTGAGCAAATTCAGTCAATTTTTTCACAAAACTGAAGCCGCCAGCTATACCCATATGGATGGCGACAAAATGACTATGTCCATAAGAGCTACGCTGGTGAATCATGTCCAGGCGTTTAAACTCTTAACTCCGACCGAGAAACCGTTTTCCATCCGCAATTGGGTCAACGAATCACCAGATGGTCAATGGTTGTTCATTTCCGCTAAACCTGATCAAAGGGAGGCGCTACTGCCTCTCATCAGCGGATGGATCGACACTGCCATTAACGCTTTGATGAGCGAAAAACCAGATTCCAAAAGACGCCTGTGGTTTGTGCTAGACGAGCTTCCTGCATTACAAAAGCTTCCCTCACTGGAAACAGGTATGGCTGAGGCCAGAAAATACGGTGGCTGTTTCCTAGCTGGCGTACAAAGTTTCCCGCAGTTGATCAACACCTATGGCCAGAACCAGGCTCAGTCGGTGCTGGATTTGTTCAACACGAAAATCTTTTTTCGTAATACCGATCCCAACACCACTTCCTGGATTTCTAAGGTGTTGGGCGAGGCTGAGATCAAGGAACATATGGAGAGCCTTTCCTATGGCGCCAATACTATCCGCGATGGGGTTTCGTTATCGCAGCAAACCAAAACCAAGCCACTGGTGCTGGCGACTGAGATAGCGTGCTTGCCGGATCTGGAAGCTTACATCAAATTGCCAGCCACTGTGCCAACTGGAAGGGTTAAGATGCGGTATAAAGAGGTTGAGGCAAAGACAAATGGGTTCGTAGCTCGTTCTGCAACGGTTGTGCTGATGGACAGCTTTGATGAAGAATCTCAAGATGAGCAACAAAATAGCTCTGAGGTACCCCCTGTAAGCTCAGGCTCACGACGAGAATTACTTAAAGGTCTTGCAAAGTGAGATGGGGGCGAGACATCCCCGTATTACTACGGGTAGATTTATACAGCTAAAGCAGATATATAATCGATGGGATGCCACTGGTTTTCCTTTGGCAGCCTATTTGGGTGCAATCAATAACGAAAAATAATAGAGGAGAAGTAATGTCTAGGAAACAAACTTTAGTTGCTTTATGTCTGGCTGCGGGAGTCGCTTTAATCTCACCATTAAGCGCAAGTACAACATTTATGGAAAAAGAAATTAATGAACAGGCACAAGTCGTTATGGATACGGCCAGAGTTTTTTATACCGATGATGGTTACGACAAACCTCCAGAGTTTCCAATTGCACCCTCTGAAATCCGGAGAATTGAATTGGTTGCCTGCGGAACTTCTTATCATGCAAGCCTGGTAAGTCAGTCATGGTTTGAAAACTATGCCCGCATACCAGTAACCGTTTCAATAGCTTCCGAGTTTACAAAACGACACCTGTTAGACGATCCAGCAACTACATTGCTGATCTTTTTATCTCAATCTGGCACAACCACTCATACTTTGGAGGCCATGAAATATGCTAAAGACAAAGGTTATAAATCCATTTCCATCGTTAACAACGAGGGTAGCCCTATCGCACTTGCGGCTGATTTATCATTTTGTACCCTTGCGGGCAAAGAAACCTCAGTAGCTGCTACTAAATCTTTTACCACTCAACTTTCAGGTTTAGCTCACCTTGCAACTTGGATGGGGTACGAAAGAAAGACGATGGATCGGGATGCTGCCGATAGAGCTTTCAGATATTTGAAAGAGCAACTGGCTGATGAAATGACAAGAGTGCTCTCGCGATCCGAGTGGCACAAACAGTTGGGGACCATGCTAGCTGGAAAGGCAAACATATTCTGCTTGGGTAGCGGAGTCGGATATGGAATGGCGCGAGAGGCAGCTTTAAAGCTGAAAGAAACGTCCTATTTCAAGGCTGAGGCAGTGCCGTTGGGAGAGTTAAAGCATGGTCCGTTGGCTATGCTTGATGAAAACTCTGCTGTCTTAATCGTTGCTACGCATGAGACGTCAGTGAAAGAACTACAGGCCGCGTATGAGGAAATTCAAAAGAGAAAATCTGATGTTATTGTCCTTGCCAGCAATGCGTTCCACCGCGCCGTGAATTTACCGTCCGGAGTGTATAAAGTAGCAATTCCAGAAGATATCCCGGATTTTGCAGTTATTGCTTGGGCAATTCCCATTCAACAAATTGCCCTTGCCCGTTCGCTTGCTTGTGGTTTGAATCCAGACCAACCGCGTGACCTGGTAAAGGCAGTGGTGACTGAGTAAGTTAGGGGACATTTTAAGTCCGAAGGCGCCCTAAGTGATGGGCTGCCTTCGGTTTAGTTTTTGGCATATTGCCTAATTAAAGAAAATCATGGATGAAAAACAGTTACGATCTTCCTCATAAAGAAATCAGACAGCCAGGTCATCTTATTTTAGTAAATGGCGGTTCCAGTGCTGGCAAGTCATCTGCTTGTCGAGCATTTCAAGACATCGCCGATGAGGAATACATTTTGCTTGGCATAGACCATTTCTGGCTGGCTATACCACCAAAGCATTGCGACCTTGTTACCGTTGAGCCAAAGTACTTTTTGAGCAAGACGTATCACAAAGATGCAAAACCTTATTTTCATATCACACCTGGCCCGTGCTTAGACAACATTATATACGCTAGCTATAAAGCGATTGCGAGCTATCTTGCTGCTGGGGTCAATGTTATTTCCGATCAAATATTCTGGAAACCAGAATGGTTTCAAGCAGCCATTGACACCTTTTCACCTTATAAGGTTTTTTATGTGGGGTTAAAGGTGTCCGATGAAGAAGGTGCAAAACGCGAACGCAAGCGGAGTGCTGGAGCGAACAATACCGAAGATGGCAGCAGACCAGACGGCTGGAATCGCTGCTCAGCAGAGATCACGCATGCCAACATGACTTATGATTTGGAATTAGACAACACTCACCTCAGTATTTTAGAAACTGCGCAGCAAATTCAGGCTGGCTATAGAGCCTGCCCCAATCCTTCTGCCTTTAAACAATTTTATAAGGGTCATTAGATGCGGAAGGCAGCAGCTATTTTAGTATTGTTGCACCTTATTGGTCTGTCTGCCCATGCTAGCAACCGAAATCACATGGGAGAATTTGAATTTCCAAAACCTTCAGGCCCATTCACAATAGGATACAAGAATATCGAGCTGGAGGACGCTCAACGTGATGATTCTTACAATCCTGGGCACAATCGTAGGCTGAAAGTAACCGTTTGGTATCCATCACAGGATCCCTTAAAACTTGAGTCTTACGGAAGTGACGAAATGGAGATTTCAGAGCTTGATAAAGAGAGGATTATAAACTCTGTCCCCCAAGATCAACATGATGCCATCTTTCAAGGAATAAAGCAGTTTGGTAGCTTGAAAATTTATAGGTTTAAAAACGCCACTCCTGCATGCGGGAAATTTCCTATTATCGTTTTTAGCCCTGGCTATATGGCGAAGGCTATGTCTTATCAGAGGCTTTTCCAGGAACTGGTGAGCCATGGATATGTTATGATGGCCATTCATCATCCTTATCTTACAGATAGTGTGATGTTTGAAAGTGGAATTATGCTCCGCGTGGATGACAGGCCGGATGAAATTGCCCTTTGTACTTATACGAATGATTTGGCCTTTGTGTTGGCGTCTTTACCCGAGATAACGGATAGACTTGATCTTCATCCAACGATTGATGAAGGTTCTATTGGCACTATGGGGCACTCCCTTGGTGGAGAGGCTATCATGAGGTCTGCACACAATCCTTCATTTAATATTCAAGCAGCAGCTTGCCTTGATTCAACCACTTTGCCAGAAGGAGTGAGAAGACAAAACCGGGAGCCATCGGGAGGGCATTTAGGTTTCGATATCCCTTTTATGTATATTCATGGCGGATCGTGCCCTTTAAAAGGCACCACGCTAGATTCTTTAAAAAGAGCTCAGAGACAGCATGATTTTATTTGTTGCAGAAAGGATAACTTCAAAGTGCTTATGAAAGAGGCAACTCATACATGCTTTGGTGATTATCCTTTTTTGCAGCACTCGTTTCCTTCATTAGCGATAGAAGAAGGATTTGGCTATCCCGAAAACTACATTGAGGACAATTATCGCAATGCTACGATGATGGTTCGCCTGTTCTTTGATCGGTTTTTAAAGAACAAGACGGGAATTGATATTATGTCATTGAGTGATGATAGCATCACTATAGAAACGTGGGAAGATTTATCAAAATGAGACTGAGTGATGTCTAATAGGCTTCCTTTGTGCACAAAACCAGCAGAATTAATCGTATTTCTGGTAGTAGATTCAAATGTAATTATTAGCTTAACGAAGGATGTCGAGCACATCAGCAATTTCCCTTATCCTTACGAATATCATTTGACATTAGGATGGTTTAGGGACGAAAACCCTGGCCAACTTCGACAGTGGGGCAATCATGCTTTGAAATACGTAAAGATGCTAATTTATGGATTGGAGCTTGAAGCTTTAAACGATGGCAATGGCTCATTTAGGATTATCATTGACAGCGCTAGTCGTCAGCCGGTTGCACGAGGAGGCGGGTTCTACTTTCAACCAACTCCCGAGAGCGCCAAGCAAGCGTTCATCATTCATAAAGAGCTGACTTCACTTCTTTCAACGAATCACATTAGCAGCTCTGAATTGATAGTGGATTATCAGCCCCATATTACTTTTACACCGCAGATCACACGGGAAATCATTGGCGAACAGCAAGGGAACTCAGTTCTGCATACAATTAATAACAAAATAGCTGGACATCAAGGGGATTTATCGGGGAGAATCATACTCAAACCAGTGAGGTGCACCCCGTTAGGAAATATGGACTTGAATGCTATTTGATGAGAAAAGTATTGTGAATGAGATTCCGATGAAATATATCATCCGTAGAGCCAATAGCTCTGATGTGCCAGCGATGGTCCTGCTTTCCCATGAAAAGCGCATGAATTACGAAAAGACTCAACCCCAATTATGGCGGCATGCAGAAGGAGCGGAAGAGGCGCAAACAAAATGGTTCAGCGAGCTAATGGAGCAAGAAGACCATATTCTTCTCATTGCAGAGTCAGAAAACACTATAGTTGGTTTCGTTATCGGCGGTATCATCAAAGCTCCTGAGGTTTATGACCCAAGCGGGCTGACCTTGATGGTTGACGACTTCTGTGTGTCATCCACGGGTCACTGGCAATCGGTGGGGAACAAACTTCTAGTAGAGCTACAGCGATTGGCCAAAACTGAAGGGGCTACTCAGATACTGGTCGTTTGTGGTGCCCATGATGAACCTAAAAGGCAATTTATGAAAGACGCGCGCTTGACGATTGCTTCTGAATGGTATGTAGGTGAGATCTGATGACAAGCAGAATTGTAACGCCATACAAACCGAAGGTAGCAGAGCAAGGCAGTCTCTTTGATACCTTCTGGACTGAGGCTCAGGCGTTTTGTAATTTTGTTCTGTTTGAACCCACTTGGTTACCAGCGGACCTAACAGAAGATTCGAACAAAATGCGACCTGAGTCTCCGTCTTCTCGTGCATCACATAAGTCTGAATATCGTGGGCCAAGCCGGGCCCTATCGATAAAGCAATTTTTGTATGATTGGGCACCTCCGGCATATGATCATCCTTGTTTGTGGCGAAATGCAGAAATCTCAAAGCCTGAAGAAACTCCATTACCAAAAGCTTATTTGATGGGGAATAACTACATATGGGTTGGATTAGATCATCGTAGAAAGGCTGCTGCGACCATAAATATGATGCGCACGCAGATCGAAATTACCGTTATGGAAGGTAGTTTCGATGACCAAGATCTGATCCAAATTGTATGTGGTTTAGCGCCCGTTAATTCTCACGCTAAAGACTCAATCCTGGCAACGAGTTTTGCTGAGTTGATGTTTAATCATCGACAAGAGTCAGAAACCATTTCAGTGCCGACCAGCTATTTTAAACACACAAGACAAGAGCATATGAAATGTTATCCATATTCCGCCAAAAATGGGAATTTAAATCTAGAATGGTTGCCTGGAAATTGGCTTGCGGACTCATCAATCGAGAATTATCGCTTGGATAGCGTGATCTTGTTTGGTCTTGACCGGGCAAACATTCAGGAAGCTGAGTACTATTTTGAAAGCACTCTCGAACCGGGCTCTTATATCCGGTTTTTGGTCACGAAAAGTGATGATGCTCATGCAATTAAATATCCTCCGGCGTTGGGTGATCAAGAGTGTAACAGTGCTGTCATTTATCTTGATATCGGCGGAACTCTTTATCATGCTTGGTCAAAGGTAAATGATAACGGCTGCCATACCCTCATTTTCAAGATTCGCGAAACAGTTATAAATTGCATAGTCAAACCTGCGCCTTGGACATCTGTTGATTGGGCCAGAGAACTGTACGCTGCTGTTTATGGAGAAAAGCCTCATGAGCTCTAAATTAAATATACTGGATTTCGAGTTTATGGGTAACTCAAACTAATGAACAAACCAAACAAAATAGCTATCCTCGGCAATAGCGGATCAGGAAAATCAACTCTGGCGAGCAAGCTTGGCCAGGGATTGAGCCTTCCTGTTCATCATATAGACTTGCATTTTTATGTTGAGGAAGCACAACTTCTGACGGATAAAGAATGGACACAAAGGCTGACCACGATTCTCGCGAAGGATAAATGGGTCGTTGAAGGTGGTGGGGACAATCTTGAACTTCGAATCGAAAAAGCTGATATCGTTGTTTTTATCGACATACCGACCTACGTTTGTTTATGGAGAATCGTAAAAAGATATGTGTTATATAAGCTGCAAAAACCACATCTTGCAGAGCCCTATCATAACGCACTGAGCTGGACCATGTTGAAGTATCTACTGACCTTCAATAACAAAAACCGCCCAGAAATTAGGTTGTTTTTAGATCAATATAAAAACACGAAAAAAATTGTGGTGATTAAGTCCGGCAGTTTTGGAGATAATTTTCTAAATGATCTTATGGGACAAAAGCTATGAGCATATCTTTTTTAACAGCAAGCGATCCCGACTCGAACAAGAAAATTGACGAAGGGCTACATTCAGAACTGCAGGCTCTGACCAGTGTAGCTGTGGACGATTTTATAACCCACAACATCCATGCCCATAGCGGAGACACATTTGTTGGGGGCGCCATCGTTCTGAAATTTGGAGACATCCTCTGGATAGACTCTGTTTGGTAGAACCAAGCCATAGGAAAAAAGGGATCGGAAGGCAGCTCAAGCAGGAAGTATTTGTTCAAGCATGCCTTGGCAAAGCCCGACAAGTACAGCTGAACACCTTTTTCCCTGAGGCGCAGTCCTTCTTTTCAAAATGCGGCTTTGAAGATGTGGCCATAGTTCCCGATTGGAAATATGGACTTGAATGCTACATGATGAGGAAACAACTATAAGGTTTGCAATATTGCAGAAGGAAATTATCGAATCCACTTTCAAAATTCCCTATTGCACTTCCTGAAGCAACTTCATCTTTTTCACTCTTTCTGGGATCAGCTTAATACACCAAGGGTCTTCCGATAAATCTTGATACGCCAGCCCAGCAAATCTTTTCATGTAAGCCAAGTAAATTTCTGCCAACTCTTCGTAAACCATTCCGCGAGCAACTCGCAACACTTCAATAGGAAATTCACCTTTGTTAGCTATCACGTCATATTCTTCAAGAAGCGCCAGTTGTATATCCAGAGCTTTATCTAGATTACCTAGAGACCGCAGCGAACGGGCAATTCCCCAGTTTGCTCCTCTAATGATTATAGTATGCCCTTGATCTTCGCCATATTTCTTGCATTGCTCGAAGGCCACCAAAGCTTCCTTAAACCGACCTGCCTCGATATAGTTTTGAGCTATATTGCTATAAAGTGCTCCAAGCCAGGCCGATGCACGTTTGTGTTCTGTGACTAGCGCGAGATCAAGGGCTCGTTGGTTCCATTTGATTTTATCATCCACATCTTTTTCAACGATAGCAACCATATGGGCGGCATTGACTGTGTGAAAGTCAAACTTGTTTTGCTCACTTAATGCGTAGGACTCCTTAAATAATGGTAAGGCTGCCTCAATATTACCGGATTGATGAAAGACTCGTCCCCGCTCAAGCAGAATCCTCACTCGTGCAAGCTCATACTTCGGAGTGAGCTCTGCTTCTGCCATATCAAGGGTCTTATGAGCCTCATCAAATTTTTGCAGCATTGCTTGTGCCAGAGCAATCTGTGAAAGAATCTGCAAATATATGGACTTATCTTCCAATTCTAGTGCTTGGGGTAACAAGGCAGTCAGATTCTTTTCGATATCAGCAGGACTGCCAACAAAAAGATCATCAAAATCTTCTAGTTTAGTGTCAGCATGCAATGTGGATGTCATGCGAGTTCCCCTGTAATGTTTTTCATAACTTGCCCCCTAAAAAACTGCTGATTATATCCACAATTTCCCGCTTTACCTTATCAGGACCTCGGTCGCACATATCGATATGTTTAGCTTCCTTAAGATCGATAAGTGTAGCATCGGATTCCGGTAGAACACCTTGGTCAGCCTTGGTATCATTGGCTCGCAGACTTAAAATTGGGATGCCATTTGCGGTTGGAAATGGATACCTCAAAGAATCAAGGGAAACGACTTTTGAGACCAGCTTAGGATTGAGCTCAGCAAAAAGCATGGAGATATCACCTCCATTGGAATGACCGATAAGAATCACTTGGCTTAGATCGGCATAAGGCTTTGTACGCATTATTTCGTCCAAAACGAACTTTATGTTTTGCGCGCCCCTATCCCAAAGAGGTTTGCGCCTTTCAAATAAATTTCCCGTTCTAGGAAGTTGCGGATCTTCCTCTAGGTCATGCTGGATGCTTGCAACCAAATGACCCCGAGCAGCCAGCGCATTTGCCAAGAATGAATATTCCGAGTTTTTGACCCCATAGCCGTGATTGATAATAGCAACTGGAAATTTGTAGATTCCAGCTTCAGCCTTGCCCATTGCTTCGCCGCTGACATACATTTCAACTGGGATTGAACGATTGCGACTTTCATCTAGACAGGTAAGGCTGCTGGCTTTGACAAATGGGCTGTTATCCGTTTCCGGCTCTTTTGACCAATCTATAACCTTACCCCGGGTAAAATCCCATCGATAGAGCCAAGAAACGCCAAAAGGCTCATAATATTCATCTGCCTCAGAATAAGCGGGATCTTCTAAAGCCTTATCCATTGTGATGAAGCTATATCCAAGTTCTCGTGCGAGCTTCAATAAATCTTTCATGGCATAGGAATTCAGCAAATTTGCATGAAGAAGCCATGTATGTCTGATATTACGGCCAAACAATTTCTTTGTTGCGGCTTCATAAAAAACAAACTTTTCCCGTGTGTGCTCCAAGTATTTCTGGATAATTTTGTCCTTGTCTTCAGGATGCTGGAGAAGTTGCATATTAAACTTCCAGTCATCCGTATCGATGGTGATGGGCGCGACAAGGTATCCTTCTGCTTTCAGAAAAGCTTCGAAAGCGGTGCGCATTTCTTTCGTGGTGCCGGTATGGAGAAAAGGGTGTCGATAATAACGATAAGGACGGGCAGCCATCAGATTTCTGGACACGATAGCGCCCTTAAGAACATCCTTTTTAACCACCTCCAAGGCAGTATTACTCATGGAAAAGTGGGAATAGGTATGATTTCCCAATGGATGACCATGATCAATCCATGATTGAAGTATTGCTGTTTTCTCAGCGGTTTCGCCATGGCTAAAAAGTTTGCCTTCGTTGACAAAGCCAATGGCTGGAGCTTCGAATTTGTCGAGTGCGGATAAAATCCTTTGGTTGATGACTCGTTGAATTTCTGCTGACTCATTTTGCTGCGCGGGTAGATCGTCAAAGGTAATCGCAATTTCACTCGCCATGGCACAATTGGCTATGGCTATCAAAAATACTGTTTTCATTATTAAGTTCATTTGTTTTAACATTCCTTTACTCATTATAAAGATAAAGTATTTTCACCAAAATGGTCCTACGGCTTTTCCTTCCAAGCCAAAACATGCACTTGCTTTGCTGTAGCAAAGAAGAAGTCCTTATCATCATCCGGCCATTCTTTAATGGTCCTCTCTATGACTTGCATTCGTTCTGGAGTGGTCACCCCCGCCTCAATCGCGCGATTTTTCCATTCAATGCCTTTGGACACTAGTTCTTTCATCTGAGCTATGCTCTTTTTCTGCTGACTATAGTCGGTTTGTACATTTACATAGCCAGCTTTCTCAAAGAGAATGCCCAACTTCTCTCCCACATTATAATCAACGCCCAGCTTGTCTCCTAACGCAACCAATGTCTGCACATACTCTTTAAACACGGGATTTTCAGAAGAACTGTAGATCGTTTTCATGATAGATTCTTGTGATACGGCGACGCCACCATCTTTCAGTAAATTCCTTATAACAACAATTACGGAAGCGGGATCTTTCACATGCATAAGAACTAAACGCATGTACACAAGATCAGCTCTTCCCAGAGGAAGGTCTTTTTTAGTTCTAATATCCCCATGGATGAAAGTTACGTTGGTCAAACCTTCAGTTGCAATTTTTTCCTTGGCAACTTTAATCTGAGCTTCACTGATATCAATTGCATAGACATGGCCCTTCTTGCCAACTTTCTGCGCCAAGTAAACTGTCATGGCGCCATTACCACATCCGATATCCCATACCGTCTGGCCCTCTGATAAGCCAGCTTTTTCCAATTGCCTATATGCGTCTTCACTCATCATTTTATTTTGCAAATCGAGTCTCTGTGATCCAGCCTTACCTGTGGCGAGAGCATAAGAGTCTTCATTAGTCTGGTCAGAGGCATGGGCAAAATTTAGAACCAGCAGGGATGCAAAAAGCAAAACGGTCCACAGGCCTATTGAGGCTAAATGTTTTTCGATTATTTCAGTCATTCTCACTCATCCTTTTAATCTGTTAGTCGGCCAATTATTTTAGTAAACCAAAGCACCAGATCATCATCCAATGGCACGTTCTTGCCTGGAGCGACTGGCTTGCAATTGTAAGTTATGCCGAGACCATCAGGGATATAGCCATGCTTAACATACATTTGCTGAGCGCGTCCATAATCTTGGTAGAGTCCAACACCCAAGCCAACCACGCGGCTCTTTTTGAAAGCTGTTTGCTCTGCTATCTCGAGCAAATCAGAACCAATGCCTTTGCCGCGATATGGTGGCAAGACGTTCAAATCCATTATTTCTGGGATGCCTTGGTCCCTGAATGGTAGATATTTCGATTCCCATTTGAGGGTTGCGTATCCTGCAAACTGGTCTTCATGAAAAGCGAGCCAGACCAACCGCTCCCCTGCCTCTTGCTCCTTGAGGTAAAACTCAAATGTTGAAGCCGGCTTTGGCCAGTTGTGTTTTGCGAAGTTTGAAACGATAAGAGGAATGTTGGTTTCAGCTAGAGGTGTCATAACGAGTCGGGCATCGCTTTCATTGTTAACCAGTGCAGTAATGTCTTTCGCCATATAAACCATATTCCACTCATATCCAGCTGGCTTAAGGTTAAATAGGGGCTTAAATCCAGAGTGCTTATAGAATTTGTAAGTCTTAAGGTAATTCTCATCAGCTTCCTGGGGCGCCAGGGTTTCGACGGTCATGGTTGTGGTTCCCCGGGTTTTTGCGAAAGCACATACGTGCAAAAGTAATTTGCTACCAACGCCATGGCCTTGAAATTCCCTCAGAACAGCCATCCAGTATACATTGCTATTCCCGGGATATGGAAAATCCAGGCTCAAAAGCCCCGCATACTTCCCATCAATTATTGAGGCGAAATTCTCGCGTGTACGGACACCGGCAAAATATTGTTCATTTGCTTCTGGCAGGCCAAAGTACTCCGGTAAATCAGCTGTAATCTGGCGACATAGGGCCTCTGCAATTTCTGGGGATATTTGTTCGATGTGGATCATAAATCCCTCTTAAGATAATGCATACTCGTATTTTTATCAAAGCCAGGTCGCGTAAGTTCTATTTGAAACCCAAGGCGTTCGTAAAACCCTGGAGCCTGGAAATTCATCGTTTCCACAAAAACAAAAGTGCAACCTTGATTCCTGCCGAATTCAAAGGCATGCTCCAAAAGCTGCCTGCCAATACCCTTGCCTCGGTAGGGCTCTTCAACAACCAGGTATTTAATATGAAGCTGCCCCCAGAATAATTGCACGACGACGCAGCCTATGAAATTTTGACCTTCTCTAATTTCAAATGCAATAGGGTTTTGAGATAAGCCATCGATACCTGTACTTATTATAGCGTGCTTACTAAACTCAGCATATATGACTTGCTTCAGCTCGGGTGCAAGTACCGTTTGTTCGATTGTGTGGGTCATAGCTCAATCGCTTTTCTGAACTTCCTGGGCGCATCAGATCTATATCCATCCCAAAGCAAACCACCGTATGGCTCCAATATTTGCTTAGAAAACTTAATGATATTTTCTGCGTCCTGAGGATTTGCAAACGCTAAAGAAAACTGATTTGCAACATCTGGATTGAAAACTTCTAACTTCCGTGCCAATTGCTTGCCGCTACCTATCCATTGTTTGTTCGCTAACAAATAAAAGGCTGCCAGTTTTTCATACAAAGCAAAAGTAGTGGCCAGCTTCTCGTGTGGATTTCGCGCATCTTTCAGATCATCGATAGTGTCGGTTATAAGAAATCTGCGGCTGTTTAAACTTTCATTGTTGATTTCTGGCGAAGAGCTCAATAGCTTTCTGGCATTCTGAGCGAGGTGATTTCCCAGGGTTGTTTCTGTAGGTATCTGGATGCCGTCAGCAATCATGCTCGGCAAAGAAGGAGCAAACGACGGCATATCAATATTTTCGCAAAAGTAGGCCAACGTTTCCGGATCATGCACAAATGCATCAATAGGCCAGCCTTCGTAGACAAAGGCTTCCCTGTAGGCATGTAGTAACTTTTCATAAATTATAACCAAATCAAGATCTGATGATATTGTACCTTGGTTTTTAGAGACGGATCCTGCCCAGAAAACAACCTTAGCATCGGCATAACGCTCGGCGATTAATTTCTGAATTGTTTGCATAGGGTCTTTTGACACGTGAATTTTCCTTAATCAACTTGTTACAAATAATACTGTACCTTCGAGCACCAGGTAGCCTTTCAGTCATTGTGCTACAAAAAAGTTAGAGCACCATCGTTAAATGGTGCCCTAACTGCCGATAAATTACAATCGCTGAAAGCGATCTGAATTACTCCAAATTCAGGTAACTTAATTTTTCTAAAATATTCATGCGGTGTATAGGCGCATTATCCTCTTCGCCCTTAAATTTTGGCACGATCCCAAATGTTTTTCCGAGTTTCAGTCGCAGATCTTCTTGGGTATAAACGATCTTTTCATAAATCGATTTATTGTCATCCGTTAATTCAATGGCCGCGCCTGTATGTGGGATGGCGCGAAAAATTTCTCTGTTGTCTTCATTAACAGAGATTTTCCCCATTTCTTGAGTGCTGCATTCCATATCAAGCCAAGGGTTTGTATTTTTAGAACTTCCAAATACAACCATTTCTTCGGGGGCCGCATTCTGCATTTCTTCAAATATAGGGGCTAACAGACCCATATTGTCGCTTACAACCTTTGTAAAGTAGCGTTCGGTATGATCTTCGTTATCTGATGCAAGTGCAATCGAAGTTTGAAGAACAAAACTGAGGGCAACAACGGATACGGTCGTTCTAAAGAATTTCATAGTTTGCTCCATGATTATTTTGATTGACAACCTTTTAAGGTTATCGGACTACCTTAAGGCTGGCAATCCCGTAAAAATACGGGGGTGTCTCTTAAACGTTATGCGTAAATAATTTGGTCACAGCATCTTCCCCACTGCCGTATCCCGCGGGTCTGTTTCATGATTTTCCGGGTCATCGAATGGCATGAGCATATACCCAGTCTGTTGGTAGAAGTTGAGAGACTCAGGCCTTGATTCTATATGCAAGCTTTGATACCCCTGAACTTTGAGCCATTGCTCGCAGAGCTTTAAGAACTGCCTGCCAAAGCTTTGATTGCGGAACGGCTCGTCAATAACGATGATGCGCATGGCTGCGCGTTGTTCTGGCCATAATTGTAGGTGGGTATAGCCGATGATGGTGGTGCCTTGGCACAGGACTAAATGAACATGTTCAGGATGATCAAAGGTCCAGGTGTAGGGATCAGCAATGGGAACCAAATCGAAGAAATATTTCTGGCGAAAGGCCTTAGCTGCATCCCACTCGACATAATGAGTGCAGCGCAACATCCTGATCCTATTATATCCAGCTTGCTGAAGGGTTTTACGTATAAATGCATCTTTACCCAAATTGTATCCCGTAAAAGGAGGAATCCTAATCTCAAATGAAGATTTATGGCTCAAAAGCTCTTCTTTCAAAGCAGCATATTCCTCACGAGCCTCAGGATGGGTACGCAAGTAATTTCTGAACATGATGTTCAGTTCAATCTCCGGATGCCCTCTTTCAAAGACGTGCAAATTAACATCCGTGCCAGGCTTTTGGTTAAATACAAGCCGCATTGGGATGTTGAACTCACCCCTACATTCATAACCTAAAGATGTAAGGGGCGTGATGGCAGATTCCCTGTCTTGAATGACTGCGATAATATCAATGGTTGGCTTTGCGCTTAAACCTGGTACCGAAGTTGAACCTATATGATTTATCTCAATACAATTATCACCAAGGACACGTCTTATAGACCTTGCCTCTTCCTCAAACATTTCAGGCCATTTGGGATTATAAGGAACAACTTCAATATGTCTGATTTTTGTGCTCATCACATTTTCTCATCATTCAAAAGATCCTGCACTACATCCATGCAGATCTCATCAAAGGGTTTTGTCCTATCGATACACTTTTTAAACTGCTCAATCGCAAAGGCAATTTCGGGCTCATTGTTTACATTCGCGTCCGCTCCCCAGGAAGCATCTCGTGTTTGCTTATCCGGCCATCTGGAATAGGCGATGTACTCGCCCTTATCCGTCTTGTGAAGGCAAGAGCCAATGGCGTTTCGATGAGTCATAAAATATTCGGTTATCTGACTCCAAAGAGCTAAATAATCTCGTTCAAGTTCTGGGTAGACCGATCCTCGGTATATTACTGCAAACATTTCATGACACCTCGTTGATGCTCTCATAACTATTGTGACTGGACTTTAAACAGCTAAAACGCCCTAGGGGTGTGTAACTTCAGAAGTTGGGTAATTGCAATCCCGTAATAATACGGGGTCCAGTATTTGCCATCGAACTACCATAACCTCAATTGTTGTGCTAAAACAATCGAAATATACGGATAATGAAATGGATATAACTTTTAAACCCCTGCAAACGAACCATCTGCCACTACTTTTTCTTTGGCTTGAAAAGCCTCATGTGAAGGCCTGGTGGGATCCTGATGTCCAATGGACTATGGAGCTTATTCAGGAGAAATTTGGTACTTACGTGGATGGCTATAATTTGGAGGACGGGGTTAAAAAGCCTTTACAAGCATTTATTGTGGAGATTGACAATGAGCCGGTTGGATATGTCCATCTGTACAACCTCCGCGATTATTCCCGAGAAGATGGCATCCCAGAAGATGAGCTACCTGATAGTTGTACAGGCCTTGATACCTCATCGGCGACGGGGCAATTGTGGGCAGAGGCTATGGGACAGCGATATTGCAAGAGTTTTTGTTCCAGCACGTCGCTCCTAAATATGGGGCCTGTTTTGTCGATCCAGTAAAGAACAATCTGCAGGCCATTCGTGCCTACGAGAAAGCTGGATTTCGAGCCCTGCAAGAAGCGGGAAAAACTTTATGGATGGTGTGGACGAGGATATAACTGTGAATTGTAAAATAAACATAGGTGAAAGCGGAAGCGCAGAACCTGCAAAAATCATCCAACAAGGCCTTATAGAATTTAACAAGCCATGGTTTGGGTCGCAAGTCTTGGAGCCTTTTTGTATTTATATGGAAGACGATAAAGGTATAGTGATAGCTGGAATCAGCGGTGATGTGGCCCTTGAAGGGTTCTTTGCTTATCTACACGTGGTCTGGGTTGATGAGAAACACAGAAGGCAAGGACTCGGTTGGCAACTGTTCGAAAAACTAGAAGAGCATGTACGAGAAAAACACTGCAAGTCTATCTTGCTGGACACCTATGAATTTCAAGGTTACGCGTTTTACAAAAAACTCGGCTATGAATGTATAGGCACCATTCCCAAGATGACAGAAGGTCAGGATAAGCATTTCATGAGGAAAATGTTGTGAGCGAGTCCGCTGAGAATTTAAACTCAAATGCCAGGTGGGTTGTTGAACAAGCTGTCGCTGGCATTTCAGAATTAAATGACCTTGAGAAAAAACATATTGAAGACTCGTTGGCTTGGATCAGAAGCGGCGCGCCTATATTCCGCGTGGCCAAGCCGGATATTCCCAAAAAGCATCTGGTTTCCTATTTTGTTTTGCTCGATAGGCAAGCAAAAAAGATTCTGCTCGTCGACCACAAAAAGGCCCTCCTTTGGCTACCAGCTGGCGGACATGTGGAGTTCAACGAGAATCCCAAGGAAACAGTGCGGCGTGAATGTTTTGAAGAGTTAGGAGTAGCAGCAGAATTTGTTGTTGATAATCCTATTTTCCTGACATCCACGTTAACCGTTGGCTTAACGGCTGGCCACACAGATGTCAGTCTTTGGTATGTGCTCAAGGGAAGCCAAAATCAATCATATCAGTATGACCCAAGCGAGTTCAACTCCATCCGCTGGTTTGGTTTTGACGAAATACCGTATGAGAAGTCCGATCCTCACATGAGCAGGTTTGTTAAGAAACTGAGCGCGATGTTATGAGAGAGTGCAGACATAACAACATCCTCATCGTTGGCTGTTCTGGTAGTGGAAAAACAACTCTAGCCGAGCACTTAAGCCAGATCACAGGCTTAAGAATCATCTATATGGATCACATCTATTGGAAGCCAAGTTGGGATCTGCGGTCTCAAGAAGAAATAACCGCTTTGATCACAAAAGAAATAGAACATGTCGGCTGGATTTGCGAAGGCAATAATGCGCAGACTTTCTCCTTGCGGGTACCAAAAGCACGGATGCTCATCTGGCTTGATTTGCCAAGACGCACATGTCTTTGGCGAGTCATAAAGAGAACTCTCAAATATTATGGAAGAACAAGAACAAATAGCCCTCAAGGTTGCCCAGAACGCTTCGACTGGGATTTTTTTAAATTGATCTGGAGTTATAACAAGGTCAGCCGACCAGGGCTGGAAAAATTATATCTCGAGACCGAAGGCCAGCTTGATAGGTATCATTTACGGTCTGCCCAAGAGGTCGATCAATTTATCAAGGCCATGAAACAAACGTAATCAAAGCCTTAAACTAGCATTCCTGAAATCATTGCAACTCTTAAAACCCCCGTATTCTTACGGGGTAGCACGATTTACCCATACGAGGTATAAAATTAGACTGCCCATGGGGTGTTGTTAGATTTAGGAGAGTAAATATGAAGTCATGTTTTGTTAAAGCCGTCAGTTTAGCATTAGCCTTTTCAATCGGAGCTTGTGATTTAGTCCGAGGATCAAATACAGATGGTGCTGATAATTTAGTTGATATTGATTCGCCGGAAGCCCACACGGTGGTATCACAAGCATGCTTGTTCGATGTGCCTTCAGATGTTATCACAAGCATCGCTTCATTCCTGCCCTTAGAAAATGCCCGAAGTCTATCCGAAACAAACAGGAAACATAATCTGGCGGTCAGCAAAAACAGAGCCTGGAAATTCCTCAAATTCAACAACATTCATCCCGAGCCCGGGATACCTCTGGTGGAAGTCGTGAATGGGAAGCTTGCACTACTGGACTACATGCAAGCTATGAAAGCGAATGACCTTATTGCCGCGAGAAAATTCTTAGAAAATGCGTGCGCTCTGGGTGATTCAAAAGCTATTTATATAATGTTTGAAGCATTGGCGCACAATCGCCTTGGCTATCCGGACAGTCTTGCTTCAGCCAAACCGTTTCTTGAGGTGTGGGTTGCTAGAAACCATCGACGAGCGATTGAGCTTAAGCGTAATATCTTGTGTGCCAGTGGATTCGGCTATGAACAGAATATTGATGAGGCCGATAGCATAAATGACAGACTAATTGACATGGGATCAGTAGAGGCCGTCCGATTTTTGAGAGGGCATCTTAAAAGTGGATCAGCTATTTATGAACAAGATTTGGAAGGCTGGAAACATTATACAGAAATGTTGGCTGAACTCAGAGATGAGTCCGCTCTCGTTGACAAGCTTCGGGCCGTAACTTTAGGAGTGGATGGCTATGCCCGGGATCTTGAAGTCGCAAAACTAATATTGACCGTTTTGCCCTCTAGCGGTGAATGTCTAGAGCAATTGTGGAAATTATTATCGGAGCTAAAAACGAGCAATCCGTCCTTGGAAAAAGACACAAGCATACATCTTATAATTGACTGGTTCATTGAAAAGAGAGTTGAAGACAACATCTACAATGGTCGTGATGCAATAATCTTTAAACTCAGAGGCTTGCTATTTGGTATCAACGGGTATGATAGAAACCTAGAATCAGCTAAATTATTTCTTGGAAATCTTGCTGGTAATAAATCGGGTTCACTGAATGCTGAAGATTCCGCGCGCCGGAGTGGCTACAGTGTAGGGAGTCTTTTCAATGAATTGGCAAAGGAGCCTGCAAGTCCAGCTCGAGACGAGGCTTTGAGATTGATAAATGAATGGCTTATTGAGATGGGAAAAGAGGAAGCAATAAGAGTTAAATTTGTTGGCATTCTTCTAGGTGAAAATGGATACGAAAGAAATCTTGAAGCTGCAAGAGCAGCCTTAGCGATGCCGCTAGGAAATGATTTGTATGGAATCTGGTATGACTTGACGCAACGACTAGCAACACAAGAAACCTCTGAAGCATGCAAATTCGTACTAGAATCTATGATACACCAGATCACCGATGGGGATGGGTCAATTCTGTGTGAGGCTATCAATGCTAAAATATCCGGGCTTCTATTTGGCAAGTACGGCTATGAAAGAAATTTTATAGAGGCTGATAAATTTGCAAGATCATATTTTGATGCAATGAATTATGAACTTAAATCGCAATTCACGGGTAAATTAAAATACAAATTAAGAAGCCTAAGAGCATACGAACAGAAATCAGAAAATGATAAGATAATCCAACTTTTTTCTGATTGGTTGCTATTGCTGGGTGACAGCGATGAAATTAAATTTAGAATTGGAGGCCTATTATTTGGCTTCGATGGATATGAACAAAATGTTGAAAAAGCCCGACAGGCTTTGGATACAATTCCTGCATCGAACAGACGTTACCTTATATCTCTATTAGAATCTTTTGAGGAATACCGTTCAGTACAAAAGTTAGAGAACATAATCATTTTAAGAAACTGGTTATTGGAAAAGGGTGGAGAAGAAGCTGTTGAAGTTAAGTACATGGGCCTTTTGTTTGGCATACATGGTTATGATAAAAATATGGAGCTGCTTAAGGAAGAGCTAGCCATTTATTCTGGTGCCCTTGATGTTATAGAAAGTATAGTTAGTCAATTAAGATGGAGAATGAAAACACAAGAGGTTCCAGAAACCATACGCCTATTGAATGATTGGCTTGTAGGAAGAGGACATGTCCCTGCTGTTTATCAAAAAATTAAAGGTCTGCTTACCGGGGACATTGGATATGCTAAGGATCTGCAAGGGGCTCAACATTTTATGGATTCAATTCGTTTTCCATGCGATTCACAGCCTTTTGTACTGTGGTCACACTTGGATAGCTGGAACCGTTTTCAACGAGCAGAAAATATCCACGAGAGGCGAATCATTATTGATTGGTTCTCATCTAAAGGGAATGCAGGGGCCTTACGAATGAAGGCTCAGGGGCTTATTTTAGCTGATAATGATTTGGAGGAAAATATTGATGAAGCACGTCAAATTATGGAAAATTTATCATGGGGACAATTTAGCGAGCGACAAAGAGAGTGGGCACATCAGAGAGAGATGGAGTGGATGTCATATCTAAAATCTGCATTACTAGAAAAACCACATACACCAGAAAGAAAGGAATTTATTATTTTCCTGCATAACTGGCTTGCTGAGCATGGAGATGACCATTACAAGAACCAGGAAAATAACTTTAAATTGCTGGAGCTTTTGCATGGAGGAATTGTTTATGAAAAAAATTATGAAGATGCATCGGCAATGCTAAATTCTGTGCCAGATGGTGTTTCAGAAATTCCATATTGCAACTGGAACAATGAATCCGCAAGAGACTTTGAAGTCGCCCCTGTGGTAATGGAGTGGTTCGTCACAAAGAAAAGGTTCTGGGATGCTCGGACTGGGAATGGCAGAGGCAAGGAACTAATTCAGGAGAGATTCATGTCGATGATTAGAAATGGAGATCAGCAAGATCCTTC
This sequence comes from Alphaproteobacteria bacterium, assembly GCA_041738135.1. GTDB lineage: Bacteria > Pseudomonadota > Alphaproteobacteria > JAGOMX01 > JAGOMX01 > JAGOMX01. Next base: position 29,452 of record JBGSQK010000053.1, read on the forward strand.
TCGTGTAATTCAATTTCTTAGAGCCTATGGCCGTGGAATAGTAGATTTGCGAGTGCTCCTGGATGGTGTTTTAGCTATACCGCCCAATCAACAGAATGCTGATGACCTAATAAGGCTTATTGCCGAAAGAGCCTTGCAGCTCAATCTGAATCAAGCCAAAATTGATGACGTGTTTTCACCATTGGTGAGGTACCCAAACGCTTCAAGCAATCAAGCAGCTGCATATCGCTTAGCTCGCATCATGGGTTTTGTTCCCAAAGAACTGCTGTAAGCAAATCCAATGGGGAGCTCTTGGGCTCCCCGAATGACGGATTAAATGCAACTTCCATTGACAAATGAACAATCTGACCCCATATGACATATGGACGTGTTGCTTCACAGTATATTACCGATAACTGAATGCTGATTTGAAGCAGAAAATAACAGTGGATCCTTGATGGACAGCAGGTTAAAGAATGATAGATGTTACGAATAAACCTTACTTCTCATACAATGACGTCATCGAGGGGCTTTTGGAACCCATAAGCAGTCATGCGGATGTACAGCTCATCTCATTCAATAGACGTTTCAAAAATCAGGAAAAGATCATCATCTCCACGAACAAAGCACATACTGTCGACTATTATGCCCGTGGCCTTTATAGATACGGCCTCTTTGAGAAGACGCCAGAAACATATGAGTCAGGCTATCACATGTGGGATCATCTATTATATGACCCAAGTGATGTTTATAAATTTATCCGAAAGCAGTATGGCAAGGCGCATGGATTGACAATAATTCAACAACATGGGGATTACTTTGATTCATTCATATTTGGAACCGAGCCTAACAACCACCAAGTTAACAACTTCTACCTTAACCAAAAAGAGCTGTTTGCGGGTTTTATTGATGATTTTTACCAGACTATGCACCTAACGCTGCAAGGTCTTGCCAACTACGGAATTCTAGTGCCTTTCAATGCCAGCGACACTTGTAGCTCAACTGCTTCTCTTTCTCCTAGGCAACAGGATTGCGCTTTACTATTGACTGAAGGTCTTACGGCCAAAGAAATTGCAAAAGCCTTGGAACTCTCCCACCGGACGGTTGAGGAGTACATTGACGTTATCAAAACCAAGTTCGAAGCTAAAAACCGCCCGCACCTTATCAAAAAACTGCAAAAGCATCTCTAATACCCGTATTCTTTCGGGGCACTATCATTGTCGCTTAACGAGTTAATTTGAGCAATGGCCTGCCTCTTCCAACTTTAATTTCAAGCCCTCTTCTGGATTAAAGAACGGCTTTTTTACAAGGACCATCGAGCTGTTTATCCACCGGTTTGTCTTCAGAATGTCAACTTTTTCAATCCCACCTTGCCTATCAATCGCAAAATACATACTGTTTACGAAATCGTTCATGTAACCCAAGATGCTACGGCTGCTAGATTTAGTAAAGGTCAGATTATCTTCATATTCAGCTACTATTTGGGCAACATACTGATCTAATCCTTCATACTTGAGGGTGCTGACCAGATTTTCCATAAACACTGCTGTTAAATTCTGGAACTGTGGCTTCTTTAGCATAGGCACAAACAATGAAAACAGCGTTTCATCGTTGGTAAATAACACGCATTTTCTCCGTTCGATACGGATCATATTTGCATGCCAATTTCCAAGTAGCGTTGGTTTGTGGTCTATCTCTAATGTTGCCGGAAGCTCGCCCAACAGCTTCTTGGTGCACTGAATGTATGCCACGTCACTATCCTTAGTTTCAAGTGAACACTACCAAAACAACAAAAAATTACCAGTGTTTTAAAAAAGAAATAGACGCTACCCCGTATTCTTACGGGGTAGCGGAGACTATTCATAAAGGGTATAAAGTTGTGCTGTCCATTGACGGCTTTAAAATCTATATGTATTGGAGAGTAATATGTTAAATAAGTCCGTGACCTTAGCCCTTAGTATAAGCCTCATACACGTAACGACCTTGTTGGCTTCTAATCAAGGTGCTGATCCGGAGGATGGTTTTGTGAACCAAAGTTTAGCTGCTTCCCTAGCTACCGTTGTTATGGAAGACCCAATTTCCAGTGAAGATTTAAGTCTTAGAAAGGATGCCGAACAGGGTAATGCTGATGCTCAATTTAAATTAGGTTTCAGGCTTTTCAAAGGCAACAAGGTTATCCAAAACTTTGAACAAGCATTCCGATGGTTCCTCGCAGCGGCTAAGCAAGACCATGCAGTAGCCCAATATAATGTAGGGGTAATGTATCTAGATGGGCGCGGGGTTATCCAAGACCAAAAACAGGCTTGTCAGTGGCTTAAAAGATCAGCTGTTCAAGACTATGCTAGCGCACAATTTGTGCTAAGCCGTCAGTATTTAAATGGACAAGGGGTTAAGCAAAACGACAAGAAAGCATTTTATTGGACCCTTAAGGCGGCTGAACAAGATGAGGTTTCTGCCCAGCTTGAACTGGGTGTTATGTATCATGATTCCAAGGGTGTTAAACAAGACCTTAAAGAGGCAATGCTGTGGTTCAGAAGAGCAGCTGCGAAAGGTAATGTTCTTGCCCACTGGAACATAGGCGGTATGTACGAGGAAGGATATGGGATTGAAAAAGGCTTAGAAAATAGTAGGCAGTGGTTAGCGATTCAGTGGATTAGAGAAGCTGCAAAGATGGGGTACATTAACGCACAATTGCATCTGGAATCTATCTTTGAACATGAAGGAATGAAAGACAAAGAATTTGATTTTTGGAAAAAAGAGTCAGATCAAGGGCTACCAGATGCTCAGTGCAATTTTGCTGTCTGCCTACTGAAGGAAGGAAATAAAGATCAAGCTAAGTTTTATTATAAACTGGCTGCGGATCAGGGATATGCACTTGCACAATTTCACCTAGGAAACATTTATGAAAATGAAGATGATAGAATGCATGCTTGTATATTTTGGAAATTAGCAGCAAAACAAGGCATTGCAGGCGCTCAATCTAATCTAGGAATCGCCTTAGAAAAAGATGGCAACATCGATCAAGCCAAGGATTATTATAAAATGGCTGCTAATCAGGGAGATGCTCAGGCTCAATTCAATCTTGGAGTCATACTAAATGACGAAGGGCATCCCGATCAAGCTAAGATTTATTATAAGATGGCTGCCGACCAAAGGCATATTGGCGCCCAATGCAATCTAGGGTCAATATGTAACAAGGAAGGTGACTTAGTTCAAGCTAAGATGTTGTGGAAAAAAGCTGCAGATCAGGGCGATGCAAATGCACAATGTAACCTCGCGATAGCATTATTAGATGATAAAGATATCGCTATATCATATTTCAAAATGGCGGCAGATCAGGGCCATGTGCTCGCTCAATGGAATCTAGGAGCTCTTCTCGATGAAAATGGTGATATTGAAAAAGCCAAGGTTTACTACAAATTGGCAGCAGATCAAGGAAATGCTAACGCTCAATATAATATCGGAATTTTTTTTGCGGCAGAAGGTAAGGCAGACCAATCTAAAGAATTCTGGAAACTGGCAGCCGAACAGGGACACTCAGGAGCCCAATTTAACCTAGGTGTAAGCCTAGAAGAAGAAGGAGATATTGTAGGGGCTAAAAAATACTATAAAATGTCTGCAAATCAAGGTAATTCAGAGGCGGCCTTTAATCTAGGGGTTCTCTTTAATCTTGAAGGAGATGTGAACCAAGCGAAGTTATGTTACGAAACTGCAGCAGAACTTGGAAGCCCTGAAGCTCAATGCCTTCTCGCAGAAGATTTTGCAAAAGCTGGAAATATAGTTAAAGCGAAGGCCTTCTATGCTATGGCAGCGGATCAGGGTTATGTTCTCGCCCAATCAAATCTAGGTGTTATATTTTATAATGAAAAGAACGTTGAGCAAGCAATTTTTTATTGGAAACTAGCAGCTGCTCAGGGGCATGCTGGCGCCAAGAAGTATCTTAGTTCTCTTCTTAAGGAATAATTGAGTATTGGGGGCTCAGATGCGCCATATAATTATTAGCTTTGTCTTGGTATTAATGAAGCGGTAAAACCCATAAAACTTAAAGCAATACTTTAATTTATTGAGAGTGACCATTGACAAAACGACCATTCGACACCATGTGATGAATATATGCATTACCTCATTTAAATTGATGCACGTTATTATTTTAGGATTTCAGGGTTATGAATATTCAGAACAAGCTAAAAGAAGAGAGCTTCCGCGTAATTGGATTCACAGCGAATAAGCTGATCCTATACACCCTTTTTGCCTGCCTCATAGGTTCAGGCGTTGCTCAAGCTAGCTCATGCGAAGATGAGGCCGTTGAGGCGGAACGTATTTATATGGCGGCGATAGAATCAAACCCTACAGTTAAACAAATTCATCTGGACGGTTTAACGCGCCGACAAGCAGAATCAGGTCAGCTGAAAATACTTCTTGAAAGCATCAAGCTTAATAAGGGATTTGATTCAGGAACTATCCATAATCTAGTCATCGCGGGATTAGAATCTGATTGTAAATTGTTTGAGGTTTTTGATACTGAGGTTAAAGCCTATAAAGACGATAATGGTTGGGGTGCAAGAAGTCAGTTGACAGCTTGCAAAATGTCTATAATTACCAAGTATGCCTTGAAATTGGCTAATAAATTGGTAAAAAACAGCCTGTTTTATAGCCTTATCGAAGGCAATCTGCCAAAAGGTTATGACATTGAGGCGCCAGTTTTCAACTATTTTCCCAATGAAACACACATCTTCTCCAATGGAAAACGCGGCAATGCCCTCAAAAGTCTTTTGCTGAAAATATGGCTGATCCAAAATAAGAAGACTTCGCAATCAGATGTTGCATCTCTTTTTGGAGGCCTTGATCGCTGTGTATTTATGCATATAACTCCATTGCCGGATGAATTTGCTGCAAGCAAACTTTTTCAGGCATCACCATACTTCTTTAGCGATGCCACGACCTCAAAGGCACTTATTACAATCCACAATGGCTATGCCTTGGGTGGTCAAAGGTGGGAAACACGTTATCTTCCTGGTGGCAAAGTATTTGGACCCGAAGATTGCTCCTCCTTTGTGGCAAAATATGTTGGCGCCAATCGAACATTTAGTACGGAGGATCAAGTTTGTGCATTTCAATTGCAACACGGGTTTCAATTTGAAGCTTTTGCAAAAGACCCTGCAGGCTTGAAAGAGACATGGAAAAAGAGTGCGGAAATATTCCAACAGGAAGATGATGTAAAGCTTGTAGGTACTTTATTAGAGCCTTTAGACCCCCAAGCGTCCCCCAACACTTTGACAGCGGGCATGGTTCATGCGGAACGGAAGTACAGAAAAACTCCGGAAAAGCCGCGAGAAATCATGTGCGGATCTGTAGGTCATACGGGCATAGTGATAGGAACAATTGGCTCTGGAAATGAAACACAGGTTTTAACCATTACCGCGGGACGTGACTTGGAAGAATCGGGCAGAGAATTCAACTTTGGGGTTGAGAAGAGACCGTTGCTTAGTGGGCCCCTTGAATGCAAAGTTTATGCCGGTAATTTGGTAATGTTTTTTGAGCTTAAAAAGAACCATGGAGTCTAATTTTATTGTTTAGGATATGTTGTCGTGAAAATTAAAGATATAAGAAGCCTTGAACCTCAAATAAGCTGGCTATACCTAACCCAAGCCCTATATTTTTTTGGGTTTTTTGCGCTCAAATCCATCTTTGTTTTATACCTGATCAATCATCATGGCTTTAGTGATGGTCAGGCTATCTCTCTGTTTGCTTCGTATATGTGTTTGAGTTATGGCACATCGTTGGCGGGAAGTGCTATGGCTGATAAACTACTTGGGGTTAAGACCAGCATACTTCTTGGGGGATTTTTAAGTTGTTTGGGAACTATTTGCCTGATGGCACTCTCAGAGGAATATTTGTGTTTGGGGCTGGCGTTTTTGAGCCTAGGTATGGGACTAACAAAGCCTAACTTGCACACGATGACGGGACTCTATTTTAAAAACCTTGAGGATCCCAAGAAAGATCACGCCTACTCTGTTTCTTACATGGCTATTCAATCGGGTCACATGCTGGCATCCATTGCTTGCGGTGCCGTTGCTTTAGCATACGGCTGGAATTATGGGATAGCCTTAGTTGTTTTTAGCTTCATTGCAGCTACTTATTTGCTCAGCAAGAAAGTACGCCATGGACAGGATGAAGTGGTTTTCTCCAGAGAGAAGCTTTTGGTTTTGCTAGGATCGGTCATAGGCATTATTACATTGGTTTACTGTTTCCTCATATTTAGAGATTATGCCCACGGAATGATGGGATCGATCATCTGTGGAAGTCTTCTATATCTGGGTTGGATTTTTTATCAGTGTACTGAACAAGAACGTAATGGCATGTGGTTTATTATATTGAACCTATTATTTTTTGTAATCATTGTCTCTCTTATCGAGCAAGGTGGAAGTTCTCTTACATTATTTATTGAAGGATCGGTGAATCGGGATATTTTAGGCATATTGATACCAACTCCTGCCTTTGCTTCTTTTGGTTCAATGTGCGTTGTTGTATGCAGCCTTATCTCTGTTTATTTGTCAAAGCGCTATTCCAAGAAAGTAAATTCGCTCAGCTGGCTAATCAAAATTGTCATGAGCTTTTCCTTTGTTAGTCTGGGATTTATTATCTTGACGATTGGCTCTTATAATCGAACAGGCCTGTTATCCCCCTTATGGGTGTTTGGCTCTCTGATTTTACAAATGATGGGTGTGGTTATCATTACGCCAACTATACTTGCTGTCATATCTAAAAATGCGCCCCTACGCTTCAAGAGCATTATGATGGGATATTATCTTGCAACCATTGCATATGGCCACTTTATAGCTGGATTCGTGGCTCAGTTTTCCCTGACGGGGGTAAGCTCCTATGGTACTTTTTTCTTCTCCTTAGGGCTGATTCCATTGGTAGTTGCGGTTACGTTGTTTTTTCTCCAGAGTAGACAATTAATCAGAGTAAATTGAAGTGGTTGACAAATGATTGCATCGACACCATATGGTATATATGGATCACCGCGAAGACATTAGGTATAGAAAATGGTAGATATTACAAAACACCCGTATTTTTCCTATAACCAACAGGTTGAACCTCTATTCCTTCCCATAAGGAATCAAGCCAATGTTCAATTTCTAAATTTCGTCCGAAAGTATCCGAACCGTGAAAGGTCCTGTATTATATTGAACAAAGAGCATACTGTGGATTGGTGTGCTTCTGAATTTTATAGACATAGCATATTTGAAAGGCCAGATACTGAAGAGCAGTCTGGGTTTTACATGTGGGATCATGTTCGCCATGATAATTACTCCCTGTCCATAAGAGAGCACAATGCGAGACGCCACAATATAGCCCATGGCTTAACCATCATTCAGAAAGGTGAAGAGCACTGTGACTTTTTCTCATTCGTCACAACTCCTGGTAATGACCAGATTAATAATTTTTACCTGAACAACAAGGCGTTGCTAGAGGATTTTGTAGTCAGTTTTTACCTAGAAATGGCACCTACCATTGAGTTTCTCACTCAGCATAAAATTTATATTCCTGGGAACGTGTCTACCACATCTATCCCAATGCTGTCACTTTCGCCACGTCAATTGGACTGCGCTTTGCTCATGACCGATGGGCTTACAGCCAAAGAAATTGGTAAGGCACTAGCTTTGTCCCATCGAACGGTAGAAGAATACATCGATGTATTGAAGCTAAAGTTCGAAGCAAAAAACCGCCTCCATCTTATTGCTAAGTTACAAAAGCATATATAGGGCCCAGTATTTTTAGGGGTAGTGTGGCCTTTGGGTAAGGCAAGGGGCAAAGGAGATAGTTCGGCTATGTTATTGACGGGTAGTGTGCAAATGATGGGGGAAGTGTTGTTTCTCCTGTTACCCTGGCAACCATATCCAAACATGCGCCCGCACGTTATAAAAGCATTATGATGGGCTTTTTTGTGGTCACCATTGCTTATGAGAACTTTATTGCGGGATTTATGGCTCAGTACTCAGTTGCCACAGAAAGATCTTATGGTCCATTTTTTATGGTCTCCTGGGGTTGTTGCCATTAGCCGTGGCTCTGCCGCTGCTTATTCTTCAACGTAATAAATTGGTGATTAAATTTAGTTGAAAGCATTGACATACAAGCAAAGCGGCACCACATGAAGTAATATGGCTTTGGAATTAATGGAGGCCCTCAGGGGTAACAGGATTAAAAATGGTAGACATTTCGCGGCAACCGTACTTTTCCTATAACGATGTTATAGACGAGTTGGACGAACCCTTGCGCAGGCAAGCGGATGTTCAGCTGTTGCTTTTCAGCAGAAAATCCAGTGATGAAAAAAAGGTTATAATTTCCGTAAATAAGGATTATCTCCTGGATTATCATTCAAGGGAGCATTACAAGTACGGATTATTTGAAAAGCCACAAAGGTCATACGAATCTGGATTTCATATGTGGGACCATTTGCCGTACGATCCAAATAACTTATACGAACACCACAAAAGAGTGCATTCCACTGCACATGGTCTTACAATTGTAAAACAATATGGAGAATTTACAGATATCTTTTTGTTTGCCACAAAACCTGACAACGGCCAAGCTAATAACTTCTATCTGAACGAAAAAGAGCAATTCAACACGTTCATCACGAATTTTTATGGAAACATGGAACCCACAATCCAGGAATTGCAAAAGCATAAAGTTTTCATTCCTTACAACACCAACCTCTGTCCAGGTCCTGTGACTTCACTTTCACCTCGTCAATTAGACTGCGCATTGTTGATTACAGAAGGATACACGGCCAAAGAAATTGGTAAAGTGCTAGATTTATCCTACCGAACGGTTGAGGAATACATTGATGTATTAAAGCTCAAGTTCGAAGCAAAAAACCGTATGCATCTTATTGCTAAGTTGCAGAAGTATCTGTAACCCCCGTAATCCTACGGGGTGACCAAATGTCAGGGTTTCTTGACTAACTCTTGACATGCACCCTCTCATACCTTACGTTAACCTCAATTACCAGGGGTGCCGTTTGCGGCTGAGAAATACCCTTTGAACCTGATTTGGTTTGTACCAACGTAGGGAGAGTGATCTGCGCACTTGCGGCACATTGATGCCCACCTACAGCACATCCTGGTATGACAACTTAGCGAGGTCAGGATGCTGCAAAAAATCACAAAACGAGATCTATCTATACTTATCGGAAACGCATTAGAACATTTCGATACGTCTTTATATGGCTTCCTCGCCCCCATATTGGCGCCCATATTTTTTCCGAAATATGATCCTGTAGTGCAGCTCATTATGGCGTACAGCATTATGTCCACTTCACTGATCACCAGACCCTTGGGTTCGTTTATTTTTGGTGTTATTGCTCGCAATTATGGCCCCACGGTGGGTCTATCTTATTCGCTCATTGGCGTTGCTATTGCTACTGTGGGCATTGGTTTGCTGCCCAGTTACGAAAGCGTCGGGTGGCTTTCGACTTTGTGCTTAATCCTTATCAGGATGATCCGGGGTGTGTTTGCCTCAGGAGAATCCACTATTGCAAAACTCTATATTCTGCAGGGGAAGGAGCGTTGCGATGCCTTGAAGGCCTCCTATTGGTATCAAAGCTCATCCATGCTCGGGATTATCCTTGCATCAGCGGTATCCACCGCATCCATCATCTTCCAGCAGGATGCCATTTCCTGGCGCGTCTGCTTTTGGTTGGGCGGCTTGGTTGGTTTTATGGGCTACTTCTTGCGTCGTTATTCCAAACCTCTGGAAGAAGCGGAAGGCATGCGGCAATTTTCGTCCTATCGCATGTCGAGCTTTAAGACCCTTTGGATCCATCGAGCCAATGTATGCCGCGTGGCCATCTGCACCTCCTTTTCTCACGTAACTTATGCCATCCCATTTGTTTTCATGAACAGCTTTGTGCCCCTGGTCACCTCAATCTCTTTGGAAACCATGATGGCATTGAACACCCTATTGCTCGTTTTTGACATGGTAATGATTCCCATCATTGGCCGGTTGACATCCCAGTTTGACATCCGCCAGGTCATGATTTCCTCAAGCACCATCTTGGCATTCACGGTATTTCCACTGTTTACCAATCTTCACGATGCCTCTTTGGGCTACGTTACCTTCGTAAGGTTCTGGATTGTCTTTTGGGGCGTCGTCTTTTTATGACCCTTAAACCTGTGGTTCAAACATCTCTTTAATTCGAAGGAGCAATATCTTTTAATAGGTATGGGCAATGCCCTCGGTGCGGCCACAATCGGACGAATGACCAATGCCATCTGTATAGGTCTCTGGTATGCAACAGGGTCAATAGCCTCGCCTGCGATCTACATCAGTATTGTTATGCTTATGACTGCCTATGCGATCAAGTAGGTAGTCCAAAAAGAATCGGTCCTATGTCCTATTGACAAATCCTTAAGTAGACCTTATTTGTATAGTAGAACACTTAACAAGGACATACGTATCATGAAGAAGATCTCTCGATAGCCCTTTATATAAGGGTCAAATATTTGACAGTCGTTTCTGGCTAGAAGGTATTGTTTAACAAACGCCCTTATTACGAGAGAATTGCCATGATACACAAACCCATTTTACTCCAAGACATAGCCCTTTATTTTCCGCATAAAGTCTCTTTTGAAGATTTTACAAGCCTTATCCATCCCGGCAGTCGCATAGCCATTATTGGGCGGAACGGTAGTGGCAAGTCGACTTTGCTTAACATGTTGCGAGGTGCTACCCAGCCTACGGAAGGGGAAATCCAGATGCCTCAGGATGTTGTCATAGGTCATGTTCCTCAAACGGTTGAGGCGTTCGATCAGCTCAGTGGCGGCCAGCGTTTCAATGCTGCTTTAACACAAGCTTTGGCAGCGGATCCTAATGTTTTACTGCTGGATGAGCCCACCAATCACTTGGATTCACACAATCGCAAATCGTTGATGCGTATGCTGCAAAACTATGCCGGCACGTTGATCGTTGTTTCCCATGATGTGGAGTTGCTGCGTCATCATGTTGACACCCTGTGGCATATTAATAATGGCCTTATCCATGTTTTCTCCGGAAACTATGATGACTATATTCGGGAAATCGGTATCAAACGAGCTGGAATTGAACAGGAGCTCACAATATTAAATCGTCAGAACAAAGAAACCCACGATGCCTTGATGAAGGAACAAGCCCGAGCATCCAAAAGCAAAGTTCATGGGGAAAAGAAGTATGCTGACGATAAACTGGCATTGAGAGCAAAACAAAGCCAAGGGCAAGCGACGCATAACAGCCGAAGAAAGCATCTATCCGAGGATAAAAATGCGATCTTGAGCCAGCTTTCAGAACTGCGCATACCGGAAGTCATCAAGTCCAAGTTTTCCATTGATGCACGAAATGCTGGATCTCAGACTTTGGTTTCCATTAGTGAAGGGTGTGCAGGGTATGATCGTCCAGTTCTGGAAAATATAAGGCTGTCCGTATTAACCGGTGATCGTATCGCCATAAAGGGTCCTAATGGTTCAGGCAAATCAACATTGATCAAAGCTATATTAGGCGATGCGACAGTTACGAAGTCCGGTGTCTGGCACACGCCTAAACCAAGCGAAATTGGTTATTTGGATCAGCATTACAGGACGTTGAACCAAAACAAAACCGTATTGGAAACCATACAGGTGCTATCCCCATCTTGGGCCCACGCAGACGTTAGAAGTCATCTTAACGACTTTCTCTTCCGCAAAAATGAAGAAGTACAGGCGCGTGTTAAGACCCTTTCTGGTGGAGAAAAGGCTAGGCTCAGCTTGGCCCAAATAGCCGCCAAACCACCGCAGCTGTTAATCCTAGACGAAATAACCAATAACCTGGATCTGGAAACACGCAGCCATGTTATACAAGTTATAAAAGACTTTCCGGGCGCGATGATTGTCATATCCCATGATGGGGATTTTTTGGAGGAAATCGGGGTGAGCGGAGTCTATGAAATTGCGAATAATTGTTTAGCTCTCTACTAAATTTTTGGGTCTTGTCGGATCAACAAGACCCACAGGTTGATTTACTACTTCGAAAATTGCTGCAACCATTGTCTTCCAGCATGGCCAACGTTATCGTCAGTCATGGCAGCAACGATCACTTCTTGTTTGCGATCTTCCGCATCGCCGTACATCTCGGCCATTAAGATTTGCCATTCTTGGGCAAGCTCAGAAGAGGGGTTAGCTGCTCTTGCTAGAATCCCATAAATTCTTCCGCGATAATATGTGTCGATGGCTTTGTCTAGCCAAGTCACGACTTCAGGCGATAAATCGGAAAGCCCACCTTGAAAGCCTTTTTCCCAAATGGTTTCCCTTAGGCCCGCATACTTGCTTGTGAACCAGCCGTTGACCATATCCATGCAGCGCTTACCCATTTCGATTCCAGACGGCCCTGACGGATCACGATCAATATTATGGGCGACCTCTTCCAAAAAGTTCGTCCAGGATGTTTCAAAGGCTTGCTTTTCTTTTTCCGTGTATCGTTTGTTAAGGTCTGCATCAAAACGAGCTAAGTCTTGAATTTCTTCCGGGTTCAGTGCTTTAGCTACCCATGTTTTTTGTGCTTTTTGTGTCATTGTATATACCTCTATCAGTTGAATGACTTTTTCCCAAGGAATAGACTTATCTTCATCACAATCAGAGATAATAGAATCCAACGTTTTGCTAGCTTCAATCAGTGTTTGCGCTTTTTCAGCCAAAACCCCCGATTGGGCTTCCAGGTGAGATCGCACATTCACTTCCCGATCCAGTAAAAACTTGATCTTCGAAAGCTCAAAGCCAAAAAACTTCAGCGCTATAATCTGTTGCAGTTTCAATAAATCCTTTTCAGAGTAAAGACGATAACCATTGGCAAGCCTTAAGGACGGTTTCAACAAACCAATGCGGTCATAATGATGCATCGTCTGCACCGATACACCGGTCAGTTTACTTAAGTCTTTTACGTACCATTGAGCCATCGTTCTATCTCCTTAATTTAAGACGATAAGGTATATAGCAACTATAGGGTCAAGAAGTTTTTTTCACTAGTTTTTTGTATTAAAATTATTGTTGAGGAGGCACGTGTGTGCCCAGCCATTTTACAATATGCTGACGATATTCACTAAACCAAGAATCCACATCCTTGCCGCCAAGGTTTGTGTCCACAGAACTCCAATGTGGGCCTCGCTTGAAAAACCAGTTGTAAGATTCATGGAATGTTCCATATCCAAACCATGGGATTTTAGCAGCAAAAAAAGCTTGATCTGAAAAAGCACTATGCTGAACATGGGGTGACCATATGGTAGCATTAGCAATATTGGTTAGTTGATCGCCCACATCCTCTTGATATTGCAGCATGCCTCGGATGAACAAAATTGGCTTGCCTGTCGGATTTTCAGACACGCCAATCCGGCCATAAATCTTGCGATCCGTAATTTTGGAATCAATATCTACGACAGCCCTAACACGCTCATATTGAACCCCTAGAGTGTGAGCCACATTTCCACCAAAGCTGTGTCCCATGAGGACAGTGTTATTTTTATCAAGGATACAATCGTTGAGCTCACTCTCAAATTTATCCAAGTGAGCCAACATATATTCCACATCTTGAATTGCACCAGTCATTGCCTCATCATAATATTGATAACGATAGTCGCGATCTCTTGAGGCGTTCCATGCATCCTTGAGAGTCAGTACGATAGTTGTGCCGTCCGGGAATTTTACAAAATTGGAGACGTAAGGTTGGTCAAGGCTCAACACCACATAGCCTTGAGATGCAAGTTCTTCGCATAGAATTGTGTATTTTTGACGTTCCTCTCCCAACCCGGGAACAAATACTATTACTGGAAACGGCAGTGAAGGAACAGGTGCGGCATTGGGTTTTGAATGGGCTAAAACCCGCGTGCTATTTAGGACTCCATCTTCTATAGTCTCTGGCATGTATGGATATACTCCATCATGATTTTCAGCAGGATAATATGCCTGAACCATCCACCGCCGAGGGCTTGAGTCTCGAAACATTTTGCGCGTTGAATCCTGAGTTTCAATGGCTTTAGTGCCAACAGCGTATGGCCCAGACGGCTTGAGCAGCAGTACTTCATGCGTCGTTCCCACATTAGCGTAAACGAATAAGCCAATAACAAGAATGCAGGTTCCCAAAAACATTGGTATTGCTTTTTTCTTAAACATAGCCTTTATACATACCTCAAAATAGTATCGACTATTTCTATAAGGGGCACTGCAATAATTCCTTGCATCATCGACGAGCACCGATCATTTACTTAAGTTCCTTACATGCCATTGAGCCATCGTTTTATCTTCTTAATTTAGCATAATTATGCATATAGCAACTATAGGTCCGAGTTGTTTTTCTGGCTAGTTTTTGGGCAAGATTATTATTCTACCATATCCTGCCTTACCTTAACTATTCTCACCACAAACAACGCTTTGGTCTTTAGGCGATGACAATATAATATGCGTCATCGTCTTGATAACGCCCATTTGACCTTTTAGAAAATCCGTAATGAAATTTTCTAGAGCCTTTGTGTCCGCCACCCGGACTTTCAACATATATGAATATTCTCCCGTCAGATGATGGCATTCCAGAACATTGTCGTGTGATGTGACGCCATCGATGAAGGTTCGATCTCGATCCTTCCACTCCACCAGCACAAAAATGTATGCACCCAATGCCATGTCCATAAAATGACAATCAAATAGTGCTACAACCTTTTTTATGACGCCGTCCGCCTTAAGTTTACGGACGCGTTCATTGGTGGCTGATGCAGAAAGCCCAATTAACTCTCCGATGGCTGCATTTGTAAGCGTTGCGTCTTGCATTAAAATTAGGCCAAGCTTACGGTCTGTTTCATCATATGCGATACTATGTATTGACATTCTGTCTTTCACGATTATATATACTGTATAAAGCAATATATAAAGGATAGTATCTTATGTCAACGTTAATTCACCTGATGGAAGCCTGGCTCATAGGAATTGCCATAGCTGCGCCTGTGGGTCCCATCGGTATGCTGTGTATACGTAAGACTCTGGAGATAGGGTTAGTTGGGGCCATCGCAGTGGGGCTAGGCGCAGCCCTTGCTGACAGCGCTTATGGTCTTGTTGCCGCATTGGGCTTGACGGCTGTTTCACATTTTCTGTTGGCAAAAGCCACTTACATCAAATTGGTTGGCGGCGTCTTTTTGCTCTACTTGGCTTACAGGGAACTAAAAGTAAAGCCAAGCTCAGCAGGCGTGACTGTTGGTAAGAGCAAAAACATGAGCAGGCTAACAGCGGAAGTCTTCTTTCTAACGCTAACCAACCCAGCAACGATTCTAAGCTTTATCGGAATCTTCGCAAGCATTGGTGGCGGTGCAAGCTCCACCTCAGAGATGTTTTTGTTGGTGCTGGGAATTTTCCTTGGATCTATGACATGGTGGCTGTTTTTAAGTACCCTTATCGTCAAAATCAAACACAAGCTGCCAGAAAGCTGGATTCACCGCATCCGATATCTATCAGCCATAATCCTCGGTGGGTTTGGCCTATGGGCGGTGTTAAGTGGTTTTCTCGTATATGTTAGTCTTGAATAGCGCCTTGAATCCTAGCTTTTTGTAAAGCGATAAGCCATCTACAGATGCATCTAGAAAACACTTTGTAGCCCCCATTTCAATGGCTTTAAGTAAGACATACTTCATGAGATGCGTTGCAAAACCTCTGCCCTGGAAATCAGATGAGGTGCTCAAATCATCAATCCTGGCGAGACCATCATGAATCGAAAGTGTAATTGAAGATACCGCCTCATGACCCACAAAAAGACTGAAGTGGTTTAGAGCATGTCCCTGACCTAAAGCCATTTTATGGCTATAAGTATATTGTATTGTTACAAGTTGAGTGGACTCAAAGGCATCCGAAAGTGGGCGAGACCACTCGTCTAAATCACCGTCCATTGGCCGGATTGCATGCGCCATCTCCTCCAAAAAGCATTCGCTTTCCCTAAGATCCAGAACCATCGCCATACTTCCGTAGGCCCTTGAAAAACCATAGCCCTTTAAAACATCATCCATTTCACGATTGCTGAGTTCTTCCGCAACAACCATCACAAAATCAAGATTTTCGTCCCCATAAAACTGCAAACATTCTTTCAGGATAGGCTCAATGGAAGAAACCTGTTTCCTAACGAAAACCGGATTCAAGTTTCCAGCTTGTACGCCTGTAATGTAAGCTTTCACCTCATCAGCGATCTCTAAACAATCCCACGAAATGGCCCGCCAGAAATAGTCTTCTGCCTGTTGATATAGGTTAATTAAGCTGCTTGTCATTGGATCGCCCCCAAAATCATTACAACTCTTTCAGTAAGAGGTTTAGCTGGGATTTTAACACAATCATACCCAAATTTCGTATAAGCTTCTTCGTGTATTTTTTCAAACTTCAGGGCTTCTTCAAAACTAATTTTTCGTGCAGCCGTTGGCTCACAAAAGCCCAAATTCTCCACAAAGAAAACCTTGTTCTCGTAAATGCCATTCGTGCGTTCAATTTCTGCTAACAACGCTGCCGATGATTCATAACCAAGGTACACAGCTAAAGCATAAGTACATACTGGTGAGCGATCATAAAACTGGATTAGCGAATCAGTTTCCTGCGCTAGAATCTGTCGCAGGCGCTGCATGTTAATAATTCCGTCAATAAATACCGGACTCATCCAAGGCTCAGCATTACCTCTAGCTTGTTCGATGGCTATAACATCGGTAGCAGCCTCATGGACAACAAGATATCCTTGTTCCTCGAGAGCTTTGATGATTGATGTTTTCCCGCAGCCCGGGGTGCCAGTTAAAATATATCGCTTCATAAGTTCCTCATTCTACAAATCCATTTCGCTGATTCATGCCAACCTAATCTCGATCCTCTCAATGGATTTTCCTGG
Organism: Alphaproteobacteria bacterium; assembly: GCA_041738135.1. Lineage (GTDB taxonomy): Bacteria > Pseudomonadota > Alphaproteobacteria > JAGOMX01 > JAGOMX01 > JAGOMX01. The sequence goes on from JBGSQK010000053.1 coordinate 46,339, forward strand.
ATGGGACCGCTTTAAAGTAACATAACCAACCTCAGCAGTAGATTTCACGTGGGTGCCGCCGCAGGGGACTTGCGCAAAGCCGTCTACCTTCCAATAGCGTCTTTGGGTTTCAGCATCTGTAAAGCCTTTTTCAATAGCCTTGTCGCTATTGATGATCTCGTTATATTCAGCCAACACTTCTTCAAATATCAAGGAAATGTTATTGTCAGAGATAAAATCTATCCGTGCTTTTGATTCAGAAATATGGGCGCCGACTTTTTCGAAGCCATATTTTCGTGTGACAATCTCAAGAATTAACTCAGCGGCAAAATGCAGACGCATGAGATTATGCCTGCGCGGCCAATCGATTGTCATGGTCACATTATTATTCGGCTCCAGGCTATGTCCTTCTGGAAGGGTGTAGTAAATGAGATTGCCCTCCATGCGAGAGCCGATCACCTCAATGCCATTTATAAAGGCATTATCGCTTTCTTGGCCACCCGAAAAAGAAAAGGCGATGGTATCGGCGAACAACACTTCGCAGTCGTTAACCTCAACCACCTGTGTGTTCAAGGTATGTTGATATGGATCATCCCAAAAGACTTTCCTCATAATAAATTCCTTATCATATTTTGGACAAGTGCCTATGCACAACACGATCATCTGCAGTTGTCACCAACTGTTGGCTATAGCTGCCCAGAGAACCACGCCTTCGTGATTTTGCGGCAATTCATATCCTCATTACACCCACATTCATACTTCCCATTTTGTTACGTTATAGCATTTTCAAATTCTTTGAAAACATCCTTAACCATAGCCATCTGTTCAAGCCATGGAAAATGTCCAGCATTTTGTATTTTTTTCATTACGATGTTTTGCCTATGAAATCGTTTATCATTTTCGAAAAGAGTATATGGCGTCATAAAGTCGTGACTAGCGCCAACAATTAAAGTTGGAACGTTTTGAGGTATCCATTTTGCATTGAAATTTATTTCCTGAACTTTCTTAAGCCACCAAGCTGCCGCTAAATAATTCATAGGAATCGTCTCAAGCAACTGCTTTCCTATTTCGATGCTTTCATTTGGAAAGTAATAGGGAGCGCAAGCTAATAATGCTGTTTTAAACGTATCAGGATTTGGATTTTTTTCAAATTCTGTGATTGGATCGAGCGTTATGGAGATATTATTTTCTTTCGCACATTTAGAGGCTTCTTCCATCCATAAAGACGGTGCTGAATTCAGAATTACCAAGCCTTTTAGTAATTGCTCTAACTGCGGAAAGAGAAGAGGGAGCTCCCCACCAAATGAATGACCGACACAAATAGGATTTTGGAATTTTTGAATAGAAGAGAGTAAGCAATCACCCCAAGTTTCAAAATCATAATCTGCCTTAATTTGCTCTGTTATGTTGCTTCCATTTGCGGGAAAATCAATTAGCCAAAAATTACCCATCACATCTAGCTCATTAATCAATGTTAAAAAATAACTTGAGTCAACACCAGGCCCACCCGGCACGAAGAGCCAATTATTGATGACACTGCCTGGATTGGATTTGACGAGTTGGTACCGGACAGAGTTGTCATCATAAAAATATTTATTTGATTTCATTTTAAAGAGGCCCTTGTTTTTGAATGAAAAATTTAAGGCATACTAGCAAAGGGCGGCGCTCCCCCGCAAGTAGTGTTTCATAGTAAACTTATTCTAAGGGCTTTAGATCCCGGGAGAGTTGCTGAAGGATCCCTACATCTCCATCCCACGATCCCTTTGCTTAATACGATCATGCTCTTGTAGCTTATGATGCATCTCCTCCAACTTAGCACCTACGGGCTCGTTGATGGCTTTGATGCTTTGAATTATCGTTGGATCTTTCGCCAGTAACTTCATTTTTTCGTCCAATTCTACGAGCAGCTTTTCCTTCGCGACAGGATCGGCCGTAGATTTGAGATCCTTAAAAAGGTCGTCAAAAGATGCTGCAGCTTTGCCTATGGGCGTATCGTTCATTCTGATCTTTGAGTCTTCATCAAGGCAGGGTTTGGGCTCAGCGACATTAGGCGAGTCTTGAGTTTTTGATGCATCTTCAATGTATTGCTTTACGTATTCAGCAACGCCTGTAGGGCCTTGTTCTCTCAGTACATCATTAAAATCCTGGCCTGGGGTGGATGGTTTCAGGACATCAACAGTGTGACCTTTATCCTCCAATGCTTCCATGGCCTTTTGAACCAACAGATGGGTTTGAGACGTGGTTTTATGTTCATCGTTGTCGGCACAAAGGACTATTGTCCTTTCAGGGCCACTGTAGTTAGCCATGTTATGGATACCCAAGGATGCGACGATTTTGCCGGCGACGCCTGTTTCCTTAATAGACATAGCTGTTTCAAGGCCTTCAGCGATGAAGACTCGACCGGATCCTTCTTGTAAAGTTACGAATGATTCTTTTGACAGGCCGTATTGTAGCTTGTTGAGTTTGTCTCCTTCTTGATTCTTTGCGCGCGTGCCATCTCTGTTCAATTTGGTTACCTGCACTACCGACAGTGATCCATCGGCTTTGCGACCAAAAGCTGCAAAGCAATTGTGGCCCAGCCTTTTCTGCTCGCCGTTATAAAGGAAACTTGTGCCCTTGGGCAGGCATTTGAGGTCGTCCGATATTGTGCCATGGATACTGCGCTCCCTTCGTAAGTACGTCTCGACCACACTACCTTTGATGGGTTGAGCTTTCGCATACAGATCTGCCACAGACTTCAATTTCTGATCATCCTCTAATTTTTGATCGATAGTTGGCTCATCATACCTTTTCTCAACAGGCATCCGGGCCAGGTCATGAGAGTTCATATTGAGCTCCTGAGCCAGGTATTCGACCGCTCCCCTGAAATCAACGCCCTTTTCCCTTTGGATAAGATGGAAGATATTTCCCTTTTCGCTGGTTGAAAAATCATACCAAAGCCCGGCTTTTGAGCCAGCTATAGTGAAACTCAGCTTACCATCACCACCAAACCTCAATTGTATTTTGTTGCTTTGCTTTGTGCTTGTCTGACCAAGAATTCTTGGGACGATATCGGCGTATCTGCCATGCGCTGCGTCCAAAACTACATCTGCTGATAAGTAGGTAGGCCTTTCCTTATAAACCTCATGATGAGCATTGCGGGTAGGTGTGAATCTAGAGATTTCCTTTGAGCCATTTTTCTGAGCCTGAGCATACAATTTCGATTCAGCTTCTGGCCTCATGCCTTTGAATGCTATAAGAGCAACCTGATTCTGAACTAAAACCTCCGCGTTCTGATTGCGCGCGCTCAGTAGCTGAAGCCATTCAGGCTTTTGCGTGCTTTGGTTCATGATAGCCATGGGCTCCAGTGCCATGTCAGACTCTTTGCCTTTGGCTTGGACCATACTCCAGAGACGCGCGACCTCATGGGACTTAGAGAGATAGTCTTTGATGGGTTTGTAAACTTCATCTGGCTGAACGTCAGTGGCGATTTCACCGCTCACAACACCTTTATTAAAAGCCACATCAAATGTCAGGCGATTAAAGTCCACATCAGCTTCTTTCATTATCTGCTTGGACTTGTCATATGTTAGCTGGAGCATTAACTTGCCAGCCAAATCAGCACGTGTGTGCACGTCAGCTACTTCTCTATATTCTTTAATCAGAGCCCTTGTTTGACCCCCAATCGCATGCTCAAGCATCTTATTCTCATCAACCTTATGCTGTTCCAAATGCTGCTGCACTTGGCCTCCAGGCGAGACAATCTGCAGTGCCAGTTCGTCGCGAAGGGCCTGGCATTTCTTAAACTCCTCTTGGGTAACCAAACTGTTTGACGATACCTGAACTGAATTCTCTTCAAGTTTTTTGATCTGACCAAACACAGTGGCGGCCCGATTACGCATTTGTACGTATGAGTTGACCAGGTCAAAATCTTGTTTTTGCTCATCGGTTAGTCCCTCGCGATATATGTTCCGCTCATACTCTTTATAATGAGCTTTTGCCTGATCCTTAACGCCGGCAAAGTAGACCATGTCCTCGGCCAAAACTTTGTCGCCCCAGTAGTCATTATGGGTTTCTGTGTTTTCTTCCTGCTTCACGCCAAAGAACTGTCGGTACAGACGAGGGTTTTCGTGAATGACCGATGCCATGAAATCTCGTTTTGATTTGAGCTCAGTATAGTCCCCGTAAAGCTCATGCGTCTGGGAAAGGGCCCCTGGATGAGTTGCTTCTATGGTCGACCACAATTTTCTGGCCTCCCGTACCATCCCCATATAGCCTTGCGCTGAAATGGAAGCCCTGTGTTCTAGATCAGAAAGTAACCGAGTGCGAAAACCTGCATCAACTTCCAGCACATCGCGGCGGATGCCAGCCAATCGCACATAAGGCAGGTGGTTTACCCAATCCTCCAGGATTTCCTTTGCCGCTTCTTCCTTCTGCTCAAACAACTGTTGATAGGCATTATAAGCCGCCTGCTTATAAAGAGGCTCAGGCTTCTTTTCTGTTTCATCACCAGACTTGACTGAAGCCGTATCCTTGGCTTTGCCTTGGATGGAAGTCCATTCCATTTCTTCTCTCATCATTCCCACCTCTGCTATTAAGTCTTTATAGTTCTGCACTCTTGCTAAGAACGGCCTTTGCTTTTCTGACACTTGATAATCGGCTAAAGTATCCCGCATGCCGCCATAGCTCAGCTGATCCACCAGGTCCTTAAAATCGACAAATTGTTCGTGACAGACGTAGATCTGAATGTCATGCATGTGCCGCGTCATACTTACTAAGAACGTGTAAGGGTCCATAAGTGGGTCTGGTGAAAGGAAGGTTTTACCTGTGGTTGAGCCCTCAGATTTATGCACACCCATGGCGTAGCCGAGTGTGAACTCTTTGTACTCATCAGCCTTGAATTTGACCATACGTTCGCCGTCTAGTCTTACCGTCAATTGTTGATGGCGCTTATCGAAAGCCATGATGGTTCCAAGACTGCCGTTTTTAACGCCTTTGTTGTGCTCTGTCCAAAAGTTCGTGCTTTTTACAAACCGACCGTGGTGATCGTTCTCGGTGAAGCGGATCGCGTCACCGATGGAATATTCCGAACCAGCCACATGGAAGTGCTCCCTCAAAAGACCTTGGACCTTCAGCTCAGACCGGATCAACTGATTGAGCTCAAATACCTCCTTATTGGTATAGGCCAGCACCATACGCGCCTCATAAGGATTGGATTTCATGTGCGCCAGATAGTCCTTAACCATCTTCCTATGAGCATCTGCCTGTGTTTCAAACCAATGCAAATGACCACGCTCATTGTATGGCTGCATGCCGTCCAGCACCCGATGGTCATTAAGCTTCACAGAACATTGCCGCTGCCATTCAACTTTCTGCCTTACCACATTGCTGGTTTCGGCAAAGCCATAACGTTCAGCAAACAACCGTCCAAAATCACCGGGGTCACGAGACTTTATCTGTGCTGGATCTTGGATGATAAGAACTTTGGCGCCCTGAGAGGAGGCTTCTTTCAAGAATGGCTCCCACAATGCCCCGCCTATCATGTTGGCCTCATCAACCAGAATCACATCTTTGCTGGAAAAACGGCTCTTCTCCAGTTCCTTCATGCGATTAAATGCATGGAGATAAGGATTACCCCAAAGCCGACCGCTTTCAACAACAGCCTTTTTCTCCTCATATTGAGCCCAGCTGTGTTTCAGGCTATCCAACGTGCGACATGGAATGCCGATATCCTGTTCCATAATCTCAACTGCTTTGCCTTGAAATGAGGTACCTATGATTCGATAACCCTCATTCGCATAAATCTGTGCCACGGCTTTGAGCAGAGTGGTTTTACCGGTACCGGCCTTACCGTTTAGAACCCTTATATCACCACCCGAACACAAGTGATGGATGGCCGCCGTTTGCTCGGGGAAGAACTTAAAATCATGGCCTTTCTCGCGTGAAGTCCATTGTTCCAGATTCCGAATGCCTTGGTCTATTTTCTGAGATGAAACTGCTTTTGATGTCCTCTGATTGAGACGATCCGCCATCCCCAATAACGATTCTTCCTGTTGCTGATAGTGGGTAGATGTGTAGATTTTCTCTCGATTCAGATTGTGCCCAACATGATGCGCAGAGCCGCTGTCGGATAACAATTTATCCGTCAACTTAACGGCCAATCCTTTCACATCTGAGGCATAACCCTCGTACACAATGTCCTCATTGGATGTATTCAGAATCAGTTCATGCGGAATTTCAATCTCATCAACTTTGGCTTTCAAAATTATATAAAGCCGTTCATCGCCGCCTACACGGCGGATGATCTCTTCCTCAATATGTTTGCGAGTAAAAGTAGTCCGTTTCAGCGCCAGATCATGGATAATCGCCTCGGGCCGCTCACACATGATCTCAATATTGCGTTGGCGGATTTCCTCGTTATCCACCACAATCCGGGAATATTCTCCACGCTCAGCAAGCCTCTGCGCAAACCAGCCTTCATGATGAGTGGCCATAAAAAATGACCCCTGATCTTCTAAAGATCTCGAGTCAATCCGCACAGCATGACCAGCCATTGCTAGTTCTTGATTAACGGCGACCTCCCATTCTTTACGGGTAATCATGAGCTCCGGTTTAGAAGTAATCTCCCTGTCTTTACGAACAGAAAACTCACCATCCATAAGCGCTCGGCGGCTAATTTGTGCATGGAAATGTGGATTGCCTTTATCCCAGTGGATGGCATATTCCGTCACAAGTTTACGTGAGACAAAACGATTGTTCAGGAAACGCTCTACACAAGCCTCAGCCTGTTCTTTGGTAAGCTCAAGAGGTATCGCACCCATGATCGTTTGAGCCGTCTGCGTAGACGACAAAAACTTCTCCTTCGCATCCATGCTGCGCTTGTTACGTTCTTCATCATGGGGGTGGCCTACAAAACGTAGGTCAGCCAGTTCATCCTCGAACTGTTCAACCTTATTCCACAAAGCATGAGAATTCTGAGCCCAAGCAGGGGCATACTCTGGAGCCAATATCCTCGAGTGGATAACTTCTTTTTTGTTGGAATAGTTATAGGAAATACCAGTGCGTTGATCATGCCCTTGAGAGCCAGTAATGTACGCACCAAAGCCAACGGAAGACCGCCCCTCCGACCGTGATACAAACCCCATGCTCAGCGAACAAATCGCCATAATGAACCGCGCCCAAGTAAATTTAGGCGTCAATCATTTTATTAAACCTGGAGTCTCTTGGATGCCGACTTCTATGAAAAGTCTTAAAGTACTTGCCTCAGTATCTAATAAATATACACGCCCGTGGCCATCAAGCACAAGCGAATTTTCAATTCGTGCATAAGTGCGCCAGGAACTCCTGGAAAATGGATGATAGTTTTTAATCCCACCCTCAAGCACCGTATATCGTGTCTAAACCAGCCAAAACGGCGCCTGAGTGTATTTTTCAATGCACAGACTTCTCTTGCTAAGAGGCACTTACAATCGATTTTCCGCAACAAAAGCAATAAATGGAAAAGAAAGCTTGCGGATAAGATCGTAAGCGTTTATATAGTAAGTAAGTTTACTAAACGGATAGGAGTTAATTATGTGGCAGAAAACTTATACAAAAGTATATCCCGGCGTTAAGAAAGAGACCATCTGGGCTTTGTGGGAAGATGTAAATAATTGGGGCAAATGGGATCCTGACATTGAGTATGCAAAGATGACTGAGCCCTTTCAGGTCGGCAGTCATTTTATAGTCAAACCCAAGGGTGCAGGTGAAGAAACTTTGCAATTGGTTGAGGTGGAAAAATTCAAGAAATTTACCGACCATTTAAAATTCGTCGGCGCCAAATTGTATGGCACCCATGAGATGGAAGATACACCCGAAGGACTAAAAATGACGATAACACTACAAGTCACTGGTCCCTTAAAATTCATCTGGATTAAGCTTGTCGCTCAAGGAATCGTTGACACCATTCCTGAACAAATGGATTCATTAATGAAATTTGCGGAATCCGGAAATGAATAAACATATCTTTAGCGTCGAACAGCCAGAAGATAGCCCTGGTTTCTTGTTATGGCAAACAACAATGACATGGCAAAGAAGGATTAAAAAGGCACTAGAGCCATACGGCATTGCTCATGCCCAATTTGTGCTACTCGCTATCCTGCTATGGCACCATAAAATAAAACAAGAACCAACCCAAGTGATCCTTGCTAACTGGTCGAAGCTGGATAAAATGACAGTATCAAAGTCGTTGAGAGGTTTAGTTGATCAGGGGCTTGTTGTCAGGCATGAACATCCAGAAGATACGCGCGCTAAAGTTGTTAAACTTACCACTGAAGGCATATCCATGGCCTCAAAACTTGTGCCGGTTGTGGAGCGAATCGATGCTGAATTTTTTGGGAGTCTCCCAGACCACGATCAGCAATCTCTAATTCAAATTCTTAACAAGTTAGCGGTGGTGAATAATGAGTAGATATTGGATAGGAGTGGCCTCTAAAGAGCACGTCGAGAATGGTGTAAAGTTGGGTATTTGCCAATTCTGTCATGGTAAATCAGCACCAGCAAAACGTCTTAAAAAAGGAGATCATGTGATTTACTATTCATCAAAGGTTACGATGGAAGGATCAGAACTGTATCAAAAGTTTACAGCGATCGGCATTGTGAAAGATGACATGCCATATCAGATCGAGATGGAAAATGGCTTCAAACCTTTTAGGCGCAACATCGATTATTTAGATGCGACTCATGCAGATATAAAGCCCCTGATTCCCCTATTGCCTTTCATAAAAAATAAAAATTCCTGGGGTTATGTTTTTAGGTATGGTTTTTTAGAAATTGATCAGCAATCATTTGAGATCATTGCAAAAGCAATGCTTGGATACAGTCCATTAGACCATTCAACAACCTGATTATGGGGGCCGTTATTACTCTGATACATACTATTGAAAAATCAGATTTCAATGATTTTAAAAATTTGATACACTTGTTCCGTAAAGAGGCAATTTTACATCAACAAAAAACGGAGTGAAATCCATGGTGGCCTCTTTAAAAATACGTGCACTAGAAGCGAAAATTGCAATTCTTCAAAATCAACAATTAGAACTCCAAAAACAAAGAGCCAGCGATATCGCGCAGCTTTTTATCAGACTCAACATCGCTCATATTGACGACACAATAATAGCCGGCAACCTCATAGCCATGAATGATAAAGTCTCTGCGAAAGATTCCGCTGTGGAGGCCTGGCAGCGTGCCGGTGAGAAATTTCTTCGCCGGAAAAAGACCAAAAACAGGGGCTCTCCCAAAACGATTAGCCAGGCTAATCCAACAAATCAACCGTCATAAATCTGCGCGCAATCGGGAGATCTCTGCTATGAAAAATCAACGCAACTCGGAGCGTCTAAATCGTACACGCTTACTCATCCAGATCGGCGGCCTAGTCCAAAAGGCCAAAATCATGGAAGCATTTAATATCAATGTTGGTGATGACCTCCAAGACTACGAATCACTCAACAAGGCAGCCAGACTTCTAGGATTTCTAAGCCATAGCCTTGAGCAATTCGATGAGTCCGAAGCCAGCATGTCTGAACGCGAAAGAAATGGAGAGCGGCTGTTGAGGTATGGATAGTGCTGCTATTCATGGTAGTACATATCCACAAATCCTGGGGATATGTGCGTGAATAACAATCCTAACATCATGCCAAATAAAGGTATTTCTCAGGATTCAACTTTTGAACAGGGCTTATCCGGTAGCGAGCTGTTTACCCTTACCTATATGAGCTGGCAGGAGCTTGCCGGAGTTAATTGCCGCCCCAATACGGTTCAAACATTTTTTCCTTAAACTATGTTGAAAAGTCTGCTGACTTTGCCGGATGTTGCCGGATTCTAATTCCTTATCGTAAGCCAACATTCTCAACGTATAGGTAGCGGCACAAGCACTCTCAAAAAGACTAGCATTAAGCCCCCGTCAGCAACTTTGCGGGAATGCTGCGGGAATTCAAGGCAGGGTACATCTTTTTAGGGACATTTCACTATAAACCAAACCTTTTTCCTGGTTTGCCCTTGAGAATTAATAATTCCCTTATCTTTTAGTGTGAGTAACTCGTGATTTAGAGTCTGTTCAGATATAGCCGGTGAGATCAAATGAAGAATATTTCTCGTAGCCAATTCACTCTCTTGAGTTAGTATATTAACAATCAGGATCTGTCTCAGTGTTAACTGATCAACTTTTGGCTTTACCGCAATGCTCGGCAGCTAAAACCAATTTCTTCTAACCATTCACCCTTTTCGCTTAGACACCTTGTTGCCAAAGAACTCAGCTGCCTCACGCAACGGCTCGTCTGCCAGATGCGCATAACGCTGTGTTGTAGATGCCTGGGTGTGCCCAAGCAATTTTCCAACGATACTCAAGCTTAACCCGCTGGATACCAAATGAGAAGCGTGGGTGTGGCGCAGATCATGAATGCGAAAGTTCTCTATGCCAGCTTCTTTCAGGACGGTACCCCAAAAAGTTTTAACCTCTTGGATTGGTTTTCCTTCAACCTTACCAGGAAATAAAAATGGGCTAGGGGATGGATGCAATTCTTTCAATTGCTGCAGAACCTCAAGCGCATTCGACGAAAGTGGAATATGCTCATTCTTGTTCTGCTTGGTTAAATGTGCTGGTTTGCTCCACACACCTTTTTCCAGATCAAACTGATCCCAGGTAGCATTAAGAACTTCTCCCTTACGGGCTCCAGTCAACAAAAGCAACCTAAAAACAAACGACGTTGCATGGAACGAGTATTTTTCCAAAACATCACACAACCTAGCCATCTCAGCATCATCCAACCAGCGGTCACGTTTCTGTTCCTGGTAGCGTTCAATTCCTTGTGCTGGGTTCTTCTCGCACCAGCCCCAAGAAATAGCTAACGAAAACATTTTTGATATAAGCGACATGGCTCTGTTAGCCTGATATGGAGTGGATTTGTATTTGGCGTGAAAGTTTTCCATATCCCGATGGGTAACATGCTGAACCTTTTTGTCACCAATTGTCGGCAGAATTAAATTGGCAAGAAGCAATTTATCGCCGTGTAGGCTCTTCTCCCGTTTTCGTGAACCGTGACGCTCGATATAATCTTGGGCTAATTGATGAATGGTCTCAAGCTGCCCAACTTTTTTCTTATCTTCGGCTGGGTCTTCGCCATGAGTTACGCTAGCGAGCTTTTTCTTGGCCAGGTCTCGTGCCTCTTCAGCAGTGATCTGACCATGAACGCCAAGCTTCAATCTTTTTTTGATTCGATCTGAATTGCGATATTCTACGCAGTAAGTCCGGCGGCCGCTAGGAAGGACGACGACACCAAAGCCTTTAAGTTCGCTATCCCAAATCTTTATGGGCTTCTCAGGGTCCGGTGTTATGGTATCTATCAAACGTTTTGTGATCTTAGGCATGCTTTTGCTCCTTTACATACTAAGAAGCTATTACCACGCCTTCATGAAAATGTCACCAAATTGTCGCCAACATGTATAAACATTCTTAAACAAACGTAAACATTCTTAAACATTTGATGGAGCGTCAAATGCCTAATTTTCCTTCTCTTCTCCGCATAAACTCAACGTTTATACTGGTGCCGAAGAGGTGACTCGAACACCCGGCCTACTGATTACGAATCAGTTGCTCTACCACCTGAGCTACTTCGGCAATGTCCATAAATTAATGTTCTTGTGGGGTTAGGTCAATCGGAAAATAGCATAACTTATGCCTTGACCAAGGGCTTTCTTCTTAAAAGGGGAAGCAACATCAACGCTATGAAAGCAACCATAGAGCTTGCATAAAACACCCATTCGACACCGAAATGATGGGAGAGCCAGCCGCTGACCATGTTTGAAGTAAAGATGGTAATGCCTACCAGAATGTAATAGATACCAAACGCAGATCCACGAATGTGTATGGGAGCTGAATCGGCTATTTTCGCCAGGATTAAGCTCTGGTTGATGCCCATTTGAACGCCCCAGATGGCAACGCCTATGAGTACTAAAGGTAGGGAGTCTGACATGGATAAAAACAGGTTGGATACGATGACGAGCACGAAACCAAAGGCCAGAAATGAGAGCCTGCCCAGTTTATCGGAGAGCCAGCCGAAAGGGAAGGCGGATAAAAATGCAGCTAAATTCTGGATTACCATGACGAGCGTGATGTCGTATTCGGCTAGCCCTGCATCTTTTGTCTGCAGGATCATGAACGCGCCGCTGTAATTGGACATCATGAAAAAGCTAGCAACGGCAATCACGAGCCAATATTGCTTAGGCAGGGTCAAAACTTCCGCCAGACGAAACGGTTTTAATTTCAATTTTTCTTTGGGCTTTAGTTCCACTCGATCTTTAACGAAAAAGTAGAGAATAATAATTGCAAGGGTTGACGGTATAATAGCCAGCCAAAAAGCCAGTTGGTAGTCTATGCCAATTTGTCTGAATAGATACATAAGCAATAAGGAACTAGCAAATGAACCGATGAGCCCTAAGGTCTTTTGCAAGCCATAACTGGCACCCTTCATATGAGGTGGCGCTGCATCACCGATCAGGGCATCCCTAGGACTGGCCTGCAGGCCATTGGCGATGCGATCCAAAGCCCTGGCGCCCACAAGCCAAGACACATCTGGTGCCAGTGGAAAGATAAAGCGAGAACCCGCTGCCAAACCATAGGCTGCCAAAAGAATAGGTTTACGCCTGTGAAGATAGTCGCTGAGCACACCTGAAAATATCCGGGTAAACCAGGATATGGCTTCCACAATGGCTTCGATAAACCCTAAGCCAATGAGAGAAACGCCCAAAACATTGGTGGCGTAGAGGGGAAATAAGCTGAAGATAATAACCGACGAGCCGTTAACTAACAGCGACACAAAGCCGATCGCCCAGATTGACATGGGGATTTGGAAAAAAATAGAAACCCTTTTGGCCGGTTTATGAACTGCCATTTCGACTCTTATTAACCTTTAACTTACGAGGTTGCATCCGGATGCGATTCTGGCTGAGCATTTTTAAACGCGGGCAATTTCATACAGGCCTCGTAAACATCCATTACGCCTGTAAATTCTGACATGTTCATATCAAAACGTAAAGCATTATAGACTTGTGGAATCAAACAAATATCCGCAAGTGTAATCGAATCGCCGCAGGAAACATGCTTCAGTCTGCTGGTATTTTGCAAACGTGCTTCGTATGTCTCAAGACCTTCTCTTATCCAATGATGGTACCACTGAAGCTTCCTATCCTCTACTATATGGAGCTCGTTTGTCAAATAATTTAATACTCGCAAATTGTTGATGGGGTGTATGTCCATAGCTATAATATACGCAAACTCCATTACGTGGGCGCGTTCCGCCGGGTCTAGAGGCAGTAAGGGCGGTTCAGGATATTTTTTATCCAAATAGTCAATAATGGCTAAAGACTGGGTAAATGTGTGTCCATCGATCACGAGGGCAGGAACTAATCCCTGTGGATTGAATCGTTTATAGTTTTCCGACCGTTGTGAGCCTTGACGCAAATCAATGCTTTCGTGATCATAAGCAATGCCTTTCAGATTTAACGCAATCCTGACACGAAAGGCGGCAGAGGAGCGAAAATAATCAAAGAGCCTGGGCTTTGTTATTGCTGGTTGCATGCTTGGTTTCAAAACGAATCACCTGTTGGTTGATAGAGCCAAATATATTTGTACCTTGCGCGTCACACATCTCTATTCGGATGGTATCGCCTGCCTTCATGAAGGGAGTTTTGGGACCGCCTGATTCAATGGTTTCCAGCATCCTCTTTTCAGCAATGCAAGACGACCCATTGGTAAGGCATGAGTTAGAAATAGTTCCTGATCCGATAATAGTTCCTGCTATCAGATCTCTTGTTTTAGCTGCATGTGCGATCAGTTCAGGAAACCCAAAGGTCATATCCACACCCGCATTAGTCCATCCGAAAGCTTTCCCGTTAAGGGTGGAGCGCACAGGCAAATGCACCCTGGCACCGTCCCAGTGATCCGCTAACTCATCGGGCGTAACGGCAACTGGTGAAAATGCTGTTGCCGGTTTGCTCTGCACAAAACCAAACCCCTTTTGTAGTTCGCCTGGTATGAGATTCCGCAAAGAAACATCGTTAACGAGCATGAGCAGTTTAATGTGCCCGATGGCCTCATCCGGGCTTGTGCCTAAGGGCACATCATCGGTAATAACCGCAATCTCGGCCTCAAAATCCAAGCCCCACTGCTCATCTGGCAATAGGATAGGCTGATGCGCACCAATCATCTGATCGGACCCGCCCTGATACATCAAAGGATCTGTCCAAAAGGATTCAGGCAGCTCAGCGCCCCGGGCTTTACGGACCAACTCCACATGCGTCACATAAGCACTCCCGTCTAGCCATTGGTAGGCACGGGGCAGGGGGGCAAGTGCCCTTTCTTGATGGAATGCCATTGCAGTTTGAATTTTCCCTGAATTCAGCTCGTCATAGACCTTTTTCAGTAGCGGCTCGCAGTGACGCCAATTATCAAGAGCCAACTGTAGAGTGCCAGCAATTTCAGGGACGGCCACAGCCTGGGTAAGTTGTTTGTTTGCTACCACCAATTGCCCATCACGTGTATTGTTATTGATTGTCGCCAGTTTCAATTGGTTCTCCTTAGCACAAATTCTTGTTCACGTTAGCAAGAATATGTGGCTAGGGCAACCGCATTAAATGGGACGAGGACGGATATTTATGAAAACGATGAAGTATGCCAGCCATATTTTATAGTAGCAGTTTCTGCTTATGCGTCTGGACCGTCATATATACCCTGAGCATATGTTTCCATAACAGCTATTCCTTCCAATAATATCTTCAAATAGCTTCTGTATTTCTCAATGGTGTCTTTCCCCTCTAATTTCAAACCTACAGATTCTGCGCCTTCCACAAGTCCTTCATATTGCTCGATGCTGTTAAACGTATTTTCTACGGGGATTATTTCTTTAGCGTTAAGTTTATTAATAGCCTGATTCTTAACGACCCCTATTCTGTAGCTAAATGAATCCTTTTCAAGAGGCTGCTGTTCCTCATGGAATACATGAAATAAAGCGATATCAAACTTATTTAGTTCAGCTTCCGTCAGTTTGGCCTCATATAGTTTTTGAAGCATCCTTGCCGAAAGCTTAGCGCTTGGCAGGGCAGCCGCTTCACCACGGTATTTCCCTATGTGAATTCTATCGTGCTCCCAGCCATCGCAAGGTGGATGGCCTCTCGTATAATCAAAATCCGCAAGCTTATCCGTAGGCACTGCTAAAAAATCCAGATATGTAGCCTCCTCATCCCCTTCCTTTGGGAAAAAGGCCCAAGCATTTCTCATGGCTGAAAGTGGGAAGCCGCCGGTAGGAGAAATGACAGGCATTGCAAAGCCTTTATATCTATTCCAGGATTCTGAATATCCACCCTCCTCGTGCTTATTGAATGATATATCAATATTAGATGATTCCAAGTAAGCGGTCAGTTCCTGGGCGTCCGCTCTCATCATCATTTTGCCATATTTGTCGGTTACTGCGTATTGCTGTGATTCGGGGGCGCTAGACAAGAGATAGGCCCATATCCTGCCAATCCAATTTAAATCACTGAAACTCATTTCTTTATTCCAGCCGGCTTTCACAACCACATCGTGGATATGATTCATGGATTTTAGTATGGCGTCTTTGTTTGAACGGTCGCTAACGCTTTTTTCGATGAAATTTTTATCAATTTCATAGAGATTCCATAAAATATCTGCAGATATTTTAGTTTTAATATTCATGCCTGGGTTTGCTTTAAGAGCTTCTTTTAATATATCAAGTCGAGTTTCCGCTTCCACATGACCGTCTTGCTCGGTAGCAATAATGTACGCAGAATTAGCAGAGTCTTTGTCTTCGTCTGTTACATTTTCTGATTTCGTTCTGCTTACTTTTGATTTTGGTCTATTTTCGACAACCTCTGTAGCTAAAACGCCCTTGGCGGTAGCTGTTAGAGCTAGCGGAACTAAGAGAGTTCTACCCAAGATTTTCTTTAGCTTCTTTATTCTTTTCCTAACCATTATTAGACACCTATTAAGTTTAGAACCAATAACATATTATCTCATAAAGTAAAAAATAAGTCAAAAATTTAAATTATTTGCATATAAATTAAAAGATTTTTCTATTATTGTCAATATATCCTAATGCAAAGCGAGTTAATCCAGTGGTCTAATCTTTACCTAGTGGGGAAATTATTGGAAGAAACTTTAGTGAGGCTACCCAGAATCTCTATCTAGGTCTTGGGTCAATAATTTGCTATCATTGCTTCGGATTGAATAATAATGAGAACTTTAGCATGACCACATCCCATATCTATCAAGCCCATCTTGTTCGCTATGCCACTTATGCCTCGGTCACAGTGGCTAGCATATTGATAGGGGTTAAATTGAGTGCCTGGCTTATCACTGATTCGGTTAGTTTGCAGGCTACCTTAATTGACTCCCTGTTAGATGCGGCAGCCAGCTTGATAAATCTGTTTGCTGTTAGGCGTGCGCAAAGACCAGCCACGCAAAGTTTCCGTTTTGGTCATGGTAAGGCCGAAGCGATCGCTGCGCTGGGTCAATCCATGTTCATCGCGGCTTCAGCCGTTTGGTTGCTGTATGAGGCCAGTCAGCGTATTTTAACGCCTCAGGTGGTGACGGAAACTCATATCGGCGTTACCGTGATGATTGCAGCCATGTTGCTGACGCTAGGTCTGATCATTTTTCAACATCAAGTGGTCAAGAAAACCAATTCATCGGCCATCCGAGCCGATTCCATCCACTATCGCAGTGACTTTTTGATCAACGGCGGCGTTATAGTATCCCTGTTAGGTGCGTCATGGACAGGTTTTACCTGGATTGATCCTTTAACGGGTGGTGTGATTGCCTTATACATTGTCTACACAGCCTGGACCATTGCCATAGAGGCTTTTTCCATACTGATGGATCGGGAACTGTCAGAAAGCGTTCGGAATAAAATTATTAAGATCGCAAAATCTCATCCAGAAGCAAGAGGCGTTCATGAACTTCGCACCCGATCATCGGGATTGCAGAACTTCATTCAATTCCACTTAGAATTAGACGATGACATGACGCTGAACAGGTCCCATGAGATTTCAGACGAGATTGAAGAAATGATCCTGGCAGAATTCCCCCAATCAGAGGTGATTATTCACCAAGATCCCAAAGGATTTTATGAAGCCCACAGGCGGGGTAAGTATGAACAAGATTGAACTGGTTAATCTAACTTGTGTTAGGGGTGGCATAGAGCTGTTTACTAACCTTTCTGCATGTGTAGAAGCTGGGCAAGTGATGCGGCTAACAGGCCCCAATGGCTGTGGAAAGTCTTCTTTGCTAAAGATCATAACAGGTCGATTGGAAGCTTCTCAAGGAACCGTGCATCACAATGGCAAACCACTTAACTGCCAAGACGTCATGTTTCTTGATCACAAACCTGTGGTGAAGTCAGTTTTGTCTGTGCAAGAAAATCTAGAATTTTGGGCACGACTCTATGATACAAAATCGAAGTTACCATTAGCATACAAAGCCTTTGGGCTCGAACCGCTTCTTTATACAAACGCTGGCATGCTATCAAGTGGCCAGAAGAAAAGAGTACAATTAGCTTTGTTACTTTTAAAATCAGCTAAATTATGGCTGCTAGACGAGCCCTTGCTCTCCTTGGATAGTAAGTACGTGGACCGACTTGGAGAAATCATTCAGTCCCATGTGGGAGCAGGGGGCATGGTCATCTATGCCAGCCACGAACCAGTACCCAATATATCTGAAACCATTTTAGATGTATCCGCATATGTAAATAGGCAGCGTCATGATCTTGCTCACGCTGCTTAAACAAGATCTTAAGTTGGGTCTAAGGAACAAGCATGATTTAGTGATGCTCGTCGTCTCTACCCTTGTGTCAGCTCTTCTGTTTCCCATAGCCATAGGACCAGAGCCACAAATTCTATCCCGGGTAGCCGTTGGCATCATCTGGGTACTAGTCTTGTTTGCAACTCATCTAGCCGTGCCAACCGTCTGGCGGCAAGATATGGAAGATGGCACCACGGAACAATATCGCCTAGCCGGTTTCCCCCTAGAATGGGTCGTACTCTCAAAAGCTATCAGCGTCTGGCTGTTATCCTTTGGCAGTCTTTTTTTACTTCTCCCTTTTCTAGGGCTGTCTTTAGGTCTAGAAACACCCACCATCTTGGTCTTACTGGAATCCTTCGCAATCGCCAGTCTACCTTTGAGCTTCCTAACTGTCACCGGCGGCCTGATGACCCAAGGCCAATCCAAATCCGCCATCTTGTCCACAATCACCCTGTTGCCCCTGTATCTACCCATCCTCATTTTCAGCTGCAGCGCGTGCGATACACAGTCAACGGTATTTCTAACCATGCTAGCAGGGATATGTTTGCTGATGTGCCCAGTACTTTTGTATATGAATGCTGCCATCCTGCGATGGGCTCTGTAATCTTAGAGCGGTCAATATTATGAGTTGAACTTAAGGTTTGCTAATGCTTTGAAAAGATAATAGCGGAAGCATTGCAGTTTTGTTCCAATTGCTTCTTAAAGGTCCTGAATTCCTCTGATTTCAAGTCCTTTGATGATATGTGGCTTTTTAAGGCTTCAACGGTTTCAATTCGTCTGATGCCTTCCTCTGTTTGAATTAGCTCGCATTTGGCATTGACCCAGGGTGAGTGTATTTCAAAGCAAAGTGAATCCAGATTATCTGCCTTCATACCCTTATATATTTGATCTAGAGACATAGTTTGTGGGCTGCCGACAAAAAAAGCACCCTGGTTGTTTTCTGATAATTCCAAATATTTCGTGGCCCAGTCATGAGAGAATAATAAGCCAACACCGTTGTTGGTGCGCAGCAGACTTGTATATTCTTCAATTTCATATGCGATCGTCAGGTCTTTAACTTCACGAGAGCGCTCTTCCGGCAGATGAATTGTGCAGGTTCTAGGTTCCTGGTAATCACATAACAACTGCTTAAACTTATTTTTAACAACGGATGAGGGGTTTGAAAATATAGCGCCCGTATTATCTAGGGCCAGCTCACCTACATCATTGATAGTTCCCTGTCTTAACTGTTTAAATCTATTGCCTCCTTGTTCTAGAGTTATTGATTCAGCTCGTAGGGTTTTACTCTTCCTGTAGTCTATGCTTGGAATTTGTTCATAATTAGGCATCTGGGCATGCAATACGAGGGCAGGTCTATCTGCGATATCAGGAAAAATGCTACCCACCATGGTCACCGTATTAGTAGGATCTATCCAGTATGTTTTACCCGATTTACCGATGGCTTTGACAATCGCATGATTAAACTGTCGCATGCTCGCAGGTTCATCGTATGCCCAATAAACTTCACCTGTTTCCACTAATGTAGGCCAAGCCTGGTGACCTAAAACTCTCAAAATGGCTGCCAAACATACAGAATACTCCTTGCAGTCCCCGTATCCGGTATTGGAAATTACATCCAATGGTCTGGGAATCAAGTGACCATCTGCTGTATTCCATGAGCCCAGGTAATGAATTGCTTCTATAACGTGCGAAACGGCCGTATTCATTTGCTGCGTTTCATCTTCTATTTTTTCGCATAGAAGACGTATGGATTCGAGTTTTTCTGGCAGTGTGCTTTGCAAGACTTGCTCGTACCTGGCCCCAAAATAGCGTCCCATACGATCAAAGCTGGCCTCCGATGAGAATGAGACATAGGTTTGTTCTGCTGGTTCCATATAGCTATCATCAGGCTCCCCCAAAAGAAATCTGGCATAAGGTTTTACAAGACGAATTGTCCAGCTAAAAGGTCCTGAATCATCTTTATCTATATGCAGGGAATTGGTTGGGTCGTTAAATTTAGTAAAAAGAGGGATCTCAGATTTAATTTGGATCATAGCATGACTCCATAGAAGTCCACCCGATTCAAATCCCTTATGGTAGCCAAAGTAATTGGGTATGCAAGGTGCAAAATAATCTATCTCATACTTTAATTGTAATATAGATCCGATAGTAGCATGCTCAAACGGTATCATGGCTTGATACATATCCTCAAAGCCATTGCCGTTTGCTTGAGATTTCATCTCGATTTTATCCAAGGCAAGAGGGAAACGTTCATTGTCCCTTATGGTCATGGCTTTCAAAATTCTTAAACGGGAACGCGACTTATCAAATGCAATGCGCTGTACAGAAACAGTTTTCCTGGCATTTTCGTCAAGGATTCTCGCGCGCTGATTTATGGTGACTACATATTTTCCATCAGCTTTCACATCAAAAGTGGTTTTATATTTAACGATTTCAGGGCTGACATCGCCTTCGTCTCCCCAATACGCTGCTGCGTTCTGTGCAGCAAAGAAACATGAAAGTACAGCCACAAACAGGGTCGATTTTGAACGCATGATATGTATTCTCCAATCTAAATTAATAACGTGATTAAAATAGCTGGAATTATAGTGTTAGTCTATGGGAATGATTAATGTAAATGAATGACCCGTTAAACTTGACAGATTTCAAAGGGAAACGTATATCAACATTAGAATCAAAAAATTATTTACAAGCGTTTCTAGATTTTATGAGTAACGTGGTAAAAGAAGACGAAAAAAGATACGCTAAATAAGCGGGCTGCTGCGTCGACACTGAGCTGCTCCTCTTTTGGTCAGAGATTTGTGAGTAAAGGCAGGTAATGTCTCAATCCGATTTTATTTCTTCTTTGAAGAAAACCACCCAAGAATTTTATTCAATGTGGTTGGTTTAGAGTCTTGCTCTAGTTGTACCGCATCTATCCAAGCTTGTAATGGGTTTAGGGCCCCTTGACCGATTTCTTCAGGTATAAAATTTTGGGGCTTATAGGCAGAATTCAGTATGATTTTCTTAATTTGTTGCATAGAAAATTGTGGAAAATACTTCCCTAAAATTACTGCCAAAGCTGCAATGCGAGGTGATGCAAAGGATGTGCCCCTGACATGTTCGCCTGCTTTGAGAATGTAACCATCTTGATTAAACGTCTTGGTGTTGAAGACATTCCCTCGGGCTATAATCGTATGATCTTTGCATATACCAGCCCTTGAAGAATAATCACCAATTTTATCTGCTTCGAAATATGCCACAGACATTATAACATTTTTGCAAAGCTCCGGATAAGTATATAGTCTTTCCCGGAGATCAAAACGGGGGCCGTCATCTAAACTGGCAGATTTTTCTTGAATTTGTTGACCGTCATTGCCCAGACTTATGACCAAGAGCAGGTCGTTAGCCTGAAGAATGTTCGTTAATCTAGAAATTATTGTATCTACTTCATCCTTGTTGGTTTCAAACATCAGAGACATGTTGATAACGCGAGGCATAGGCAGGTGGCGATCGCGACACATGTGCAATATAGCCTCTATGCGATCAAGTGCCCCCATATTCAGCACTGCGCTATGATTATTAAGAGTTTCGTTAGAAGCTCCTATTAATTGATTAACCTGGTTGGTTAACATCCAAATCTTTCCATCGGCACGCATTGAATCCTCAAAAACTTTGTAGGACTCAACATTATTGCCACTTTGCTTTAATTCCTTTGATTTTAGCTCTAAAGCTTCTTTTTCCTCTTTTAGCGCATGAATGTCATTCATAAGCTTTCTGATTGCTTCCCTTGCTGGTGCTCTCTGTGACATCAGGTGATTATATTCTTCAGTGCTATATGGACTTATAGGATATATGTTAGCTCCGCATGCCAGCGCCTGTAATGAAGGATCTTTAGATGCTGCCGCGGCAGCGACTGTGGCGCCGTGAGCTATTTTATCGCCTAAATCTGCAAAGACATAACCATCAGGGAGTATGTTGTTGACCCCATGGTCTGGCTCTGAATCCATATCCATGATGATCAACCCGGCTCCAAATCCATCAACTTTCAGTTGATTCCTAAATACGATATTTCCCCAATCATAAGCATTATTGAAGCTCTCTCGTGGTTCAGCATTCATAATGGATAGCATCTTTATGTCTTTTGCAATATCGGCCATAATACTAGGGGTAATAAATTGGACTTTTTCAGGCTGCTCAATTGTTTCGCTGGCCTGTGAAATCGGGGCAGCGAAGGCAAAAATTGCGACAGTTACTGTATTTATTGTAAATTTCAAAAACTTCATCATGCTAATCTTTCAAAGACAACATACTAAATACTCATGGTACTTATAAAATAACTATATCTATTATAATCAAGGGCATTAATTCACCTCTCCCCCTCGTAGGAGAGGTCAGCCGAAGGCCCGGGTGAGGGGGCGCTGCCGCAGTCCCGAAGCTGCTTATAGTACCACTTCGGCAAAACAACAGAACAGATGCCTAATATCTGTCATCCCCGCTAAGGCGGGAATCCAGCATAAGAAGTATCGCGAAGCGATTCAGTATAGCTATATAGAGCGCCGCTGGCGCACATACTACGCTGGATCCCCGCCTACGCGGGGATGACATAGGAAGTATAGGTTAGCTCAACCCTCAATCACCCCAGGCTCCGGCGAGAAATGCTTCTCAAGCTTATCCGGCACATCTTTCCATTGATCAGCATCCGCAGGTGGTTTTTGTTTGCGGCTGACCCTAGGCCAGGTTTGGGCATAGAGTTGGTTAAGCTCGACCCATTTTTCCATGTTATCAGCCGTGTCGGCTTTAATAGCGTCCGCTGGGCATTCGGGTTCACATACACCGCAGTCGATGCATTGCTCGGGGTTGATCACCACCATGTTTTCGCCCAAGTAAAAACAATCGACGGGACATACGTCTACACAGTCGGTATATTTACATTTAATACAGTTTTCGGTAACAACATAAGTCATGGATGTTTCTCTTAATAACGGACCAGCGCCGAGCCCCAGACCAATCCGGCGCCGATGGCTTCGTGGAGGATGAGGTCACCGCGTTTTACGTGGCCTTCATTGATGGCTTGGGCCAAGGCGAGGGGGATGGATGCTGCCGAAGTATTAGCATGCTGATCTACGGTTATGATAATCTTTTCCTGCGGCAGATTTAATTTCTGCGCGATGGCATTAATAATGCGGATATTGGCCTGATGGGGAATAAACCAATCAATATCTTCACAAGTGATGTTGTGCCGTTTTAATATGTTCAACGCAGACTCGGTTAACTTACTGACCGCATGGCGAAAGACCTCACGGCCTTCCATGGATATCACTCCAGCTTTTTCTGCAGTTTCATCTGTTAAACGCAGGATGTCTCTGAAATTGCCATCCGAATGCATGTAAATGCCCAGAACGCCCCGTTCGTCAGCGGTTTCCTCGGCACGCAAGATAACCGCACCGGCGCCATCGCCAAACAACACGCAAGTGCGTCTGTCATCCATATCCAAAATGTCTGACAGCTTTTCAGCGCCAATCACCAAGGCCGTTTTTGCTTGTCCCGTCCGCAAATAATTGTCCGCTGTGGAAAGAGCCACCAGATATCCACTGCACACGGCCGACACATCAAAAGCAAAGGCGTTGTTGCAGCCTAATTTGGCTTGCACGGAAACCGCAGTGGAAGGGAAGGTTTTGTCGTCGGGCGTGGATGTGGCCACCACGATCAGATCAATTTCGGAAGCATCGATGCCGGCATTGCTCAGGGCAATCTTACAAGCTTCAGTGGCCAGATCAGACGTTTTTTCATCCTTATGGGCAAAATGTCTGAATTCGATACCGGTACGCTCCACAATCCACTCATGGGTCGTGTCGACCATTTGCGTCAAATCATGATTGCTGATTTTGCGAGCTGGCAGATAGGACCCACAACCTATAATTTGTGACCTAATAGCTACCATTTATCATACGGCTCGCTTTAATGGTAGAATGACAGCTTCCTGATTGGCATCATCCAATGCCTCTTGCTCACGAATGGCAAAATCTTCATGCCATTGTTCAAGGCCTTCGCGGATCAAACGGTTAACATCGCGATCAACCATGTCCACGGCCACAGCGATGGCGTACGAGAAGCCCACTCCGTCCGCACTACCATGACTCTTCACCGATATACCATTAAGTCCCAAGAAAGGAGCACCATTGTTTTTACCAGGATCAAATTGTGCACTAAAGGACTTCAAGACGGGCCTAGCTAACAAGTAAGTCAGCTTCGTCCACCAGTTCTGGCTGAAATTGGCCATCAAAAACTGTTTGAAGATGGTAAAGCTGCCTTCCGCTGTCTTTAGGGACACGTTGCCCGTAAAGCCATCGGTCACAATAACGTCCACTTTACCGGTTAAAACGTCTGTACCCTCGACGAAGCCTTTAAAATTGCTGACCCATTGCTTATCTTTTAATACAGCATAGGTTTCTTTAATAATGGCGTTACCCTTAAGGTCTTCCTCGCCAATATTAAGCAATCCCACGGATGGCACTTTGTTACCTAAAACTTGTTGAGAGAACACCTGGCCCATCAAGGCAAATTGCAAAAGATTTTGTGTGGTGCATTCCACGTTGGCACCCAAGTCCAACATGACGCCGCGTCCCAAAAGGGTAGGGATCGAAGCGGCAATGGCTGGCCTGTCAATGCCTGGGAGTGTTTTTAAGATGATCTTTGAAAGAGCCATGTAGGCGCCCGTATTACCAGCTGAAACAACCGCATCAGCCTTGCCGTCGGCGACAGCTTCAATGGCCAATCGCATGCTGGAGGCTTTTGAGCCTCTCAAAGCGGCGCTAGGCTTCATATCGCTGCTGATGGCTTCGCTCGTATGGATCAGTGAAATGCGAGTAGCATCTAACTTATATTTAGCAATTAAAGGTGCTATCCGTTTCTCATCCCCAAATAGCAGGAAAAAGACCTTAGGATATTTCTTTTGCGCAAGAGCAACTCCCTCGATAATAATATCGGGTGCGCCGTCTCCGCCCATTGCGTCTATTGCTAGTCTGATACTCATTGATTTCCTGCCCCAGACAAAACCCTGTCATCAGAGCCCTTCAAAGTTGCGATGCCAATGCACCACAATTAAATTACCAACATAATTTTAGTTCAGTTTTACGTTGTGTGGGTGCTTTCATAATGCAATACCACGAATCATTGTCCGCATCCGTGTCATCCCCGCGTAGGCGGGGATCCAGCACAAGAAGTGGAGCTGCGCGACTCAAAATAGTCTATACTGCAGCGGCTTCGCCGCCCATTTGTGCTGGATTCCCGCCTACGCGGGAATGACACATATGAGCGACAGAATTAATGACCCTTGGTACAAGAAGTGCCCGTATACAATACGAGCATCTCTAATTCTTCCTGTACCCACACAGTCTGTATAACCCGTGCTTAAACCTTACAGCCTACGCCTTTAAAGCGATAACTGCTCGGTCTTTGTAATGACCACATGCACCGCAAAGGTGATGGGGTAATTTCATTTCGCCACAATTTGGGCATTCACCCATTCTTGAAGGCACTAAGGCATGATGCGAACGACGCATATTACGCTTAGATTTAGACGTTTTTCTCTTTGGAACTGCCATTTCTACACCTAATTAACTGGAAACTCTAACAAGTGTTTGTACCTGAATTTGATCCAAAGAGCAACAATTCTTTACGGAGTGTTTACCATTTAGAAATATGCTATTTATTATGATCAGACAACAGGCCCCTAAAAGAGTATAGCCAATGAGCGCAGATATGCAAATAACAGATAAAAAACAACTGATTAGTCACATCGAGCGCGGTTGCAAAGATAAAACGGAATGGTCTATTGGCACTGAAAATGAGCAATTTGTTTTTCAGGTCCCAGAACTGGCGCGAGCTCCTTACGAAGGCCCTCGTGGTATAAAGGCATTGCTCGAAGCTTTCCAAAAGGACGGCTGGAAACCCATCGAAGAGCATGGCCATGTGATTGCTCTGAAGAATAATGGCGCGAACATTAGCTTAGAGCCTGCAGGGCAGTTTGAGCTATCTGGTGCCAAGCTTAAAACATTGCATGATGCTTTAGAAGAGCTGCAAGCCTATCATAAGCAACTTTATAAGCACTTAAATTCTCTTGATTTAGCTCTACTCAGCCAAGGGCTTGACCCGAAAACCAAACGCGAACATATGCCTTGGATGCCCAAGCAACGTTACGAAATCATGCGTGCGTATATGCCCACCAAAGGCAATCACGGTCTAGACATGATGTCTGCCACATGCACCGTACAGGTAAACCTAGATTATAGTTCAGAAGTAGACTGCGGCAAGAAATTCCGCGTATCCATGGCTTTGCAGCCCTTAGTCACAGCCATGTTTGCCAATTCCCCCATACATATGGGAAAACTGAACGGCTATAAATCCTTCCGCGGACATATATGGACGGATACAGATCCAGATCGTTCAGGCTTGCTGCCCTTTGCCTTTGAAAAAAATTTCACCTTTGAGAAGTATGTGGATTATGCCTTAGACGTGCCTATGTACTTTGTATATAGAGACGGTACCTATCACAATCACGCAGGCCAGTCTTTCAGGGATTACATGAAAGGCGAGCTGCCAGGTCTTAAAGGCCAACTTCCTCTCATGAAAGACTTCGAAGACCACCTAACCACCATATTTCCAGAAGTGCGCTTAAAGCAATACCTGGAAATGCGTGGCGCTGACAGTGGTTCTCTAGCTCATATGGAAGCTCTATCCGCCTTTTGGGTGGGGCTGCTCTACGATCAAGAAACCTTGGATGAAGTATATGAGATGACATCATCCTGGACCTACGAGGACTGCCTCAAACTAAAGAAAGAAGTCCTGCGTTCCGGCCTCCAAGCCACCTTTAGAGGTCATCCTTTACACGCAACCGCTAGAGTCATACTGGATCTAGCCAAGCAAGGCCTTGTGAACAGAGCCTGTCTAAACCAAGCGGGTTGTGATGAGTCCATATATTTGTGCTATTTAGAAGATCTAGTATCCACGAAGGAATGTCCGGCAGATAGACTGATCAAAGAATTCGTCGAGGTCTATGATCAAAACGTTGATGAGTATCTGAAAGGCCATCTACATCAAGGGCCAGAAGGCACAGAAAGTGACGACCCCTGGGGCAAATGCGTTCCGGGAGTAGGGAGTATGCGGTAGGTTGGTTGCTTCTAGGTTGCTGCCGCTAAGTTAATGGAAATGCTAACCAAACATCCGTCATTGCTGTCCTTCGTCTGCTATATCCCATAATTAATTGTACAAATAGAGGCTATCTCAAAACGGCACAATTTACCTTTCTTCACCTCTCCCCTTGTGGGAGAGGTCGGCCCGCAAGGGCGGGTGAGGGGTGCAGACTAGCAGCTGAGAATGAGTTTTCATGGTTAAACTTATGTTTGATGCGTGCGTAGCTATTAGTAATATTCCTGCAACATCAGTATTGCCCTGTCACCCCCTCACCCGCCCCTGCGGGGCGACCACTCCCACAAGGGGAGAGGTGAATTGGAAAATTGTGTGCTTAGATTAGCCCACAAGGGGGAGAGGTGAATTTATCTGTCCTTACTGAATTGCCGTCGCTGGATCAACCCACCCGATATTTCCATCAGGGCGACGATAGACCATATTTAAACGTCCATGGCCTTCATTATAAAACATCATAGCTGCTTGTTGAGAAAGGTCTAACCTCATAACAGCCTCGCTGACAGTCAAAGTCGGCACCTCTGCCTTAAGTTCAGCTATAACAGGAGGCGCTAAGGAATCGTCCGTGGACTTTTCTGCAGGCTCTTCCGCACCCAGCACATAATAGGGAGCTTCCGGATTGAGTCTTGCACCAGCTGCCCTATGGTGTGCCACCAGGCGTTTTTTCTGGCGGCGAATTCGCTCGGCCAGCAAATGCAGGCAATTTTCAAAGGCAAAGTAAGCATCTTCACCCTCACCAGAACCGCGAATAACAATGCCATGGCTTGGGTAATAAGCCACATCTATCCTGAATTGATAAGCGACTTCCTTGGATAGTTGTACATTAACTTCGATGGGATCCATACTGTGTTTTGCATTAAATGCTTCTAAGGATTTGTTTGCGTGTTGACGAAATGCATCACTAATTTCCACATGAACACCGCTGATAACTAATTGCATGCTTGACCTCCTTTGAATAATTTTAGAATTTTGAAACAGTTATAATCTGTCTTATAGCTCCATTATAACAAGTTTCAGTTCAAATATCTCTAAATTTCGGCTGCCAACTGACTGATTTTATGAATTAACTATTTTTTCACACATAAGTAACCTTTATGCTTATCTCTAGTCAACCAGCTATTCACATCTGTCCTGTGTAATTAATATGTAAGCTGCATTAATGGAGAAGGACATGAAACAAGATGATAAACAATATTTAGGTATTATGGCACTGATTCTTAACTTGGGGTTTGTTTCTACAGAGGCCTCGTGCTCAAAATCTGTAGATGATTTTCTAAATGATGAAAGCGCAGCGCTCGCATTTAGTTCACAGTTCTCATTGCCATTAAAATTCAGCACTGATTTGGGCGAACTCACTCTAACCATAGCCAATAATACAGATGAGGAAAATGAACATTATTTGCGTCCACATAACCTACCATCTCCATCAGATTTTCTTCAATTTAGTCACCTTCAGCTGGTGAAAAGAGTGGAAATTATGTTGGCTGACAAAGAAGATGAAAGGGAAAGTTTATTGGCCAGCATGCAAGAAGGTAATTTTGTTTCAGACGAGGTGAAAGTTGCATGCATTGATTACATTCAAGGGAAAAGGCGAATTGGGGTTAGTGCCGAGGAACAGGATATGACACCTAAGAAAACACGGTATCTGATAGATAACCCCGTCTATCCACTAAAGTATCAGCAATTTAACTTTGATACTTGGGACAAATACGCATTCCCCAATAGCGTGGTGACCATCGCTTGGCACTTTGAAAGTAAGGATGTTCCTAAACACTACGCCGATTTGAACATGTTTCAAGATCCCGTATTATTCTACTCATATCTTAAAAACAACTTACGTGAATTTATCAAAGTGAAAGCAAAAGAAGCTGATGAGAAAAAGTTTAATGCCATAAGGGCCTATATGTACATCTAAAATTACCTGTTCCCCCAAAGCCCCTCTGTCACCAGAGGGGTATTTTTTTATGGACGAACCAACCCCGTTACAGGCATGATGTTTCATTATGGAAAAAATATTGATGTCTGTTAAGTGCCTGCTAGCCGCTACGTTACTAGTTTTGTCAACCATGGCAAGCGCTAAGGATCAAGAGAACAAAATTATGCCCCTACAAAAGCAAAAAGAACTAATCGAGCGCAGTAAAGATTGTCGTGACATGTTGGTAAGACTTTACGAATTACCTGATATAAAGCCGCAACTGGCAAGCTTAAGATCTGAGGGCGTTGTCATTAGGCTAGCAAAAGCCAGCGAAAAGCGGGCAGTGGTTGATTGGGTGCGGCAAAATTTCAGTGCAGGCTGGGCTAAAGAATGTGAAAACAGCTTCACAGAAAGTCGCATCAATTGTTTTATAGCTCTCAAACAAGACAAAATCATTGGTTTTAGCACCTACGATGCCACCGCTCCAGGTGTGGCCGGTCCCTTAGGCATTGATCAAGCTCAACGGGGCAGGGGTCTTGGCAAAATTTTGTTCATAGCCTCGCTCCATCACATGAAAGCCCAAGGCTACGCCTACGCCGTTATCGGCTGGGTATCGCCCAAAAACCAAGTTTTCTTCCAAAAGATCGTTAAGGCAGATATCATTGACAGATCCGAACCCCTGAGTGGCATGTATAAAGACTTTGTCGCCGAATAGGCTCTGCCTCTTCATATAGTAACGAAAAAGCGATTATGTGAAGAGGATTAGTATGCGTCATTTATCCCCAAAAATTTTCTTCTACTCTTTTGCGTCAAAAAATGGTATAAGTAAATTGTTAATGTTTAGTTAACATAAGTTTAAAGCCATAAGAGCAGAATGTTCGATTCTAACTTTAGGCTTAACGAATTCAAAAGCCTTGTCCTTGAATGTTAGGGCAGGCGGTGGTTTCGACTGATAAATATTAACAATGGCAAGAAACAATAATAAAAAATTACAACTGACCTTATGGGCTCATCCCGCGCATTGATTCTTATTGCGTAGTGTTGTCCAAATTTTCCAGGAAATCCTGGCGCTAACGCTTTTAATCAGGGGTTAGACATAAAGACATATGCGAACCGGGCGAATTCGCCAGGTGATGTTCTGTCTCAACTTAGTAACGAAAGGGAAGACCAATGACGAATGAAATGAACTTTTCGGATGGTGATTTTGTAGTCTATCCGGCCCATGGTGTCGGTCAAGTTGTAGGTGTTGAAACCCAACAGATCTCGGGCTTGGAGCTTAAAGTACTTGTTATTTCTTTTGACAATGATCGTATGAAACTACGTCTTCCCGTGGCAAAAGCTTTTCGTTCAGGTCTTCGCGCCTTGTCAGATGGCAAGCAAATGGTCAAAGCCCTCGAGATTTTACAAGGCAAATCCAAAATCAAAAAAACCATGTGGAGCCGCCGAGCCCAAGAATACGAAACAAAAATCAACTCCGGTGATCCTGCATCCATCGCAGAAGTCATCCGCGACCTTCACCGCACAGACGAAGAAGGCGAACAATCCTATTCCGAACGCCAACTCTATCAAATGGCCATCGAAAGACTAACCCGCGAACTAGCGGCCATCGAATGCATCGATGAAAAACAAGCGATCGATCGTTTGCATTTGGCGCTACGCGCGGCGTAACAGCCTAGAAACGTATTCTTCGTGCGAATATTCAACTGAAAGTTTACGCCTGAATGTGTCATCCCCGCGAAGGCGGGGATCCAGCGCGCAAAATGTGCGCCAGCGGCGCTCTATGTAGCTATGTTGAATCGCTTCGCGATGCTTATTGCGCTGGATCCCCGCCTTCGCGGGGATGACATGGATGGCGGAGGCTAAAGAAAACTTATTCGTAGAGACCCATAAAAATTCCCCTTGACGACCCCCACACCTATACGTTAAAAACGATCTTATGATTCTCTTCGGAGAATCAAAAGTGGTGTGGAGGCTTGGGGCAACCCGGCTTCCACCGGTTTTCCTCTCGCTATTCACCCTACCTCTTTTTCCATTTCATCCACACATGCATTGGTATGCCGCAGGCCAGAATTATGGTGGACAGTGCTCCCATTTTGAGGCTTGCTGCCCATAAGGCCCACAGAGCAAAGGTCATTGCCCCTATACCCAGGATTATTTTACCGAAGGTAAGGCTTTTGTCCCTCATCAGTAATTTAAAGTAAGCCAGCACGGACACCGCATAGATCAACAGAATCAACGTGACAGCCACGTTGATGATGAAGTCAAATTGCTCCAACAAACTGCTTTCCAAAGACATGAGCAGCAACGGGATGGTGCACAGGGACGAAAGCAATACGCCCCAATAAGGTGTCCCATGCCGCGTGGTGTCTTGGAAGAATGAGGGGAATAATCCATCCTTTGCCGCACCATAGGGTATGCGTCCTACAATGAGGGTCCAGCCATTTAGAGTTCCTAGGCACGAAATGATTGCCGCGATGGCCACGGGGGCAGCCCAGCTGCCGCCGAAGATTAGATGTGCCGCATCCGCATAGGGAGCTTTGGATTGTACCAAGTCGGCCGGAGGTACAACGCCCATGACGGCGATGGTGCCCAATATATAAACAGCCGCCGCAATGCTCGTGCCCAGGACAATGGCTTTGGGAACGGTTTTTTTGGCATCAATAACCTGTCCAGCTGGCACTGTGCCTGTCTCAAGTCCCACGAAGGCCCACAACGTTAAAAAAGCTACAGAATTAAGCGCCTCGCCAAATGGTTTGCCGGATGAGTTGAGCGATCCGAAGTTCTCCATATCCATAAAGAACAGCCCAATGATGGGTAGCAAGAGTAGGGGGATAATCTTGATAATAGTAATGAAAAGCTCGGCCCGCCCTGTCACTTTTATACCCAACAAGTTAAACGCGGTGATGCTTGCCATGATGAACACCTCCAAGGCAAAATTCATCCAAGGATCTAATCCACCAAAAAGGATGGATATGTAACCCACAGCCCCAATGGCCAAGGCAGGATTGCTAATCCAAGACAGAACCCAATAACCCCAGCAAACATAGTATCCAACATTGTCCCCAAAGGCCTCCCGGGCATAAAGATAAGGCCCACCAGTCTTTGGGACGCGAGCACTCAATTGAGCAAAGATCAAAGATAATAATATCGCCCCCACCGAGGTGATAATCCATCCAAAAAGGCTAACCGTGCCAAAAGCAGCCAAAGCTGTAGGCAGTAAATAAACGCCAGAGCCCACAAGATTTCCTGTGACCAAAGACGTAAGCGGCCAAAGGCCAATTTTATCAGATGACTGATACGTAGACATAATTCTTCTCCTCCCATTTAAGGGCATATATAAATCCAAAGCAAATTATTATTATGATGAAAACAGATATATGAGCGCTTAGCAGCGCTTTCGGGAGGACTTCAAAAAGTTTATGTGACGTGAAAAATTATCCATAACGTGCATATCATTGATGCGATTCAAATTTAAGTCAAGAACTAAATCATTCACATGATTTTTTTGACCTCACATCAAATAAGCCTTCGGCGTAACCATTCCTTGCTTCTCCAGCACCAGCTCAGTGATAGCCCATACCAGGGCATCCAGGCGGTCTGGGGATTTGGTTGAGATGCCAGCCACGTAAGTGCACATCTGGTTTTCCAGTTTTTCCAGCCCGCGATCCACGTGGGAGACTTTGCCTTGCTCGTAGAGGGCGGCCACTGGTTCGGCGCGGGTGTACTTGCCGCGGGTGGCGCGGACGGCTTTAAAGCTGACCGTTGGGTCTATGGACCTGATGATTCGTTCCACCAGGTCGCCGCCTTTGTTGACCTCGGCCACGATGCGGTCCGCTTTCCAGCGGTGGAAGCAGGCGACTGCTTGCCGCGCCCATTCACCGGGAGGCATTTTGCCGCTGAGGTCCTCCAACACATAGGAGCGGCCGTCATGACCCAGACCGACGGCGACAATTCCCGTTTCGTCACTGCCTTCATGGTTGGTGGTAGCAGGGTCGATGGCCACCACGATCCGTTGCAGTTGAGGAGGGTGCTTTGTGCGCATATGATCCAGCTGTTCGTGAGTCCACAAGGCGCCTTCAGTCTGAGATAACACCTCGCCATAAAGTTCTTGCGCGCCTAATCGAGTACCTTCGAACCGTTTCTTGATGGAATTTAAAAATGATGGGGACAGATTCGCACTATTATCAAAAGTACTACCACGCGTCACCACCACATCTGGGTCGTTGACCAGGTCTTGGATCAGATCGATGGGGCGTGGCGTGGTGGTAATCACCACCTGAGGTTTTTCTCCCAGCCGTAGACAGAACGAAAGCTGATCCCAAACTTCCTGCGGGTACCTGAACTTAGCCAGCTCGTCAATCCAAGCTCCATCAAATTGGGGGCCACGCAGACTCTCATAGCGGTCCGCGCTAAAGATATGTGCCTCAGCCCCATTGGGCCAGATCAGTTTATTTAAAGAAGGAATGAACTTAGGCCGCTCGCTTGGCGGACCTATATTTAACAGGCCGCTGGCTCCTTCAACCATGACATTGCGAACTTCAGCCACTGTTTCAGAAATCAACGCAATCCGACGACATTTTCCAGATTGCACCCATGCCCGAATCGTCTCGGCCCCAGCCCTGGTTTTACCAAATCCCCGCCCGGCCAATATCAACCAAGTCTGCCAGTCCCCCTCCGGTAGCAACTGTTCCGGTCTAGCGAGCGACGGCCAGTGGTAAGCAGGGTCCGGGCGATTTGCTAAAGCGATCGCCATTAGAACCGCACGTACCATCACCGGAATGCAAGGCTTCGGACAATTTCTGTCCCTTGGGTTACTATCCCTCAGCAACTGCCTTAATGTTTTGATCTCCTTATGAAAGTCCTCGGTTATTTCTTTTCTCCTTGTCAGCTTGTTCTATGAGGAATCGTGACGGAAAAGGAGATGGTGTTGCTAATATAAAGACAATGTGGGCACTTTAGGAATACAAACATTCCATTTTAAATTGCAAAAAGTTTCACAACGTGCTATTTATATATCATAAAGTTACGCTTTTTGAAGAGTTGCTCACCTTGGATAACAAAAAGTTGCATTTTCTAACTCCTGAAATATTTGTGTCTACTCCGGAACAAAAAGTTCATATACACCGGGGCGTTCAAGGGGGAGACTATAGGAAGCTAGCTCCTAAAGTCTATACCACAAACCTAAAAGATCCTCTTGAACAGATTGTCATTCGAAATCTTTCGGCAATTATTGCTTACTTTTTTCCAGATGGACTTATCGTAGATAGAACAGCATTTGAATTCAAGCCTTCACAAGATGGTACGATTTATCTGATTTCGAATCGTACTCGCGAAATCAAGCTGCCAGGTAACATAACAATTAAACCGCGCAAAGGACCAGCAGCCCTGGACTCAGATCGATCTTTTATTGCAGGGTTAAGAATATGCTCGCCAGAACGTGCCTATTTATAGAATCTTTTACCATCACGGTCACAGCCGGGTAATATTAAACGAACGCTTTCAAAGCATGATCTGGAAGAAAAGCTAGAATCCATTTTGAGGGCTGATCCCCAGAATGGGCTTCGTCACTTGCGTAAAAATGCCTCCATAGTTGCTTCACAGCTCCATATGCAACGTGAGTATGAAAAGCTAGATCTATTGATCGGTGGCTTGCTCGGAACAAAAGAAGTTAAGTTATCCTCATCTGTCGGTAAGGCAAGAGGTTATGGCCAGCCATATGATCCTAAAAGAGCCGAGTTATTACAGAATCTGATGACACAAATGTTAACAATGCCACCAATCTCGCGCATTTCAAAAAATTTGAAGTTACCAGCATGGAATAACATTTCCTTTTTTGAAGCTTATTTTTCAAACTTTATTGAAGGTACCGAATTCGAAGTGGATGAAGCCGCTGAGATTATTTTTGAGGGAAAAGTACCTAAAAATCGTCCAGAAGATGCTCATGATGTCATAGGTACCTATCAAATAGTATCCTCCAAAGATGAGATGGATATACTGCCCAGAACGTATGAGGAATTAGTAGGACTTTTAAAGAAGAGGCATCTGCTCATCATGTCTTCAAGGCCCAATGTTGTACCTGGTAATTTTAAAGAAAAATTAAATCGTGCTGGATCCACTTTTTTTGTTCAACCCGATCTTGTACTGGGAACATTGAAAGTCGGTTTCGATATGTATAAAACTATAGAAGTGCCTTTTCATCGAGCAGTCTTCATGCACTTTTTAATAAGTGAAGTGCATCCGTTCAATGATGGGAATGGCAGACTTCCTCGTGTTATGATGAATGCCGAGTTGGTTTCGAAAGGTGAAGAACGTATTATCATTCCTAACGTTTATAGGGGGAATTACCTCAGTGCTCTTAGTGCCTTCAGCAATCATGGAATTCCTGACCCTATGATAAGAACTCTGGACTTTGCTCAAAAGTATGTAAGTATGATCCCCTGGGAAGATTTCAACCAAGCTACTGAAATATTGAAAAAAACAAACGCATTTACAGATTCAGCGAAAGGTGAAATCGAAGGAATCCGCCTTAAATTACCGGAATA
The DNA here is from genome assembly GCA_041738135.1 of Alphaproteobacteria bacterium. Lineage (GTDB taxonomy): Bacteria > Pseudomonadota > Alphaproteobacteria > JAGOMX01 > JAGOMX01 > JAGOMX01. The sequence continues at coordinate 81,788 of JBGSQK010000053.1, forward strand.
TGATTATTGAGAGGAATCCCCGCGCAAACGCGGGGAAATATGAAGTGTACCTTACTTAACTTCAAGCAATTCCACATCAAATAGCAATGTGGCGCCGCCTGGGATAGCACCGCCGGCGCCTTGTGAGCCGTAGCCTAGTTTAGCAGGTATAATGAGCTTACGTGAGCCGCCTACCTTCATGGATGCAACGCCTTCATCCCATCCTTGAATCACTTGGCCTACGCCGATTTTGAATGTGAAGGGTGAGTTGCGGTCTTTTGAACTGTCGAACTTTTTGCCGTTTTCAAGGGTACCTGTGTAATGCACAGTCACCATCTGGCCTTTTTGTGGCGAGGCGCCTGTGCCTTCTTTGACGTCTACATATTGTAGACCGCTTGGTGTGGTTACTGTTTTATCAGCAGCATTTGAATTAGTCATGAATAAGGAACTCCCTATGGCTAGAATGAATGAAAATTTACGCATTATGCACCTTCCTGTGTTGATCGTTTAGTTGTTGCAATACATACGGGGAGACAAATGGTGATATGTCCCCACCTAACTTAGATATCTCTTTAATAAATCGGGAAGAGATAAACTGAGATTTATCGGTGGCCATCAAAAAGACCGTTTCCAGTTTAGGCTGCAAACGACCATTCATGGCGGCCATCTTAAACTCATATTCGAAATCCGATACGGCGCGCAGACCGCGGATCAGCATGCTGGCTTTCTGCTCCACGGCATAACTGACCAGTAACGTGTCGAATGCTGTGACTTCCACTTCAGATGAAAACTTAGTTTTGTCGATGGCCCCTAGTACTGTTGAAACCATATCAACGCGTTTATCCAACGAGAAGAGCGTGTTTTTATCCGTATGCTTAGCAACAGCCACAATGAGGTGATCCACCAAGTGGGATGCCCTCATGATGATATCCACGTGACCATTGGTTATGGGGTCAAAAGTTCCGGCGTAAATGCCGATGCGCTTACTCATCCGCTGTTTCCATTCCTTCGTCTTCGCCGTCTTCTTCAATACGCGCAACCGAGACAACACTTTCCTTGTCAGAGACTCGGAACAGGGTCACACCTTGGGTACGTCTGCCAGCAATGCGGATGCCATTGACCGGACAACGAATCATCTGACCCCCATCAGTTACGAGCATGATCTGGTCGGTTTCCTTCACTGGGAACGTGCCAATGATGTTACCGTTTTTAGATGTCAGCTCCATGTTGGCCAAGCCCTGACCACCACGACCGGTGCGTCTGTAAGCATAAGCGGAGCTACGCTTACCAAAGCCCTTCGAAGTTACGGACAGTAGGAACTCTTCCATGGCTTCCAATTGCTTGAAACGTTCGTCAGACAAAGTCAAATCGGTTTCGGTTTCCACGTCAGGATCTTCGTCGCCATTCTCGCGGCGTAGCTTGGAAGCTTGCTTGAGATAGGCATCACGTTCTTCTGTAGTCACATCCACATAGTCCAAGACAGTCATAGATATAACTTCATCGTTCTTCGCCAGACGTATGCCACGTACACCCGTAGATGTGCGGCTGGTAAATTGACGTACCTCATCAACGGAGAAACGAATGCATTTACCCAAGCGCGTTGCAAGAAGTATGTCGTCCTGTTCCGTACATGTTTGCACAGATATCAAACGGTCACCTTCATCCAGCTTCATGGCGATCTTACCATTGGCTCTGACATTGATGAAATCGGATAGGGCATTACGACGTACGCCACCAGTAGCGGTTACAAACATCACATGCATGTTAGCTCTGGATTCTTCATCCCTTGGCAATGGCATAACAGTGGAAATAGTTTCACCTTGTGACAAAGGCAACACGTTGACCATGGCCTTGCCACGTGACGTAGGCGTGCCCAATGGCAAACGGTAGACCTTAAGCTCGTATGCTTTACCAGCAGTGGAGAAGAACAAAATCGGTGTATGGGTGTCAGCCACAAACACATCCTGAACGAAATCTTCGTCCCGTGTGGCCATGCCTGCACGGCCTCTGCCACCGCGTTTTTGAGCGCGGTATGTAGCAAGCGGAACACGCTTGATATAGCCGCCATGGCTCACCGTAATGACCATGTCTTCCACTTGGATCAGGTCTTCAATATCACTGGTCAGCTCTGACTCAACGATGTCGCTGAGGCGAGGTGTGGCGAACTTTTCCTTAATCTCGAGCAGCTCTTCCTTCATGATTTGCATCAATCTTTGACGACTGCCCAGGACTTCCAGAAGCTCTTTAATCTGGCCAATAATTTCAGCCAAATCTTGACCTATTTTATCTCGCTCAAGACCCGTTAAACGGTGCAACCTTAGGTCCAAAATGGCTCTGGCTTGAACGTCTGAAAGTCGGTAGGTACCATTGGAAAGGTCAACACTAGGTTCTGCCAATTGCAAGAACGGACCCACATCACCAATGGACCAATCCTTGGCAAGCATTTGCTCGCGCGCTGTGGCTGGGTCAGAGGCATTGCGTATCAGCTTGATCATTTCATCAATGTTGGCGACCGCTACGGCAAGACCTACCAAGATGTGAGCACGCTCACGGGCCTTGCGGAGATCGAAACGTGACCTGCGGGTAATCACTTCACGACGGAATTCGATGAAAGCTTCAATGATTTGAAGCAAGTTCATAGTCAGCGGCCTGTTATGGTGCAACGCCAAAATGTTCGCACCAAAACTAGTTTGCAAAGGCGTGTGCTTGTTCAGCTGGTTCAAGACCACATCCGCATTGGCATCGCGTTTGAGTTCAATCACCACACGTACGCCATGACGGTTTGATTCGTCTCTTAAATCGGAGATGCCTTCGATGATTTTTTCTTGCACACATTCGGCAATGCGCTCCACCATGCGAGCCTTGTTCACTTGGTAGGGAACACTGGTTATGATAATTGCTTGGCGGTCTTTGCGGACCTCTTCAATCTCCGTATGGCCGCGCATCACGATGGAGCCACGACCTGTGCGGTAAGCACTTAAAATACCTGAGCGACCAATTATCTGTGCGCCGGTTGGGAAGTCGGGGCCTTGGATATATTGGAACAAGTCTTCCAAAGCCAAGTCTGGGTTGTCGATAAATGCACAGCAAGCATCAATCACTTCCCCTAAATTGTGAGGAGGGATGTTGGTCGCCATACCCACAGCGATACCGCCCGCACCATTTACCAACACCGCTGGAAAGCGCGCTGGAAGAACCTTTGGTTCCATCAGGGTGTTGTCGTAGTTGGGCTGGAAATCTACTGTGTCTTTGTGCATATCTTCAAGGAGATAATGGGCTGCACGCTTTAATCTAGATTCCGTATAACGAGCCGCCGCAGGAGGATCGCCGTCCATAGAACCAAAGTTTCCGTGACCATCCACCAGGGGAAGGCGCATGGAAAAAGGCTGAGCTAGCCTGACGAGGGCTTCGTAGATGGGAGCATCACCGTGAGGGTGAAACTTACCCATAACTTCACCCACGATCGCGGCTGACTTACGGAAGGGCTTGTTATAATCAAACCCAGCTTCTTTCATGGCATAAAGGATACGTCTGTGCACTGGTTTTAGACCATCACGCACATCAGGAAGCGCTCGGCTGACGATAACGCTCATGGCGTAATCTAAGTACGAGCGTTGCATTTCCTCTTCAATAGGGACCTGTTTAATGTCTTGAATTGGTGCGGTGGTTGTCGGATCAGTCACGCGTTACTCCTCGTAGCGGCTTTATAATTTAAAACGGGATATCGTCATCAAAATCGTCACTGGCCATAGCCGCAGGCTTGGATTGTGGCCGAGATGGACCCGCTGGGATGTCGAAGCTTGAATCAGCCTGATGTCCAACGGATGATTGTCCGCCTGAAGGCGCCGCATAGGATTGACCTTCATTGCGGCCATCCAGCATCACCATTTCGCCGCGGAAACGAGACAACACAACTTCAGTGGTGTACTTCTCAACGCCAGAGTTATCCGTCCATTTGCGGGTCTGTAATTGGCCTTCTAGGTAAACCTTGGCGCCTTTTTTCAGGTACTGTTCACATACATCGGCTAGCTTATCATTGAAAACAACAACGCGATGCCACTCGGTTTTATCCTTGGTTTCGTTGGTTTGCTTATCCTTCCAGCGCTCGCTCGTCGCCACGGAAAATGTAGCGAATTTGCTACCGTCTTGACCATAACGAACTTCAGGATCTTTACCTAAGTTGCCGATTAGTTGGACTTTATTTAAGCTACCAGCCATGTGAATATCCTCTACCTCATATGTCTCTATCCATACACTTATAAGACAATTGGCCATATGATGCTAGGAGAATTATTAAAAATGTGAAATTGCGTTTTGGGTGTAAAAAACACCCCCGGAATTCCGGGGGTGTTGGAAATGAATGACACATCTTATTCAGATTAAATTCTAGTACATCGAGTCATTAATTATGCCCGCAGTGTCATCCCCGCGAAGGCGGGGATCCAGCACAAAAAGTGGAGCAGAGCGACTCGATATAGTCTATATAGCAGCAGCTACGCTGCACATTTGCGCTGGATTCCCGCCTTCGCGGGAATGACACAAATAGGGTGCAGAACTAATGATTTAATGTACTAGGCGTAGATGCTTATGGTTTGGTCTGGGCTGCCTTTCTGCTGGCTAATTTTCGTTGAGCAAGCTCCTTTTCTGCAGCCAAAATAATATCTAAAGCCTCATCTAATGCGGCATAGCATTCATCTGAACCGAATTTTTTGCTGGTGCACGCTTGATTTGCGTCAAATTTAGCCTTATTGATTTTTGCAATTACATCTTGATAATTTTGCCCAGGGTACATTCTAACTGATTCGTTAGCCCTTTCGACGATATCATTCAGGATTTCTCTATCTTTAACTTCAATGTTTGCTGATTCTTCAGTTTTCTTATCGTCCGCGTTTGAAATCCCTGTGTTAAACCCAAAGAGCGAAACCACGAATATGAGTATGAGGCCATTATGTTTCATTTGATTGTTCTCCATTTATATATCAATAACATACAAGATATTAGTTAATTATCCGTAAATATTGATACAAGGAAAACAAAGGTGTGCACAGCAGGTTTTATCCTGCTGTGCATTATTGGTTATTAGCTTAAAAGCTTTCGTCCATACCGACCTTCTGTAAAAAGAATGGATTTGGACTAGCGGGCTTGCTTTCATCCGTTGCACGGGCAGCCTCTCCGTTTTCTTTATCTGAAAGACGGGCTTCCTCTTGATCAGCTGTCAGTGGATTTTTACCTTTTTCTGCTTGAACTGCCGCATCAATGTTTGCATTTCTATCTTTAACAATAGGCGAAGTTGGATTAAAGATCTCGCCAAAGCTTATGTCACTGCTTGTTTTATCTCCAGGTTGATCGCCAGGACTACCTTCAGCGGAAGTATCTAGGTTGAAAGTTGTATCGTCTTCTTCACTGGCTGCCGCGTCTTCTGAGCGTTGAGGGTGCTCAAGGTCTACAAGCATCAAGCTGAGATCGTGCGCGTTGTTATCCACTGTTTGAGGACTTGCTTCCAATTGAGCAGGGCCTTGAGATCGACGCACTTTAATTCTTTCTGCAATGTCCAAAGCTTCCGCAGCTACCTGGCTCTCAATAGCTACAGGCGTTAAGGAGTCCGTAGCTTCAGGTGTTAAGAAATCCGGGCGGTAAGTGCTTCCGCTAGCAAGGCGTTGAGAACGACTCTTACTAATGCCTTGACGGAACGCGGAGACCGTCTTTTGAATAGAAGGTGTTAAGGGGCCTTGGTGGTTACTGTTATTGACATCAGGCGTCATTGTGCCGGCAGCGTCCTCTGCTTCGATCTGATCTAGGCTTGCATTAATCTTAGAATAATTCAGGTTAGGTGCTTGCTTGATGTCATGTGCTAATGCAAGGATGGCTCCCAGTCTGATATTACCTGGAGTGCTTTCGTCTACTACCATATGATCCTTAAGTTTAAGTCTTGATATCAGTTTCAGAAGTTCCTCGTTCTTTTCTTTTAATGCATTACGGTCTGCATTCAGAGTCGCTATTCTCGTTTTATGAATCTCCTTGGTGGACAATTCAGTCTTTAATTGCTTATCAGCTGCTTCTGCATCACGTTCTATCTCCTTAAGTTTCGCCTGGAGTAAGTCTCGTTCAGCATCCAAAACAGTCATTATTTTAAGCAGGGCCATATTCTCTGTTAGAAGTTTTTGCCCATCAAAATCCTCCGGTGTTTCTTTTTCAGCCATCCCTTCCATGAGTTCTGCTATTCTATCTTCTAGTTCGCAGTTCTTCTTTTGAAGCTCTTCAGCTTCTTGTTGCAGAGTTCCTATGAATTCCAAAGCGCTAGATCTGCCTTCTTTTGACCCTTCCAGTTCGCCCATCATTTCTTCAATGGTTGCACTTAGGGTTTTGAGCCTTGCTTTGTAAGCCTTCTTTTTGCCACGTGCATCAAAATAGTCTTTTCTGTGCTCTTCAATCCGCGCTTTATACACGCTCTCGATTTCAGCATTGTGGTCGCTTAGCTGGGCCAATTCATGGGCCTTGTTAGCCAAGTCCAGTTCTGCTTCACCAAGATCTCGTTCTGCAGCTTGTAGCAATAAGTTATTTTGTCTTAAGGCTTGCTGCATATCTTCTGCGGACTCTTCATCTGCCATGCGTATAAATTCGTTGGCTTCGGCTTGGATTTCGGCATCAGCTTGCATCCGAGCAATGGTCGCTTGTAAATCTGCTATCTGATTCAACAGGTGCGTTTGTGGTGCCGGTGCAACTGGTGCAGCTTGCTGTTGAGGCGCTTGTAGTCGTGGAGCAGGTGGTTGTATAGGTGCCGAAGGAGCTGCTACTGGTACTGGCTGAACAGCTACTGTTGGTCTTTTATCGGCAATTGCTTCTAAATGCGATACCCAGGAAGCGTGGGACACTTCTGTCATTAACAGGCCTAAGCAACTCAATGTAACCATATTTGTTTTATTCATTTTAATGTCCTATATAGATTAATAATTAAATCTTGTACTTTAATGTCAGCATGGTGGCAAAAACCTGCGGCTTTATTTTTGTTTTAATAATCGCGCCATTGTCAGTAGTTACAGACAAAGAGGAGTTATTGTAGATTTTATGCTTGAAATCCACACCTACCGCTATCTTGCCAAAGCTTCTTTCGTAGCCCACTCCATAACTAATTCCCATGAGGTTCCGGCGGGCGGTCTTATCGTTGCCCCCTGTAGCTTTAAAATTGAAACTTACTTCGCGTGCCTCGGCGCCTAAACTAAGGTAAGCGGAATCCACGGGAGTGAATTTGTAACCCGTTTTGAAATCCGCACCTACAGCATATTTTGATTTAATTGTCCGGCTTTCACTCGCATTGGGAGTGCTGCTTCCTGTCTTAGAATTGAATCCGGAAAATGAAACGTAGGGTTCAAAAGCCAAGAAAAATTTCGAGTTCGGTAAGTTGTACTGTGCACCAAAGCTTATGTCCACAACACCCCTGTTGGATTTTAACTTGTGGCTTCCTGGAATGTTTACTCTTTGGTTGTTGAATGTGGACGTTTCATGCCTTGATCCCGTCAGAAAATTCATTCCTCCCGCCAGACCCACGTATGTTTCTACTGTCTTAGCAGCTACAGGAAGTGCCTCTGCAACAGGCAAAGGGCCTGGAACGGAACCATTTGCATACAATGTAGATGCGCAACCAATCATCAATGCTGATGACAAACTTATTCTTTTTAACATTTCACCCTCTTATTCGTTACTATTTGACAAATGTCTATTTACTTAGGTCCCGAGCTACCCGTATTTGGGCAGCTTTTTCAAGGCATTAAGCATTATGTATAGGAAACATATTATTGACACAAATTCAAGGCAAAATTTAATTAATTGTAAATTAATTTTTCTAGGATTGTATCTTTTCATGAAGATTAAGTGTAATCATAAGGTGTTGGCTTTAGTCCATCTTTTCGTTTGCGTTATATTTAAGTAACCATTCCAGTCTACCTTTATAAAGTAGCGCATGATCATGAATTCTCAATGTAGAGTACATGGTTCCGTCCATAGGGTAGAAAACACCAATAAACTTGGATTCTTGGGCTCGGTAATTTTCCCAAGCGGCTTGCGAATGACTCAAATTCTGCTTAGCTTCTCCCTTTAAAGATTTTTGTAGTCTATTGTATGCAGTATTCATTTGTTCTTCATATTGATTCGCAGCTTTTGCAGTACAGTTGTTGGTTTCCACTGTCGTCTTTGCACTTTCCACGCATTTTTTATGGTCTGAATCTATGACGCCAATGACGTCATTTTTGTTTTCCTCTGCCTGAGTGTTGCTCATAAGTGACAACATGAAGCTGGTTGTGATTAAGGTTTTTCTTATCATTTGATGTCCTGTTGAACGTGTTAACCATATGGCTAACATACATCCAACTTTTCGAGATAGAAAGATCTAAAGCATTTGCCATGCAAGATTGTTAGATCATTCTATTAAAGAGTCAGGTCCAGGCTGTCCCAAATCTCAGCTTGCAATTGTTCCAGCACTCGTTTTGCTTCCGCATTTTGCTGTCTCGCAGCTTTGTTGAGTAAGTCTAAGGCTTTGGCATAATTATCCATCTCATTCCCTTTTTCTAGGTATATAAGTGCAAGTCTATATTGTGCCAAATCGAGACCGTGCGATGCAGCTATAGTGTAGCCCAATATAGCCATTTGTTTATTTCTTTCAGTTCCAAGCCCTTGTTCATACAGTAGTGCCAGTTGATAGGCAGCAAGCACGTGTTTCTTGCGAATCGCTTTTGTCAAGAGAGCGTGAACTTTAATGTACCGATTTTCATCAATAAAATGTTCCAAATGCGCAAGACTAAGGTGGTAGAGTGCATCTGCATTTCCGGCTTTGGCCTCTTCCGCGTATTTTTTTACAGCATTCTGAAAATCCTGTTCTTCCTGGTTGATTACGTCTATCAGTATACTTAAAGAGAACTTCTGCCTCTTCTTACGAGTCTGGCATTCTAGTTCATCGTCAGCTGGACTCTTTAGAGAGCAGAATGCCGGTATTGCAGTGATTGCTGTCAGGAATGCTGTTAAGAGAAGTAGTTTGAAATGCATGACATCTTTCCAATTAAATGAAATGAGGTTATACGGCTAAATGTGTTTAACGTCAAATTCTTGATGGTTTTAAAAATGGGTTGAAGGCATTTTTGCCTCCAACCACCTTGATTTTATTTTTCTTCTAGTTGCTTATTCGCTTCCGTTTTGTCTTGATTGCGATTCTCTAGCAGTTTTACTTCAGTTGATGGTGTAGTCCACCAACCGTGCAGAGCGCTAACGACCTTCCAACCTGCATACAATGTAACAGTAGCAACCGCGGCTGTTCCAACGACTTTGGGTAAGTTCGTCTCTTCATTATTTTCGCGGTCTTTTAAGAGGGAATGAATAGCAACCCCTGTAACAGCCGCTCCGGCAATCAATGCGGTGCCTTTGATGGCTGGATGCAATTGGTTGACCGATTCATTTAAATCCATAATCATACCGCCAAGTGTATGCGGGATCGATTTGATGTCTTCAACGTATTGTACAACAGTCATCGGATGATCGCGAGCATAAGCAAGCATAGTGTCTAAACGATTGCCAATGCCTCCTGGAAGTCTGTGGTCAAATACCGCATCCTCACCGCCATAATGAATGCCTGCTATAAATGTCTTACAGATTTCATGCGGAGCCCCATGTACATTTTCAATTTGGGCTGCCATAAATACCAGTGTTTTTTGTACACCGTTGAGAGCTTGTCTTTTGAAAACATCCATCAATGGTTCGCTCGCCACATATCCCACATGTTCAAATTTGATACGTTCATGTGGATTTGCCATTACACTGAAGACAGTGGTAAGTTTTTCCGTGGTCTTAAGTCCACTCAAAATTTGCAGAGCGCCTTTAAACTTCTCGCTTACTAAGTCATCGTAACCTTTCCAAAAACCGGCGCGGAAGAATTGCAGTACCGGGTCATGAATAACGCTAGGCGTAAGAAAGTTGCCTTTGCCGTATAATTCTTGCACGGCTGCTAGTGAATCAACACTTACGGCCGCAGGTTCGGATATACCGTAATGGCCGAATAAGTTACTGTTAGCGTTATTAAAGTCCTCTCCTAGCATATCTCTAAAACTATCGATTGCCTGAATCAATGCCATGCAGCTTACAGCTGCGCCGTGGCTGTGACCTGTGAAAAGAAACTTCTGCGCTGCGTTCTGATTTTGATTTACGAATTGACGAATTATCCATTGCAAGGATGGTTGTAGCATCGTCGCAGTCGCAGTAAAACCACGATGTGCTCTGCCTAAATGCTTAAAATTTTCAAGCATCCCCTCAATTTCAGGCTTCTCGTAATTTATGCCAGTGATCAGATCTGCTTCTTCAGTATCCAGATTTGCTTGCCAGTCGTAGGAATGAGGTAGGTAGTCATCTCCCCGCGAACCATGAAATACTGCCAAAAATGTCCTGGTAGGCTCATGGTATAAGGCCACACCGGCGTGGTTATCTACCATGCCAGAATCAATGGTGTCAAAAATCTCTTTAGCATCACTATTCTTACCTTCACTCAGTAAACACATTAGATTGTGAAATTTGGTGGTCGTATCTTCTTTTTGCGCTAAAGCTTTAACACAACCTGACTTTCCCATGATAATTGAGGTATTAAGATCCTTTAAAGCAGTTGTCCAGCCACTTTTTCTAAGAATTTGCAATATGCTGTCAATTTTACGAGCCTGTGCACCTTCTTGGAATGTTAATTGTGATATAAAATCTGGTTTTGATTCATTCGGAACATAACTATCTATGTTACTAAGAAAATATAGACAAGCATGACGTTTACCCACTGCGTAAGAAAGGTCATTGGCAAGTGCAAGGTCTTCAGCCAACACCTTCACGTTGGGGTGCGATACAAGGACTCCGCTGCTTTCAGTCACCAGTGGCTGATTTCCCCAAGCTTGGTAAGGCGTTGCCTTGGATGAGCTCAGGCTCAGTTCTTGCACATTACTGGCGTATGAGACATTTAAGCCCATAACAGTGATCAATGAAACAATCCAAAGTTTTCTTAACATTACTAATATTCCTATTTTAAATAAGTTTTACAATATAAGATTTATATAGAGTTATTTGATTTTTTGTCAAGCTATCAACGTTTTATTTTAGGAATAACTGGTATGCGTGAGGGGTATGCGGTAACGATCATATTTCTGAACATGGAGAAAATAGGGCAAGGGAATAGACTGTTGCAGTAAGGTAGATAATTCAATAATCTATATGACAGTCAACCACAAAACGGAGCAATAAATGCCGCATGTAACGCTAGATTATAGCAACAACATTAAGGAAAAACCCGATTTGCTAACTGTTTTGCAAAAGGCGCAGCAGATATTGGAGGAGACATTGCCAGCACAAAAGGGTAGCACCAAAGCGCGGGCTATAGGGTTTGATCATTGTTGGATAGATGATGGGGAGCAATCCAATTCCTTTATACATATGGGAGTTAGGGTTAAGTCTGGTCGCAGCCTTGAGACTTTAAACAAGGCTGGCGAATTGCTGCGTAAGCTTATGCAGGAGTCATTTGCCGAGACCTGCAGAAGCAATAACACTTCTTTATCCGTAGAGATCGCGGAGCTTGCGCCTACCTACCTGAAGTGGGATTCTAAGGAATAGTGTTCGCATTAAATCTGACGCCCTCGTTCGTCAATTATAATGGGGCAGTGTGTTGTCTTAATTTAATACTGAATTTAGAATAGTTAGCATATGAGAGACCATAAAAATCATAACAATTACTTGGAATCCATAGCCAAATAGTCTTAAGCCAGGTTCACTACAACCCCCGTCGTGCAATTCATGTTTCTTCGTCATGATCATTCTGCGGCTGGGGTTTTTTGAATTCGTAGCGGTAGAGAGTTTCGTAATCTTTGTCTACGCGATGCATCAGGGCTATGGACTTAATCTTGAAGTCTATTTTCCGCAGGTTCAGCTTTTCGAATTCTTCAATAACGATATCATGCATTTCTCGGCCAGCACTTCTGCGGATGGTTTGTAGCTTTGTGTGGGGGATAAAATTCGTATATTTTTCATCAAAACGGAACGTGGTTGATTCTGCCAATAGTTGGGCAGCTTTGTCACGCAGCTCTTTAAAGGGTTCGTATGGCTTGAATTGGACGCACAGCATGTGTTCAAACTGCCCCAGTACAATGGTGGAGTCCACGTGGGCCTGGAAGGGGGGGCATTCTTTCAGGGGTTTGAAAGCATTAATGATGTCTCGACGTTCCGTTTGGTGAACGTCCCGGATATATCCAAGCGTGATATGTAGATTGCGTTTTGACTCCAATCTGAGGAAATCTTTGAAATCCAGAAGGAACAATTTACGAGCAAACAGTTGCTTCGTATCGTCGTCCAGCTCGATGGCTAGAAAAATATTTGTGATTGAGCTGTTTTTGTTGTTCATTTTTCTCGCACGATTCGCTATTGTCCCTATATGAATGATGCAACAGAAATACTTTCAATAAAAGCCCTAACCTTCATCGCGGAGCGAGAAGACTTGCTCGACCTGTTCGTGGATGCTTGTGGCATAAGCCTTGAAGAGCTTTATGAGCATGCGGATCAGCCCGAAGCATGGGCCGCTTTACTTGATTTTATTTTATCCATGGATGAGATATCTATGGATTTCTGTGATACATACCAATATACCCAACAAGATTTGTGGAGGGCTCGCAATGATTTGCCCGGCGCCCCTGCAAGTGAACTAATTTCTACCTGACTATAAATCCCATTGATTGGAGCTTTGTTATGGAACTTACCCGTGAAAATATTATAAAGGTTGCGCATTTGGCGCGTCTGGAAGTCCCCGATGAACGACTCGAGCCCCTAAGGCAAAGTCTATCCCAAATTTTGGACTGGATCGAGATGCTCAATGAGGTGAATGTGGACGGTGTGGAGCCTATGTTCAGCGTAAACCAGGAACAAATGCGCAGGCGTGAAGACGTGGTCACCGATGGCGGCTATGCTAAGGATATCGTCGCCAATGCTCCGGGCGGGGCTCAGTATGATATGTTTTCAGTTCCGAAAGTGGTGGAGTAATTAAATATGAATGAACTCATTAAACTGAACCTATCGCAGGCACGGGATAAACTGCTGAAGAAAGATTTCAGCAGCGTTGAGCTGACCAGTGCTTTTATCAAGCAAATGGAAGAGACACGTGGATTAAATGCCTTTATTACAGAAACGCCTGAACTGGCGCTAGAACAAGCCAAGGCCAGCGACAAGCGTATTGCTGCAGGATCTGCCGGCATTATGGAAGGCATTCCTATCGGTATGAAGGACTTGTTCTGCAGCAAAGGTACGTTAACAACCGCTGCGTCCAAGATATTGAGTAATTTTATCCCGCCTTATGAATCCACTGTGAGTCAGAACTTAAAAGATGCGGGTGCTGTCTCTCTGGGCAAAACCAACTTGGATGAGTTCGCTATGGGCTCAGCCAATATTACCAGCGCTTATGGTCCTGTGGAAAACCCTTGGAAAAAGCAAGGGGATAACGCCAAGCTGGTTCCTGGTGGTTCTTCAGGTGGATCTGCCGCAGCTGTGGCTGCTCGTTCATGCATGGCAGCAACCGCCACAGACACAGGAGGATCCATCCGCCAGCCTGCAGCATTCTGCGGTCTCGTAGGTTTAAAACCCACATACGGTCGTTGCTCCCGTTGGGGCGTGGTGGCTTTTGCTTCATCCTTAGATCAGGCAGGGCCTATGACCCATACGATTCGCGATGCAGCTATCATGCTGGAAGCCATGTCGGGATACGATCCTAAAGATGCCACATCCATAGATATTTCAGTACCCAATTATGAATCGTTGTTGACTGGTAATGTCAAGGGCTTGCGTGTTGGTATACCAAAAGAGTATCAAGTAGATGGCATGCGTTCAGAAATTATGGATGTTTGGCATAAGGGCGTGGAATGGCTCAAGCAAGCGGGTGCGGAGATCTTAGACATCAGTTTGCCTCACACAAAATACGCATTGCCCACCTATTATATTATCGCGCCGGCAGAAGCGTCCTCTAACCTGGCCCGTTATGATGGTATCCGTTACGGGGCGCGCATTGAAGGTGAGGATTTGACTGATCTCTACGAGAAAACCCGTGGCCAAGGCTTTGGTAATGAGGTTCAGCGCCGCATTATGATCGGAACCTATGTGTTGTCAGCGGGTTACTACGATGCCTATTTCATTAAGGCACAAAGAGTGCGTCGTCTGATCACAAAAGACTTCACCGATGCTTTCCAAAAGGTAGATTGTATTTTGACACCTACGACGCCGACGGCGGCATTCTCCTTAGACAATCCGCCAACGGATCCGGTGGAAATGTATATGAATGACGTTTTGGCCGTCCCGGCGAACTTGGCTGGGCTGCCAGCACTTTCTTTGCCCGGTGGTTTGACCAGCGACGGATTGCCTTTGGGACTGCAGTTGGTGGGTAAATCATTTGATGAGGTTACCTTGCTAAACGCCGCGCAAGTTATCGAAACAGCCGCCAACTTTCAGGGCCAGGTTACGCAAATGAGGAAAGCATCATGACAACATACATAGAGGGGGCCACAGGTCCTTGGGAAGTGGTTATTGGGCTTGAAGTACATGCCCAGGTATCGTCCAATTCTAAATTGTTTTCAGGTGCATCCACAGAATTCGGTGCCGATCCCAATAGCCAAGTATCTTTTGTGGATGCGGGTTTTCCTGGCATGTTACCTGTCATTAATGATTTTTGCGTACGCCAGGCCATAAAAACAGGATTGGGTCTACATGCGCAGATCAACGAGCTGTCTGTTTTTGACCGTAAAAACTATTTCTACCCAGACCTGCCGTCCGGCTATCAGATCTCTCAGTTCAAGCACCCAATCGTTGGTGAGGGGCATTTGAATATTGACTTACCTGATGGTGAGACGAAGGCTGTGCGTATTGAACGCATACACTTGGAGCAGGATGCGGGTAAAAGTATCCATGACCAGCACCCAAGCAAAACGTTTATCGATTTGAACAGGTCCGGTGTGGCCTTGATGGAAATTGTGACCATGCCTGACATTTCAAGCCGTGAAGAGGCAATGGCGTTTGTGAAGAATCTGCGCTCACTGTTGCGTTATTTGGGCACTTGCGATGGAAACATGGAGCAAGGCAGTATGCGTGCGGACGTTAACGTCTCTTTGCGTCGTCCGGGTGCCGAGTTGGGGACCCGAGCGGAAGTTAAGAACGTGAACTCAATCCGGTTCATGGGGCAGGCCATCGATTTCGAAGTCCAACGCCAGATGGAAATTCTGGAGGAGGGTGGCACAATCGTGCAAGAGACTCGTCTGTTTGATCCTGTTCGCGGTGAAACCCGCAGCATGCGATCCAAAGAAGAGGCGCACGATTATCGTTACTTCCCGGATCCTGATCTGCCGCCTTTAAGGCTGAAGCCCGAATTGATCGAAGAAATTCGCAAAACTCTACCGGAATTGCCTGAAGCCAAGAAAACCCGCTTTGTGGAAAAGCTAGGCTTGAGCCCATACGACGCAGCTGTGCTGGTCTCCGATGCGGAGTTTGCTGATTACTACGAAAGCGCCATTGCGGCCATAAAGCAGCAAGATGATAAAGCGCCTAAGTTGCTCGCCAACTGGATTACCAGCGAATTGTTTGGTGCCATGAATCGGGATAATCTAACCATCTCCGAATCCAAGGTGCGTCCTGAAGGAATTGCTGAACTGGTAGACCTCATTACAGCAGGAACCATCTCTGGACGTATTGCCAAGGACGTCTTCCTTCAGATGTGGGAGTCCGGTGAATCTGCTGCACAAATCGTTAAAGAGAAAGGCCTTGAGCAGGTCAGTGATGATTCAGCTATTCGGGTTTGTATCGAACAAATCATGGCGGCTAATGCTGGCATGGTGGATGAATATCGTTCAGGCAAAGACAAACTCTTTGGTTTCTTCGTAGGGCAAGTGATGAAAGCTATGCAGGGTAAGGCGAATCCGAAGCTGCTTAACGATGTGCTGAAAGAGATGTTGGACGGGAAGTGATAGCCACAACGTGTCATCCCCGCGAAGGCGGGGATCCAGCGCAAGATGTGCGCCAGCGGCGCGCTTTATATCTATATTGAATCGCTTCGCGATGCTTGTTGTGCTGGATCCCCGCCTTCGCGGGGATGACACATCACGGCTGTTCTAGCTGGCTTTCGAGATAATCCAGTAGGTTTGTCAACTTATCTTTGTCCCAGATGGTTTCTTCTTCTGGTATTTCTTTTTGTAGATCAGCAAGATAGTCCAAGACGACTTTTCCCGCTCTTATGGACGAGGTGTAGTCTTGTTTCAATTCGGATCTTCTAGATATTCTCTCAAACCTAGTAATAATTCTCGCTATATTTATGCGTTTATCATCTACTACCATTCATACTCCTTTTACTCACTTGATTGGGCTACCGTGCCCGCTCTTCCTTTTTAAAGTGGTGGAAGCTTTTTAAGGCTTCCACCGTTTGGATTTTTTAGGTTGTTTTTGGCTTATAGGGATACCTTCCTCGTCACCTTTTTGCATTAACCGTACGGTAGATATGACACTTTACGCACCATATCCCTTACTTGCTCACCGCGCCGCTCATTTCCAGACTTGCTTGGGTTACGCGGGGGCCCAAACGCCGGATGCCTTTCGTTTTTGTGTACACGAGGGGAAGAGTTCCATCTCTTACCCTTAAGCATAATATAGCTATAACAGTATGATTTGTCAAGAAAAAATTACAATTATTTTCGTGTATTGTCAAAAAAGATTGAACTAGTGTCATTATTGCGCAAAACCGTTGTTCTTATTAGCTTTCAAGGGATGCTCATATTCAAAAAAAGATTCGTTATGCGGTAACTTTACTCATTTTCTGAAATTATTTAAAAGAAATAAGTTTTTTTTGCTCTTAATATTCGGGAACTAAATAGTTGACACAACTCCCGTCATTGGAAGCCCTTCTTAGGGCGTGGCAATCTACTGTGGTGTGGCCGTTTTACATAATCATGCGGTATCGAAGTGTGCCGTAGAGCAAAAGTTTAAAGGAGAATCGAATGATTTAACGATAGACAGGAGCGTAAGCTCTTGAAGAGATGGAGGTTGGCCCTCCGGTATCGGCGTTCAGGGCGTTGGTATCAAACCACCTCAAGCTGCTGTGGT